>JAWLHA010000004.1:0-126503 GCA_041690535.1 Gammaproteobacteria bacterium | reverse complement strand
GCCGTCGAGCGTACAGGGATGGAAGATGATTGCTCCTGCATAATCTTCACTCCCGACATCCATGTCGGTCGTATTCACAGCGTACCTGCTTTCAAGGACCTACATCGCTCACAGCACGGCCGTGACGTAAGTATGCGTTCACCCTGCCCCGGGCAGTCGCTCATGGGGACATCCCTCAACCACGTGGTATATAGTGTGTTAATGGAGCCGGCTTGGGGAGGGCGGCTTTGCCTCGTCTCCAAGCCGCCGAACCCTTGGACCGGGACCCCCTTCGTCCCATGCTCCAATGGTCTTGGCCTGGTTTTGGCCTTTTTCGACGCGCACTAAAGCTTTTCCGGATACTGGCCGATACAGGCCCCAGAGCTCCGCCCTGCACGGAATTGGGAGATTTCGCGAATGAGTCAGTTGGCCGAAGCACGCACCGACACCGTCTCCCGCTGGGTGACATTTCACCTGGATGATGAGACTTATGGGATCGACGTCATGCAGGTACGTGAGGTCCTGCGCAGTCCCGATATCTCGCCGGTGCCGGGCGCACCACCGTATGTCCTTGGCATCATCAACCTGCGCGGCAATGTGGTTGCGATCATCGAGACCCGCTCCCGCTTCGGTTTGGCCAGCCGCGAGGTGGATGACGCCTCCCGCATTCTGATCCTCGAGGCCGGTGATCACGTGGTCGGCTTTTTGGTCGACAGCGTGCAGGAGGTGCTGGAGCTGCACTCCTCGAAGATCGAGGGTGCCCCGGATACGGGCAATCGAGAGGCTTCCAGGTATATTTCGGGGCTCTATAACCGCAAGGAAGGCCTTATCATCCTCATCGACGCCGCCAAGCTGCTTTCCGAAGAAGAGCTCGCGGAACTGGCAACCTTCTGACAAGGGTGGGGCAGAAGAGCATGCGCGAGCCAACGGGTAAGGTCGATCGCACGGCATTCGGTGATCGCCTCGAACTGCTGTTATTTCATCTGAGCGGCAGGCAGCGCTTTGGCATCAACGTGCTGAAGGTAAAAGAGGTGATCGCCTGTCCGCACCTCACCCATGTGCCCAAATCACATCCCTCCGTGCGTGGCATCGCCCACCTGAGGGGCGAGCCGCTGACGGTCATCGACCTGGCGGCGGCCATCGGTCGGCCGTCAATCATCGGCGGGGAACAGCGGGAGTGTGACGCCTCGGTGATCATCACCGAATTTAACCGCTCCATGCAGGGTTTCCTGGTCAGCCGGGTGGATCGCATCGTGGTCTGCGACTGGAAGAGTGTCCTTCCGCCGCCGCGTGCCACCGGCGCGGGGAGCTACATTACCGGCGTCACGGAGATCGGCGAGGAGCTGGTCCAGGTGCTGGACGTTGAAAAGGTCCTTGGTGAAGTGGTGGTGACCACCGGAGGGCTCGCGGTAGCTGCGCCGGAGGATGCACTGCCCCACCTTGCGGGCAAAAGGCTGCTGGTGGTGGACGATTCCAGCCTGGCCCGCCATCAGACCGCCCACACGCTGGAGCAGATCGGCGTGGAGTACCTGATGGCCCGCGATGGCAAGGAGGCGCTCGAGTTGCTCCGGCGCCTTGCGGAAAACCCCGATGAGTGGCCGGTGTCTATGGTGATATCAGATATCGAGATGCCCGAGATGGACGGCTACACCCTCACCCGTGAGATTCGCGGCACCCCGAAACTGAACGGTCTGTATGTCCTTCTGCATACGTCGCTGAATGGGGCCATCAATACCGAGCAGGCACAAAAAGCCGGGGCTGACGCGGTGCTGACCAAGTTCGTTCCGGAAGAGCTGGCCAAGGCGGTGGTGGCGGGACTGCAACACGCTGTCTGAACCTCCGGCTTGCCGTCTTTGATCACCGGATTTTCACCAAGGCACCAAGCGAACGCGGGCCTGCCGCTCTCATGCCTGGCGGGGTTGGCCGGGGGCGGTCCCGTTCACCAATTTTTTTTAGATAAACTTACCCGCGACACTTTCGGTATTCATCCATGGTCCGAGTCATATTGCCGCTTCTTGCGGCGCTGCTTTTTCTCGTCGGGGGATGCAGTGCCGAGCGCAACGAGGAGTTGTATCGCCAGCAAGCCTACGTTTTCGGGACCATCGTCGATATCAGCATCTGGGGGAGCGACCGAGAACTTGCCGAGCGGGCGGTGGACGCAGTTGCGCGGGACTTTCAGCGGATGCACTACGAGTGGCATGCGTGGGAGCCGGGCCCGCTCACCGAGCTGAACGCGGCGATTGCCTCGGGAGGGCGCGGTGAGGTGGTCCCCTCTCTGCGGCCGCTGATCGCGCAGTCGCGGGTACTGTATGAGCGCAGTGAGGGGCTGTTCAACCCCGCCATTGGCGGTCTGCTGCGGCTGTGGGGGTTTCAGAGCAGTGAGCGTCCCAACGGCCCGCCGCCACGGGAGGAGGCGATTGCGGGTTGGGTCGCGCTTGCTCCCGGCATGGACGATGTGATCCTTGAAGAGGGGGGGCTCACCTCCAGAAACCGTGCCGTGCAGTTGGATTTCGGGGCCTTCGCCAAGGGTTATGCGGTGGACCTGGCCATTGAGCGGCTGCGTGCCCTGGGGGTCGAGAACGCCATTGTCAACGGCGGGGGCGACCTGCGCGCCATCGGCAGGCCAGGCAAGCGGCCCTGGCGGGTGGGGATCCGCCATCCCCAGGGGCAGGGGGTGCTGGCCGCCTTGGAGGTGCAGGGGGACGAAAGCGTTTTCACCTCCGGCAACTATGAGCGTTACAACGAGTTCGAAGGGGTGCGGTACACCCACATTCTCGATCCCCGCACCGGCATGCCGGTGAAGGGGATTACCTCCGTGACCGTGATCCACGACAACGGGGCGGAGGCGGACGCGGCCGCCACGGCCCTGGTGGTGGCGGGCGTGGAGGCGTGGCATCGGATTGCCCGCAAGATGGGGATGAAATACGTGATGCTGGTGGATGAGGCCGGGGCCGTCCATATGGACCCCGCCATGGCCGCGCGGGTCATCTTCCAGGAGCCCCGGCCGGTGGACGTGCGCATCAGCGAGCCGCTCTGACTCACCGCTCCGTGGTGGAGCAGCCGATCAGGGCGGTGCTGGGCCGAGATATCGCCGGGCGCCTCGTGAGGGCCCAAGGAAACGCTGATTAATTCGTCATGCCCGCGAAGCCTGCCTTCGAATGCCTTAATCGGGGGCGGAAGCGGAATTAATCAGCGTTTCCCTAAGGGGAGGTGCAGACGGCGTGCCTGGGGTCTTTGGATCGCCCCCGTGTCATCGGATCAGGCGTCAGGCGACTTGCCCTGGAGGATTTCCTCCACGCGGGCCCGCCGGAATTCCTTCGCTTGGCGAAACGCCTCCCGTTTTCCCAGCTTCTTCACGGAGAAATACTTGTGTCGCTGGGGGCCGCCCTTTACGGGGCACCATGAGGCAACGTACGCCTTGCTCACCGAGTTGCCCCGGTGTTTCTCCACATAGTGGACTCCCACCACCCCTGAGGAGTTGTTGGCGAAGGTTGTACATACCCGGCGGCCCGACTCGGCGTGCTTGCCGAAGAGCCGTTGCCGCAACGCGTCCCTGTAAGCCCGGGCGGCCGCCAGTGCCTTGCGCGACCCGCCATACTGCCCATCCGAGAACAGCCGCTGATGCAGTCTCCCTTCCTTTACTACGCGCACCCAGTACCCTTTGACCTTTTCGTGGTCCATGCGCGTAATATTGCGATTTGCTGAATTTTTCCGGCTCAATTTCATGGTTGAACGGGTTCTCAATCGCATTTGGGGTATCAAACGTATAGTCAGGGTCCGGCGGGAATTCAACGGCATGCAACTTGCTTATGGCTATGCACCCGTCGATAACCCCGGTCCCGGCTACTCCTACCAACAAATCTGACCCCCTCCGCGGTGCTGCGGTTCCCCCTGTCGAGTTCACGGGGGAGGGCCGCTGTAGTATCATTGCGCCCCTCTTTCTCAACTGTCTAAATAGACTGGTTATGCTGGAAATCAATCAGATCACCCGCCAGATCAAAGATATGCAGGGGCGCCTGGACGCCCTTAGGGGGTATCTTTGACTTCGATGTCAAGCGCGAGCGCCTGATCGAGGTCGAGCGAGAACTGGAAGACCCTAACGTTTGGAACAAACCCGAACGAGCCCAGGAGCTGGGACGTGAGCGCGCGCAGCTCGAGCAGGTGGTACGGGTGGTGGAGGGGCTTGACGGAACCCTGACCGACGGCCAGGAGCTGCTTGAGCTTGCCGTGGACGAAGGGGACGAGGCGATGGCCGAGTCGGTGGCTGCCGACATGAACGAGGCCGAAAAACTCCTGGCTCAGCTCGAATTCCGCCGCATGTTCTCCGGGAAAATGGATCCCGCCAATGCCTACCTGGATGTCCAGGCGGGATCGGGCGGCACCGAGGCGCAGGATTGGGCGAACATGCTGTTGCGCATGTACCTGCGCTGGGGTGAACGCCGCGGCTTCAAGACCGAGCTGCTGGAGGTCTCGGAGGGCGAGGTGGCCGGGATCAAGAGTGCCACCATACGTTTCGAGGGCGAATATGCCTTCGGCTGGTTGCGCACTGAAATCGGGGTCCATCGTCTGGTTCGCAAGTCACCCTTCGATTCGGGCAACCGCCGGCACACCTCGTTCGCTTCGGTATTTGTCTCCCCCGAGGTGGACGACGATATCGACATCGAGATCAACCCGGCAGACCTGCGGATCGACGTCTACCGTGCCTCAGGCGCGGGCGGGCAGCACGTGAACCGGACCGAATCGGCCGTGCGCATCACCCACCTGCCCACGAATGTCGTGGTGCAGTGCCAGAATGACCGTTCCCAGCACAAGAACAAAGATCAGGCCATGAAACAGCTCAAGGCCAAGCTGTACGAGCTGGAGATGCAGAAGCGCAGCGCGGAGCAGCAGGCCCTGGAGGCGACCAAAGCGGATATCGGGTGGGGCAGTCAGATCCGCTCCTATGTCCTCGACCAGTCCCGTATCAAGGACTTGCGGACAGGGGTGGAGACCGGCAACACCCAGGTGGTCCTGGATGGGGATTTGGACGACTTCATCGAGGCGAGCCTCAAGAGCGGACTCTGATCGTTTCCGGCTGTTTCACTTTTTTGCGACGCACCGATTTTTCGAAAGCAGAGAGAAGATGACTGATATCGAACGAGACGAACATGCGCTGATCGCGCAACGCCGTGAGAAGCTTGCCGAACTGCGGGAGAGGGGGGGCGCCTTTCCCAACGATTTCCGCCGCAACGTGGTCGCGGGTGAACTCCACGCGCGGTACAGCGATCTCTCGGCCGAGCAGTTGGAAGCAGAGCCCGTGCGGGTCAGTGTCGCCGGGCGTATGATGTCGCGCCGCATCATGGGCAAGGCCTCCTTCGCCCATGTGAAGGACATGTCCGGTTCGATTCAGCTCTTCATCCAGCGCGATGTCCTGCCCGAAGGTGTCTACACCGACTTCAAGCGGTGGGACC
Source organism: Gammaproteobacteria bacterium (assembly GCA_041690535.1). Taxonomy (GTDB): domain Bacteria; phylum Pseudomonadota; class Gammaproteobacteria; order Thiohalomonadales; family Thiohalomonadaceae; genus JAWLHA01. The sequence continues at coordinate 121,074 of JAWLHA010000004.1, read as the reverse complement.
TGGGGGATATCGTCGGGGCGGAAGGCGTTCTGTTCCGCACCAAGACGGGGGAGTTGTCGGTGAAGGTCGACAACGTCCGGCTGCTCACCAAGTCGTTGCGGCCTTTGCCTGAGAAATGGCACGGGCTGACGGACCAGGAGACACGCTATCGCCAGCGTTATCTGGATCTCATCATCAACGACGTGGCCCGCGACACCTTCCGCATCCGCTCGCAGGTGGTCCACCACATCCGTGAATACCTGGTCCACCATGGATTCCTGGAGGTGGAGACGCCGATGATGCAGGCGATCCCGGGCGGCGCGACGGCAAAACCGTTCATCACCTATCACAACGCCCTCGATATGGAGTTGTACCTGCGCATTGCGCCGGAACTCTACTTGAAGCGGCTGGTGGTGGGGGGGTTCGAACGGGTGTTCGAGATCAACCGCAACTTCCGCAACGAGGGGCTGTCGACGCGGCATAACCCCGAATTCACCATGCTGGAGTTCTACCAGGCCTACGCCGATTACCACGACCTCATGGATCTCACCGAGGCGATGCTGCGCGAGGTGGCCGAGAAGGTGCTGGGGAGCGCGAAATTCCAGTACCAGGGTGAGGCGTACGACTTCGGCAGCCCCTTCCGGCGCATGACCGTGAAGGAGTCCATCCTCCATTTCAATCCGGATCTCCGGCCTGAGCAGCTCAACACGCTGGAGGAGGCGCGCAAGGTGGCCGAGACGCTGGACATCCCCGTCAAGGAGAGCTATGGCCTGGGCAAGGTGCAGATCGAGATCTTTGAGAAGACGGTGGAGCATCGCCTGAAGGAGCCCACCTTCATTACTGCCTATCCTACCGAGGTCTCGCCGCTGGCTCGTCGCAACGACCATGACCCCTTCGTTACGGATCGCTTCGAGTTCTTCGTCGGCGGGCGGGAGATCGCCAACGGCTTCTCCGAGCTCAATGATGCGGAGGACCAGGCTGAGCGGTTCCGCAAGCAGGTGGAAGAGAAGCAGGCTGGCGACGAGGAGGCGATGCACTTCGACGAGGATTACATCGTCGCCCTCGAGCACGGCTTGCCCCCGACGGCCGGGGAGGGGATCGGCATCGACCGCCTCGTCATGCTGTTCACCGATTCGCCCTCCATCCGTGACGTGCTGCTCTTCCCTCACATGCGTCCGTCCGGAAGGGCCTAAACTCCGACGCCTGCAGCGTTAGCGGTAAGACCGCCTGACCCAACGAGCTTCGTAGGTCAGGCGGCCGAAGGCTGCTCGAGCGTCGGCACCAGCGGGCCTCATGCCGCTCGGAAGCGCGATTATCCCCCGAGCAACCGTTGTGCTTCCTGGATCTCTTCGACGGTCTCTTCCAGTTCGATGACGTTTACGTCGGGGCTCAACCCGAGCTTCGCGAAAGCGGGGATTCGGCTCCAGTCGGCGCTGGCGAGACGGTGCTGCGTGCCAATATAGCTCTGCAGGTTCGCGACGATGACGACGTCCACGTAATCGGTGTTCTTGGAGACGCGCGCAATGGTCTCGTGCTCGGCCGCGACCGCCACGAGCTCCTCCGGGAAATTCCACGCCTTGAGGATCTCGGCGCCGAGCCTCGCGTGGAGTTCCGCAATCACGGTATCGAGTGCCGCTTCGTCCTCCAGCAGATCAGGGTAGTCCTCCGCCTTGGTCAGGATTGGCAGGGTCCCGATGTCGTGCACGAGTCCGGCAAGCATCGCCTGCTTGGGATCGAGGCTGGTGAACTGGGAGGCCATGGCGTGGGCGATGGCGGCGACCTGCACGCTATGCTCCCACACCTGGCGCAGCTTGCGGTCAGTCAGCTCGGAGGTGGCCTGGAACATCTGGCGCATGACGATGCTGGTGACCATGTCGCGGACCATCGTCATGCCCAGCCGGCTGACGGCAGCATCCAGACTGGTGATCTCGCGGCTGGCGCGCATCAGCGGGCTGTTGGCCACCTGGATCAGGCGCGCGCTCAGCGCCGCATCGGTGGCCACCACCCGAGTGACATCGGTTACCGAGGCCTCCTCGTCGTCGACCACCTCTCTTACCCGCAATGCGACCTCGGGCAGGGTCGGCAGCACCAAGCGCTTGTTTTCGAGGTCATCGATCAGTTCGGTGAGGAACCGCTCGGAAAGGGGGTTGTTCATTCTCTTCTCCTCACTGCGGCCGGTCTTCTTCTTTTTCAAACGTGTACGGCAGGGGACGGAAATGCAGGACGTCACCCGAGGGGCCCAAGTTTACCTCTCCCCCCTCCGCTGCGTCGATCTGTACGACCGCCAGCAGGTCGTAGCCACCCTCGGGCGCGGGGTGGGCTTCGACGATACGGCCGGCGCCCTGGCCGCTTTCGGACTCCTTCGCATTGAGCTCATCGCCCGGGCGCGGAGCGGTCTCGGTCTCCAAGTGGGCGAGATACATGCGGCGCTTGAGCTTGCCCAGGTACTGCATGCGCGCCACCACTTCCTGGCCGGGGTAACACCCCTTGCGAAAACTGAGCCCATTCACCAGCTGCAGGTTCATCATCTGGGGGACGAAGGCCTCCACAGTACCTTGATAGACATTGGGCAGGCCAGCGCGCACCTCCAGAAGCCCCCAAGCCGCTGCCCCCACCGGGTGCACCGCGTGGGCCAGGGCGCGCCAATGCTCCTTCATGGGTTCGACCGGCCCATAGATCTCGAAGCGGGGCTCGGTTCCGGCGATCCGAAGCAGTGTTACCCCGTCCCGGGTGACCGAGGTGTCCACGGCCTCGGGGACGCTGCCCATCAGCCCGGCAAGGAGGGCGGGCGTCTGGGGCCCGGAAATGCCGAACCGCACCAGTTGTTCGCCGCTGTCTCCAAGCATCACCTTCGAGCGCAATACGTACATCCGCAAGCGTTTCAGGGTTGGCTCCACAAGTTCCTGCGGAAGGCGCAGGTAGTAGCCCTCCGGGCGCCTGAACAGGCGAACCAGGGCCAGCGCCCGCCCCTTGGGGCTGCAATAGGCGCTCAGCTGGTGGTGTTCCTCGGAGACTTCCCTGACGTCATTGCTGAGCTGTCCCTGGAGAAAGTCCAGGGCGTCATCCCCCGTGGCCGCAATGAGTCCGTAGTGGGAGAGGTCCGCCACGACGTCACCGCCCAGGGCCTTGAGCTCGGCGCCGGGATCGCCGAAATCCGCGACCAGGCCATCGACGACATTGGCTCCGAGGTCTTCGAGAAAGGTCTGCCACTCGGTCTGCATTTGGGGACTCCTGATTTCCTTAGTTCCAAAGTCAGCCAATCATAGCGGACCCGGTCGCCCGTGATAATACTGGACACTCCCTTGGCCCTGTCCAGCGGAGATTTCTCGCCGCAGGGTAAACGCATAATCACGTCGTGGCCGTGCTGTGAGCGATGTAAGTCCTTGAAAGCAGGTCCGCTGTGAATACGACCGACATGGATGTCGGGAGTGAAGATTATGCAGGAGCAATCATCTTCCAGCCCTGTACGCTCGACGGCCGCGGCCGCTCCGGGCATCCTGCCCTCCCGCGGCATAAGTGCGTCCTTGCACCCATCCATGCGGCCGTCGACCTGCTTTCAAGGACTTACATCGCTCTTGGGTAAGTATGCGTTTACCCTGTTTCTCGCCGTCATCGGTGTGAAATCCGGACTAGACTTCCTAACCATGGGAACACATGCACAACGGCCGGTTTTCCTCAACCTTTTCGCTATTCGGCTCCCGCCGACAGCGGTTACCTCCATACTGCACCGGATCTCCGGCACGCTGCTGTTCATTGCGTTACCCCCGTTACTCTATTTTCTGGACCAATCCCTGCGCGGCCCGGAGGAGTTCGAGGCGACCATGGGTCAGTTGGGCAGCACGCCGGGCAGGCTCTTCCTGGTCGTGGCCGGCTGGGCCTTTTTCCACCATCTTGCCGCCGGCCTGCGGCTGCTGCTGCTGGACCTGGGCCGGGGAACGGAATTCGCGCTCGCCCGGCGTACCGCAGTGGGCGTCAGCGTGTTCGCCGCCGCGGCGGCAGTGGTACTCGCCCTTGTGCTCATATGAACTCTCTGCTGTCGGGGTTGCGCGCCTGGGTGGTGCAGCGCATCAGCGCCGTTTACATGCTGTTGGCCCTTCCCATGGTGCTTTTGGTGTCGCTGCAAACGCCATCGACCCATGAGGAGTGGCTGGCGCTGATCCGGCGACCCCTGGTCGGGGGGGCGGGCGGGCTGTTGGTTGTGGCCGTGCTGTTTCACGCCTGGGTCGGTGTGCGCAATGTGGTTCTCGACTACACGGCGGCGCGCCCGGCACTACGTCTTGTTCTGCTGGGCGCAATTGCTGCCTGGCTCCTGCTGTTGGGTATTTGGACGGTTGGGATTGGCGTGAAGGTGGTCGCCTCATGAGACTTGCGCGGCAGAGCTTCGATTGCCTGGTGATCGGTGCCGGTGGCGCGGGCCTGCGCGCTTCCCTGCAGCTGGCCCGTGCCGAGACAGCCGTGGCGGTCGTGTCGAAGGTGTTTCCTATACGTTCCCATACCGTCGCCGCCCAAGGCGGGATCAATGCGGCCCTCGCCAATGTGTCGCCCGACAGTTGGCATTGGCACATGTACGATACGGTCAAGGGCAGCGATTACCTGGGAGATCAGGACGCCATCGAGTATATGTGCCGGGCCGCGTCGCGTCTGGTGGTGGAACTCGAGCGCGCCGGCGTGCCGTTTTCGCGGCTGCGTAACGGCAAGATCTACCAGCGGCCCTTTGGGGGGCAGAGTCAGAACTTTGGCCAAGAGCAGGCCGCCAGAACATGCGCTGCCGCGGATCGCACCGGCCATGCGCTGCTGCACGCCCTCTACCAGCAGAATATCCGCGCCAGGACCCGCTTTTTTGACGAATTCTTCGCCATCGATCTGATCCGGGACGGGCAGGGCCGCGTGCTTGGGGCGCTGCTGCTGGAGATTGAGACGGGCGAGCCGCTGCTCATCGAGGCCAAGACCACCCTCATTGCCACCGGGGGGGCCGGGCAGCTGTTTCGCACCAGCACCAACGCCCGCATCAATACCGGGGATGGCATGGCCATGGCCCTGCGTGCGGGCATTCCCTTGCAGGACATGGAGTTCTTTCAGTTCCACCCCACCGGCGTTGCCGGCAAGGGAATGCTCATCACCGAAGGGGCACGCGGCGAAGGCGGCTACCTGCTCAATGGCGAGGGGGAGCGTTTCATGGAGCGCTACGCGCCCCGCGCGCGGGACCTGGCCAGCCGGGATGTGGTGAGCCGGGCCATTTACACCGAGGTGCAAGAGGGGAGAGGCTGCGGGCCCACCGGCGATCATGTGCTGTTGAGGATTGACCATCTGGGCGAGCAGGTGATCGCCAAGCGCTTGCCGGGGGTCCGGGAGATGGCACGCACCTTTCTCCGCATCGATCCGGTGAGAGAGCCCATTCCTGTCTATCCCACCGCCCACTACACCATGGGGGGCATCCCCACCAACCGTTTCGGCCAAGTGGTCGTGCCGGCCGGGGGAGGGGAGGAGGCCATCACGGGCCTGTACGCCGTGGGGGAGTGTGCCTGTGTGTCGGTCCATGGGGCCAATCGTCTCGGGGGGAATTCGCTGCTGGACATCGTGGTGTTTGGCCGGGCTGCCGGGGATCACATCATCGATTTCCTTCGGGGCAACCGCCACCACCGGCCGATGAATCCGGAGAGCATCGACGCAGCCATGGCGCACCTTCAGCGCTGGGACCAGGGCAGAGAAGGGGAGTCCGTTGATGCCCTGCGCACCGAACTGCAGCGCACCATGGAAACCTACTGCGGGGTGTTCCGCACGGAGGCGATGCTTGCAGAAGGGGTGCAAAAGGTGATTGCCCTGAAGGAGCGGGTGGAGAATGCGCACCTGAAGGACCGTAGCAGGGTGTTCAACACCGCCCGTATCGAGGCGTTCGAGCTGGAAAACCTGGTGGACTTGGCGCTGGCCACCGTCACCTGTGCCTTGGCGCGCAGGGAGAGCCGCGGTGCCCACTCGCGGATCGACTACCCGGAGCGGGATGATGTCGCCTGGTTGAGACACACGCTCTTCTATCGGGAGGGGCGCCGCGTCGACACCAAGCCGGTTCGTCTCACGCCGTTGAGCGTCGAGCCGTTTCCCCCAAAACCGAGAGTGTACTGAGTGGCCGCTGGGTGCACCAACGGGCAGCCTGTCCGTGACAGGCCCTTCGGTAAATCGCCATGCGTTTCCTGATCTACCGCTACAACCCCGAGACCGATTCGGAGCCCTCCATGCGGGCCTATGCGCTTGATGGGATGCCGTCCGGGAGCATGCTTCGCGACGCCCTGCTGCGCATCAAGGGGGAGCAGGACGAGACACTCACCTTCCGCCACTCTTGCGGCGAGGGGGTCTGCGGGTCGGACGGGCTGAACGTCAACGGTCGCAACACGCTTGGTTGCGTCACCCCCTTGGCGGGCCTGGCGGAGCCTGTCACCGTGCGGCCGTTACCGGGTCTGCCGGTGATTCGTGACCTGGTGGTGGACATGGGGTCGTTCTACCGCCAATACAGGGCGGTGAAGCCCTACCTGATTGTGAACGACCCCGAGCCGGAGCACGAGTATCTCCAGTCTCCGGAGGAGCGGGACCGCCTCGATGGGCAGTATGAGTGCATTCTCTGCGCCTGCTGCACCACCGCATGCCCCTCCCACTGGTGGAACCCGGAGAGGTTTCACGGTCCCGCCGCCCTCTTGCAGGCGTGGCGCTTTCTGGCGGATAGTCGCGATCAGGCCCGGGACGAGCGGCTCGCCGCCCTGGACGACCCCTATCGTCTGTTCCGGTGCCACTCCATCATGAACTGTGCCGCCGCCTGTCCCAAGGGGCTCAACCCCACCCGGGCAATCGGTCTTATCAAACAGATGATGCTCAAACATCGAAGCTGATGGGCGACCAGAGAACACGAGTGGCGTGGCGCTGCCGTCGGGGTATGCTGGAGCTGGACCTGCTGCTTCAGGGATTCCTCGCGCGGGGCTACGGCCAGCTGGGCCGCGAAGGAGAGGAGGCCTTCGGCCGCTTGCTGTGCCTGCCCGATCCGCTCCTCTACAGGCACCTCATCGGCATGGAGCACTTCAGGGAGAGGGAACTTCAAAATGTCGTCGAAGCAATACGCAGCTCCGTTGCACCTTGAAATCGGGGCTTCCCGCTGGTTTCGCGGGTTGGCCGTGGCCGCCCATGGCGGGGCCATTGCCTGGATGTGGGCCGCGCCGCTGCCCACGCCTGTCAAGCTCGTCGGTTCGCTCGGCGTTGCCCTTGCGTTTCTCTCTGCGTGGCGCAGCCAGCCGGGGCTTCACGGACGGGTAGAACGATTGGTTTGGCACGAAACCGGGACCTGGCAGTGGAACCGGGAAGGAGAGCGCCCCGATCTGAACCTCCTGCCCGGGGCCTACGTCACGCCCTGGTGCGTCATCCTGAATTTCAGGGCGGTGGGGGCTCGTCGGAGCCGTTCCCTGGTGTTGTGCCCGGATGGGGTGGAGGAGCAGGCTCTGCGTCGCCTGCGGGTTCGTCTCAGACTGGAGCGCACGGGGTACGGACCACCGCCTGTCTGATCCGGGGGCCCCGCCTTCCGGCTACAAGCGGCTGCGTGAAGGGAGATCCAGGCGCACGCAGCCTGCCGAGCACTACATTGCCGGTGCGCCGGCGATCAGGACCCCGACCGGGAAATCGCGCAACAGCTCCGCCACCAGCAGGCCTTCCCCGGGCGCGTGGAGTTGTCCACTGAAGATATTCTCGTAACTCTCTGCCCCCAGGGGCTCCGGCAGGAGCAGCCGATCCTCCCCCCAGACGGTGCGGCCGATGCACCGATCGGTACTGCATGCCATGAGGCGGGCATACCAGCGGGGTGTCACGGTGATAAGCGTCTGCCCGTCGTGGCGGCGGGCGAATGCACAGAGGTGATCTGCCCTCTCCCCCTCACCGCTCAAGGGGATGTACTGACCCTCCCCGAGGAGTTCTGGACAGCGGCGGCGCAGCTGGAGCAAGGTTTGGGTGATGTACAGCTTGGCGCGCCCATCGGCCAGGTTCTCGAGCAACTGATGCATCAGTGCCGGGCGGTTCCTTGCTTTCTCGATGCGTTTCAGCAGGGTTTTCCGCTTGGCATAATCGACCGCCCTTCGATTGTCGGGGTCGACCAGGCTGAAGTCCCACAGCTCGTTTCCCTGGTAGATGTCGGGAACGCCGGGTGCTGTGAGCTTGAGGACCGTTTGGGTAAGGCTGTTGAGCATTCCGAAGTGGGCTATCAACTGCTGGAAGGGGAGGAAATCGGAGAGAAAGCGGTTCTGCCCGCTGCCGTCGCCAAGCAGGGCTTCCACGAATTGGCCGACGGCCTGCTCGTAGGCAGTGTTCGGGTTGATCCAGGAGGTATGGACCTTCGCCTCCTTGACCGCCTTCAACATGTACTCCCGAATACGTTCGCGAAAAGCCGCGAGCCCTTGCTCGTCCAGGGTCTCCAGGGGCCATGCCCCGAGCAGGGTCTGGTAGAGCAGGTATTCGCTGTTGCGCGATGGGGCGGGCTTCCCGTCCACCACCACCTTCTTGTTGCGGTTGATGCGGCTCCAGCGGGCCAAGTGGCGTTGCCAGGCGTCGGGCATCTCGGAGAGGACATTGATGCGGGCGCGCACATCCTCGCTCCGCTTGGCATCGTGGGTGGAGGTGGCAATCATGGCGTAGGGCCAGTGCTGTTGGCGCTCCTGGTTATTGCGGTGAAACGCGGCCAGGGAGATGCCGAACCGGCGCGGGTCGCCCCCCACGTCATTGAGTGACACCAGCCGGTTGTAGATGTAAAAGGTCGTGTCCTCCAGTGCCTTGGCCATCACCGGGGCGGTGTACTGCTGGAACTTCATGGCGAACCGGAGGGCGCCGGCGAGATTGTCCTCGCTGCGCTTCTGGGCATGCTCAAGGAGAAGGATGTCGCGGATAAAATCGAAGATGCTGACGTCCCCGGCCGGACTCCGTTTTTTTGCCTGAGCCACCGCCCACTCCACATAGCGCCGGTCTTCCTCGGAGACCTGCTCTGCGGTGACATAGGTGCGGTATACCGGAAAGCAGGCTACGACCATCATCAGCGCATTTCGCAGGCCATTGAGGGTGAAGTCACGTGTGTGGCGGTTGGTCTGGGCAATGTTGTCCAGCAGGTTGGCCAACACGGTCAGTTCGCTGGAGAGCTGCACTTCAACGATGAGCCGCTTGCGCTCGTACAACAGCTCATCGAAGTCGAATCGGTGACCCATGAAACGGCTGTACAGACGGGTCAACTCGGTTTCGGCCTCGCCATAGACGAGCAGGCCATTGACCAGGTTGGCGAAGTCGTACCCGGTCGTTCCATGCACCGGCCATTCGCCGGGAAGCCGTTCGTAGCTGGCGAGAATCTTCTCCACTACGAGGTAGTAGTCAGGCGCGGTGATCGGGTCGGTCTGCTCGATGGCGTCCCGAGGCGGGTGCACACTGCTCTTGAGCCGTCGGCAGTAGGCCAGGGGGTCATACAGGCCGTCGGGGTGATCGATGCGCAATCCGTCGAGCTTGCCGCTTTCGATCAGCTCTCCCACAAAGCGATGGGTGGCGTCGAACACCTCCGGGTTTTCCATGCGCAGGCCGGCAAGGTGATTGATGTCGAAAAAGCGCCGGTAGTTGATCTCATCGGAAGCCACCTGCCAGTAGGCGAGCCGGTAGGCCTGAGACTCCAGCAGCCGGTGCAGCTTGTCGAAGCTTCGGCGATCCTCGTCCTGGCCATTGAACGCAGCGACGGTCTGGTGCAAATAGCTGGCGATGGGCTCGCTCCGGCTGCACAGCTCGGCCAGATGCTTTTTGTGAATTTCCTTGTCCCGGCGGCGCTCCTCCAGTTTTTCCGGGGCCGTCTCCCAGCGGGCGGGCAGATGGCTGAAGGCGGTCGAGAGGCTTCGCAGCTCGAGGAAGGCCGGGGCGTCACGCTCGAGCCGCTCCTCCAGCCGCTCGAGGCGATCGTCGATGATTTGCGGGTAGCTGGCCGGGTCCAGGGGAAAGCGGTGCTCGTAGTAGCGGACGCAGAATTCACCGCGACCAGCATCGAACCACAGTGCCAGCTCGCCATTCTCGAGGGCCGATCCATAGTGACCGCCGAGCACCGGCACCAGCAACTTCCCCTGCAGCGCCTGCTTGACGGGGTGCCAGTCGATATCAAAGTAGGGTGCCGCCTCGGCCGCCGGCCCATTTTCCAGCACATCCAGCCACCAGGCGTTGTCGTCCCCGAACACGCCCATGTGATTGGGGACCAGATCGAGGATCTGCCCCATGCCGTGCTCTGCCAGGCGGCGGACAAAGGTCTCCAGGTCGTTCATGTCCCCGATGTCGGGATTCAGGGCGTTGTGGTCGACGATATCGTAACCGTGAGGGCTGCCGGTTCGTGCTCGCAAATAGGGGGAGGCGTAGCAGTGGCTGATCCCGAGCTTGGCCAGATAGGGCACGAGGCTGGCTGCATCGCGCAGGGTGAAGCCCTGGTTGAATTGCAGCCGGTAGGTGGCTGTGGGGATCCTGCGTCGTTTCACGGCTGCCCCGCCTGCTCAAGCCACCAGACCACAGACCATGGCGGAAGGCGCCCCCCCTCCAAGGCCTCCGCAGCCTCTTCCGGCTGGGACAGGAGAGGCCGCTCGGAGGCGGGCCGTAGTCCGTCCACGGGATCGGCCGAGAGGTTGGCGGCAAGCTGCAGGGTGCTGCCGTCGCCGAGCCGCCACCGGGCGCGGAGTGCCCGCTCCTTGATGAGCTCGTAGTTGCTGGCCCCACCGGTGATTCGCCCGAGGCGGGGAACGATGGCGCGTCGGCGCAGGGTCAGAAGGTGTCGGTGCCACCCCTGCCAGTCCGCCTCCGGGCCCTGGGCTTCGGGCCACTCCAACCGGGCGCTCTCAAAGGTCGACCCAGCCGCAGGATCAGGAATGCGTTCCCGTTGCTCCGGGTCGCTGAATTCCGCAAACCGGGCGAACTCCTGGCGGCGCCCCTGGGTGACGGCCTGGGCGAGGTCGCGGCCGAAGTCGCAGAAAAACGGGAAGGGCGTGCGGGTGTTCCACTCCTGCCCCATGAACAGCAGCGGTGGCGAGGGGGCGAGCAGCAACATCGCGGAGATGGCCCGCACGGCCGCTTCGGGTGCCAGGGCGCCGATCCGCTCTCCAAAGGCGCGGTTGCCCACTTGATCGTGGTTCTGGATGAAGGCGACGAAGGCGGTGGGGGGCAGATGAGCGCTGGGCTCGCCCCGCCTCGCGCCTTCGCGGTAGGCGGAAGGCTCCCCCTGGTAGGCAAAGCCTTCGGTCAGGCAGCGCCCAAGGTGCCGAAGCGGACTGTCCGCATAGTCGAGATAGTAGCCGCCCTGCTCGCCGGTGGCGAGCACATGGAGGGCGTGGTGGACGTCGTCGTTCCACTGGGCCACGTACCGCTCCGGGGCGAGGACGCTGTCTCGTCGGAGATAGTGGGCGGCGTTGTTGTCGTTCTCGAGCACCAGGTGGATGTGGCGGTTGTTGCCGAAGTGCTCCGCCACCGCCACGGCGATCTCCTCGAGAATGTCGGGGTGCGAATCGTCGAAGATGGCGTGGACCGCATCGAAACGCAGTCCGTCGAAGTGGTACTCCTCCAGCCAATAGAGGGCCGAGTGGATGAAGAAGCGCCGTACCGGCGCACTGCCTGCGTCGTCGAAGTTGATGGCGGCGCCCCAGGGGGTGTGGTGGCGCTCGGTGAAGAACTGGGGGGCGTAACGATGCAGGTAGTTGCCTTCCGGCCCGAAGTGGTTGTAGACCACATCGAGGAAGATCATCAACCCCCGTTCGTGGCAGGCCTCCACCAGGGCCTTGAGCTCTTCAGGCCGGCCGTATCGGCTGTCGGGAGCAAAGGGGTAAACGCCATCGTAGCCCCAGTTCCGCTGACCCGGAAAGTCGGCGACCGGCATCAGCTCCACGGCGGTGATCCCGAGATCGGCCAGGTACCCGAGGCGGTCCATGACCCCCCGGAAGGTGCCTTCGGGAGAGAAGGTGCCTACGTGCAGTTCGTAAAGGACGGCCTCCTCCCAGGGGCGGCCCCGCCACTCCCGGTCGCGCCACACGTAGCCCGGTCCGATCACCTCGCTGGGGCCGTGCACATCCGCGGGCTGATAGCGTGATGCGGGGTCGGGGAGATAGAGCCCGTCGTCGCCGTCGATGCGAAAGCGGTATAGGGTGTTTTCAGTCGCGCCGGTCGCGACCACCTCGTGCCAACCCTCGTCCACCGCGTACATCGGAATGAAAACGGGCCGTTCGCCTTCGAGGCGCACATCGACCCGGCGCGCGGCCGGGGCGAAAAGGCGGAAACGGACGCCTGAGTCGGTCACCTCGGCTCCAAACGGCATCCTATGGTAGCGTTTCATCATCCATCCCGTTGTGCACTTTTCTGGGCCTCACCAGCAGCACCAGCGAACGCCCTTGCAGGGGGTAGAGCTCCTGCGAGTGGAAATAGCGGTTGTCGGGGCGCAGGCCATCGGCGAAATGGGTGTCCACCATCACCTGCCAACGGGCGCGTGCCGGGTAGGCGGGTATCTTGAATGGGACCTCCTGATGAAAGGCATTGAGCAGCAGCAGCAGGTCGGAATCCTGGATCAGGTGTCCCCGATCGTCATACTCGTTGAGCGCGTCGCCGCAAAGCAGCAGCCCGATACAGCGCCCGAACGGTTGTTCCCACTCGGTGCGGGTCATCTCTGCACCGTCGGGCCGCATCCAGGTGATGTCTTTCAGATTGCCCTCGAGTGTCCTTCCCTGAAAGAAGTGACGGCGGCGCAGGGAGGGGTGTTGGCGCCGTAGGCGGATGAGCCGAACGGTGAACTTGAGCAGGGCCTGATCACCATCATGCTCCGGCCACTCGAGCCAACTCAGTTCGTTGTCCTGACAGTAACCGTTGTTGTTGCCCTCCTGGGTACGGCCCATCTCATCTCCGCAGAGGAGCATGGGAATGCCCTGGGACAGCAGCAGCGTGGCAAGAAAGTTTCGCCTCTGGCGTGCGCGAAGAGCGAGGATGTGCTGGTTCCCGGTGGGTCCTTCCACCCCGCAGTTCCAGCTCCTGTTGTGGTTCTCGCCATCGCGGTTGTCCTCGAGATTCGATTCGTTGTGCTTGTGGTTGTAGCTGACCAGATCATGAAGGGTGAACCCGTCATGACAGGTGACGAAATTGATGCTGGCATAGGGGCGGCGGCCGCTGTGGCCATAGAGATCGGACGAGCCGGTGAGCCGGTAGGCCATCTGCCCGAGGGTGCCCTCCTCGCCGCGCCAGTAGTCGCGCACGGTGTCCCGGTACTTGCCATTCCACTCGGTCCAGCCCACGGGGAAATTGCCGACCTGATAGCCCCCTTCGCCGAGGTCCCACGGCTCGGCAATGAGCTTGACCTGAGAGAGGACCGGGTCCTGGTGGATGATGTCAAAGAACGCCCCCAACCGGTTTACCTCGTGCAGCTCGCGGGCGAGGGCGGAGGCGAGGTCGAAGCGGAAACCGTCCACATGCATCTCGAGCACCCAGTAACGCAGGCTGTCCATGATGATCTGAAGGACCCTCGGGTGCATCATGTTGAGGGTGTTGCCGCACCCGGTGTAGTCCATGTAGTACCGCAGATCGCCCGGCACCAGACGGTAGTAGGCGGCATTGTCGATGCCGCGGAAGGAGAGCGTGGGGCCGAGCTGATTGCCCTCGGCGGTGTGGTTGTACACCACATCGAGGATCACTTCGATCCCGGCCGAGTGGAGGGTCTTGACCATGGTCTTGAACTCGCTGACCCGTCCGGTGGCCGAGTAGCGCGTGTCGGGGGCGAAAAAACCGATGGAGTTGTAGCCCCAGTAATTGCGCAGCCCTTTCTGGATGAGATGTCGGTCATCCACAAAGGCGTGGACCGGCATCAGCTCCACGGCCGTGATTCCCAGCCGCTTGAGGTGTTCGATGGCGGGGGCGCTGGCCAGACCGGCATAGGTGCCGCGCAGTGCCGGGGGAATGTTCGGGTGACGGATGGTGTAGCCTTTGACGTGCAACTCGTAGATGGCGGTGTCGTGCCATGGTGTGCGCGGGGGCTGGTCGTCTCCCCAGGTGAAGGCGGTATCGGTGACACGGCACTTGGGCATCCCGGGGGCGCTGTTGCGTCGGTCGGCAATGAGGTCGTGCCTGGGGTTGCCGATGCGGTAGCCGAACAGGGCATCGTTCCATTTGATCTGGCCGGCGAACGCCTTGGCGTAGGGGTCGAGCAGCAGCTTGTTGGGGTTGAAGCGGTGCCCGCGGGCCGGGTCGTAGGGGCCGTAGACGCGATAACCGTAAAGCAGCCCGGGCCGGCCTTCCGGCAGGTAGCAGTGCCACACCTGATCGGTCTGCCAGCGCATCTCGATGCGTTCGATCTCGCGCCGCCCCTTGGGATCGAATAGACAGAGCTGAACCCGCTCGGCGTGTTCGGAGAAGAGGGCGAAGTTGACCCCCTCGCCATCCCAGGTGGCACCCTGTGGGTAGGGGCGACCCGGCCACACCGCCCAGTGTTGTTTCTTGCTGGCACTCTCCATTCGTGTGCTCGCTCAGGGACAGAGGGCGTGACTCAACCCAGTTCGATGCGATCCTTGGCGCCATGGAGCAGGCCCACACTCAGGGTGAGATACTCCCGCAGCTGTCGGGTGAGCAGGAAGTTGTCCCGCACGAATTCGCGGGCCTTCCATCCCATGGTTTCGATCCTGCGAGGCTGCCGAAGAAGGTAGCGCATGCGCAGCGCCGCCCCCTCCGGGGTGTTCACCAGAAACCCGGTATGGTGATTGATGACCTGCAGTCGAATGCCCCCGGTATCACCCCCGATGACAGGTTTGCTCTTCCACATGGCCTCGGTCACCGTCAACCCGAAGCCCTCTCGGGTTGACTTCTGCAGCACCACGTTGGCCGCCCGCTGCAAGGCATTGACAATGCGGTGGGCATCCGGCGGCAGAAGCAGAATGTGGATGTCCGGGTCATCCTCAGCGCTGGACTGCACCTCGCGCAGAACCACATCACCCTCCGGATCGTCGGTCGCGGTCCCGCCGGCGAGTACCAGCTGCAGCGAGGGGAGGTAGCGCTTGGCCAGCCGATAGGCGTGCAGAACGCCGATGGGATCCTTGAACCGATCGAACCGTGACACCTGCACCACCAGCGGACGCTGGCGCTCAATCCCGAACTCGGCGCAGATAGCCGAGACCTCATCCTCCGCCAACTCGATGTTTTTCTCGCTGAGCGGGTCGATGCTGGGCGGGATGATGTACTCGAAATTCGGAAGTGCCTGGGCAAACGCGGGCAGGGAGAAGATGCTGGCGTCGTACGCACCGACGTGCTCGCGCAAATACTTCCAGACTGGCCGGTAGGGGTGGCTCACGTCGATGTGGCAGCGCCAGATCCATTTTCCCCGGCGGTGCGGGACGTGCGCAATCAGTGGCGCGGGTTGCGGGTCATGAATGAAAACGATGTCCGCCTCTTCGAGAACAGAGTGCAACTCCTCGGCATTGCGGGCGTTTGTCTGCTCGTAGACATTCAGCAGCGGCTGGGGAATGCCTACGGGACTGCCCTGAAGCGCATTGTGCATCCCCTTGGTGCATTGGTAGAAGTCGCTGCTTCCGGTGATCACTTCCCAGGCGCATTGGATACCCAATTCGCAGGTCAGCGGAACGAGTTTGGTGAGGATTTCCGCCACCCCGCCCCCGACCCGGGTGGAGTTGACATGCAGGATCTTCATCCCCTCAAGCGGCTTGGCGAGCTGGCGCAGATGTTCGATGACATCGGGGCCGGCCATTTCAGCGTACGCTTCCAGCATGGTGGCCATCAGGCTCCCTTTTCGAGTAGATCGGAGAAGATGGTGTTCAGCCGATTGCGTATCTCCGAAAGCGGCGCGAAGTAGGGATCCACTTCCGCAAGCCGCTGACTGGTGTTGGCGTACCGCTCGCCGAAGCTTCCGAGCCAGAATCTGAAATCATCATCGTTGTCGGCCGAGCGGCGCCGGGCATCGATGAAGTGGTAGAAAATGGTACTCACCGAGAGGCGGGGCATAAGGGCTGCGAGCTCTTCGGGTGTGGTAACGCGTCTTCCCGTGTCGAATACCACGATCTGGGAGCGGATGAATTCGAATTGCTTGGTGCCCCGCACCCAGGCAAGGTTGTTATCTTCCTCGAGCCGTTCTTCGACCAGTTCGAGCAGTTCCTGACGCAGGGTCTCTATGTCGCGGAAGTCGGTGGGATCGACAACGGCCAGGCGCTCGGCCAGAATGCCGTCATGCAGGCTGTGACGCACCCATGACGCGAGGTCGTTGTTGTACTCGCGCTCTTCGAAGCGGGGCTGCAGCAGCCCTCCCCAGAAGTGATAATAGAGGCTGTCGGCGTTGATGCCGTGAAGCGTATCCCTGAGCTCCTTCAGCGTGAGTGCGCGTCGCCCGGTGGCGATGGCTATGAGGGCGCAATCCTTTATTGCAAAAGGGTGATGCTGCTGCTGTTGAGAATCCGTGGGGGCCACAGAGCGCTCCTTTGCCTGTTCTCGAATTCTCGAAAAAAAGCCAGGAGTCGGCCGGGGCAAGGGGCGGCGCGAAGCAAGCCGCAGGATCACCGGTTGCCACGAAAGTCGCGCCGGCGCATCCACCCTGGCTGAGACCGTGGCATCGGTGCGCACGGAAAGGCCAAGGACATGCCCGCGAGGGAAACTCTGTTATGCTCTCCCGCTTGAAGCCAATCCCCAGACCGTCATGCCTTAGTATAGCCACCGCGCGCCAGCGGCACCGCCCTGGCGACCGTGCCCATGCGGGCAGCCTGGTTCAATGCCTGGGCACTTGGGTAAACATCCGGTCGAGCCGCCGCCCGATGTCGTCGAAAATGTTGACGATACCGGCCTGCAGGTCCTCCTCCCTCCATGACTCCGCCTTCTCCAGGCGCAGTTCGGCCAACCGCTTGTCGGCCTCGCTACGTTGCTTGCGCAGGAGCTTCAGCTCATCACTGAAGGTCTCTCGCAGTTTTGGCGGGACGCTGTCCAGTTGGCTGTCCAGCGCCGCGATGCGGTTGTTCAGATCGTTTTCCCAGGACTCCAGGCGCTGGATCTGTTCCTCTCGCATGACGGCTCTCCCTCAATGCCCACGGAAAAAGCTGGCCTCTCAACCTGAGTATAGAAGTTGGGTATCAGAGAAGCTGATGGTTGGTGGGGACAAGAATGGTGTTGCAGGGGGGCTGGCTCTCGTCCGGCTGCGGGTAATCGAGGGTGTAGTGCAGGCCCCGGCTCTCCTTGCGCTGCAGCGCAGAGCGGATGATGAGGTCGGCGACCGCCACCAGATTGCGCAGCTCGAGCAGATCGTTGGTGACCCGGAAGTTTCCATAGTATTCGCCTATCTCTGCGGTGAGCAGGTCGACGCGCCGCTTGGCCCGCTCGAGCCGCTTGTCGGTGCGCACGATCCCCACGTAATCCCACATGAAACGGCGCAACTCCTCCCAGTTGTGGGAGACGACCACCTCCTCGTCAGAATCGGTCACTCGGCTCTCATCCCAGGGCGGCAATTTGCCCGGAAGGGGAGCCCGGGGCAGGAGATCAATGATGTCGCGCGCGGCGGAGCGGGCAAATACCAGGCACTCCAGAAGCGAATTGCTGGCCATGCGGTTGGCCCCATGGAGACCCGTAAACGCGGTTTCCCCAATGGCATAAAGCCCCTCTACATCCGTTCGGCCACGGAGGTCTGTCATGAGACCGCCGCAGGTGTAGTGGGCAGCCGGCACCACCGGGATGGGGGCACGGGTCAAATCGAAGCCGTATTCCCGGCATTTTGCGTAGACCGTGGGAAAGTGCCCCTTGACGAACTCCGCAGGCTTGTGGCTGATGTCCAGGTAGACGCACTCGGCCCCCAGGCGCTTCATCTCATGGTCGATGGCGCGCGCGACGATATCGCGGGGGGCCAGTTCGGCCCGGGCATCGAACCGAGGCATGAAGCGGGTCCCATCCGGGAGCAGCAGTTTCCCGCCCTCACCGCGGACCGCTTCGGTGATCAGGAAGGATTTGGCCCGAGGATGGTAGAGACAGGTGGGATGGAACTGGTTGAACTCCATGTTGGCCACCCGGCAGCCGGCACGCCAGCCCATGGCGATGCCATCACCCGTGGAGCTGTCGGGGTTGCTGGTATAGAGGTAGACCTTGCTGGCGCCGCCGGTGGCGAGGACCACGAAGCGGGCCCGGAATACCTCGACATGGCTACGGCCGCGGTTGAGCACATAGGCCCCGAGCACCCGGTTGCCGGGCTGGTGCAGTTTGCGGCTGGTAATGAGGTCCACCGCCAGGTGGTCTTCGTGCACCACAATGTTGCCGCGGGCGCGAATTTTCCCTTCGAGGGTCACCTCGATGGCCTGCCCGGTGGCATCGGCCGCATGGATGACCCGACGGTGGCTGTGCCCGCCCTCCCGCGTCAGGTGGTAGGCGGTGGTGCCGTCCGGTCGCGTCTCACTGGTGAACGGCACCCCCTCTTCGATGAGCCACTGAACGGCTTCCCGTGCGTGCTCGGCGGTGAACCGGACCACATTCGGGTCGCAAAGCCCGCCCCCCGCATCTAGAGTGTCCTCGATATGGGACGCGATGGAGTCCTTCTCGTCCAGTACCGCTGCGACGCCGCCTTGTGCGTAGTAGGTTGAGCCCTCACGCAAGGGCCCCTTGGAGATCACGGCGACCCGCAGGTGCTCCGGGAGCTGGAGAGCGAGGGTCAGTCCCGCGGCGCCGCTACCGATGACGAGCACGTCGCACTGATGCTGGATATCTTCCTGCATGGATCGCTCAGAATGGGTAACTATATGTTGCAAAAGGATTTGTTTCTCAACAGAGGCATGGGCGCAGCACTGCGGGCTGAGACTGGTCCTGGAGAATGGCCATGTTCTATCATAAAAGGCAATATAGCGGAATCGAATAACCGTTGGCGAACTTTGATGAAAGAGGTTGGTCTAACTCCAGTGTGCACAGGAACGCCCGATATTGGAAAGGGGTGAGGCCACCATGGCCGGACGGACAGTCGACCAGGAACTGGTTCAGCGTGTCCAGAGGGGGGATAAAGCGGCGTTTGATGTCCTCGTGCGGAAGTACCAGCACAAGATCATCAAGCTGATCTCGCGCTATATCAAGGATCCCAACGAAGTCCTGGATGTTGCGCAGGAAACCTTCATCAAGGCCTATCGGGCATTGGCCAAGTTCCGGGGGGAGAGTGCCTTTTATACATGGCTCTACCGGATCGCCATCAACACGGCCAAAAACTACTTGGTGGCACAGGGCAGACGGCCTCCTGACACGGACATCGATGCCGAAGACGCGGCACAGTTCGAAATGGACTCAAGTCTCAAAGAGAGTGATTCTCCGGATCGCCTGGTCCTCAAGGATGAGATCGAAGAGGCCATTTTCCAGGCCATCGAGGAGCTACCGGAGGATTTGCGGATTGCGATCACTTTGCGCGAACTGGAGGGCTTGAGTTATGAAGAGATTGCTGAGGCGATGGTGTGTCCCATCGGGACCGTCCGTTCACGCATTTTCCGGGCGCGGGAGGCCATCGACAGGAAGCTCAGACCGTTGCTCGAGCCCTGATGCGCCCTTGAATGTCAATACCAATTAGGCCACGGATGCAGCCGCAAACATGGGGATCTTATGAGCCACGACGAACAGATTTCCGCCCTACTGGACGGGGAGTTGCGGGCGAGAGAGCTCGACGAGGCGCTCTCGCGGTTGTGCCATTCGGGCGAACTGCGGGACCGCTTGTCCCGGTATCAGCTCATTCACGAGGCGCTGCACAACAATCTGCACCGGAAGGTCTCCATGGCCTTTGCCGAACGTGTGCGCACCGCCCTGGTGGATGAGCCGCCCCTGGCCGTCCCGACCGTGCGCTGGCGCCTGCCTTCCGGCATCCTGAGGCAGGCGGCCGGGTTCGCCATTGCCGCCTCGGTGACCGCAGTGGCCATACTCACCGTGCAAGGGCTCAACGAGTCTCCCACCGAACAGCCGCCGACCACCGCTGCGGCCGAACCCGCTCCCGCCCTCACGCCATCCGTGCCGCATGTGGCGCGGACGGCCGAGGGGCAGCGGCTCAGCCCCTATATCGTCCGCCACAACGAATTCTCCTCCACGTCGGGGATGTCAGGTATGTTGCCCTACGTACGAATCGTGAGCCATGAGCCTGGACGCTGAACGGTCGTTGAAGCACCTGCTCGTGGCCGGGCTGCTGGCGTTTCATGTTGCCGCCGCGCCTGCCAGTGAGGGTGGCAATGAGGCGAGGCAACTGCTGGAGCGGATGGCCGTTGCCGCCCACAGGCTCAATTACGAAGGCACCTTCATCTACGTGCATGACGGTCACTTGCAGACCATGCGCATTATTCACGCAGCCACCCCGGAGGGGGAGCGCGAGCGCCTTGTTTCACTGAACGGCCCTTCGCGGGAGGTCATCCGCGACAACGATCAGGTCACCTGCATCTTCCCGGACGAGCAGTCCGTACGGGTGGAAAAAAGCGGTGCGGTGCGCCCGTTGCCGATTGCGCTCCCCACGCGCCTGGAGGCGTTGGAGCAGCAATATTCGGTGGGACTCGCGGGGGGCGACCGGATTGCCGGCCGGGCGGCCCGGAAGATTGTCATTGAGCCGCGGGACGGCTACCGGTATGGTCACAACATATGGGTCGATATCCGGACGGGCCTGTTGCTGCGCTCCGAGTTGACCGAGCGCAGCAACGTGGTGGAACAACTGGTGTTCACCGCCCTGTCCGAGCTGGAGAGTGTGGAACCGACCCTGCTCGAGCCGGAGAACGGCGGCAGCAACTTCGTCCGTTACGAACCCGCCGAGCTCGAGATCTCATCTTCCGATTTCGGGCGCTGGCAGGTGGAGGAACTTCCAGCCGGTTTCCAGCCGGAGACACGGGGGCGGCACCGGCTGCCCAACCGGCAGCCCGTGGAGCACCACATCTACTCCGATGGACTCGCTTCGGTGTCGGTGTTCATCGAGCGCCTTCAGGACCTGGCTGAAGGTGAGTTGGGGCAAACGCGGGTGGGTGCCGTGAACGCCTATGGGCGTCTCGTGGATGGTCACCGGGTGACCGTGATCGGGGAAGTCCCCGCGCAGACTGTAAAGCTGATTGGCGATTCACTGCGGCGCAATGAACGGTGATCGGGGACTGGCGAGAGAATGATTGAACAGACAGGGCGCGTCGTCGCATGTGAAGGGGAGTACGCCTGGGTCGAGACCGAGCGGCAGAGCAGTTGCGGAAGCTGCGCGGCCAAGGGATGCGGCACCGGTGCGCTCTCCAAGGTACTGGGCAGACGCAGCCAGACCATCCGCGTCCTGAACAGCATCGAGGCCCGCGAGGGCGAGCTGGTCGTCCTGGGCATTCAGGAGGGGGCCTTGCTGCGAGGCTCTGTGGCTGTGTACATTGTCCCCCTCATCGCGATGTTGGCAGGCGGTTTGGTGGGGGAGGCCCTTGGGCCCCTCTGGGGCATTTCGACCGAAGTGGGTGCTTTCGTTCTCGCCGCGGCAGGCTTCGTGCTCGCCCTGGCTTGGCTGAGGCGCTTCAACCGGTGGGCGGCGACGGACAGTCGCTACCAACCCGTTACCCTGCGGCGCCTTATGCCTACGGACGACTTCATAACCATAAAGCTTGACACAAGACCTTTGGATCGATAAGCGGGAGCATCTATGAAAGGAGTGAAGGCCTGGGCCGGGCGGTGGATCGCCATGCCTGTCGTACTTGGATTTCTTGCATGTGAAGGGGCGGTTGCCCGCGAGCTTCCCGAATTCACGCAATTGGCGGAAAAGAACGGCCCGACCGTCGTCAACATCAGCACGACCCAAAAGAAAAGCGCCGGGCGCAGCCTGCCCCATGGGTTCGATGTCCCTGAATTCCCGGAAGGTAGTCCCTGGGGGGACCTGTTCAAGCGTTTCTTCGGTGATCCGCCGGAGGGTGGGCACGGAGCACCGGAACAGTTCGATAGCCGTTCCCTGGGATCCGGTTTCATCATCGATGGCGAGGGCCACATTCTCACCAATAACCACGTGGTGGAAAATGCCGATGAGATCCTGGTCAAGCTGAATGATCGGCGTGAATTGAGGGCTGAGCTTGTCGGCGCGGACAAGCGCAGCGACATTGCCCTGCTGAAGGTCGAGGCCAAGGACCTGCCCGTGACCAAGCTGGGGCGGAGTTCCGAAATCAAGGTAGGGGAGTGGGTGATGGCCATCGGTTCACCCTTCGGTTTCGACCACTCCGTCTCTGTGGGGGTGGTGAGTGCCGTCGGGCGGAGCCTGCCCAGCGAGAGCTATGTGCCTTTCATTCAGACTGACGTGGCCATCAATCCGGGTAATTCCGGAGGCCCGTTGTTCAACCTGGATGGCGAGGTGATTGGGATCAATTCACAGATTTTCAGCCGCACCGGGGGGTACATGGGGCTCTCCTTTGCCATTCCCATTGATGTGGCAATGGAGGTGGTCAGCCAGATCAAGGACCGGGGCTACGTGACCAGGGGTTGGCTGGGGGTGTTGATCCAGGATGTGACCCGCGAGTTGGCCGAGTCCTTCGGGATGAAGAAGCCCATGGGTGCCTTGGTGGCCAAGGTTCTCGAGAACTCCCCCGCCTCCAAGGCCGGCATTGAAGTGGGTGACGTGATCCTTGAGTTCAACGGTCGGGATATCGTCTACTCGTCCGATCTGCCGCCAATGGTGGGGCGTACAGCCATTGGAACGGATGCACGGGTGAAACTCCTGAGGGAGGGGAAGACCCGCATGGTGAAGGTCCCCATCGCGGAACTGCCCACCGAGGAGGAGCTGGCACAGGCCCCGCAGCGGCCGAGCCGGGCCAGCGACAACCGGCTGGGGATTGCCGTGACCGAGCTGTCGGCCGAGCAGCGCAAGCAGTTGGAGGTGGATAGAGGATTGGTGGTGACCGAAGTGAGCCCGGGCCCGGCTGCCGAGGCCGGAATCCGGCGCGGTGACGTGATTGTCAAATTGAACAACGTCAATGTGGAGAGTGCTTCCCAGTTCCGGGATGTGGTGGACAAGCTTCCCAAGGGACGCTCCGTTCCCGTGCTGGTGCAGCGGCGCAGTGGTCCCATTTTCCTGGCGCTGCGGACCCCGGAAGAGTGACCACCCTCACCCTTTACGTCCGTGAGTACTGCTCCCTCTGCGAAGAAATGCAGGGGGAGCTCTTGAACTATCAGTCGCGCTACGGCTTCGAAACGGTAGTGGAGGACGTGGACGCCTCTGAAGAGCTCGAGTGCCTTTTTGGGGAGAAGGTCCCGGTGCTCATGGGAGAGAGGGGGGAGATCTGTCACTACTTCCTCGACCCGGACGCCCTCCAGCGCTATTTCGCAGCCCTCTGATTTTCGGTAAGATTCCCCTCCGCCCATGCCGGACCGAGGTCCGCATGGGCGTCTTTGCGACGAAATCGACGGAAGTTGGGGGCATCGGCTCCTAACATATAGTTCTCACACGCGACGTCCCGGATTGAACAGCCACGTGATCGACCTGAAGCACATACGCAATTTCTCCATCATCGCCCATATCGACCATGGCAAGTCCACACTGGCCGACCGGTTTATCCAGACCTGCGGCGGGCTCACTGATCGGGAAATGGCCGAACAGGTGCTCGATTCCATGGACCTGGAGCGGGAGCGGGGGATTACGATCAAGGCACAGAGCGTCTCTCTGCGCTACAAGGCGCAGAACGGCGAGGAGTACCTGCTGAACTTCATCGACACCCCTGGCCACGTGGACTTCTCGTATGAGGTGTCGCGCTCGCTTCAGGCGTGTGAAGGGGCGCTGCTGGTGGTGGACGCCTCCCAAGGGGTGGAGGCTCAGTCTGTCGCCAACTGCTATACCGCCCTCGATCTGGGGCTCGAGGTTATGCCGGTGCTCAACAAGATCGACTTGCCCGCATCCGAGCCGGAGCGGGTCATCGACGAGATCGAGGACATTATCGGCATCGAGGCGCACGGGGCCTGCCTGGTCAGCGCCAAGACCGGGCAAGGCATCGATCAGCTCCTTGAGGAGTTGGTGGCCCGTATTCCTTCGCCGCAAGGCGATCGCGAGGCGCCCTTGCAGGCACTCATCATCGACTCCTGGTTCGACAATTATCTCGGAGTGGTCTCCCTGGTCCGGGTGGTCCAGGGGACGGTCAAACCGAAACAGAAGATCACCGTCATGTCCACGGGACGAAGTTATCAGGTGGACAGGGTCGGGATCTTCACGCCGAAGATGCAGGATTCGCCAACGTTGCATGCCGGCGAGGTGGGCTTCCTGATTGCAGGCATCAAAGAGGTGGATGGGGCCCCTGTGGGGGATACCCTGACCCATACCGATCATGGCGCGGAGAAGCCGCTGCCCGGTTTCCAGCAGGTTCAGCCGCGGGTGTTCGCCGGGCTCTTCCCGGTGAGCGCCGATGAGTACGAGGACCTGCGTGATGCCCTTGGCAAACTGCGCCTCAACGATGCGGCACTCTATTACGAGCCGGAGACCTCGCAGGCGCTGGGGTTTGGGTTCCGTTGCGGCTTCCTGGGCATGTTGCACATGGAAATCGTGCAGGAGCGCCTTGAACGCGAGTACGACCTGAATCTCATCACGACGGCTCCGACCGTGATCTACGAGGTTCATACGACCAAGGGTGAAACACTGAAAGTGGACAACCCCTCGCGACTGCCGGCGATCAATCTCATCGACGAGATCCGCGAGCCCATCATCACGGCCAACATCATTGTTCCCCAGGAGTACCTGGGCAATGTGATCAGCCTGTGCGTGGAGAAGCGGGGCGTCCAGAAAAAGATGCATTATACCGGGCGCCAGGTTTCCCTGAGCTATGAACTGCCGATGAGCGAAGTTGTGCTCGACTTTTTCGACCGTCTCAAGTCGGTGAGCCGCGGCTATGCCTCCCTCGACTATCATTTCAACCGTTTTGAGCCGGCGGATCTGGTAAGGCTGGACATTCTCATCAATGGGGAAAAGGTGGATGCACTCTCCATCATCGTCCACCGGGATCAGGCCCAGTACCGGGGGCGCGATCTGGCGGAGAAGATGCGCGAGCTCATCCCTCGGCAGATGTTCGATGTGGCGATCCAGGCGGCCATCGGCGCCCACGTGATCGCACGGACCAATGTCAAGGCGCTGCGCAAGAATGTGACCGCGAAGTGCTATGGCGGCGACGTAAGCCGCAAGAGAAAGCTGCTTGAGAAGCAGAAGGCCGGTAAGAAGCGCATGAAACAGCTGGGTAGCGTCGAGGTGCCGCAGGAGGCGTTCCTGGCCGTGCTGCACGTGGGCAAGGATAAAGGCTGAGACTGAATTTTATGGATTTTCCAACGTTACTTGTTATCTCCACCTTCGTGACCGGCCTGATTTGGGCGGTGGATGCCCTCCTGTGGGCGCCCAAGCGTCGCGCGCGGGTCGCCGAACTCGAGGCGGGTGGGCAGGTCATCACCGAGGCTGTGAGGGAGCAAGTGGCGAAAGAGTCCCTGGTGGTGGAGTATGCCCGCTCCTTCTTTCCGGTGATCCTCATTGTCCTGTTGATTCGCTCGTTTCTGGTGGAGCCTTTTCGCATTCCCTCCGGCTCGATGATGCCCACACTGCTGGTCGGTGACTTCATCCTGGTGAACAAGTTTTCCTACGGGATCCGCCTGCCGGTACTCGACAAGAAGGTTGTTGGCATCGGTGAGCCCGAGCGGGGTGACATCGTGGTCTTCCGTTACCCCGAAAACCCTTCGGTCGACTACATCAAACGGGTGGTAGGGGTTCCCGGCGACCACATCGTTTATACAGACAAGACGCTGTACATCAACGGCAAGGCGGTTCAGCAGCATGTGGAAGGAACCTATCAGGGCACTGGCGGGGGCGCGGTGATGACCGGCGCCAGCATGCGCAGGGAGGAGCTGGGGAGTGTGGCTCACTCAATCCTGGTCATGCCCAACCGTCCGGACATGGAGGTGGATTTCACGGTGCCGCCCGGGGAGTACTTCGTTATGGGCGACAACCGGGACAACAGTCGCGACAGCCGCTTCTGGGGCACCGTGCCGGATCAGAATCTCGTAGGGAAGGCGTTTTTTATCTGGATGAACTGGGATTCTGACGCGAATGGCTTGGTTGATTGGAGTCGAATCGGTTCCAGCATTCGCTAACAATCGCGAGGGAAGATGATGAAAGGCATGAAACGGCAACAAGGGATGACGGCGATCAGTTTGGCCTTGGTGCTGGGTCTGATCGCCCTTTTGACGATGGTTGTACTCAAGCTGCTTCCCGTTTATATCGAGAACTTCAATGTGAAGACGTCTTTGAACAGCCTGGCTGACGGGGGGAGCATCGAGACGCCCTTGGAGTTGCGTAACAAGCTTAAGGCACGTTTTGACATAAACAATGTGAGCAGTGTTGACAACAAGGCCATTTCCATCCTCCGGGAGGGGGACGACTACATCATTGATGTGAAGTACGAGGTCCGCAGACCGTTTCTGTTCAACGTCGATTTTGTCCTCTCTTTCAACGATAGTGTTACGGTCCGCGCACGTTGAGGCAGCCTGTCGAGAAGTTGCGCCGGGAGCTCGATCTTGAGTTCTCGGATCCAAGCCTGTTGGTCACTGCGCTGACACACCGCAGTGTGGGCAGCAGGAACAATGAACGCCTTGAGTTTCTGGGCGACTCCATTCTCAGCTTTGTTATTTCCGAGCAGCTTTACGCCCGTTTTCCCGAAGCCGATGAAGGTCGCCTGAGTCGCTTGCGGGCAAGCCTCGTAAAAGGGGAGACCCTCGCTGAAGTGGCACGGGGGCTTTGCCTCGGGGACTACCTTCAGCTCGGCTCGGGCGAGTTGAAGAGTGGCGGACATCGGCGGGAATCGATCCTGGCGGATGCCCTGGAGGCCATCATCGGTGCTGTCTACCTCGATCAAGGCATCGATCAGGCGCGCCGGTTCGTACTCCAGTTGCTGGGCAAACGTCTGGACAAGGTCTCTGCCAAAGCTGCGCTCAAGGACCCCAAGACCCGACTTCAGGAATATTTGCAGTCCCGGCGGTCACCGTTACCGGTTTATGAAGTCCTATCTATTGCTGGGGAAGCCCATGCCCAGACCTTCGTGGTGAGTTGCCGTATTGCCGGGCTCGACACGGCCATTCAGGGCAGTGGTACGAGCCGGCGCAAGGCAGAGCAAGAGGCTGCACAAGAGGCTCTCAGGTTACTTGGTCATGAATGAGATGAATGAATACCGTTGTGGCTATGTAGCCATCGTGGGGCGTCCGAACGTGGGTAAGTCCACGTTGATGAATCATCTGCTGGGGCAGAAGATCAGTATCACCTCGCACAAACCCCAGACAACGAGGCACCGCATCCTCGGGATCCGGAGCGAGCCTGACCATCAGGCCGTGTACGTGGACACCCCGGGGCTCCATTCCAACGCCAAGTCGGCTATGAACCGCTACATGAACCGGACGGCGGCCAGCACGCTGGACGAGGTGGATGTCATCCTCTTCGTGGTTGAGGCGGGGCGTTGGCACGAGGAGGACGAAAGCGTACTGGAGCGATTGAAAGCACACAGGGTGCCTGTCGTGCTGGTCGTCAACAAGGTGGATCGCTTCAAGGAGAAGGAGCGCCTGCTTCCCATCTTGGCGGAGCTCGGCGCGAAGCTGAATTTCGCGGAGGTGCTCCCGGTCTCGGCCCTCAAACAGACCAATCTGGATTCCCTGGAGGATGTGGTGCGCCGCCATCTTCCGGAATCCCCGCCAATCTTCCCTGAAGATCAAGTCACAGACCGCTCCGAGCGTTTCATGGCGGCCGAACTGGTGCGGGAGAAGTTGATGCGTGCCCTTGGACAGGAACTCCCCTATGCACTCACAGTGGAGATCGAGCAGTTCAGGGAGGAGGAGGGCATGTTGCGGATCGCCGCCCTCATTTGGGTCGAGCGTGCCACGCAGAAGGCCATCGTGATCGGCAAGGGCGGGCACCTGTTGAAGGAGGTGGGCCGACAGGCCCGCGAAGACATGGAACGCATGTTCGAGCAGAAGGTATTCCTTCAACTCTGGGTGAAGGTCAAGGAAGGCTGGTCTGACAACGAGCGGATTCTCGGCAGCCTCGGATATCGCGACGATCTCTGAACATTGATATGCAGTCCAACGGCCGTGTCGCGCTGCAACCCGGCTTCATTCTGCACCGCCGACCCTATCGGGATAGCAGTCTCCTTGTAGAGGCGTTTACCCGCGACTTCGGGCGCATCGGTTTGGTGGCCCGAGGGGCCCAACGTCCCCGCAGCACCCTGCAAGGGATGCTTCAGCCGTTCCAGCCCCTGCTTTTCTCCTGGGCTGGAAGAGGGGAGCTGTGGACCCTGCAGGGGGCGGAGCCGGGGGGGCGGCCCCGGCCGCTTTTTGGCGATGCGCTACTGAGCGGGTTTTACCTGAACGAGCTGCTGTTGCGCTTGCTTCACAGGCATGATGCGCACCCGGAACTATACGCGGCCTACGGGCGGTGCGTTGGGGAGTTGCAGCTGTCTCACAGGGAGTGGTCCATTCGGCTGTTTGAGCGGGAGCTGCTGGATGCGCTTGGCTATGGCTTGCTGTTGACCGAAGACGCGGCAACGGGCGAACCGCTCCGTCCCGAGCAGCGCTACTGCTACCATCTCGAAAACGGGCCTGTGGCTGCCGGGGCCGATTCGGACGGACTCCATGTGACTGGACGTACGCTACTGGCGCTCCATCAGGGGCAACTGCCCGATGGGGCGGCGCTCGCCGAAAGCAAGCGTCTGATGCGCGCGGCGCTGCGACTCTATCTCGGTGACCGGCCGTTGGCCAGCCGGGAATTGTTCCGGCAGCATGTGCAGAGGACGCGCGAAGCGACTAACGGGGGATCTGAAGAGTGACAGACACAATTTTGCTTGGTGTGAACATTGACCACGTCGCTACCCTGCGCCAGGCGCGGGGAACGCGCTATCCCGATCCCATTCAGGCCGCGATCCTCGCCGAGCAGGCGGGGGCGGACGGGATCACCCTGCATCTGCGGGAAGATCGACGCCACATTCAGGATCGCGATGTGGAGATGTTGCGGGACATCCTCCAGACCCGCATGAACCTGGAGATGGCAGTGACCGAAGAGATGCTTGCGGTTGCCGAGCGGGTGCGTCCCGCCGATTGCTGTCTGGTCCCTGAGCGCAGGGAGGAGTTGACCACCGAGGGGGGGCTTGACGTGGCGGGGCAACGGGGTCGGGTGGAGGCCGCCTGCCGCAGGCTGCGAGACGCCGGCGTGCGGGTATCGTTGTTTATCGATGCGGAGCCGCATCAAATTGAAGCGGCCGCCGAATGTGGTGCCCCGGTGATCGAGCTTCACACCGGCCACTACGCAGACGCACCGGACGAGGGGGGGCGCTTGGGCGAACTGGAGCGAATTGAACGGGCGGTCCATCTCGGGAATGAATTGGGATTGCAGGTGAATGCGGGGCACGGACTGCATTACCACAACGTTCAGGCGATTGCCCGTATTCCCATGATTCGGGAGTTGAACATCGGCCATGCCATCGTTGCGCGCGCGCTCTTCACCGGTCTGGAGGCGGCGGTCCGTGAGATGAAGCGGCTGATGGTGGAGGCGCGTCAGGGATGATCTTCGGGATCGGGACGGACATCGTCCAGGTCTCCCGCATTCGCTCCAGCCTGGAGCGTTTCGGTGAACGCTTTGCTGCACGCATACTCACCGAAGCGGAGCTTGCGCAGTATCGCCGCTCCGGCCAGCCAGCCCACTTCCTGGCGAAACGCTTCGCAGCGAAAGAGGCGGCGGCGAAAGCCATAGGTTTGGGATTTCGTGACGGACTCACCCTGCACGATATCGCGGTGGGGCACGACCCCTACGGGAGGCCCCTGCTGGAGTTCTCAGCCTCAGCCACCGACTTGCTGCGCCGCTTGGGTGCGGGAGAGGCGCACCTCAGCCTCTCCGACGAGCGTGACTACGCGGTGGCCTTCGTGACTCTCATGAGAGCGGAGCATCCCGGCACTCCGAAGGGACGACCGTAGGAGGGCCTTGCCGCGCTCAACCCCTGGTCCGGTGGGCAGGGGAGTGACTCTCAGGCGCCGGTGGCGTTGCGTACGACCTCTTCGGCGGGCGGCGGCGATAGCGGGGTCCGGTGCTCGAGCCAGTTCAGCAGCTGATCCGATGCAAGGGGCTCACATACCCAGTAACCTTGTGCCAGATCGCAACCGATCCCCGCAAGGAAATCCCAGTGTTCCTGGTTTTCCAGCCCCTCGGCCACTACGCTGAGGCCGAGGTTGTGGGCCAGCTCCACGATCGCCTTGACGATGATCGCGTTGTCATTCAGGCCTGAGAGGCCGGCGATGAACGACTTGTCTATTTTGATGCTGTCGATGGGAAGCTGGCGCAGGTAGGCCATTGAGGTGTAGCCGGTACCAAAGTCGTCGATAGCCACTCCGAGCCCCAGCGCATTGAGGCGGGAGAGGACCGCGCGGGCGTTCTCCGGGTCGGCCATTGCTGCGGTTTCCGTGATCTCGATTTCCACCAGGCCGCCAGGGATCTCCCACGCCTCGAGCAGCTCGGCAACCTGTTGGTGGAAGTGGACATCCTGCAGGTTCAGGGGGGAGAGGTTGACTGCCACCGGAAGGGTGACGCCCTTGTTGCGCCAGTCTGCAATGGTGCGGAGCGTGGAGTTCAGCGTCCAGAGTGCAAAGGGGCGAATGAGCCCTGTTTGCTCCGCCAGGCCGACAAATTTGTCAGGGGAGAGAAGCCCTTCGCGGGGATGATTCCAACGCGCCAGTGCCTCCACACCCAGTACCTCCCCCGTTGCAATGGAGACTTTTGGCTGGAAGTGAAGCAGAAGCTGTTCCTTGTAGAATGCCTCGCGCAGCTCGCTCGCCAGCACCAGATGTCTTTGGGTGAGCTGTCTTTGGGCCGGATCATAGATGGCGTAATCGTCCTGGTTACGCTTGGCCGTGTACATGGCGATCTCTGCATAGCGCAGCAGGGCATCGCTGTCTGCGGTGTGGTCCGGGAAATAGGAGATCCCGATGCTCGCGCCAACATTGATGGGCAGCCCATCGATTTGAAACGGCACCTCCAGCCGCTTGTGGATCTCGCTGGCGAGGTCCAGTGCCTGATGCGTTTTCGCTTCCGATTCGTCGTGCAGGATGGCGAACTCGTCGCCACCCAAATAGGCAATCATCTCCGCATGTGGAATCGCGGCTTTCAGCCGGTATCCGACCTCCTGCAGAATCGCATCGCCAATGTAGTGGCCGAAGATCTCGTTAATGGCTTTGAATCGATCCAGATCGATGAGTAGGAGCGCAAATCGAAGCTCGCGTCCGGAATAGACGGCCGTGGAGAGCTTCTCATAGAGCATCGAGCGGTTCGGAAGCTCTGTGAGCGGATCAAAAAAGGAGAGCTGATGAAGTGCCGTCGCCTGCCGATGGTTGCGCCGCTGAAGTTCATGGCGGTGACTGCTCAATTCAACTTCGGCCTTCACCCGCTGTTCGGTTTCCTCCCGCAGGGCTTGCCGCAGCTGTCTGTTGCCGCGCATGAGCCGATAACTTACGAGGGCCAGCACGGCGACCACGACCGAGTCGAGACCCCATAGCAGCACGGCTTGGGTCTGAGTGGGCATTGCCTGTGCGGCGGCCGGACACATGGCCGCCGCAAGCGGCAGGCTCCAGCGGCCGAGCGCCTCCGTGGGTCGGAAGAGCCGAAACGGGCGCCATCCTCCCTTTGTCGTCGCCTCGTTCAGGGCGGCAGGTGGGGCGGATGGGAGTACGGATGGGGGCAGAAGCTCAGGCATACTGACTGCCGGTCGTTGCCGGCGTGTGTGCCACGACCCTGTTTCTTCCGCTCTCTTTGGCCTCGTACAGCGCGTGATCGGCGTGGCGGACGATATCTTCCGCAGTTCCGCCGTTCCCGTCGGGATAGCTGGCGGCGCCGATACTGATGGTGACCTGCTTGCCGCCCATCCCGGGAATGGTGACCTGCTGAACGGCATTACGCAGCTTTTCTGCCACTGCCAGAGCCTCCCTGGGGCCGGAGTGCGGCAGCAGCACCATGAACTCCTCGCCGCCATAACGGCCGAGCATGTCCGTCTCCCGCAGGTTGGTGCGCAGTGCGTTTGCAACCGCGATGAGAGCCTCATCACCCACCTGATGACCAAAGACGTCATTGACCCGCTTGAAATGGTCAACATCGATCAGCAGGACGGAAAGGTTGGAGTGGTAGCGGGCCGATTTGGAGAACTCCTCTTCGAGGCGCTCGTTCAGGTAGCGACGGTTATAGGCGCCGGTCAGCACATCCGTGATGGAGAGGCGTTCCACCTGCTCATGGCTCAGGGCGTTTTCGAGAACGATGGCGATTTGGTTCGTCATGTACTCCAGCACCGAGAGCTCATTACCCTTGAAACGATTGAGGGTTGCCAATGCCATGATGCCCATGACGCGGTCGCGGTAAATGATGGGGAGAAACGCGGCTTCGCGTGGAAGGATGTCGGCAATTCCAAAATTGACGTTCAGCCGGCAGTCGTCGGGGATCTCGGTAACATGGATCGTGCTTCGCTTTCGGGCTGCCTCGCCGGCCAGCCCCTGGCCGAAGCTGAGATCGCCCATGGCCTCGATGTCCACCGCGTAGGAAACATAGGGCGCCAGCTTTTCCAGGTTGCCCTCTTCTTCACTGAGATAGATGACGCCCGCCTGGGAGCGGGTGAGCTCTATGACCTTGTCCAGAACGCTCTGCATCAGTTCGCGGGGACGAAGGCTTGCGATGAGGAGATTGGAGAGGGAGTTAAAGCTCTCCACCCGCTCTTGATGCTCCTGGATGGAGGAAGCCATGCGATTGAAACCAAGCCCGAGCCCCTCGAACTCGTCCTTGGTGCGGATCTCGGTCCTGACCCTGAGGTTGCCGCCGGCAAAGGCCTCCATGGCACCCATGATGGCGCGCATCGGAGTCATGGTGTCACGATAGGCAAGATAGGCGATAACCAGGGAGAGGGCGATACCGACGCCGATGAAGAGATAGATGTTGCGCGCGTTGCGCAGAATGATCGCGTCGATGTTGTCGCTCTTGACCCCGATGGAGAGGGCGCCGATGGGTCGCCCCTCGAGATTCACGATAGGTTCGGAGATCACGAAGCAGAGAATGTCGTTGATCTTGACCTTGCCGCGGTAAATGTGGCCCTTTTGCACATCATCATTGATCGAGGTGGGGGCGAGCAGGCCCGGTGCCCAGATGTTGTTCGGGCGGGGAGAGGCGGAGATGACCCGCGACTCCTGGATGAGCGAGCCGAACAGCGCCGCGTCGATGCTCAGGTAGTCATGAATGGCATTGGGAAGCCAGTCGTTGTTGTTCATAAGGATGAGCGCTGCCAGGGCGCCGATTAGCTGTCCCTCGCTCTTGACTGGAACGACCACGGCCTGAACCATCACCTGCGGATCCAGGCTGGAATACTTCAGGGGGTTCTCCTGCATGAACAACTCGTTGGAGAGCAATTCGGTGGCGGCGACCGGTTCCATGCTGGCGTAAGCATGGGCAACGAGACTGTTGAGGTTGATGGTCGAACCGACCTCCCCGTTGCGCCGGGCGACGATGCGCTTCTCCTTGTCAAGCACCAGCCAGACGTCGGCGTAGGGGAGTTGGGCAGCCTGTCGACTGAGATGTGCCGCGAGCTGCCTGGTGTCCCGCTGTTGCACTGCCGTGATCACCATGGGCGTGTTGGAGGACTGTATCAGCGACGCCTGCACGCTGTTCATGCGCTCGTAGTAGACGCGCCAGGCACCCCGCAGATTCGCCTCGAGGGAGTGAAAGGTTTCCCCCTCCATGGTGCTGCGCAGGGTTTGCCCCGTGATCATCATGAGCCCGAGCATCGGAATGAAGACGACGAGGGCGAAGGCGATGAGAGTCTTCCATCCTATTGAAAGATAGAAGCGCTGAGGGCCCCAGACGACGCGGAAACTATCCTGATTCTCAAACGATGAATCTGAAGTGGTTGGACGGCGCATGATGTTGTCCTCACTGGCGGAACCGTGAGAGGCCCAAAAGACCCTTCCTGGAATGTTGTTGTTGTTAGTCTATCGTTATTGTTATGCCTTCCACAAAAAAAGTCGCGCCCTAACGGGCGCGATCAAAACACCACAGTGTGGAAGGAGGAGGAGAATCACCCACCGAGAGCAGGTGGCTAACTCCAACATTCTTCCCTATAGCAAAAACCATACCAAATACACTTTTGTTGTAAACAGCGGCACAAGGCGGCATCCGGGTCCTGACAGTGCTGCCATTCGGCAGTTTTTGTGGCAGGTTGACACCTGTCGACAGGCCTTATTCACTGTAGGCCGATGCCAGTGCCACCCGGCGCTCGTAGGCCTCCCGGGCGATCCTCACATCCTCCAGAAACAGCGGAAGTTCACCGAGCAGCAACGCCTGGGG
The DNA here is from genome assembly GCA_041690535.1 of Gammaproteobacteria bacterium. Classification (GTDB taxonomy): domain Bacteria; phylum Pseudomonadota; class Gammaproteobacteria; order Thiohalomonadales; family Thiohalomonadaceae; genus JAWLHA01. Next base: position 86,756 of record JAWLHA010000004.1, on the reverse strand, counting down.
CCCATCCACCAGCGCCTTGGCGGGGTGGGGGTGGAAATCGACCAGAATCATGTTTGCTCCGGCGATCACCCCCTGCGCCGTCACATGCATGACGTCGAGCAGCCCGTCGGGCGCCTTGTCCCTGGTGCCCACCGAGTGGGAAGGGTCGACGCAGACCGGCATGCGGGTGAGGCGCTTGACCACCGGGATGTGGGCGAAGTCCACGAAGTTTCGGTGGGGGTCGCCCATATTCGTCTTCATTCCGCGCAGCCCGAAGACCACCCGGCTGTTCCCTTCACTGGCCAGGTATTCGGCCGCGTTCAATGATTCTTCGAGGGTGATGCCGAAGCCCCGTTTGAGCAGTACCGGAAACTCCCGCTGACGCCCCACGGCCTTCAGCAACTCGAAATTCTGGGTGTTCCGGGTCCCGATCTGGAGCATGACCCCGGTAGGGTTTCCGGTCTGGTGGAGAGCCTCGCTGATCTCATCCAGGTGGGACTCATGAGTCACCTCCATGGCGATGACCTTGATGCCGTACTTGCCGGCGAGTTCGAAGACGTAGGGCAGGCAAGTGCGCCCGTGGCCTTGGAATGAATAGGGGTTTGTGCGCGGTTTGTACGCCCCCATTCGCGTGCAGACCTGTCCATTATCGCGCAGCGCCTGCATCATCTGCTCCACATGCTGCGGTGTATCGACCGCGCAGAGGCCGGCGAAGACGTTGAGGGTGTCCTGGCCGAATCGCACGCCATTGTATTCGAACCCGGTCGGACGCTTGTCGTCGCGGTGCCGGCCCAGGATCCGGTACTCCTCGGAGACCCGCACCACCCGTTCGACGCCCGGGAGCTGGGCGATGTCGTTGGTGTCAACGGTCGAGGTCTCTCCAATGAGGTACAGCTCGGTCAGGATCTGTTGGGTGCCGCGCTCTTCGTGAATGCGGACGTTGATCCTCGGCAGGTTGGCGAGAAAATCCATCAGGCTGCGGAATTGCTCGCTATTCCGCTCCACGTCCGGCTTCAGGATGATGATCATGTTTGTTGCTCCCGGTTGGACTGCTCAGTCGATGAAGCGGCGCGTCAGGTCTCCGTACGCGTCAATGCGGCGATCGCGCAAGTACGGCCAAATGCGCCGAACCTCTTCGCTGCGCCCCAGATCCAGTTCGGTAATGATCACCGCCGGTACATCGGTGGGGGCCTGCGCCAGGAGCTCGCCTTGGGGGCCCGCGACGAAGCTGCTCCCCCAGAACTGGCTGCCGGGTGTCTGTCCCGAAGGGTCGGGCTCGAACCCGGTGCGGTTGCAGGCGAGCACTGGCAGACCGTTGGCGACGGCATGGGCCCGCTGGATGGTGATCCACGCCTCGCGCTGGCGCCCTTGCTCGGCCGCGTCGTCGTCAGGGTTCCAGCCGATGGCGGTGGGGTAGAGGAGCAGGTCGGCCCCGGCCATGGCCATCAGGCGGGCAGCCTCCGGAAACCATTGATCCCAACACACCAGCACTCCCAGCCGCCCCACGGAGGTCTCGATAGGGGTGAAGCCGAGGTCACCCGGCGTGAAATAGAATTTCTCGTAATAGCCGGGATCATCCGGGATGTGCATCTTCCGGTATTTGCCCGCGATCCGTCCGTCCCGCTCAAGCACCACGGCGGTATTGTGGTATAGGCCAGGGGCCCGTCGCTCGAACAGCGACGCCACGACCACTACGTTCAGCTCTGCAGCCAACCGGCCCAGCGCATCGGAGGTGGGGCCTGGGATGGGTTCGGCCAAGTCGAAATTGGCTGTGGCCTCCGTTTGGCAGAAGTAGGGCCCGGTGTGGAGCTCCTGCAGCAGAATCAGCTCCGCGCCTTGTGCCGCGGCTTCGCGGAGCCCGTGAATGGTCGCATCGAGGTTATGGTCGCGCTGCTCGCTGCAGGCGTGCTGCACCAGCGCGACGGTAAGCTTTCTTTCTCTCATATCGCAGGGTGGACTCTCTTCTCGGTTCAAACCACGCCGGCCGGCAGTTGCATGGTGACGCAATGGAGGCTGCCGTACTGGTGGACCAGGGGCAGGGAGGGGATACCGACCACCTGGCGGTCCGGGAAACACTCCGCCAGGCGCTCGAGCGCCTGGAGATCGGCCGGATCGTCGTAGGTGGGGACCAGAACCGCACTGTTGATGATGAGGAAATTGGCATAGGTCGCCGGCAATCGGTGACCCGCGTCATTGAGCTTGGGTTCGGTCATCGGCAATGGGACCAAGCGATAGGGTGATCCGGCGGCATCGCGAAATCCCGCCAGCTCTTCCGCCATGGCCTGCAGGCCTTCGTAATGGGGATCTTCCGGATCGTCGCAGGCGACATAGGCGATGGTGTGCGGATTACAGAAGCGGGCCAGGGTATCCACATGGCCGTCGGTGTCGTCTCCGGCCAAATGGCCGTGGCTCAGCCAAAGCACCCTTCCGATGCCAAAGCATTCCGCCAGGGCCTTTTCGAGATCATCGCGCTTCATCTGCGGGTTGCGGGTGGGCGCGAGCAGGCACTCGGAGGTGGTGAGCAGGGTGCCCAGGCCATCCGTTTCGATACTGCCGCCCTCCAGCACGATATCCACCGGCTCGGGGGGCACCTGAAAGGCGCCGGCCTCGGCCAGTGCGGCGGTGAGCCGGTCGTCCAGTTCGGCAGCGTACTTGCCTCCCCACCCGTTGAAGCGGAAGTCGAGCGGCACGGGGCGGCGGTCGCGCATCACCGTAATGGGGCCGTGGTCCCGCGCCCAGGTGTCGTTGGAGGGGACCACATAGAGGTCCACGCGCTCCAGATCGGCCCCTGCTGCGGCCAGAACGGCGCGAACGTGTTCCCGGTGGGTCCCGTCAAAGCAGGAGACGATGAGCCGTTCCCGGGCGGCCACTTCGCGGCCGATAGCGGCGAAGACCGGCTCGACGCTGTCGAGAATGGGGGCCCAGTCGCTGTGTGGGTGCGGCCAGGTCAGCATGACGGCTGATTGCGGTGCCCACTCGGGCGGCAGGTAGAGGTCTCGGATCATTCAGGTGACTCTGCGGATTGGGTCAGTACGGTGTGGATGACGTATTTGTGCTCGAAATAAACGGTATAATCCGGGTATATCCAGCGGGCAATGGGGGGGGTGCCCACGGGGGAAATCTTCTGCGAGGGCGTCCCGAAGCGGGCTTCGACCTGGCCCATGGTCATGCCGCGGACGGGCAACTCCATCTCGACGGGGGGCTGTTGGCTCCCGTCGGGGGTCGGAGCAGTGCGCTGCTCGGGCATCTGCAAGACATCCGCCGAAAGGGGGGCTGCGCCCGCGATGGCCAGGCAAGCGGCAAGGCTGACGTGGAGAAAGCGCATGGGTCCTGCTCCTTTTCATATCGAAAGTGGTTCGCCGAAATATACTTCAGCGGCTGCAAGTGAGTAAAACGACAGCCCAGGGTAAACGCACACTTACCCAAGAGCGATGTAAGTTCCTGGAAAGCAGGCCGTCGAGCGTACAGGGATGTGTTGACAGCGTACCTGCTTTCAAGGACTTACATCGCTCACAGCACGGCCGTGACATAAGTATGCGTTTACCCTGAACGACAGCCGAACCCGTAGCATTCTCTTCGACATCCTATGAGACAACAAGCGCCCCATCTCTTTTCTTATCGACCCTACTGGGCCCGGCGATTCCTGCCGGCGCCGGTCCTGCCCATGTCCCGTGCCGAGATGGAGAGTCTCGGGTGGGACAGCTGCGATGTGATCCTGGTGACGGGGGATGCCTACGTGGACCACCCGAGCTTTGGCATGGCCCTCGTGGGGCGGCTGCTGGAGGCCCAGGGGTTTCGGGTGGGGATCATCGCACAGCCCGATTGGCAGAGTGCCGAGGCGTTCACCGCGCTGGGCCGTCCGAACCTCTTCTTCGGGGTGACCGCGGGCAATATGGATTCCATGGTCAACCGCTATACGGCAGACCGCAAGATCCGCTCCGATGACGCCTACTCGCCCGACGGAAAGGGTGGGAGGCGTCCCGATCGCTCGGTGGTGGTCTATGCGCAGCGCTGCCGGGAGGCCTTCCGGGATGTGCCGGTGATCCTCGGCGGCATCGAGGCGAGCCTGCGGCGGGTCGCCCACTATGACTACTGGTCGGACACGGTGCGGCGCTCGGTGCTCGTCGATGCCAAGGCCGACCTGCTGGTCTTCGGCAACGGTGATCGGGCCATTGTGGAGATCGCTCACCGGCTGGCGCGAAACGAGCCCGTATCGGAGATCACGGACGTGCGCGGTACCGCCTACATGCGCCGAGGCGCTCCAGAGGGGTGGGCGGAGCTTGATTCCACGGTGCTGGACGAGCTGGGGGAGGCGCTGCCGCCGGCCAACCCCTATGCGGCGCAGTCGCAGTGCGCGACGGTACGGCACTTGCGCGAGATCCCTCGGGAGCAGCGGGATCGGGTGGTGGTGCGTCTCCCGGCCTATGAGCAGGTGAAGGAGGATCCGGTCCTTTATGCGCACGCGTCCCGGGTGCTCCATCTGGAGACCAACCCATGGAACGCCCGTCCGCTGATTCAGCGGCACGGCGACCGGGACCTCTGGATCAATCCTCCCCCCATCCCGTTGAGCACGGCCGAGCTGGACCGGGTATTCGAATTTCCCTATACGCGCCAGCCCCACCCGGCCTACGGCACGGCGCGCATCCCCGCGTACGAAATGATCCGCTTCTCCATCAACATAATGAGGGGCTGTTTCGGAGGATGCACCTTCTGCTCCATCACCGAGCATGAGGGACGGATCATCCAGAACCGGTCGGAGTCGTCCATTTTGCGGGAGATTGAGACTGTCCGGGACACCGTGCCGGGGTTCACGGGGATGGTGTCCGATCTGGGCGGGCCGACCGCCAACATGTACAAGCTCGGTTGCCGGCGCCCCGAAGTGGAAGAGGCCTGCCGCCGCCTCTCCTGTGTGTTTCCGGATATCTGTTCCAATCTGAACACCGACCACGGGCCGCTGGTCACCCTTTACCGGAGTGCCCGGGGCCTGCCAGGTGTCAAAAAGGTATTCGTGGCCTCCGGGGTGCGCTACGACCTGGCCGTGCGCTCGCCTGAGTACGTACGGGAACTGGTGAGTCACCATGTGGGCGGCTACCTGAAGATCGCCCCGGAGCACACGGAAGAGGGCCCCCTTCGCCACATGATGAAGCCGGGCATCGACACCTACGACCGGTTCAAGGAGATGTTCGAGGCGTTTTCAAATGAGGCAGGCAAAGAGCAATACCTGATCCCCTACTTCATCGCCGCCCACCCGGGGACCACGGATCAGGACATGCTCGCCCTGGCGCTATGGCTCAAGCGCAACGATTTCCGGCTGGATCAGGTGCAGACCTTCCTGCCTTCACCCATGGCGCTGGCCACCACCATGTACCACAGTGGCCGTAATCCGCTGCGCCGCCTGCGTCGTCAGGGAGGTGAGATCCCTGTGCCCAAGGGGCTGAAGGTGCGGCGTCTGCACAAGGCGCTGTTGCGCTACCACGATGCCAACAACTGGCCGCTCATTCGGCAGGCCTTGAAGCGCATGGGGCGAAGTGATTTGATTGGCAACGGCAAGCGCCACCTGGTCCCCAGCTGGCAGCCGGCGGAAACGGGGATGGATGTCGAAGGGCGTCCCCTCAAACCGGCGCGCCACCCGGGTAACGCAGACCGGCCCACGAAGGCACGGTCGAGCCGGCCCGGGCAGCGGACGGGGAGGCATAAGGCGAGGTGATTGTTCCGACGCCGACCCGACCCTATATGCTCACGTATTGAGGCACCTTGGGCCCGGCCCCCTGGAGCGGCCGCACTATGGTCTATGTAGAGACACACATCCCCACTGCACCCGTCGCCGACGAAGCTGCGCGAGAGGCGTGGCTGGCCAGGCTTTGTACCGAGCGCACGCCTGAGGAGGGGGCGCTCATCCGCAAGGCGCTGGCGAGTGCGGCCCGGGCACACCAGCTGCAGCAACGCGCCTCCGGTGAGCCCTATGTGACCCATGCCATGGCCGTGGCGGAGATCCTCGCCACCCTGCAACTCGATGCCGAGACCCTGGCCGCGGCGATGCTCCATGATGTGGTGGAGGATACGGAGCTCACCCTTGAAGACGTCCATAAGGAATTCGGGAGCGCGGTGGCCTCCCTGGTGGACGGGGTCACCAAGATGAAAGTGATTCAGGATTACCACCCCGGGATTGCCACAGAGAAGGGAAAGAGAGAGAGTGCGCGCGCAGAGAGCCTGCGCAAACTGCTGCTCGCCATGGCCGAGGACGTACGGGTCGTGCTCATAAAACTGGCGGACCGGCTGCACAACATGCGCACCCTGAAACACCTGCCTGAGGAGAAGCAGCGGCGCATCGCCCAGGAGACCCTGGACATCTATGCGCCGCTCGCCAATCGGTTGGGGATCTGGCAGATCAAGTGGGAGCTGGAGGACCTGGCCTTCCGCTATCTGCATGCCGGATCCTACCGCCAGATTGCCCGGTTCCTGGACGAGCGGCGGGTGGATCGACAGCGCTACATCGATTCCGTTGTGGAGAGCCTGCAACGGGAGCTTGCCGCTGCCGGCATCAAGGCGGATGTGAAGGGGCGGCCCAAGCACATCTACAGCATCTGGAAGAAGATGCGCCGCAAGGGGCTCAGCTACCACGAGTTGTTCGACGTCCGGGCCGTTCGGGTCCTGGTGGACAGTGTGGTGGACTGCTATCACGCCCTTGGGATTGTGCACACCCTCTGGCCCCACATCCCCAGGGAGTTCGACGACTACATCGCCACCCCCAAGGAGAATCTCTACCAGTCCATTCATACCGCGGTGGTGGGGCCCGGAGGCAAAACCGTTGAGGTGCAGATCCGCACCTACGACATGGACCGCCACGCCGAACTGGGGGTCGCGGCCCACTGGCGCTACAAGGAGGGGGGGAAACATGACAAGGGCTTCGAACAGAAGATCGCCTGGTTGCGCCAGCTGCTCGACTGGAAGGAGGAGGAGACCGATGCCGGTGACTTCATCGATCGCTTCAAGTCCGAGGTGTTTCAGGATCGGGTATATGTGCTGACCCCCACGGGGGAGGTGGTGGACATGGCACAAGGGGCCACGCCCCTCGACTTCGCCTACCACATCCACACCGAGGTGGGGCACCGCTGTCGGGGCGCCAAGGTGGACGGGCGAATCGTGCCCCTCAACTATGAGTTGAAAAGCGGTGAACAGGTGGAGATCCTCGCCGCACGCACCGGTGGTCCCAGCCGGGACTGGCTCAATCCGCACTTGGGCTATCTCCGAACCTCTCGGGCGCGTTCCAAGGTTCGCCACTGGTTTACCCAGCGCAATCAGCAGCAGAATCTCTCGGAGGGGCGGAGTATTCTCGACAGGGAGCTGCATCGCCTCGGGGTGGACGATCTGGCTCTCGACAGGTTGGCTCAGCAGCTCGGTTTAGCGGCGGTCGATGAGCTGCTTCTGGCGGTGGGACGGGGTGACCTGAACACCGGACAGATTGCCCGGGCCGCGCACCAGCTCACCCAACCGCCCGCGCCGGAGCCTGCGGAGCCGGCGCTACTGCCTACCCGGCAGAAGAAGGGGAAGAGCGGGGGCGACATTCACATCCGCGGCGTCGGGAATCTGCTCACTAATTTGGCCCGCTGCTGCAAGCCGGCCCCGGGGGATCATATCGTGGGGTTCATTACCCGCGGCCGGGGGGTGACCATCCACCGCAGCGATTGCCCCAACATCCTCAATGCGGGGGATGACAAGCGGGCACGACTCATCGAAGTGGAGTGGAGCACCCAGGAGCGGAACACTTATCAGGTGGACATCGAGATCCAGGCCATGGATCGGCAAGGGCTGCTCAGAGATGTCTCCTCCGTCCTGGCCAACGAAAAGGTCAACGTGATCGCCACCACTACCGCGACGGATCGGCGCACCAATACCGCACGCATGCAAGCCACATTGGAGATCGCCGATATCGACCAGCTGAGCCGCCTGCTGAGCCGCATCGGCCAGTTGCCCAATGTCTTCGAGGCCAGGCGGCGGTTCCCCAACTGAAGTGCGGTGCTGCTGGGGATTGAACAGGATGACGGGATCTTTGACCTTGGCAGGAGAGAAGCTGAAGTGTGTTTCAGCTTTGCACGTTGAGCCTGCGACAGTGCCGCACATGGAACTCCTGGTCATCCTCTTCTGGAAGTGCCCCGATCGACCATCTACCCAACTCGACTGAGCCCAATGCAATTCGAACAGACGCTGCTGCGTGGCACGCTGCTGCGGCGCTACAAACGCTTTCTTGCCGACGTGGTGCTTGAAAACGGCGAGACCGTGACGGTCCATACCCCCAACACCGGGTCAATGATGGGCTGTTCCGATCCCGGTTGCACCGTGTGGTTGCTGGATACGGGCAACCCGAACCGCAAATACCCCCTTGCGTGGGAGCTGACCCAACTTGCCGACGGCGGGTTTGTCGGGGTCAACACCGGACGCCCCAACCACTTGGTTTTGGAGGCCGTGCAGCAAGGGGTCATCCGTGAGTTGCAGGGGTATCGCCGGGCCCGGCAGGAGGTGCGCTACGGCAGTGAAAAAAGCCGCATCGATCTGCTGTTCGAAGAGCATGATGACGGGCGGCCCTGCTATGTGGAGCTGAAGAACGTCACCGCGCGGGACGAGGCGGGCGTGGCCATCTTCCCCGATGCGGTCAGTGCCCGTGGAACCAAGCACCTGCGTGAACTCATGGGGGTGGTTGAGGCGGGCGGGCGCGGGGTCATTCTCTTCTGTGTCCAGCGCTCGGATGTCCACGTACTGCGGCCGGCTGACGAAATCGATCCCCTCTACGGGCAGACCTTGAGGGAAGCCATGGCTAGCGGCGTAGAGGCCCTGGCCTACCGCGCCGAGATCAGCCCCCGGGGGATTGCTCTCACCACCTCCCTGCCAGTGCGTTGCCAATGACACGGCCTTGCCTCGTGGGAGGGCAGCGGTACTCGTTGGCCCGGGGCGGCTGCCCTGACACAGGGCGAACGCATACTTACATCACCTGTGAGCGATGTAAGTCCTCTAAAGCGGGTGAATACGGCCGACAGGGATGTCGAGAATGAACGTTATGCAGGTGCAATCATCTTCCATCCGTGTACCCTCGACGACCTGCTTTCAAGGACTTGCATCGCTCGCGGGGCAGTATGCGTTTACCGTGTGTCCTGATACAGAAAACACAAGCGAAACACACAACTTTGTGATTTAATCGGCGCCATGTTTCGTCCTCTGGAACTCTACGTCGGCCTGCGCTACACCCGCGCCAAGCGCCGCAACCACTTTATCTCGTTCATCTCCCTCACCTCCATGCTGGGGATCGCCCTTGGCGTGGCGGCGCTCATCACCGTGCTGTCGGTAATGAACGGCTTCGAAAACGAGCTGCGTCAGCGGATCCTCGGCATGACCTCCCACGCCACCATCAGCGCCTACGGAAGCGGTCTGGAGGAGTGGCGCGAGGTGGGCGAGGCGGCAGCCCGCCACCCCCGGGTGTTGGGGGCGGCGCCTTTCATTCAGAAGGAGGGGATGCTTATCCATGGACAGCAGGTCAACGGAGGGCTGATCCGCGGCATTCTCCCGGGCGAAGAGCCACGCGTCTCCGAAGTGGGGAACAACATGGTGGTGGGGAGTCTCGAGTCCCTGCTATCGGGTGAGTTCAACATTGTCCTCGGGGTGGATTTGGCCCGCGCCCTGGGGGTGATGGTGGGGGACAAGGTGACTCTGGTCACCCCCACCGCCAATGTGACCCCCGCCGGCATTCTCCCCCGATTGAAACGCTTCACTGTGACAGGGATCTTCGAGGTGGGCATGTACGAGTACGACAGTGCCATGTCCTTCATCCATCTCGGGGACGCGCAGCGGTTGTTCCGCATGGGGGAGCAGGTGAGCGGAGTGCGTCTGAAGCTGGACGACCTCTTCATGGCGCCGCGTATCAGCCGCGAGGTGGCGGAGGCCATCCCCGGTGTGTACCAGATCCGGGACTGGACGCAGTCCCATGCCAATTTCTTTCGCGCCATCCAGACCGAGAAGACGGTGATGTTCATCATCCTGCTGCTCATCGTGGCGGTGGCCGCCTTCAATATCGTCTCTACCCTGGTGATGACCGTCACCGACAAGCAGACCGACATCGCCATCCTGCGTACCCTGGGTGTCACCCCAGGTAGCGTCATGGGGATCTTCATGGTCCAGGGGACCGTCATCGGCTTCGTGGGGACCCTGCTCGGACTCATCGGTGGGGTTGCCTTGGCGCTCAACGTGGAGACCATCGTCCCGGCCATCGAACATGCCTTCGGGATCCAGTTCCTGCCGGCAGACGTCTACTACATCAGCGATCTCCCCTCGGAGCTCCACTGGGACGATGTTGTGAAGATCACGGTTGTCGCTTTCGTCCTGAGCGTGGTTGCCACCATCTACCCGGCTTGGCGGGCCGCCAAGACCCAACCGGCTGAGGCACTGCGTTATGAGTGAGGCGAACACGAAGTCTGCGATCATCGCCTGTCGCGGTCTGGAGAAGAAGTTTGTCCAGGGGCCGCTCTCGGTGGAGGTCTTGCGAGGGATCGACCTGGCGGTCGCCCCGGGCGAGCGGGTGGCGGTCGTGGGGGCGTCCGGTTCGGGAAAAAGCACGCTGCTGCACCTGCTCGGAGGGCTGGAGACCCCCTCTGCGGGAGAGGTCTTCGTTGCCGGTCAGCCCATGTCACGCTTGGGGGAGGCGGCGCGGGGGCGTCTGCGCAACAGGGCGCTTGGTTTTGTCTATCAGTTCCATCATCTGCTGCCCGAGTTCACCGCCCTGGAGAACGTGGCCATGCCACTGCTCATCCGGGGCGTGGGACCGGCTGATGCGCGGCGGGATGCCGCGGAGATTCTCTCCCGGGTCGGTCTGGGCAAGCGGCTCGAGCACAAGCCTGGCGAGCTGTCAGGCGGGGAACGCCAGCGGGCGGCCATTGCACGGGCCCTGGTCTCCCGCCCGAAATGCGTCCTTGCTGATGAACCCACCGGCAACCTGGACCACAACACCGCCGAGCGGGTTTACGAGCTGATGCTGGAGCTCAATGAGGAGTTGCAGACCAGCTTCATTGTGGTTACGCACGACCCGACCCTGGCACGGCGAATGCACCGGGTGCTGAGGATGGTGGATGGTCTCATCGCGAGCGATGGCGGGCCGCCCCAGTGATTTGCAGGCGTCAGATGGCACTGAGCCATCGGTAGAGCATCCAGAACGCCGGAACCGCTCCGGTTCCGGGCTATTCCCTCACTTCGTTGCCCGCCTTGGCGTTTCGGCGCAGGGTCCGCGTCTGCTTGCGTCGCTGGTAGTGGCGGACCAGGTTGAGGCGCCAGATCACCCGGATCACAAAATAGCCCACCAAGGCGCTGATGGAGCCCATGAGGAAGCAACCCAGAAGAAAGGGCTTCCAGATGATCTGTAGCTCCGTCGAAAGCCACTCGGTGGAGATGGCGAAGGATGCTTTGTGTTCAACCCCCCCCAGCACCCAGACGCCCAGCCGGTAGGCAGAGTAGAAAATCGGTGGCATAGTGACCGGATTGGTGACCCACACCAGGGCCACGGAGACGGGCAGGTTGACCCGCAGCAGGATGGCAAGTGCCCCGGCGATGAGCATCTGCAGTGGGAGCGGCACGAAGGCCACGAACAGGCCAACCGCGAAGGCCCCCGCCGCGGAGCGACGATTGAGGTACCACAGGTTCGGATCGTGCAGAAGCGTCCCGAAGACCCGCAGATGGCGGTGGCTTCGGAGCTTTTCATGATCGGGCAAATATCGCTTGATGAGCTTGCGAGGCATCCTTAGGCCCGGGAGCTGCAGAGAGCGACCGATTATCCACGATTTTTATAAAGTCAGGAACATGCGTTCAGGGACGATCGCCTTCCTCACAGGAGTTGTCGGTTTTCAGCAGCTCCCAACGATCCCGACCGAACCGGTCATTTGGACCATCGCCGGCCTTCTGTTGCTGCGCTGGTCTCCCTCATTCATCCCAGCCTGGATCCGCCGACTTGCCCCGTGGGCGGTCGCGGGATTTCTGTGGGGCCACCTCCACGCGGTGGAGCGGCTGTCGCCGGAATTGCCGCAAGCCCTCGAGTCCCGTACGGTCACGCTGATTGGCACGATCGAGGGGCTCCCTCAGTCCCTCCAGCGTAGTTCCCGGTTCGAATTCCGGGTGGAGGAGGCGGACCTTGCCGGTGAACCCATCGCCTTTCGGGGGAAGGTGCGCCTGAGCTGGTATGGCAAGGCTCCAAAGCTGGTCCCGGGGGAGCGCTGGAAGTTCGCCGCCCGCCTGAAGCGGCCCCACGGCATGTTCAATCCCGGCGGCTTTGACTATGAGCGCTGGCTTTACCAACAGGGTCTCAGAGCGACCGGGTATGTGGTGGACAAGGGCGACAACAGCCCCCTGGGGCAGAGCGGTGCGGCCGGGGTCCATCGGGTGCGCCAACGGTTTCAGGAGCAGATCGTTTCCGTTCTCGGCGCGCGCGACGCCGCCGCCATCATCCGCGCCCTCGCCATCGGTGATCGCGACGGTATCACCCCGGCCCAGTGGGATACCCTGACGGCCACCGGGACCAATCACCTCATGGCGATCTCCGGGCTGCACATCGGGCTTGTCGCCGGGTTCGCCTTTTTCGCCATTCGTCGCCTTTGGGGATTGCTGCCGCGGCTCCCGCTGCGCCTTCCCGCGCCCATGGCCGGCGCCTGGGGCGCGTTCATCGCCGCCGGCGCCTACGCGGCCATGGCCGGGTTCTCTATCCCCACCCAGCGGGCCATGGTGATGGTTGCAGTGGTCATGGGGGCGATCCTCTGGCGCCGTCAGGCCGTATCCACCCATGGGCTGGCGGTGGCCCTTATGGCGGTCCTGTTGCTGGACCCTTCTTCGGTGTTGTCGTTCGGATTTTGGCTGTCGTTCGGTGCGGTGGCGGTCCTCTTTTACGCAATGGCGGCCCGGGTGGGGGCAGGCGGGCTGTGGTGGAAGTGGGGTCGGGCCCAGTGGGCGGTGTTCGTCGGCCTGGTGCCCGCGCTGCTGCTGTTTTTCCAGCAGCTGGCACCGTCCGCTCCGTTGGCCAACCTGGTGGCTGTGCCCTGGGTTGGCCTGCTGGTGGTCCCCCTGACGCTCGTTGGTACGCTGCTGCTTGGCGTCAGCGAGGGGCTGGGTGCGCCGGTGCTGCGCCTTGCAGCAGCGGCGCTGGAGGGGGTGTGGCCCCTGCTGGAGGCATTGGCCGAGGCGGTCCCGCCACTGTCCGCTTCAGCCCCCTCGGCGTGGGCGCTGCTCCCGGCGGGCGTTGGCATCGCCCTGCTGATCGCCCCCCGTGGCTGGCCCGGACGCTGGGTAGGGGTGTTGTGGTTTCTCCCGCTGCTTGGGAGGCCCGACGCCCTGGAAGAGGGACGGTTTCGTCTTGCGCTGCTGGATGTGGGGCAAGGGCTTGCGGCGGTGGTGCGCACCGCGGAGCACACCCTCCTTTTCGACACCGGACCGCGTTTTCCCTCCGGATTCGATGCCGGTCAGGCGGTGGTCGGCCCCTTTCTCACGCAGGCGGGGATCCGGCAAATCGATCACTTGATGATCAGCCACGGCGACTCCGATCACGCCGGGGGCGCCCCCTACGTGCTGGAGAATTTCCGGGTGAAAGCGATCTCCCGGGGGGGCGTGGACGGCTTGGAGGCGTGTCGCCAGGGACAGGCGTGGCAGTGGGACGGCGTCGCATTCCAGGTCCTCCACCCGGCGGAGCCGTCGCCCGGCAACAATGGAGCCTGTGTGCTCAAGGTGACCGCCGCCAACGGGCAGGCCCTTCTGCTGACGGGGGATGTGGAGGCCGCGGCCGAGCGGCAGATGCTCGCCCGCTCCGCCCCGGCGCTGCGGGCGGATGTGGTGATCGCTCCCCACCATGGGTCCACCACCTCCTCCACGAAGGCTTTTGTGACGGCGGTCCAGCCCCGCTACGCCCTCTTCTCGGTCGGGTACCGGAACCGTTTCGGTTTTCCCCGTCCAATCATAGTGGAGCGATATCGAGATCACGCTGCTGTGATTGCCGACACGGCAGCGTCGGGAGCCATTTTCGTAGACTTCGGCGGCTCGGAGCTGGGGTTGGCGCGCTATCGGGAGATGGCCCGCCGCTACTGGCATGACCCATAGTGTCTTCATGGGGTGGAGGGGGGGCTGCGCAGTGCAGGGCCCACCTGTCGGCGGCGCGTAGGCGTGGCCTCCGATGGGTCACCACGGCTTGCCCGGAGGCGGTGTTTGCCCGTGGAGTGCGCCGAACCGGTGCGACGGACCCATGATGGGCCGGCGCTCATCTCTCGCAGCCTTCCGGGCAGCCTCGCACTTTGTTACATTGTTGCCGGTTTTTCGTAGCCACTTAACAGGGAGAAAGGCGACCCGTGTTTGAACTCTTCACAGCCGGCGGCTGGCTCATGTTTCCTATCGTGCTGTGCTCCGTCGCGGCATTGGCCATTATCGGGGAGCGCTTTTGGGCGCTGCAGCGGGAGAGGGTGATCCCCCGACAACTGGTTGCCCAGATCTGGCAACTTCACAAGAGCAAGCAGCTGGACGTGGAGCGTTTGAGGGCGGTTCGGGACAGCTCGCCCCTCGGCCGTGTGCTCGCCGCCGGTCTGGTGAACATGCATCACGAAAGGGATGTGATGAAAGAGGCCATCGAAGAGACCGGCCGCCAGGTGGTCCTGGAACTGGAGCGCTATCTCAACACCTTGGGTACCATCGCCTCCATCACTCCGCTGCTTGGCTTGCTGGGCACCGTCATCGGCATGATCAAGGTATTCACTGCCATCACCGCCAGCGGCGTCGGTAATCCCGGGGTGCTCGCCGGCGGGATCTCCGAGGCGCTGATCACCACCGCCTCCGGCCTGGCCGTGGCCATTCCGAGCCTGATGTTCTATCGCTACTTCCGCGGTCGGGTGGACACCCTGGTGGTCAAGATGGAGGAGGAGGCGCTCAAGCTGGTGGAGATCATCCACGGCGAACGGGAGCAAGACTCCGTCGAGGAAGCCGCATGAGGCTGCAGCGTGACCGAAGGGAGGAGCCGGACGTCAATCTGACTCCGCTCATCGATGTTGTCTTCCTGCTGTTGATCTTCTTCATGGTCTCCACGACCTTCGAGCGGGAGACCGAGATCAGTGTCGAGCTCCCGGAGGCCAGCGGCAAGCCCATCGAAACCGAAAACCGGGTGGTGGAGATCACCATCGATGCCAAGGGGCGCTATTTCGTAAACCGCCATGAGGTGGTGAATACCCAGGTGGAGACGCTCAAGCGCGCCATCGAGAAAGCGATGGATGGGAGTGACAAACCGCAGGTGATTCTGAGCGCCGATCGCAACACGCCTCACCAGGCCGTGATGACTGCCATGGATGCGGCCCGCCAACTGGGGCTGGTGCATCTGACCTTTGCAGCCGTCAAGCCGGATGAGGGCGGGGCGACGCCATGACCGGTTCCGTGCCCGACACCGCAATCGCACCCCAATCCGTCATCGCTTCGCCCCCCCCCGCCAGTGGCGGTGCGATCTATCGTCGGCTGCTCGGCTATGTGCGCCCCTATTGGCATGCCTTCGGCATCGCCATGGTGAGCCTGATGGTGGTCGCGGGCACCGAGACAGGATTCGCTGCACTGATGAAGCCGATGATGGATGGCAGCTTCATCGAGCGCGACCCCGATGTCATCCGGCTGACCCCGGTGGTGTTGATCGCCATCTTCCTGCTGCGGGGCGTTGCCTCCTTTCTCTCCACCTATTGGATGGTGTGGGTTGCGCGCAAGGTCATCAAGGCTCTGCGCAGCGAGATCTTCAGCCACTTGTTGCGGCTTCCGGTGTCGTTCTTCGATACCACCCCTTCGGGAACCCTGCTGTCGCGCCTGATCTATGATGTCGAGCAGGTGACCACGGCCACCACATCGGCCGTCACCATCCTTATCCGCGACAGTCTGACGGTGGTGGGGCTGCTGGCGTGGATGTTCTACGTCAACTGGATGCTCGCGGCCATTCTGCTCGTCGGCACCCCCTTGATCGCCGTGCTCATCACCCAGATAAGCCGGCGTTTTCGCCGCTACAGTTCACGCATCCAGAACTCCGTCGGGGATGTCACCCGCATCGCCGAGGAGGTGATCGAGGGGCAGCGGGTCATCAAGACCTTCGGCGGCCAAGCCTACGAGCTGGCTCGGTTCGAGGCTGCCAATGAGCAGAACCGCGTCCTCAACATGAAGCTCGAGAAGACCAGCGCGGCCAGCGTGCCCATTGTGCAGCTCATCGCGGCCATGGCTGCGGCCGGGGTGATCTTCGTGGCGACCCTGGAGCCAATCCTCAAGGAGCTCACGGTGGGGACCTTCGTCTCGTTTGTGGCCGCCATGATGATGCTCCTCGCCCCCATGAAGCGGCTGACCACCATCAATGCCAGCCTGCAGCGAGGGATCGCCGCGGCGGAGAGCATCTTCAATTTCATCGATACGCCACCGGAGCGGGATACCGGCAAGATGGAGATTGCGCGGGCCCGGGGGGCCGTGCAGTACGAAGGGGTCAACTTCAGCTACAACCCCGAAAAGGGCAACGTGCTCCACGACATCACCCTGGAGATCGCCCCCGGCGAGACGGTGGCCTTCGTGGGACGCTCGGGGGGCGGAAAGAGCACACTGGTGAACCTTCTACCGCGGTTCTACGAGATTGGTGGCGGACGCATTCTGCTGGATGGCCACGACATCCGCGACATCCCTTTGCAGGAGTTGCGGGACCAGATGGCTCTGGTGAGTCAGCACATCACCCTGTTCAACGACACCATCGCCAACAACATCGCCTATGGGCGGCTCGGCGGTCAGTCGCGGCAAGCCATCATGGCCGCCGCTCAGTCGGCCCACGCGCTGGAGTTCATTCAGGAGCTGCCCGAGGGTTTCGATACCATGGTGGGGGAGAACGGCGTGCTGCTCTCCGGGGGACAACGGCAGCGCCTGGCCATCGCCCGTGCCCTGCTGAAGAATGCCCCCATTCTCATTCTGGACGAGGCGACTTCGGCGCTGGATACCCAGTCGGAACGCCATATCCAGGCCGCCCTCGAGGAGCTGATGACCAATCGGACCACCCTGGTGATCGCCCACCGTCTCTCCACCATCGAACGGGCAGACAAGATCGTGGTGGTCGACAAGGGACGCATCGTGGAGGTGGGGCGCCATGAGGCGTTGCTGGCCCGGGGCGGTCAGTATGCGGCGCTCTACAACATGCAGTTTGCCGATTGAGGCAGTTGCCGGTTGAAACGCCTTGATGAGTACTGGTACAGCCGCAACGCGGTGGCCGTTGGCCTAACTCCGCTCTCCTGGCTATTCTGTACCCTCGCTAGCCTGCGAAGGGGTTGCTACCGCCTCGGCATCTTTCGCAGCGTGGAGTTGCCGGTCCCGGTGGTGGTAGTGGGCAACATCACTGTCGGGGGCACGGGAAAAACTCCCCTCGTGACCTGGCTGGTCAGGTGCCTGCGAGAGGCGGGTTTTCGCCCGGGAGTGGTGAGTCGCGGTTATGGAGGGCGCTCCGCCCACTGGCCCCGTTCCGTGAACCCCGGGTCCGACCCTGTTGAGGTGGGGGATGAACCACTGCTCATCGCCCGGCGCACCGGATGCCCGGTGGTGGTTGGGCCCGACCGGGTCGCAGCGGCACGGGCGCTGCTGGAGGAGGCCCAGGTGGATGTGGTGATCTCCGATGACGGGCTGCAGCACTACCGTCTGGGCCGGGACGTGGAGATCGCTGTCATCGATGGGCAGAGGCGATTCGGCAACGGCAAGTGCCTGCCTGCCGGCCCCTTGCGTGAGTGTCCCCGACGTCTGGAAACGGTGGATCTGGTCGTGGCCAACGGCGCGCCGGGACCGGGTGAATTCGGCATGTCATTGGCACTTTCCGACGCCCTGCCGGTAGCCGGGAGGGGCGCCGCCACAGCGTTGAGCGCCTGGCGCGGACAACAGGTCCATGCAGTGGCGGGGATCGGTTACCCCGGGCGGTTTTTCAAAGCCTTGCGGGCCGTCGGCATTGAGCCCATCGAACACCCGTTTCCGGATCACCATCCCTTCACCCGCGAGGAGATTGACTTTGGCGATGGGCTGCCAGTGCTGATGACAGAGAAGGACGCGGTAAAATGTGCGGGACTGGCCCATGAGCGGCACTGGTTCGTTCCCGTGGAGGCCCGTTTGCCCGCCGCAGTGGGCGAGCGGCTATTGGAGAAGCTCAGGAGATGACCGTGGACAAGAAACTGTTGGAAATACTCGTTTGCCCCATCTGCAAAGGGCCGCTCGTATACCGCAAGGATCAGCAGGAGTTGATCTGCAAGGTCGACCGTCTCGCTTACCCCATCCGGGATGACATCCCCGTCATGCTGGAGGAGGAGGCCCGCCAGCTTCCTGCGGAGGAGGAGGTCTGAGCTTGGGCTTTCACGTCATCATTCCAGCCCGCTACGCCTCCCAGCGGCTCCCCGGCAAGCCGCTCCTTGACATAGCGGGCAAGCCGATGATTCAGCATGTCCATGAGCGGGCGGTGGAGAGCGGCGCCGCCACCGTGACGGTGGCCACCGACGATGTTCGGATCGCCAAAGCGGTGCAAGGCTTCGGCGGCACCGCGTGCCTGACGGCCGAACACCACCGTTCCGGTACGGAGCGGCTGGCCGAGACGGCCTCCCTCCTGGGGCTCGGTGAGGATGACATCGTGGTGAACCTGCAGGGCGATGAGCCGGCCATGCCGCCCGAGCTGCTTACCCAGGTCGCCGAAAACCTCCAGGCCCATCCGCATGGGGTGATGGCGACTCTCTGCACCCCCATTGCCACGATTGCCGAGCTGTTCGATCCCAACGTGGTCAAGGTGGTCACCGACCGGGACGGCTTTGCCCTCTATTTCAGCCGGGCGGCCATCCCATGGGATCGCGAGGAATTTTCCACCGGCACGGATCGACTCCCGCAGCACACGGCCTACCTTCGCCATTTGGGGATCTACGCCTACCGGGTGGGTTACCTGCAGAAGTATGTGGAGATGCCAGGATGCCCCCTGGAACACGCCGAATCGCTGGAGCAGCTAAGAGTGTTGTGGAACGGCGGCCGCATCCACGTGGCCCAAGCAGTGGCCTTGCCTCCGGCCCCGGGGGTTGACACGGAAGAGCATCTGGAGGCGGTCACGCGCTGTTTCCAAGGGCGCTCCTCCTGAGGGCAGGGTGAACGCCTACTTATGTCACGGGCTGTGCTGTGAGCGATGTAAGTCCTTGAAAGCAGGTGCGTGTGAATACGACTGACATGGATGTCGGAAGTGAAGATTATGCAGGAGCAATCACCTTTCATCCACGTACGCTCGACGACCTGCCTTCAAGGACTTGCATCGCTCTGGGGTAAGTGCGTTTACCCTGCCCCTGAGGGGGAGGCCCCGGCCGCTTCAGAGGATGTCCAGCTCCAGGAAGGCGGCATGAAAGCCGCTTCTGTCGGCCGAAAAGACCGGGACCACATAGTGGTCCATCACCCGCCGGCTCGGATCGCCGAACTGGTCGTTCTGAATGGCGCTCTTGCTGTCCTGGTCTTCCAGCACCAGTGAGGGCCCATCCTCCAGGATCTCGATAATGTGGCAGACAACCCCCTGGTGGAGCACTGCCGAGCCAATCAGTCCCCTTAGTTGTTCGATGGTGATGCTGAACCCTTCATCCTGCATGCGTGAGATCTCCGAAGCGGATTTTTCCCTGGTCCCTTTTTAATCATTGTACGCCGGTCTTGAGACCTCCTCGACCATCCCCATGAAATAGGGTGGGCGACCCGCATGTCATTCCAACCGGGAGGGGTTGTCACTCTGGTTCGGGCCGAGTCGGAGCGGGGGGGCGGGGAAACCGGTCGGGGCTGGGCGCGGGTGATCTTGTAGAATTCAATTCGGCAGTGGATCACCTCGGGAGAACGCGGTAGCGGGTGCGGGGGAGGGCATGTACACCAGGGGCATCGATTCTGAAGTCTGGCAGCAGCACGCCTGGGGCAACCGGGTGCAGTCGTTGGTGCTGCTTGTGTCCATGGGCGGTTTTCTCGCCCTGCTGGGTTGGTTGTTGTGGGGCATCGCAGGCATCGTGCTGCTGCTGGTCGCGGGCGGCGCTGGTGTGATAATGAACCCCGTGACCTCTCCCGGTTGGGTCATGCGCCTGTACGGTGCGACGCGCATCGATCCCTATCAGGTGCCGGCCTTCTGGACTGCTGTCTCCCGCCTGGCCGAGCGTGCCGGCCTGCCGACCGTGCCGGAACTCTACTATCTGCCAAGCCGCACGATCAATGCATTCGCGGTGGGGGCCCCCGAGCAGGCAGCTATCGCCGTCACCGATGGCCTGCTGCGGCAGTTGCAAATGCGGGAGCTGGTGGGGGTGTTGGCCCATGAAGTGAGCCACATCCGAAGCAATGACCTTTGGGTCATGGGGCTGGCGGACGCCTTCAGTCGTGCCACCCGCATGCTCTCGCTGTTGGGCCAGCTGTTGCTGCTATTGAACCTGCCCCTGATCCTCTTTTCCGAAATTCCCATTGACTGGTTCGTGATTCTGCTGCTGATCTTCGCCCCGAGCCTAAGCGCCTTGGCACAGCTGGCGTTGGCGCGCACCCGCGAATATGACGCCGATCTGAATGCAGCCCGCCTGACCGGCGATCCCGACGGCCTCGCCAGTGCCTTGGCCAAGATCGAGCGCGCGCAGAGGGGCTGGTTCGAGCACATCTTTATGCCGGGACGGCGGGATCCCGAGCCATCATTGCTGCGTACCCATCCGGATACGAGGGACCGCATCGCACGGCTGAACGCTCTCAAGCCAGTCCTTGGCGGTCTCGAGTTCCTTCCCGTGCACCAGCTCGCCTTCGATGTCTTCAATGCCTTTGGCGATCCGGTGGTGCGGCGGCCACGCCGCCACATGAGTGGCCTCTGGCACTGAGTTGGCCCTGTCCCATCCCCTTGGTGGATGCAGGGGCGGGCGGCGGGTTACCGCGTCCCAAGGAACTCCGCCAACGCCCGCCCGGTGTGGGACCGTTTTTTCCGCGCCAGCTCCCCGGGGGTGCCTTGGGCGACGATGCGCCCACCCGCTTCGCCCCCCTCCGGGCCCAGGTCGATCACCCACTCCGCGGCGGCGATCACGTCCAGATTGTGTTCGATGAGTAGCACTGAATTGCCGGCTCCCACCAGGTGCCGGAGCACGCCGGTGAGCTTGTCCACATCGGCCATGTGCAGCCCCACGGTGGGTTCGTCGAGGACATAGAGGGTCTTCCCGCTGCTGGCCTTGGCCAGCTCCGAGACCAGCTTGATGCGCTGCGCCTCCCCTCCGGAGAGGGTGGGGCTCGGCTGACCCAGGGTGAGGTAGCCCAGGCCGACCTCCTGGAGCAGCGAAAGGGCGCGGTGGGTGCGGGGGTGGGCGGCGAAGAACTCCACCGCCTCATCCACGCTCATGTTGAGCACCTGGCCGATGTCCTTGCCCTTGTAGTGTACCGCCAAGGTCTCGGGGTTGAAGCGGGCGCCGCAACAGCCCTCGCAGGCCACGCTCACATCCGGCAGGAAGCTCATCTCAATGCGGCGCATCCCCTGGCCTTCGCAGCTGTCGCAGCGCCCCCCGGCGACATTGAAGGAGAAACGCCCCGGCTTGTAGCCCCGCAGGTTGGCCTCGGGGGTGGCGGCGAAGAGTTTGCGGATATCGTCCCAGAAGCCGATGTAGGTGGCCGGGCAGGAGCGTGGGGTCTTGCCGATGGGGGTCTGGTCCACCTCCAGCACCCGCTCCAGTCGTTCCCACCCCTCAAGGGCCTCGCAGCCGGTGAGGGCGGGTCTGCGCCCGCCTCGGCGCCCCACCAGGCGGGCGAGGTTGTCGCGCAGGACCTGGCGCACCAGGGTGGATTTGCCGGAACCGGAAACGCCGGTGACACACACCAGGTGCCCCAGGGGAATCTCCAGATCGAACCCCTGCAGATTGTGCAGGGAGGCGCCGCGCACCTGTAGGCGCCCGGCATCTTCTGAAAACTCCCGCGTCGGCGGGAGGGCGGGCAGGTTCGTCTCCCGCGCCCGCAGGCACTGCCCGGTCAGAGAATTGGGCGCAGCAAGGAGATCCGCCAGGGTCCCCTGGGCCACCACCTGGCCGCCCCGGCTGCCGGCGCCGGGGCCCAGGTCGACCACATGCTCGGCCATGCGAATGGTCTCCTCATCGTGCTCCACCACCACCACGGTGTTGCCCTTGGCCTCCAGGGCGCGCAGGGTCTTCAGCAGCAGTCTGTTGTCCCGGGGGTGCAGGCCGATGGTGGGTTCGTCGAGGATATAGCAGACCCCCCGCAGGTTGGAGCCCAGCTGCGCGGCGAGGCGGATGCGCTGCGCCTCACCGCCCGAGAGGGTGGGGGCGGCGCGATCGAGCCCCAAGTAGCCGAGGCCGACCTCCTCCAGGAAGCCCAGCCGTCCGGTGAGCTCGGCCAGGATGTCGCGGGCGATGGCCTGTTCGCGCCCTTTCAGGCGCTGCTTGCGCAACCAGGCGTGGGCCGCACTCACCGGCAGGGCCGAGAGCTCGCCGATGGAGCGGTCGCGGAAGCGTACTGCCAGGGCGGTGGGGTTGAGGCGTGCGCCGTGGCAGGCGGGGCAGCTCTTGGCCTCCACCTCGCGCCACTCCGTCTCCTCGCCACTCTGTTCGGCATCAAACCCCGGCAGCACCACCCCGGTGCCGTAGCAGCTTTCGCACCAGCCGTGCTTGGCGTTGTAGGAGAAGAGGCGGGGGTCCAGCTCCGGGAAGCCGCGGCCGCAGGAGGCGCAGGCCCGCCGGGTGGAGAAGATGGTCTCGCCCACTTTCAGCGTCCCCTTGCCCAGCTCCAGGCTGCGGGCTACCGCCTCGCGCAGCGCCTGCTCGGCCTGGGGGGTGACCGTCAGCTGCGCCACCGGCAGATCAATATTGTGCTCCCGGTAGCGGTCCAGCTTGGGCCAGGGGGTGGTGGGCAGCAGTTCGCCGTCCACCCGCAGGTGGCCGTAGCCACGGCCCGCCGCCCACTCCGCCAGCTCTTTGTAGATCCCCTTGCGCGCCACCACCAGGGGGGCGAGCAGGGTGATGCGCCTGCCCCGGTACTCGCGCAGCAGTCGGGCATGGATGGCCGCCGGGTCCTGCTGCTCGATGGGGATGCCGCAGTCGGGGCAGTGCTGGATCCCCAGCTTGACGTAGAGCAGCCGCAGGAAGTGGTGCACCTCGGTCAGGGTGGCGACGGTGCTCTTGCGCCCGCCGCGGCTGGTGCGTTGCTCGATGGCGACCGTGGGGGGGATCCCGAGCACTGCATCCACATCCGGCCGCGCCGCCGGCTGCACGAACTGGCGGGCGTAGGCGTTGAGGGATTCCAGGTAGCGGCGTTGCCCCTCGGCGAAGAGGATGTCGAAGGCGACGGTGCTTTTGCCCGAGCCGGAGACCCCGGTGATGACGGTGAACCGGTCCCGCGGGATGGTGATGTCCACCCCCCGCAGGTTGTGCTCGCGGGCGTGGCGGATCTCGATGGCGTTCCCGGGCGGGGCGAAGACGGCGGGTGCCTCCGCCACCTGCCGGTCCCCCTCCAGGTGGGTAAGCGCTGGACCCTGGTTGCGCCCACCCGTGCGTCCGCTCGCGGCCGCCCGCCGCGCGGCATTGCGCTCGCGGTACTCGGCCAGGGCGCGGCCGGTGTGGCTGGCGGCGCAGGCGATCACCTTGTCGGGTGTGCCGCTCACCACCAGAGAACCACCCGCCTCGCCGCCCTCGGGACCGAGGTCCAGCAGCCAGTCGGCGGCGGCGATCACATCTAGGTTGTGTTCGATCACCAGCAGCGAGTGGCCGGCTTGCAGCAGGCGCCGGAAGGCCTGGAGCAGGGTAGCCACATCGTCGAAGTGCAGCCCGGTGGTGGGTTCGTCGAAGAGGAACAGGGTGGTGCCGGCCCTTGCCTGGCGGCTCTTGGCCAGGTGGCCGGCCAGCTTCAGCCGCTGTGCCTCGCCGCCGGAGAGGGTGGGGGTGGGCTGGCCGAGGCGCAGGTAGCCGAGGCCGACCGCCTCCAGCGGCTCCAGCCCCCTGAGCACCGCCGGTTGTTCGGCGAAGGCCTGCGCCGCCTCGGTGACGGTCATCTCCAACACATCGGCGATGGAGTGGGCGCACCCGTCGGCGCCGAGGCGCTTGATCTCCAGGATCTCGGGGCGGAAGCGGCGGCCGTCGCAATCGGGGCAGCGCAGGTAGACGTCGGAGAGGAACTGCATCTCCACATGCTCGAAGCCAGTGCCTCCGCAGGTGGGGCAGCGCCCCTCCCCCGAGTTGAAGCTGAAGGTGCCTGCGGTGTAGCCGCGTTCACCGGCCGCGGGCTCGGCGGCGAAGAGTTTGCGGATGGGGTCGAAGGCGCCCACGTAGCTGGCGGGGTTGGAGCGGGCACTCTTGCCGATGGGGGATTGGTCCACCAGGACCACCCCCTCGATCTGCTCACTCCCCTTCAGTTCGCGGAAGGCGCCGGGGGTCTCCATCGCCTCGCCCAGGGCCTTGGCCAAGGCGGGGTAGAGCACGTCGCGCACCAGGGTGGACTTGCCCGAGCCGGAGACGCCGGTAACGCATACCAGTCGCTCCAGGGGGATGGTCACATCCAGATCGCGCAGGTTGTTCTCGCTGGCGCCGAGCAGGCGCAGCTGTTTCGATGCAGGCGGACGAGCGACCTGGGGCGGGGCTGCCTGCTTGCGGCCGGTGAGATAATCGGCCGTGAGGGTGTCGGCGCGCAGCAGCGCCGATGGGCCGCCAAAGAAGACCACTTCGCCGCCGCGCTCGCCGGGGCCGGGGCCCATGTCGAGGATGCGATCGGCGGCGTGCATCAACAGCTCGTCATGCTCCACCACCACCAGGGTGTTGCCCGCGTCCCGCAGCCGGCGCAGCACCCCGTTGATGCGCCCCATGTCCCGGGGGTGCAGGCCGATGCTCGGCTCATCCAGCACGAAGAGGGTGTTGACCAGGGAGGTGCCGAGAGCGGTGGTGAGATTGATGCGCTGCACCTCGCCGCCGGAGAGGGTGCGGGACTGGCGATCCAGGGTCAGGTAGCCCAGCCCCACCTCGTTCAGATAGCCCACCCGGGCGCGGATCTCTTTCAACAGCTGATCGGCAGCCTCGTCCAGGGGGGCGGGCAGGTGGAGGTGGGCGAAGAAGTCACGGGCCTGCTCCAGGGGCAGGCGCATCACGTCATGGATGGTCAGACCCGGTAGCGCCTCGAGCGCACTCCGGTCGAGGCTCATGCCGCGGGGGCGAAAGCGCTGCGCGGGCGGCAGGACCGCATCGGCGTCCTCCGCCGTGCCCAGGCGCCAGTTGAGGGCCTGCGGCTGCAGCCGCGCGCCGCCGCAGGTGGGGCACTCGTCGTAGCTGCGGTAGCGCGAGAGCAACACTCGCACATGCATTTTGTAGCTCTTGCTCTCCAGCCAATCGAAGAACCGGCGCACGCCGTACCATACCCCCTCGTCCCAGTCGCCTTCGCCCTCCAGCACCCAGGTGCGCTGGGCCTCGGAAAGCTCCCGCCAGGGCGTTTTCAGGGGGATGCGCGCCTTCTTGGCAAAGCGTTCCAGCTCCACCTGGCACTCGTAGTAACTGTCGCTTTGAAAGGGCTTGATGGCGCCGTCCGCCAGGCTCCTGGAGTCGTCCGGCACCACCAGGCCGTAGTCGATCCCCATCACCCGGCCGAAGCCACGGCAGGTGGGGCAGGCGCCCACCGGGGAGTTGAAGGAGAAGAGGTTGGGGGTCGGTTCGCTGTAGGCGATGTCGCAGTCGGGACAGTGGAGATCGGTGGAGAAACGCCAGCTGCCCCCGCCGTCGAGATCGTGCACCGCGGCGCGGTCGTTGCCGGCGCTGAAGGCCTTCTCCAGCGCCTCCACCAGGCGGTCGCGGCGATCGGTGGTCAGGCGCATGCGGTCCTGCACCACCTCGAGCGTCTGTTCGCCGCGGGCGCGGATGCGGGTGTAGCCTTGGGCGGCCAGCATCTGCTCCATCTCCTCGACCGGCAGCTTCGCGGGCACCTTCAAGGTGAAGGTCACCGCCGCCCGTGGACCGCCGTCTTCCCGAATCAGGTGTTGGGCCACCGTCTCCGGCGTATCCCGCACCACCGGCCGGCCGCAGCCGCTGCAGAAGAGGCGCGCCCCGCGGGCGAACAGCAGCTTCAGGTGGTCATTGAGCTCGGTCATGGTGCCCACGGTGGAGCGTGAGGTGCGCACCGGGTTGGTCTGGTCGATGGCTATGGCGGGCGGGACCCCCTCGATGCGCTCCACCGCGGGCCGGTCCATGCGGTCCAGGAACTGGCGGGCGTAGGGGGAGAAGGTCTCCACGTAACGGCGCTGCCCCTCGGCATAGAGGGTGTCAAAGGCGAGGGAAGACTTGCCGGAGCCGGAGACCCCGGTGATGACGACCAGCTCGCCCAGGGGGATGTCCAGGTCCAGGTCCTTGAGGTTGTTCTGATGGGCGCCGCGGATGCGGATGGCGTCGGAGGAGGTTTTGTGGCTCATGGTCGGTCAGTCACTGGCGAGGGCGGCCTAGTCTAGGTAGACGAAGGGGAGGGCGCAAATGTGGCAGGGCACACCTTCCCAACGGTTAGGAACACCGGACGCTCCGCCGGTTCCGGACAAAGGGGCACTGAGGCTACCTGTAGGGTAACTACTCACCCGCATTCGTCATTCCCGCGAAGGCGGGAATCCAGCAGGGTGAACGCATACTAACGTTATGGCCGTGCTGTGAGCGACGTAAGTCCTTGAAAGCAGGTCCGCTGTGAATACGACCGACATGGACGTCGGGAGTGAAGATTATGCAGGAGCAATCATCTTCCATCCCTGTACGCTCGACGGCCGCGGCCGCTTCGGGCGTCCTGCCCTCTCGCGGCATAAGTGCGTCCCTGCACAAATCCATGCGGCCGACGACCTGCTTTCAAGGACTTACGTCGCTCTTGGGTGAGTCTGCGTTCACCCTGGGGAATCCAGTGCTGGACTTCAGAGGGCCAGGGGTATTGTGCTGGGTGCCTTATGGATTCCCGCCTTCGCGGGAATGACGAACAGTAGACCGTAGGTCGGGTTAGCTAAGCGTAACCCGACGAAACCGGCACGGGAGGGGCGATAACCGATGCGGTACCGGTGCCCCCTTTCCTATTTGGTGGCTCCCGGTTTTTCACCGCGGTAACCGAACGGGCCGATATGGGCCTCGCCGAGGCGGCGGGCGTCCTGCGCGAGGCGTTTAGAACGGAGCGGGATGTCGGGTTACGCTGCGCTAACCCGACCTACGGACTGCGGACTTCGTTTCGGGCACGCTGTCAGGCTGTCAGGAAGACCGTAGGTCGGGCGAAGCGTAAACCCGGCTGAGCGTGGGTCATGTCGGCCAGACCGTAGGTCGGGTTGGCGAAGCGTAACCCGACACAAAACCGGCTAAAGATGACGTCCCCCGCCCTCAATCCCGCAAGGGGCGCTGGTACTCGTGCATGAAGTGGTGGAAGGAGCTGTCGAGCAGCTTCACCACCCCGTCCAGCAGGTGACAACGACCCGCCCCGGGGAGGATGCGGCAGAGGTCCATCAGGGCATCCAGGTCGGCCCGGGTGCCGCGACCGGTGTCGATCTTCTGCAGCAGCATGGAGGCGTAGTGGGTGCCGGTTTTGCAGGGGGGGCACTGCCCACAGGAGGAGTGGGC
The DNA here is from genome assembly GCA_041690535.1 of Gammaproteobacteria bacterium. Classification (GTDB taxonomy): domain Bacteria; phylum Pseudomonadota; class Gammaproteobacteria; order Thiohalomonadales; family Thiohalomonadaceae; genus JAWLHA01. The sequence continues at coordinate 59,178 of JAWLHA010000004.1, read as the reverse complement.
GAAGAAATTCACGTATTCGGCCACGCGCTTGACGATACCGGTTCCCTCGGAGACGACGATGATGGCGCCGGTGCCGAGGCTCGCGCCGCGCTCGCGCACCGAGTCGAAATCCAGCGGGACGTCGAGGTCCTTGGGGGTGAGTAGAATGTTGGAGGGGCCGCCGGCGAAAATCGCCTTGATGGGCTCCTGCTCCAGCATGCCGCCGCCGTATTCGAAGATGAGCTCCTGCAGCGGCGTGCCCATGGGCAGTTCGTAGACGCCCGGCTTGAGCACATCGCCGCTCAGGGTGTAGAGCTTGGTGCCGTGGCCACGGCCCCGTCCCAGGGACTGATACCACTCCGCCCCGTTGAGCAGGATGTGGGGGACGTTGGCCAGCGTCTCCATGTTGTTGATCAACGTGGGGTTGCCGTGCACGCCGAATTCGGCCGGGTAGGGCGGCTTACCGCGGGGGAAGGGGAATTTCCCCTCCACCCACTCGATGGCTGCGGTCTCCTCGCCGCCGCAGTAGTGGCCGGAGCTGGGCAGCAGCTCCAGCGTCACCTGGTGGTCGAGAATCTCGCTCATCGCCTCCAGCCAGCCGCTCTGGCGCCATTGCTCCAGCGCCGCGCCGATCGCGGCCAGTGCCCCCTGGATGCCGGGGTTGACATAGAGGACGATGCGGTTAATCCCCGTAGCGACGGCGGTGGCCAGCGCCCCTTCGATCACCTGGTGGGGAGTCTCCTCGAGCAGCAGTCGGTCCTTGTAGGTGCCCGGCTCGTCCTCATTGCCATTACAGATGAGGTACTTGTCCGGCTTGCCAGCCTGGGCGGCCACGGCGCGCCACTTGCGCGCGGCGGGAAAGCCGCTGCCGCCGAGCCCGCGCAGGCCCGCCGCCTCGATGGTGTCGATGACCGCCTCCGGCCCTTTGAGGGCGCGGCGCAGGGCCGCGCCGCCGCCGGCGGCCAGCCAGCGCTCGAGATCGGCGCCCACCCGCCGCTCGGGATGGAGTAGAACCTGGTTTAACTGCGACATGAGGTGATCCGGAAGTTGGCGTAGGTGGGAAACAGCATGGGGCTCTTCACGTCCCGGGGGAGGCCGGCCTCGGTGAGCTCGCGGCGCAGGCGGTTGACGTGCTCCAACCCCACCGTCTTGTGGCCCCGGCCGTGGCAGCCTTCGGCCGCCTTGGCGCCGGCCCGTCGGCCGAAGCAGATGATGTCCAGCAGGGCGTTGCCCATGAGCCGATTGCGGCCGTGAATGCCGCCTGCGTTCTCGCCGGCGCAGAACAGACCCGGCACGCAGGTGGCCCCGTGCTCGTCGATCTCCACCCCGCCGTTGTGGTAGTGCAGGGTCGGATAGATGAGCAGCGGCTCCCGGGTGGGGTCCACGTGGCCCTTGCGCACCGTCTGCAGCAACTTGGGGAAGCGCTCGGCGAGAAAGCCGGGCCGCTTGCGCTCCAGGTTCGGGGTATCCAGCCACACCCCGACGGTGTGCTCATCCACCCGGACCCCACGGCCTTCCGCGCACTCGCGCAGCATGGCCGCGGCCACGTAGTCGCGCGGCTTCAGTTCGTCGACGAATCGCTCGCCCAAGCCGTTCAGCAGGTAGGCCCCGGCCGAGCGCAGCCCCTCGGTCACCAGATAGCCGGCCAGGTGAGTGGGGTAGGCGAGCCCGGAGGGGTGATACTGGAAGGAGTCCAGCTCCATCAGGCGCGCGCCCATCCGGTAGGCCAGCACCAGCCCGTCGGCGGTGGCGCCGAAGTGGTTGGAGGTGGGAAAGCCGTTCAGGTGCAGGCGACCCATCCCCCCGGTGGCGAGGATCACCGCCTGCGCCTTGATGATGCTGAAGGTGCCGCGGTCCGGGGAGTAGGTAACGGCGCCGGCGCAGTGGCCCTGATCGTTGGAGAGCAGTTCCACCACCGGGCTGTTCTCCCATACGCGGATGTCCCTGCGGTTGCACACCGTCTCGCGCAGTGCCCGCATCATCTCCAGACCGGTGTAGTCGCAGCAGTACACCACCCGCGAGGCAGAAGCGCCGCCCGCCTTGCGCGTAAGCAGATCGCCGTACTCGTTGACGTCGAATTGCATGCCCTGGCGGATCAGCCAGCGGATTACGTCCGGGCCGTCCATCACCAGCTGGCGCACCAAATGGGGGTTGCTGCTGCCGTGGCCGCCCCGCATGGTGTCGTCGAAGTGGCGCTGAGGAGAATCGTCCTTCTCAATGGAGGCCTGAATGCCCCCTTCCGCCATGACCGTGTTGCTATCCCCGAGGCGCAGCTTGGTGGCGAGGATCACCCGCGCGCCCCCCAGGGCCGCGGTGAGCGCCGCCGCGCAGCCGGCTCCGCCGCCGCCCACCACCAGCACATCGGTCTCGGTCACCGGGGCACCGGCCAGCTCCGCCTCGTCGATGATGGCATTGGCCTGCAGCAGGTCGGCCAGCTGCTTGTGGCAGCGCTCCCCCTTGTTGGGGCCGATCTGCAGATCGACCATGGCGTCGGACAGATAATCCGGATGGTAGCGCCGCAGCAGCTCGTCCGTAGACAGCTCACCTTGCGGCAGCGCCGGCTCGCGCTCTGCGTTGTAGGCACGCAGCGCCTGGGCGTAGGGGATCCCTTGTTTGGTCATATTCAAACTTGAAGGTCCTGGGCTTCGATTAGGGTCAGGTACGAGGTTCGAGGTGCGAGAGGCGAGGAGGTGAGCTCGCTGCGCTCGCGGTTCTTCGGAATGTGCCTCGTGCGCGAAGCGCACTCCACCCCTCGTATCTCGTCTCTTGTCTCTCGCATCTGCGCTATTCCTCTCCCTCGTAACTCACCTGGTACTTACCCTGGCGCAACTCTTCGAGCCGGTAGATGAGATTCGAAGGGCGGATATGGAAGTAGGCGGTGACGCGGCGGGCGAACAGCCCCACGTGGTTGGGGGAGATACGCTCCGGGCAGGCGGTGAGGCAGAGATCGCACATGACGCACTCGAGGAACAGCTTGCTGGCCTCCTTGAAGCTCCCTTCGACGGCCAGGCGCACGCCGCGCTCCACCTCGATCCCCTTGGGGCAGGATTGGTTACAGCCGCCGCAGTGGCGGCAGTTGATGGCCTCGGGGAAGATGTGGTGAAACTGTGCCTGCACGTCCCAGGAGTTCTGGAGGGTGTCCAGCTGGTAAATGTGGTGCTTGGGTGTGGGAAAGTTGAGGAACAGCACCTGCATGCCGTCCTCCACCACGGTCTGGCAGCCCAGCTCCATGGTGACACGACTCTCCCCCTTGCGCCGCACCATCACGCGGCAGGAGCCGCACACCCCCTCCATACAGCCGATGCCGGCGGTTCTGGGGATGCCGGCGTGCCAGACGGCCTGGATCGCGGAGAGCGACGGCGGACAGCTAATGGTCTTGCCATCGATAGTGACCTGGATCTGCTCTTCACTCATCGGGTTGTTCGCAATGTGAATACGGGGGTCCCGCTCGTGGGCGGGTCCTGGTCTGAAGGGCATGGCCATTCTCGCGGTGGTATCGAGCAGCAGCCAAAATCTACGAGATCTGTCGCCATTTAGCTGTGTTCTGGCGATAACTCGTCGAAATTTGCCCTTGCTTCCCCCCCTCGCGCGATAGGGGTGCCATGCCTCCACAGACTCCTGAAGGGACGCCATTGTGCACCAGAATGGGCCGAAATTCAGTCACCTGGCGCAACAATCGTGCAAGGCCGGCCCCCATGCTGGCCCCGTGCCGCCTTTAGGCATGGGGCCGTCGAGCCTACAGGGATGTATCCCCGGCGCACCGAATATCAATCACTTACACCTGGCCTCTCGGTAGGGGAAACGTTGAACAATTCGTCATGCCCGCGAAGCCTGGCCCCGAGAGCTTCAGTCGGGGGGCGGCATCCAGTGCCTGGATTTTTCAGGGCTCCCGCCGAAGCCTGCCCTCGAATGCCTTAATCGGGGGCGGGAGCGACGAAAGCGGATTTGACCAGCATTTCCTTAGCGGCTCGGCATTCTGGATGTGGCACCGCCCCTCCTTGCCGGACCCTTGTGAACGGGCATTGCTCCTCGTGCATTCAGCTGCAACTCGCACCGCACCGCAGAGTTGGGGTATCCTTTGCGCCTTTCTGCCGGGCCCAAGAACCGGCACCTGCCCCGCTCCGGCCCTTCTCGCGGCTTCGCCCATCCAGTTGGCCTGGAGCGACCGATTTTGATTTCCGGGGGTTATTGCATGTCGAAACACGACCTGATCGTCCGCGTCGCCGGTGAAGGCGGCGAGGGCATCATCTCTTCGGGCGATTTCATCGCCGCAGCCTGCGCTCGCGCCGGGCTGGAGGTCTACACGTTCAAGACCTTCCCTGCCGAGATCAAGGGCGGCTATGCCATGTACCAGGTCCGCACCAGCGGCGAGAAGATTTTCAACCAGGGAGATACCTTCGACGTCTTCTGCGCCTTCAACGGTGAGGCCTACGAGCTGAACAAGCACCTGCTGCGTCCCGGCACCGCCTTCGTCTACGACGGCCCGGGGGGCGACTTCGAGCCGGAGATCCCCGAGGGGGTTCACGCCTACCCCATTCCGATGACCAAGACCGCCAAGGAGCTGGGCAGTGCCCGCGCCAAGAACATGGTGGCCCTCGGCGCTCTGTCGCAATTGTTCGACATCCCGGCCGAGACCCTGCGCGAGGTGCTGGTGGGCAAGTTCAAGCGCAAGGGCGATGAGGTGGTGAAGGTCAACCTCGACGCCTTCGGCAAGGGGATGGAACTGGCCGCCGCGCAGCAGAAGAGCGATTCCTGGAGGGTGGCCGCTCCCAAGGAGAAACGGGATGATGTCATCATCATCTCCGGCAACGATGCGGTGGGCCTCGGGGCGCTCCTCGGCGGCCTGGACTTCTTCTCCGCCTATCCCATCACCCCGGCCACGGAGATCGCCAAGTACGTCTCCAGGCACCTGCCTAAGCGGGGCGGCACCCTGATCCAGGCGGAGGACGAGATCGCCTCCATCGCCCAGGTACTGGGGGCCTCCTACGCCGGCAAGCGCTCCATGACTGCCACCTCCGGCCCCGGTCTGGCCCTGATGAGCGAGATGCTCGGCATGGCCCACATGAGCGAGACCCCGGCGCTGGTGGTGGATGTGCAGCGCGGTGGTCCCTCCACCGGCCTGCCCACCAAGCATGAGCAGTCGGACCTGTTCCTGGCCATTCACGGCAGCCACGGGGATGCCCCGCGGGTGGTGCTGTCGGTGGAGAACGTGCAGGACTGCATTGACATGACGGTCGATGCGCTCAACATTGCGGAGCAGTATCAGACTCCGGTGGTCCTGCTCTCGGACGGCTCGCTGGCCTTCTCCACCCAGACCGTGCCCTATCCCAATCCCGACAACTACACCGTGATCGAGCGCAAGCGTTGGGACGGGGCGGGGGAGTACCGTCGCTATGCCGCCAGCGAGGACAACATCTCGCCCATGGCGGACCCCGGCACACCGGGGGCGATGCACATTGCCACCGGCCTGGAGCACGGCGAGAGCGGCGCCCCCAATTACAGTCCCGCGAACCACGAAGCGATGCACGCCAAGCGCTTCAACAAGATCCAGCCCCTGACCGACACCTACAAATCGGTGGAGGTGGATGGCAAAGGTGAGGCCGACGTGGGCATCATCGCCTGGGGCAGCACCATCGGCGTGGTGCGCGAGGCCATCGAGCGCCTGCGCGAAGCCGGCCACAAGGTGAAGGGGTTCTACCCGAAGCTGCTGTGGCCCATGCCGGTGGCCCAATACGAGGCGTTCGCCGCCACCTGCGGCAAGGTGCTGGTGCCCGAGGTCAACTACCAGGGTCAGCTCAGCCACTTCATCCGTGCCGAGACCTCCATCCGGCCCATTTCCTACACGATTTGCGGCGGGTTGCCCTTTACACCCGGGATGATCGTCGCCAAGGTAGAGGAGCTCCTGTGATGTCCGCCGTACTCGAATCCATGAAGAAGATCGAACGCAAGCCCAGTGACTACAAGTCCGAGGTGAAGCCGGTGTGGTGCCCGGGCTGCGGCCACTTCGGTGTGCTCTCCGGTATTTACCGGGCCCTTGCCGACCTGGGCATCGAGCCCACGAACATGGTGAACATCTCCGGGATTGGCTGCTCCTCGCGCACGCCGTATTTCGTGCAGTCCTACAAAATGCACACCCTGCACGGGCGCGCCGGTCCGGTGGCCACCGGCACGCAGCTGGCCCGCCCCGACCTCACCGTGTTGGTGACCGGCGGTGACGGTGACGGCTTCTCCATCGGCGGCGGCCACATGCCGCACCTGGCGCGCAAGAACGTCAACATGAGCTACGTGATGATGGACAACCGCATCTACGGGCTCACCAAGGGGCAGGTCTCGCCCACCTCGCGTCGCGAAATGAAGGCCTACACCACCCCCTACGGCGGTGTGGACAATCCGATGAATCCGGTGCTCTACATGCTCACCTACGGGGCGACCTACGTCGGGCAGGCCTTCGCGGGCAATCCGAAGATGTGCGCGGAGCTGATCAAGGGGGCCCTGAGCCACCACGGGTTTGCCTTCGTCAACATCCTCTCCCAGTGCCCCAGCTTCAACAAGATCGATACCGTTCCCTACTTCCGGGACTTGGTTGCCGAGGTCCCCGAAGAGCACGATGTGGGCGACCTGGATGCCGCCATGCACGTGGTCAACGTGGCGGAGCGCGAGGGCAAGGCGCCCGTGGGGCTACTGTACAAGACGGAGCGTCCCACCCTCGACGAGGAGATGGCCGCGCTGGTGAAGAAGGTCGGTGGTCATCCCGATTACGACCTGCGCAAGGTCGTCGACCTGTCGAGGCCGTAAAGGCGGGGACGAGGGGCGAGGTACGAGTGGCGAGGGAATGAGTGCGCTGCGCGCACGTAGATCCAATGGGCTGCTCGCGTCAGCGAGCTCATTCCCTCGGCCCTCGTACCTCGATACTCGCAACTGGGGTAACCATGAATAGATTCGAATCGCGTGAGGCGTTGTTGGAGGCGTACGGCCGTGACGGCTCCCTGGTTGATGCCGACCTGGTCTTGCTCGACCTCTCCGGTCTCGACCTGTCGGGACTGGACCTGACCGGTGCCACTCTCTCAGGTTCCCGGCTGGACGGGACCAAACTGGACGGGTGTCGCCTCGAATCGATCTTTGTTCAGGATGGCGACTGGCGCGGTGCCAGCCTGCGCGGAGTGCAGGGGGATTCTGCCTTTTTCCAGCGGGTCATCCTAACCGAGGCCTGCTGTGCAGGGGGCGATCTCTCCGGCGCCAACCTGATGATCTGCAATGCGGCAGGCACCGATTTCAGTGACGCTCGCCTGGACCGGGCGCAGATTCTGGACTGTGATCTGAGCGGCGCCAATTTCTCCGGCGCGACCCTGGCCGGCGCCAATCTTCACGGCTCCGAGCTGGAGGGTGCCCGCTTCATCCGCTGTAATTTGCGTGAGGCGGACCTGCGCAAGACCGATCTCACCCGCGCCCACTTCGAAGCAGTGCTCACCGAAGGCGCCCTGTACTATGGCAAGTCCCCCTGGGACGGGACCACCCGGGACGAGGATTGGGCCGCACGCCTGCCCACCTTCGACGGCGAATAGGCGGGTTTCAAGGTCGAGGACTGGTGTAAAGCGAAGCGCGCTCGGTGCGCCAGGATCTCCTGCGAACCTCCAAGGAGCCAGATGGGGATAACACTCGAACCTACAGGGTTTCCGTCCCGCCTACGCCAGTCATCCCGTTCCACTTTTCTGAAGACGGTGCAAGCTATTGAGCCACAGCGAAAAAATCAGGGTATTGTTCGTGTGCATGGGCAATATTTGCCGCTCCCCCCTGGCCCATGGCCTGTTTGAGCACATGGTCAAGGCAGAGGGGTTGGCGGAGCATGTCCACGTGGACTCGGCCGGCACTCACGCCTACCACGTGGGGGAGGCGCCGGATCCCCGGTCTCAGGACACCGCGCGTAAGCGGGGCGTTGACCTCAGCGGCCAGCGGGCCCGGCGGGTGGAGAAGTCGGACTTCGCTCACTACGACTACGTGCTCGCGATGGATCGGGAGAATCTGAGGCTCTTGCGGGAGATCTGCCCGGCCGAGCATCAACATAAGGTCAGCCTTTTCATGAAATTTGCCGAGGGACGGGGCGAGCGTGAGGTTCCCGATCCCTACTACGGTGGGCCACAAGGATTCGAACGGGTGTACGAAATGGTCGAGGAGGCCGCAGTCGGCCTGATGCAGGAAGTTCGTCGGCGTTTGTGAGCCGATTCGACACACCCACAAAAAAAGGGGAGCATTTGCTCCCCTTTTTTTGTGGGTCTTGCCTCAGTGCCGGATCAGGACTTGTCTCCGGAGGCTTGACGGTCGCTGTCGTCCGTTTTGCGGCTCTCGGCAGAGTCCTCTCGTTCGCCAGCAGCAGGCTTCTGTTCCTGCGGCGGAGCAGCCGCGGGGGCTGGGGCCGGCTTTGCCTCGGAAGTGGACTCCGGCCGGGGAGAAGGGGGAGGCGTCACCGGTTCGGGCTTCACAGGCGCCTCGACCGGTCGGGACTCGGAAGCGGGGGCCGGTTGTTGGGCACGCTCTACCGGCGCTGAAGCCTGCGGCTCCGGTGCGGGCCGCTGCACCTCGTGGGTCGGTCGTTCCGGTCGCTCCTGGTGCTGCTCCGCTACTGCTTCGGTCCGCTCGGGGCGGGCCTCGGCAGCAGGTGCCGTCGGCTTCTCCTCCGCAGGCTTGGCCTCGGACTGGCGCTCCCTTTGTTCAGGGGCAGACTCTGGCGACGGGGCGGCCGCCACCGGAGCAGCGTCGGCGCTGCGGGGCTCCTCTCTTCTCCCCTCCTTCCGAGCCTCGGAAGCTCCGCGCCCTTCGCCAATCTCCTGGGATGTTTTCTCTCCCTTGGAGCGCTCTGAACGCGTGCGCTGGGGTTCGCGCGGCTGTTCCGCAGACTTTTCCCCAGCCTGTTCGCCGCCACTGTTCTGCGCGGCACCTTGCTCGTTCAGTACTGCTCCTTCGGCGCCCCCCTCACCCTGGGGGCGACGACGGCGGCGTCCTCCACGTCGGCCGCGGCGGGTACCGGAGCGCTCGCCTTCCCCCGCGCCGGGAGCCGCTTCGGGCGGCTGCACCTCGGCTTTGGTTTCGGGTTCGCCTTTGGCCGCCCCCTTGGCTGAGGGCTGGGGCTGGGGCTCGGCCTTGGGCGCAGGCCTGCGCTTCGGCTCTCGAACCTCTTCAGTAACCTCGTTCTTGGGAGCCGGGCGGGGGCGTTCCGGCCGTTCGGCACGCTCGGACCGTTCCTGGCGCTCGCCCTTGTCGCTGCGCTCCTGACGCTCAGGACGCTGCGGACGCTTGCGTGTGCCACGGCGAGAGTCGGCGGGCTGCGCTGTCCGGGTGGCCGGTCGGCTCTGGGATTTCCGCGCGGGAGCGCGGGGCTCGATCGGCTCGGCTTCGCCTTCGTCCTTCTCCGCACCGAACAGGCTGGAGATCAGGCGGCGGAGAAACCCGCCATTCTGATTGGCCTTGGGGGCCTCCTCCACCCGGGGCGGTGGGGCGGCCGCCGGGGCAACCGTCTTCACGGCAGGTTCCTCTCGCTGGATCTTCGGCTTTTCGGTGGTTACCTCGGCCGCCTCCTCGGCCTTGGCCATCAGCTCATAGCTGGGCTTCGTCCTCTGCGTCTCTATCTCGTCCATCCGGATCCGCTGCACGTCGTAGTGCGGCGTCTCCAGGTGGGGGTTGGGGACGAGCACCACCGCGACGTTCTGACGCTCTTCAATGTCATTGATGGGCGCGCGCTTCTCATTGAGGAGGAACGTGGCCACGCTGACCGGCAGCTGTGCGACGATCTTGCCGGTCTTCTCCTTCATCGCCTCCTCCTCGATGATGCGAAGGACGGAGAGGGCAAGCGACTCGGTGCCGCGGATGGTGCCATGGCCGTTGCAGCGGGGGCAGACGATCTGACTGGACTCGCCCAGGGAAGGGCGCAGACGCTGGCGGGACATCTCGAGCAGGCCGAAACGGGAAATACGGCCCACCTGGACGCGGGCGCGGTCGACCTTCAAGGCATCGCGCAGACGGTTTTCCACTTCCCGCTGGTTACGGGCGGGCGTCATGTCGATGAAGTCGATGACCACCAGACCGCCAAGATCGCGCAGACGGAGCTGCCGGGCGATCTCGTCCGCAGCCTCCAGGTTGGTGTTCAATGCGGTCTCTTCGATATCTCCGCCCTTGGTGGCGCGCGCGGAGTTGATGTCGATGGAGATCAGCGCTTCGGTATGATCGATGACGATGGAACCGCCGGAGGGCAGCTGTACCTCGCGCCGGAAGGCCGACTCGATCTGGGTCTCGATCTGGAAGCGGCTGAAAAGGGGAACCTTTTCCTGGTAGAGCTTCACCCGCGAGAGGTAGTTTGGCATCACCTGAGACATGAAGTCACGGGCCTGCTGGTACACCTCGGGGTTGTCGATAAGGATTTCGGCGATGTCGTTGCGCAGGTAGTCGCGGATGGCGCGGATGACGACATTGCTCTCCTGGTAGATGAGGAAGGGGGCCGAGCGCTGGTTCGCGGCCTCTTCGATGGCCTTCCACACTTGCAGGAGGTAGTCCAAATCCCACTGCAGCTCTTCGGCGCTCTTGCCGACGCCCGCCGTGCGCACGATGAGTCCCATGTCCGCCGGGATCTCCAGCTGACTCATGGCGTCGCGGATCTCGGTGCGGTCTTCCCCTTCGATGCGGCGCGAGACACCACCCGCACGCGGATTGTTGGGCATCAGGACGAGGTAACGGCCGGCGAGACTGATGAAGGTGGTGAGTGCCGCCCCCTTGGTCCCACGCTCCTCCTTGTCGACCTGAACCACAAGCTCCTGACCCTCCCTGAGGACCTCCTGGATGTTGACCCGTCCCGAATGGGCCTTGTCGGAGGCGAAGTAGGAGCGAGAGATCTCCTTCAGGGGGAGGAACCCATGGCGTTCGGAACCGTACTCGACGAACGCTGCCTCGAGGCTCGGCTCGATGCGGGTGATCTTGCCCTTGTAGATATTGGATTTCTTGGAGACCCGGGAGGAGCTCTCGATGTCCAGGTCATACAAGCGTTGGCCATCCACTAGCGCAACACGCAACTCTTCCGGCTGAGTTGCGTTGAACAACATTCTTTTCATGTTATGTGTCTCTCGGGCGCTCAACCGCCTCCGAGCAAAGACCATGCTGTAGCCCGAGGTTTCCCCACGGGTGACGCACTCAAGGACAAGACTACAGGAGATGCTTGGTGCAGCCCGTTGTCACAATCCAGTGGGGCCTGGCTCAGCGGGTCCGTTCGAATGCGGGAGCGCTGTATTGGTTGCGCACCCGTCACAGACGGGTACGGTAATTCTTCCGCGCGCGGCCCATTCAGCCGCCCATACTTTGAGCTCTTCTTGGGGTCGCTTTGCAGATTAGACCTGCGCGCGCACAAAAATTGTGCAAACCCCTATAGGGAGTTTGCGGCGATCAAATATAACAGTGTTGTGATGGTGCATCAATGACCCCGCTTGTTATCATAATGGCCTATGACTCAACCACACGCCAATGCCGCCCGTGAGATCCGCGTCGACGAGACCAGCGCGGGGCAGCGCATCGACAACTTTCTTGTCCGCACCCTCAAAGGGGTTCCCAAAAGCAGGGTTTACCGTATCCTGCGCAAGGGGGAGGTGCGGGTGAATCGAGGGCGGATCAAACCCGATTATCGCCTTCAAAGTGGGGATTTGGTACGAATTCCCCCCATTCGCACGGCTGATCCTGCGACGCCGGTCCGACCTGCGGACGGCCTGCTGGCCACGCTGCAGGACCGCATTCTCTTTGAGGATAGCCGGCTGCTGGTGCTGAACAAGCCCTCCGGGCTAGCCGTGCATGGAGGGAGCGGACTGAGCTACGGGGTGATCGAGGCGCTCCGGGTTCTGCGCCCCGAGGCCCGGTTTCTGGAACTGGGACACCGTCTTGACCGGGACACCTCCGGCTGCCTGGTCATCGCCAAGAAACGCAGCGCGTTGCGCGCCTTTCAGGATCTGTTGCGCAGCGGGGGCATGGAGAAGTACTACCACGCCCTGGTGAAGGGGCGTTGGGCCGGAGGCAAGCGGGGAATCGATGCACCCCTGCGCAAGAATGTCCTCAGCTCCGGGGAGCGAATCGTCAGGGTGAGCGCCGACGGGCGGCCGGCCTTGAGTATCTTTGAACCAGTAACCATGTATAAAGGCGCGACGCTGGTCCGGGTGAAGCTGATCACGGGGCGCACCCACCAGGTGCGGGTACACGCCCTGCACTCGGGGCACCCCATCGCCGCGGATGACAAGTATGGGGATGCGGAATTCAACCGGCGCATGGCCGCGCTGGGACTCAGGCGCCTGTTTCTGCACGCCAGCGAACTCAGATTCACTCTGCCGGACGGGGATCCCGTGGAGGTGCACGCGCCTCTGGACCGGACCCTGACGGACGTACTTGAGAGATTGGAAGGGGCATGACTCGCAGTTTTGATTTGATCGTGTTCGATTGGGACGGGACGCTGATGGACTCGGAGGCCCGGATCGTGGCCTGCATCCGCGCGGCCAGCGCCGATTTGGGGCTCGAACAGTGCCAGACGGAGGCGATCCGCAACATCATCGGCCTGGGATTGCGTGAGGCCATCGACACTCTCTACCCAGGGGCCGACGAGGCGCTGCACCAGGGCATGGTTGAGCGCTATCGTTACCACTTCCTGACCGCCGATCCCACCCCGTCCGAGCTGTTCGCCGGGGCGGCCGATACCGTGCGTCATCTTCACGAGACCGGCTACTTGTTGGCGGTGGCGACGGGCAAGAGTCGCAAGGGGCTGGACAAGGTACTGACGGAAACGGGATTGGGTATGTACTTTCACTCGACCCGCTGTGCCGACGAGACGTTCTCCAAACCTCACCCGCAGATGCTGCATGAGATCATGGATGAGCTTGGGGTCGAAGCGCAGATGACCTTGATGATCGGCGATACCGAGTACGACATGCAGATGGCCGCCAATGCCAGGGCGGCGGCGCTGGCCGTCAGCTACGGGGTGCATGTCCCGGAGCGGCTGCTGAAGCACGAACCACTCGGCTGCATTGACGACATTTCCGAGTTGAGATTGTGGTTGGAGGGGCGAGGGACCCAAAGCAGGTCGCCGGAGGAGGTGTCGTGAGCGAACTGAACGAGAACCAGCCGCAGCAAAAAACCGAGTGGGAGCGGGAAATGCTCGCTCGGCTGAGTTTCGCCGCGCTGAACGAACAGCGCCGCGCCCGTCGGTGGAACATCTTCTTCAAACTGGCGCTGCTTGGCTACCTGACGCTGATCCTGTTTCTCCTGATCCCCAAAGGGGATGGTGAAACGGGGGCAAAGAAGGGTCCGCACACGGCGGTGGTAAAGGTGGAGGGGCTCATCGACGACGGCGCCGAGGCCAATGCGGAGAACATCATCGAGGGGCTGCGCGCGGCATTCGAGAACAAGCGGACCCAGGGCGTGATTCTGCGCATCAACAGCCCCGGGGGGAGCCCGGTCCAATCCGACTACGTCTACGCCGAAATCCGCCGGCTGCGGGAGAAGCACCCGGATATTCCCGTCCATGCGGTGATTGTGGATATGGGAGCCTCCGGGGCCTATTACATCGCGGCGGCCGCCGATGAAATCTACGTCAATCCCGCCAGCGTGGTAGGTTCCATTGGGGTCCTCATGAATGGGTTCGGTTTCGTGGATGCGATGGACAAGCTCGGGATCGAGCGCCGTCTGCTGACCGCAGGCGAACATAAGGGGATCCTGGATCCCTTCTCGCCGGTCAATGACGGCGATGTGCAACACATCCGTGGCATGCTCGGGACGATCCACGAGCAGTTTATCGAAGCGGTGAAGCAAGGGCGGGGTGAGCGCCTGAAGAACAGCCCTGAACTGTTCTCCGGGCTGTTCTGGAATGGTCGCGAGGCCCTTGAGCTTGGCTTGGTGGACGGGTTTGGCGATGTGGACCATGTGGCCCGTGAGGTCATCGGTGCCCAGGAGATTGTGGATTACAGCCGGACTCCCGATCTGTTCGAACGGTTCGCGGAGCGGTTGGGCGCCTCCATCGGAAACGTGATGGTCAAGCACTTGGGGCTCCAGCCGGGAGCGTTGCGCTAAGCCGCCGGGTGGGTTGTCACAATCGACGTTGCCGCCCAGTGGATCCCCGGGCGGCCAGTTTGGCTGCCTCACAGAACCCTAGAGCACCGAACAGATAAATCCGACGCGCCCAACATGTAGGGTGGATAAGCGCAGCGCATCCACCGTGCGGCGTCGGATTGGTGGATGCGCTGCGCTTATCCACCCTCGGTTCGCTGCCCCGCCACCTGCGGCGCAACTTGGCTACGATTGGCGATCTTTCGGTCTACCTGTTCGGTGCTCTAGAGTGTTGGCAGCCCCTCGTTCTCAAGCATTTTCACCAGACGAATGAGGGGCAAGCCGATGAGGGCGCTGGGATCGTCGCCCTCGAGGCGCTCGAACAGTGCGATCCCCAGCCCCTCGGATTTGAAGCTGCCGGCACAGTTGTATGGCTCTTCCCGACGCAGGTAGCTGTCGATCTGGGCCTGCGTGAGCGCACGGAAGTGAACGTGAAACGGCACGACCTCCACCTGCGCCCGCCCGGTTTCCCCATTGAGCAGGCACAGCCCCGTGAGAAACGTCACCCGCTTGCCGGATGCGGCCTGAAGCTGTGCGGTTGCGCGCTCGTGGCCGCCCGGTTTTCCCAGGATTTCGCCGCCGTTGACTGCCACCTGGTCGGAACCGATCACCAATGCGCCAGGGTGCCTGGCCGCGACCGCACGTGCCTTCAGCTCGGCCAAGCGGGCCACCAACGCCTCGGGTGACTCACCGGGCAGTGCGCTCTCATCCACCTCCGGCGAAGCCACCGTGAAGGGTACGCCGAGGCGTTCCAGTAGCTGCCGGCGGAAAGGGGAGGTCGAGCCCAGAACCAGCGGGCGAGCCACACTCATGGGTTGGTCTCCTCAATCTCCACCAGTACTTCATCCGGGTTCACCCGATCCCCCTTCTGCACGTAAACCGCGTTCACCCGGCCAGCAATGGGGGCCTGGATCTCCGACTCCATCTTCATCGCCTCGGTCACCAGCAGAGGGGCGCCAGCGGCGACCGTCTCCCCTTCCTTGATCATCACGTCCACCACGCTGGCGGGCATGGACGTGGTCACGTGTCCGGGCTTGGTGGCGCGCGGGCGCTGGCTGGCGGAGGCGGCTCGAGGCTTGCCGGGCTGGGCCTCGGTCTCCGTGTAGATCTCCTCCAGGACCTCCACATTGATCTCTTCGGGCATTCCGTCCACGGTCACGTAAAAGGGGCGATTTTCCTGATGTTTGTGGCCCGTGCCGGTGATCTTGATGTGGTAGGTTTCACCATGCATGTGGATGTTGAATTCGGTAGGCGCGGCCCGAAGCTGCTTATCGTCGCTGACCGGCGGCTCGAGTGGCTCGGGCTTCAGGGTCCCCGCGGCCCGTTGCTCGAGGAACTCCCTGCCGACTTCCGGGAACATCGCATAGGTCAGTACGTCCTCGTCGGACTGCGCCAGCCCCCCGATTTCACTGCGCAGGTTTTCCATCTCGGGTTTGAGCAAATCGGCCGGGCGACACTCGATCACCTCCTCGTTGCCGATGGCCTGCTGCCGTACGATGGAGTTTACCGGTCCGGGGGCCCGTCCATACCGGCCCTGTAGATAGAATTTCACCTCGTTGGTGATGTTCTTGTAGCGGGCGCCGGTGAGAACGTTCAGGACTGCCTGGGTGCCTACGATCTGAGAGGTGGGGGTGACGAGGGGAGGGAACCCCAGGTCCTCCCGCACCCGCGGGATCTCTTCGAGCACCTCGTTCATGCGTTTGAGCGCGCCCTGCTCACGCAGTTGGTTGGAGAGGTTCGAGATCATCCCGCCGGGCACCTGGTTGACTTGCACGCGGGTGTCCACACCGGTGTATTCGCTCTCGAACTGGTGATACTTCCGGCGGACTTCGTGAAAGTAGAAGCCGATCTCTTGAAGGAGCTCCAGATCCAGCCCGGTGTCGTACTCCGTGTCGCGGAAGGCGGCGACCATGCTTTCGGTGGGCGGGTGGCTGGTCCCGCCGGCCAGGGAGGAGATGGCGGTGTCGATGTGATAACAGCCGTTCTCCACTGCCTTGAGCTGGCTCATGTCGGCCAGGCCTGCCGTGGCGTGGCTATGCAGATGGAGGGGAATGGTGAGCTCCCGGGCCAGCGCCTTCACGAGGGTGGCGGTGGTCAGCGGGGTGAGAAGCCCCGCCATGTCCTTGATCACCAGGCTGTCACAGCCCATGGCCTCGAGCTCCTTGGCCTGGGATACGAACTGCTCGATGCTGTGGACCGGGCTGGTGGTGTAGGAGATGGCCCCCTGGGCATGCTTGCCGGCGGCCTTGACCGCCTCCACGGCCACGCGCAGGTTACGCAGGTCGTTCAGGGCGTCGAAGACGCGGAATACGTCGATGCCGTTATCGGCCGCCTTGGCGACGAATGCGCGGACCACATCATCGGAATAGTGGCGATAGCCGAGAAGGTTTTGGCCTCGCAGCAGCATCTGCAATCGAGTGTTGGGCAGTGCCTTGCGCAGCTGCCGCAGCCGCTCCCACGGATCTTCCTTCAGAAAGCGGATGCAGGAATCGAAGGTTGCACCGCCCCACACCTCCAGGGACCAGAACCCGACATCGTCGAGTCTGGGGCAGACCGGCAGCATGTCCTCGGTGCGCATCCGGGTCGCGAGCAGCGACTGATGGGCGTCGCGCAATACGGTTTCTGTGATATGTACCTTTGGCATCGGTTCGTCCGCAAAGAGTTACATGCGTTGAAGCCAGGTGCGGCTGCTCCGCATGTCAGAGTCCCATGGCCGCGGCCACGGCGGCGGCGATGGCCGCGGCCACTTCCCGTTGTGGCCGGCGGGGCGAGTAGTTGATCAGCTCCGGATGGGCGTCCACGAATCCGGTGTTGAAGCTCCCGGCGCGAAACTCCGGAGACTTCAGGATTTCCGTGTGGTAAGGAATGGTTGTCTTGACCCCATACACTCCCATGTCCCGCAGCGCGCGCTGGGCGCGGGCAAGCAGAATGTCCCACTGGGGCGCCCACACGGTCAGCTTGGCGCACATGGAGTCGTAGTAGGGCGGGATCTCATACCCGGTGTAGATGGCGCCGTCGGTGCGCACGCCCGGGCCCCCCGGGGCGAAGTAGCGGGTGATCTTGCCGAAGCTCGGGAGAAAGCCGTTCTGCGGGTCCTCGGCATTGATGCGGAACTCCATGGCATAGCCACGGATATGCACCTCCTCCTGCCGGTATCGGAGCGGCAGCCCGGCGGCAATGCGGATCTGCTCCTGGACGATGTCGATCCCGGTTACCTCTTCACTCACCGGATGTTCCACCTGGAGACGGGTGTTCATCTCCATGAAGTAAAAGTTGCCTCGATCGTCGAGAAGGAACTCCACCGTCCCGGCGTTGCGGTAACCGACCGCTTGGCCGGCCCGGATGGCAAGCCCGCCAATGTACTCCCGCTGCTCCTGGGTGAGCTGGGGGGAGGGGGCAATCTCGATGAGCTTCTGGTGGCGGCGCTGGATGGAGCAGTCGCGCTCGTAAAGGTGAATGACATTACCACGGTGATCCGCGAGCACCTGCACTTCGATGTGGCGCGGATTGACTATGCACTTCTCCAGGAACACCTCAGCGCTGCCGAACGCCTTGGTCGCCTCCGAGATCACCCGCTGGAAGTTGCGTTTCAGCGCCTCGGCATCATCGCAGCGGCGGATCCCACGTCCCCCGCCGCCGGAGGTGGCCTTGAGCATGATGGGGTAGCCCAGCTCCTCCGCCACCTCCAGAGCTTCCTCCAGGCTGGAGAGGTTACTCTCGCTGCCGGGGGTCACCGGCACGCCGGCCTCGATCATTGCCCGACGCGCTTCGGTTTTGTCACCCATGCGCCGGATCACCTCGGCGGTGGGCCCGATGAAGCGGATGCCCCGGCGCTCACAGATTTCCGCCAGCTCCGCATTCTCCGAGAGGAAGCCGTAGCCGGGGTGCAGAGCGTCACAGCCGGTGGCCACGGCGAGGTTGACCAGTCGGTGGGCGTTCAGGTAGCCGGCGACCGTGTCCGGTCCAAGGCTGTAGGCCTCGTCGGCCTTCTTCACGTGGAGCGCGTGACGGTCTGCCTCGGCATAGACCGCGACCGAGCGGATACCCATTTCCGCGCACGCACGAACAATGCGGACGGCGATTTCACCGCGGTTGGCAATGAGGATCTTCTTAATCATCTCGGGCCCTGCATGGACAGAAAAAAAGCGAATGGCGGTACTCCGCCCTTCGCTCGCCCCGTTGTTATGTACGGAAAACCCCTGTAATTGTCAAGACTTGCACATCCTTGGCGAAGCTAGTCTAACCTCTGGAAGAGACGGATTTTATTGACTTTTTGCTTTGACAGGAAAATGACGGCGAAGTATCATTGCCCGCTTATGTCGGACAACCAGCTCCCGATCCACATCGACCCCGTGCGCCTTGCCCAACGTAGCCAGCGCCTCGGCGGTCAGTACGCCCTGGGCGAAATGCAGCGGCTCGCGACGGCCTTGGTGCACACCGAAGGCAACGTGCGAGTGGCCCTGGCATTCGGGATCGACGAAGCGGGAACCCGCTACCTGGAGGGGGAGGTGGAAACCGAGGTCACACTGGTCTGCCAACGGTGCCTGCAACCGATGCGCTACCCCATTCACGCTAGAATGGTGCTTGGCGTTGTAGGTTCCGCGGACGAAGGGGAAAATCTCTCGGAAGAGTATGAACCCCTGGTGTGCGAATCGGAGTCGCTGTTCCTCCGGGATGTCATCGAGGATGAGTTGATTTTGGCCCTTCCCATCGTGGCGCGGCATGCCGAGGTTGAATGCCCGGCCACCGCGAGGGTGGGTGCAGGGCAGGAGAGTACGGCGGATGAGCCGCAGCGGGCAAACCCTTTTGCCGTGCTTGCCGCCTTGAAGACCAACAGCAAAGCCTGACGAGGAAACCAATGGCTGTACAACAGAATCGCAAGACCCCCTCCAAGCGCGGTATGCGTCGCTCCCACGACGCTCTGAAGGGCCCGACGCTCTCTGTCGACGCGACCAGTGGCGAAACCCATCTGCGCCATCACGTGACGCCCGACGGCTACTATCGTGGCCGCAAAGTCATGAATGTGAAGGGCGAATAAGGGCCTTGCCCCACCCTATTGCGGTGATTACGCCGGCCCGTGGCTATGCGCTCCGGGCCGGCGTTTGGTTTTGGAGCTGAGAATGTCCCAGACCACGATTGCTCTGGACGCCATGGGCGGCGACCATGGGGTCGGCGTTGTCGTGCCAGCGGCGCTGCGTGCGCTTGAAGAGCATCCCGGACTGAAGCTCATCCTGGTCGGCGACCAACAGGTGATCAGCGAAGAGTTGACCCGGCACGGCGGAACGCTCGGGGAGCGCCTCGCCATCCAGCATGCCTCGCAAGTGGTGGCCATGGACGAGCCCCCTTCCCAGGCTTTGCGTTCAAAGAAAGATTCCTCCATGCGGGTGGCCATCAACCTGGTAAAGGAGGGCACGGCGCAGGCGTGCGTGAGCGCGGGCAACACCGGGGCGCTCATGGCAACCGCACGTTTCGTGCTCAAGACCCTGCCAGGCATCGACCGGCCCGCCCTCATCAGCGCGATGCCCGCGATCAAGGGGCAGACCTACGTGCTGGACCTCGGCGCGAACATCGATTCCGAGGCGGAAAACCTCTACCAGTTCGCAGTCATGGGTTCGGTCCTGGTCCAGGCTGTGGGCAACGTGGAGCGCCCAAAGGTGGGGCTGCTCAACATCGGGGAAGAGGAGATCAAGGGGAACGAGCAGATCAAGGAGGCGGGCAAGCTCCTGGCCGGCAGTGATCTCAACTACGTCGGGTTCGTCGAGGGTGATGACATCTTCAAGGGAACGGTGGATGTGGTCGTCTGTGATGGCTTCATTGGCAACGTGGCGCTGAAGGCCAGCGAGGGTGCGGCCAAGATGTTCAGCCATTACGTAAAGCGGGAGTTCACCCGGAACGTCTTGACCCGGTTGGCCGGACTGCTGGCGCTGCCGGTGCTGCGCGCCTTCCGCAAGAAGCTCGATCCCCGGGCGTACAATGGCGCCAGCCTGGTGGGGCTGAAGGGCATCGTGATCAAGAGCCATGGCGGTGCCGACGTCTTCGCATATACCCATGCGATCCGCGAGGCGGTGCTTGAGACGAAGAAAAACGTCCCGGAACGCATCAGCGAAAAACTAGGGATTCTACTGGAACAGAGGCGGGCAGTTTGAAGTACTCACGCATCATCGGAACAGGCGGTTATCTGCCGGAGAAGGTGTTGACCAATCGGGATCTCGAACAGATGGTCGACACCACGGATCAGTGGATCACCGAGAGGACCGGTATCAAGGAGCGGCACATTGCCGCCGAGGGCCAAAACACCTGCGATCTGGCCGAGCAGGCCGCACGGCGTGCCATCGAGGCGGCGGGTATCGACAAGGACGAAATCGACCTCATCGTGGTGGCCACGACCACCCCGGATCAGGTCTTCCCGAGCACCGCCTGCCTTCTCCAGCAGCGCCTCGATATCCATGGTGCACCCGCCTTCGACGTTCAGGCCGTCTGCACCGGTTTTGTCTACGCCCTGACGGTGGCGGACAAATTCATTCGCAGCGGAAGCCATAAGTGCGCACTGGTCGTCGGCGCCGAGACGATGTCGCGGATCACCGACTGGACCGATCGGGGCACCTGTGTCCTGTTCGGTGATGGCGCGGGCGCCGTGGTGCTTCAGGCCAGTGACGAGCCCGGCGTGCTCTCCACCCACATCCACGCGGATGGTCAGTACAAGGATCTGTTGCGAGTCCAGGCCGGTGTCTCCACCGACTACGCCAAAGTTGTCGATGGCAGTGCCTACATGGAGATGCAGGGGAATGAAGTGTTCAAAATGGCGGTGAACACCCTCGGGCGCATTGTGGACGAGACCCTCGAAGCCAATGGTATGGAAAAGAGCGATGTGGATTGGCTGGTACCGCATCAGGCCAACATTCGCATCATCAATGCCACGGCCCGCAAGCTGAAGTTGGCTATGGACCACGTGGTCGTGACGGTCGACCGCCACGGTAATACCTCGGGTGCATCGGTCCCGCTCGCGCTCGACGTGGCCGTGCGCGACGGACGTATCAAGCGCGGCGACACCATCCTTCTTGAGGCATTCGGTGGTGGCTTCACTTGGGGGGCGGCCCTCATCCGCTATTGAGCCGACTGCGACGCCGATCACCAAAACAGGCCGACCGATAAGTAAAAAGCGACTCTTTTTTGGGGGTTACCATGTCTCTAGCTTTCATTTTCCCCGGTCAGGGTTCCCAATCCGTCGGCATGCTGGCGGAGCTGGCCGAAGCCTATCCGGAGGTGCAACAGACCTTTGCCAGCGCCTCGGATGTGCTGGGCTATGATCTCTGGGCCGTGGTCCAGCAGGGTCCGGCCGATGCGCTGAACAAGACCCACGTGACCCAACCCGCCATGCTCAGTGCCGGTGTGGCCGTTTGGCGGGTTTGGCAGGCGCGTAACGGCGCGAGACCCACGGTGATGGCTGGCCACAGCCTGGGTGAATACACTGCGCTGGTTTGCGCCGGCAGCATCGCCTTTGAAGACGCCATCGCCCTTGTTGCCGCACGGGGGCAGTTCATGCAGGAGGCCGTTCCGGCGGGGCAGGGGGCCATGGCCGCCATTCTCGGCCTGGATGACGACAAGGTGCGTGAGGTGTGCGCCGAGGCGGCCCAGGGCGATGTGGTCTCCGCCGTGAACTTCAACTCGCCGGGGCAGGTGGTGATTGCCGGCGCCACGGCAGGTGTGGAACGCGCAGTGGAACTGGCCAAAGGGGCCGGCGCCAAGCGTGCCGTGGTGCTGCCGGTCAGCGTGCCTTCCCACTGCGACCTCATGCGCCCCGCTGCCGAGCGTTTGGGTGAGAAGTTGGCCGGCATCGAAATCCGCACGCCGGAGATTTCCGTTATCAACAACGTCGATGTGGCGGCAGCCACGGATCCACAGGCCATCCGGGATGCGCTGGTCCGTCAGCTGTACATGCCGGTACGCTGGGTCGAGACCGTTCAGAAGATGGCCGGCGACGGAGTCGGTACGCTGGTCGAGTGCGGCCCCGGCAAAGTGCTGGTGGGCCTGAACAAGCGGATTGACCGCAACATGAAAGCCCTCGCGATCGTCGATCCTGCGACCCTTGAAGATGCCATGGCAGAACAGTAATCGGCTGCGAGGCCGGGAAAGGAGAACAACATGTCCCTAGAGAACGAAGTTGCCCTGATCAGTGGTTCCAGCCGCGGGATTGGACAGGCCATTGCCCTGGAGTTGGGGCGGCGTGGTGCCACCGTCATCGGTACGGCCACCTCCGAAGGCGGGGCCGAGAAGATCACTGCGGTACTGAAGGAAAACGGCATCACGGGCAAGGGGCTGATGCTGGATGTGACCGATCAGGCCAGTGTCGACGGCGTCCTGGAGACGATTCAAAAGGAATTCGGCACCCCGACCATTCTCGTCAACAACGCCGGGATCACCCGCGATAACCTCCTGATGCGGATGAAGGACGATGAGTGGGACGCCATCATCAATACGAACCTGACCTCGGCCTACCGCCTCTCCAAGGCTTGCCTGCGCGGCATGATGAAGGCGCGCAAGGGGCGCATCATCAGCATCGCCTCGGTGGTCGGGGCGAGCGGCAATGCGGGTCAGACCAACTATTCGGCCGCCAAGGCCGGGATGATTGGCTTTACCAAATCGCTGGCGCGCGAAGTGGGCAGTCGCGGGATCACCGTCAATGCGGTGGCCCCGGGCTTTATCGACACCGATATGACGCGCGCCCTGCCCGAGGAGCATCG
The DNA here is from genome assembly GCA_041690535.1 of Gammaproteobacteria bacterium. Taxonomy (GTDB): domain Bacteria; phylum Pseudomonadota; class Gammaproteobacteria; order Thiohalomonadales; family Thiohalomonadaceae; genus JAWLHA01. The sequence continues at coordinate 36,343 of JAWLHA010000004.1, read as the reverse complement.
GCAGCAGTTGCTCAACCAGATTCCGCTGAACCGGCTGGGCCGTCCGGAGGAAATCGCCGCCGCCGTGGCCTTTCTGGCCTCGCCCGAAGCCGGTTACATCACCGGTGAGACGATTCATGTCAATGGCGGCATGTACATGGGGTGAGGTTTGAAATTGCCTTTCACTTCAAATAGTTAAGGCAGTCACAAACCTCATGAAGTGCACCATCTTTTGTCTGGCATCGGTAGGCGGTTTCCAATAAAATACGGCCGCATACCTGCTGAATATCCTTTTTTGGGAGGAATTATCCGTCATGAGTACTGTGGAAGAGCGCGTCAAGAAGATTGTTGTCGAACAGCTGGGGGTAAAAGAGGAAGAAGTGAATGCCACTTCCTCTTTCGTTGACGATCTTGGCGCCGATTCCCTCGACACCGTGGAACTGGTGATGGCTCTGGAAGAAGAGTTTGAGACCGAAATCCCGGACGAAGAGGCTGAGAAGATCACCACTGTGCAGCAGGCGATCGACTACGTCAAAGCGAACGCAGCGGGCTAAGGCACAGGTTTCAAATCGGCCGCCGGCCACGGAAGTGGCCGCGGCCATTTTGTTTTGTAGAACACAAGCAGGAAGAGGGTTGTCCCTTGGCAAAACGTCGTGTCGTCGTAACCGGACTCGGCATGGTCTCGCCGGTCGGTCTCAGCGTTAAGGAATCCTGGGAAAACATCCTGGCAGGAAAAAGTGGGATCGCGTCCATCACCCACTTTGATGTCTCCGACTTTCCAGTACGCTTCGGCGGCTCGGTGAAGGGATTCGATGTCACTCAATACATCGCCCCCAAAGAAGCCAAGAAGATGGATCCCTTCATTCACTATGGAATTGCGGCGGCAATCGAAGCCATCGCCGATTCCGGCCTGGAGGTGACCGAAGAGAATGCCGAGCGCATCGGCGTTTCCATCGGCTCGGGCATCGGCGGGCTCCCCGGGATCGAAAAGGGCCATGAAGCCTACATGAAGGGTGGTCCGCGCAAGGTCTCGCCCTTCTTCGTCCCCAGTAACATCATCAACATGATTTCGGGCAATCTGTCCATCATGTATGGCTTCAAGGGGCCGAACATCGCGCTCGTCACTGCCTGCGCGACCGGCACCCACAGCATTGGCGATGCCAGCCGGCTCATTGAATACGGCGATGCCGACGTGATGATCGCAGGCGGCGCTGAAATGGCGACCTCCGCGTGCGGTCTCGGCGGCTTCGGGGCGGCACGGGCCCTCTCGACGCGCAACGATGATCCCGAACGTGCAAGCCGTCCCTGGGACAAGGATCGCGACGGTTTCGTGCTGAGTGACGGTGCGGGCGTCGTTGTGCTCGAGGAGTATGAGCACGCCAGGAAGCGGGGCGCGAAGATCTATGCCGAATTGGTGGGCTTTGGCATGAGCGGTGACGCCTACCACATGACCCTGCCTGCACCCGGTGGCGAGGGGGCGACGCGCTGCATGAACACCGCTCTGCGCAATGCCGGGGTGAACCCTGAGCAGGTCGACTACATTAACGCCCATGGGACTTCGACGCCGGCCGGGGACAAGGCCGAAACCGAGGCCGCCAAGGGTACCTTTGGTGAGCACGCGTACAAGCTGGCCATGAGTTCCACCAAGTCCATGACCGGGCATTTGCTTGGCGCAGCCGGTGGGGTGGAGGCGATTTTCACGGCGCTGGCGATCCACGATCAGGTGGCTCCGCCGACCATCAACATCTTCAACCAGGATCCTGAGTGTGACCTCGATTACGTGGCGAATACCGCCCGAGAAATGAAGATCGATGTCGCTCTTTCCAACTCCTTCGGTTTTGGCGGCACCAACGGTACTCTGGTCTTCGCCAAGCTGCGCTAAGCGCAGGAGGCGCCGTGACCCCGTCGCGGGTGCGGCGCCTCGTCCCTAACGCCGCCCCTTACCCAGCCTGCTAAACTTGGGAAGTCTGGAGTCTTCGTAGCAAGGAGCGTCCAATGCAAGGGGATATGGCTCAGTCCTCCTGTTTGAACCAGCGTTCTCCTCTAACCGGGAACCATCGCGCACCGACGTTGCATTGGGCTCTTTGGGGTTTGTGCGCAGGTATCAGCCTCATCTCCGAGGTGTTTCATTGATCCTCGTCGACGGAGTAGAGCAGCAAGTCATTGAGGTGACGGATCGGGCGCTACACTATGGCGACGGGCTGTTCGAGACTCTCGCTGTGGCGGGTGGCCGGGTTCGACACCTCGAACGACACCTCCGGCGGCTGCAGAGCGGTTGCGCCCGACTTGGCATTGCCGCCCCGGATCCGGAGCTGCTCAGCCGCGAGGTGTTGCAGCTTTGCCATCAGCAGCAAGACAGCGTCATAAAGATCATCATCACGCGCGGTTCCGGTGGACGGGGGTACCGCCCCCCTGCCAATGCCGCGCCCCGGCGTATTCTGATGCGTTCGGAGTGGCCGGCCTATCCTGCAACAGCCCAAACCGAGGGGGTCCGGGTGCGACTCTGTCGCATGCGGCTGGGGTGCAACCCGGGGCTTGCCGGGGTCAAACACTTGAACAGGTTGGAGCAGGTGCTGGCTCGGGCAGAGTGGGACGACCCCAGCATCGTCGAGGGCTTGATGCGCGACGCCGATGGGCATGTGGTGGAAGGGACCATGAGCAACCTGTTCGCCGTGCTGGACGGGGTGCTCCTCACCCCGGAGCTTTCGCTCTGTGGCGTAAGGGGCATCATGCGGGAGATCGTCCTGGAGACGGCGGCACGCTGCGGGCTGGCACCGGTGGAAAGGAAGATCCCCACGGAGGCCCTGCTCCGGGCTGACGAGGTGTTTCTCACCAACAGCCTCATTGGTGTCTGGCCGGTGCGACGCTTCGAGTCCGAGGAGTTCCCGGTAGGGGATGTGACCCGCCGTCTTATGGGGGCTCTGGAGGAAACTGCAGGAGTCTGAATGCGGGAGCTTCTTTTCAAACTCATCGGCGCCCTGATCCTTGCGGCCAGCCTCTTCGGAGGGTGGCAGCTGATGCGCTACCAGGCATTTGTCCAGGGGACGCTCGAGGTGGGCCCTGAGGGGGCGGTCGTCGCCGTGCGGCCCGGCATGTCCCTCAGGAGTGTGGCCGGTTCCCTGGAGCGGGAAGGTCTCATCTCAGACGCTCAACTCTTTATCTGGATGGCGCGGTTGAAAGGGGCGGCTCAAAACATCCGTGCCGGGGAGTATCGCGTGGAATCCGGCATGGGCCCGCCGGCGCTGCTCGATCGCATGGTCTCGGGGCAGGTGGTGCAGCATGCGCTCACGGTGGTGGAAGGGTGGACCTTTCGCCAGATGTTGGACGCGATGCATAAGTCGCCCCATCTCGATCACACCCTGGCGGGGCTTGGCGACAGTGAGATCATGGCGCGGCTGGGCCGTGCGCATGAGCATCCGGAAGGACGTTTCTTCCCCGATACGTACCACTTCCCGCGGGGGATGACCGACTTGGAGTTTCTCAAGAGGGCCTACCGGAGCATGAGTGAGCGGTTGGAGGCCGAGTGGGCGAACCGGAAGGAAGGCCTGCCACTGAAAGGCCCCTACGAAGCGCTCATCCTTGCCTCGATTGTCGAGAAGGAGACCGGTGTCCCTGAGGAGCGGCCGGAAATTGCCGGGGTGTTCGTTCGGAGACTGCTCAAGGGGATGCGTTTGCAGACTGATCCGACGGTCATCTACGGGCTGGGGGAGGCCTTTGACGGCAACCTGCGTCGGCGGGATCTGCGGGCCGAGAACCCTTATAACACTTATCGCATCAAGGGTCTTCCCCCGACCCCCATTGCCATGCCGGGGGGCGATGCCATTCACGCGGTGCTTCACCCCAAGGACGGCAAGGCACTCTATTTCGTGGCCCGCGGCGACGGCAGTCATCAGTTCTCGGCGACGCTGACCGAGCACAATGCGGCAGTGGTTCGCTACCAGCTCAAGGGGCGGGCCCGTCCGTTCTCATCGTACCCGGGTGAGTGAAGACTATCCGGGCTGCCGCTCGAGAACCGGGAGGGGAGTCTGGTGGTGAATGGACTGGCAAGCCCGAGAGAGTCGTAACAAAAAAGCCCCGTGTTCGGGGCTTTTTTGTTCTCACAGGGTAACTACTTGCCCCCTGTCATTCCCGCGAAGGCGGGAATCCAGTCTGGTCAAGGCTGAGAAGGTAAGACTGTTTGATCCTCCCTGCGCAAGTGGAGAACACCACTCGTTCACTTGTCACTTTTCTGGATTCCCGCCTTCGCGGGAATGACGGTTTCGGGGGGCGAGTAGTTACCTCACAGGGATGGTTCACTGTTGAGAACCGCATCCGCAATTTTCCTGTGTTGCTCAGTCGTCTCCGCCCATCACCCCGAGAAGGTTAAGCAGATGTACGAACAGCAGGTAGATATCCATGAAAAGGCTGACGGTGATGAGAATGTAATTGTCCTCACCACCATGGACCATGCGGCTGACGTCGAACAGGATGTAACCGCTGGCCACCAGCACCATCAGTGCGGATATGGCAAGGCTCATGGCGGGAATGGGGAAGAAGATCAGTGAAAGCCCGCCGATCAAACCGACGATCAGACCGGCAAACAGGAACCCTCCCATGAAGCTGAAATCCTTGCGGGAGGTGAGGGCATAGCCCGAAAGGCCCAGGAAAATGGCCCCGGTCAGCCCCATCGCGCCCATCACGGTTTCACTGCCATTGGGGAGCGAAAGGTGGAAGTTGAGCAGAGGGCCGAGGGTCAGCCCCATGAAGCCCGTGAAGGCGAAGACGAACAGCAACCCCAGTCCACTGTTCTTGAATTTGTAGGTCAGAAAGAGGAAACCCAGCATCCCCCCAAGGCTCACGAGCCAGTGGAAGCGCAGGCCGGTGGCCATGGAGACCCCCGCCGTGGCGGCACTGAACAGCAGCGTCATTGCCAGCAGGGTAAAGGTATTTCGGATCAGCTTATTGGTCGCAAGCGCCGCCTCAGCGGTCCGGACCATCGTTTGTGGACTTGTATTCATTCCTGTTCTCCTCGGATTCAGGTCTTTGGTTCCCTCGTACCAAGAGCGTAACACCATCCCTGTGACAAGCTTAGTGACAAGCAGAGGCAAGGTGTGTTCCAAGCATACCTATCAGGAATCGAATATCAAGCTAGTCAAGCACCGTCGGTTTCGGTTATCCTTCGCCCTCCCGGAGGGGTGGCTGAGCGGTTGAAAGCGACGGTCTTGAAAACCGTTGTGGATGCGAGTCCACCGTGGGTTCGAATCCCACCCCCTCCGCCATATCTTTGTTCCCATTTTCCTCAACAGAGCGTTGCCCCGCCCGGTGACGTCCGCTCACAAGCCGTTCCTTGTTGCGCCGGCATGGTTCAAGGCTTTCTGCCGCACTGCTTGCTCGGAAAAGGGGGCGTCCCGCAGCACTCTGCTATCATTCCACCCGAATTCACAAGGAGATCAACCCGTGCCCCGCAAGAGACGAAAACCTGAACGCTCCAACCCCGTGGCCAAGTTTGCTGCCCAGTTCAATCGCGCGACCGTCTTCCGCGACCGGAGCAAGTACCGCCGCAAGGCCAAGCATCGCGGGGTTGAGTCTTTTTCACTGCAGATAGTCTCCGGGCTGGTGTGGAAAAGACGCAACCCCGCATGCTGCCCCAGAGCTGCACTAGAGCACCGAACAGATAAATCCGAGGCGCCCAACATGTAGGGTGGATAAGCGCAGCGCATCCACCGTGCGGCGTCGAATTGGTGGATGCACTGCGCTTATCCACCCCTACCTCGGTTCGCTGCCCCCGCCACCTGCGGCGCAACTTGGCTGCGATTGGCGATCTTTCGGTTTACCTGTTCGGTGCTCTAGCCCAAATGTTTCATGCACCCGCGCAATGAGCGCGCAGGATGCAGGTCAGTGACGCGCCGCTGCCCGTAGTGCCCGTACCAACGACTCGGGCATCTCGTTCGGGTAACATATGGCGCCATGTTTTTTGACGCCCCCCGAAAGCACTTCTTCAGGCCCCTGACCGGCAAATACCGGGAGCAGGTGGTAGCCTGTTTGCGCGCGCTCTATAGCCGCATGTTCAGCACCCTCGCCGACTACAGCCGTGCCTTCAATCGTGAGCAGGTGCTGGAGGTGTTCCAGGAGGCGGTGACCCGCACCCCGGTGCTGGACGAGGGGGAGGATGAGTTCGGGGCCCCGGTCCGCTCCGAGCGGGAGCAGGCCGGCTGGGTCCTCAACATCCTCCAGGAGCACGGCTGGGTGGAGCGGCAGGTGGATGAGGCCACCCTGCAGAGCAGCTACGGCTTCACCCGCATCGGCCGACTCTTCACCCAGCCCATGGTGGAGGCCGCCGGGGGGCGCTTCCGCACTCGCCACCGCAACACCCGGAATACCCGCAACGCCCTGCAGTCCTTCCTGGACAAGGGGGAGGTGTACGACCTGCTGGATGCCTTCGAGTACTCCGAGCGCATCATCAGCGACTTCTCCGACGTGATTGCCGAGCTGGACGAGCGCAAGCGCCAGCTGGTGCAGGCGGTGGAGGCGCAGCAACTGGTGCAGCGCGCCAGCGACGAGTTCTTCGACTTCATGGAGAAGCGCTTCGTCCCCGACCTGGCCATCCGTCTCTCCGCCGACAGTGTGGAGAAGTACCGGGACGAGATCGCCGGCCTCATTCAGAAGGCCCGGCGCAAACCGCGCCCGTTCAAGGCCGAGGCGGAGCGGGAGCTGCGCAAGATGGCCCCCGAGCTGGTGGTCGACCCCCGCGCGTCGGTCTATCTGGCCATTCTGGAGGGCATCGAGGGGCGCATGCACAACGCCAGCGAGGTGATGCTGCCGGCCCTGCGCCACGCGCTGCACAGTTTCACTCGCCGGGCCGACATCATCATCCGCCAGCTGAGTTTCACCGGCACGGCGGGCCGCCATGAGCTCCTGGAGGCCTGCCAGACCCTGGCGGCCTTGGACGAGGCCGAATTTGAACGGCGGCTGGCAACGGCGGGGGAGGCCATGGCGGGCCTCAATGTGGCCTTCGCCGATCCCGACAGTGTCCGGCTGCACACCTCCGGGCGGCGCCGTATTGTCAACAACACCGCAGAAGAGGGGGAGGAGGCGGACCACACCGCCCGGCGTGCCCTGTTCATCGAACGCGCCCTGGAGCAGGCCTTTGCCCTCAACAACCGCGAACTGCGGGACTACATCGCCCGAGCCCTGGGAGAGGGGCACCGGGTGCGCACCAGCGCCCTGCCGGTGAACGACGCTCGCGAACTGCTGTTTGCCGCCCACGCGGTGGAGGCGGGGGCGGCCGGCGCCACCTCCAGCGAGTTCCGCTTCCGGGTGGAAGAAGGGGGTGGGCGGGTGCGCAACGACTACTTCGAATGCGACGAGTTCGTCATCGAATTGCTGGATGCCAATGATGCTGAGTGAGTTTCTGCAAGAGCGCCTGGAGCGCGAGGGGGTCAGTCTCCACGAGTTCAGCGAGCTGCTGGTGCGCCTGCTGAATTACGGAGTGCTTTGCCGCGGCGAGAGCCAGATCGAACAGCAGATCTACGACCGCTTTCTGCGGGTGGAAGCGCTGGCGACCGACTATCTGGCGCTGGTGGGAGTGCGCATTCATCACGACCGCCGCTTCGAATACCTGCGTCTCTATCCACCCGGCAGCCGGGTGCCGGGAATGGAGGAGGCCGGGGAGGAGGCGTGGGCGGGCAGCCTGCGCGCCCGGCTCACTCAGGGCGAGGCGGCCCTGGCCCTGGTGCTGCGGGTGCAGTACGACAAGGCCCTGCGCGAGGGGCTGGTGGACGAGGAGGGGCGGGTGCCCGAATCCATCGAGAGCCTCGGGATCGCCATGAAAAACCTGCTGGGGCGCGCCCTGCCGGACAAGGTCACCGAGCGCAGGCGGCTGTTCCAACGCCTTCGCCAGCTACGTCTCATCGATTACCGCCAGGAGGAGGATGTGGAGAGTGGGGAGGCGTGGATCCGCATCCATCCCATGATCGTGGACTTCGTCAATGCCGAGGCCCTCGCCTCCCTGCGTGACGAGACCGGCGCGACACCGAGCGAGACGGAGGCGGCCCATGTTTCTTAAGCGCTTCGTCTACGTGAACTGGGGCAACATCCCCAACACCGAATTCGAGTTCGGCCCCATCAACCTCTTCTCCGGGGGCAACGGCTCCGGCAAGACCACCGCCGCCGATGCCATCCAGACGGTGATGACCGCCGCCCATGAAAACCTCTTCCAGTTCAACCCGGGGCAGGACGAGACCACCCAGCGCGGGCGGGGCGGCAAGCGGGTGCGGACCCTCGCCTCTTACGTACTCGGCTGCGACGATGGCAGTTACGCCCGGGTCGAGGCCAGTGACGGCTATCTGGCCGCGGTCTTCCACCCCACTCAGGGGGAGAGTGCCGCCCCCTTCACCGCCCTCATCGGCGTGCGTGCCTGGCTGGATGCGGCAGGGCATCAGGCGGCGGCGCGCCAGGACGAGGCGCTGTTCTTCATCCTCCCCCACGTGGAGCTGGAGCTGGCCCATCTGGTGCGGGATCAGCAGATTGTGCCGCTGGACAAGGTTCAGCATCGCCTCCAGACCGAGTTCGGACAGCGACAGGTGGAGCGTTACGATACCAAGAAGGGCTATCTGCGCCGCCTCTACGCAGTGGTGCGGGGCCGCCCCGACCAGGTGACCGAGCGGGAGGCCATGAACGCCGCCCGTGCCTTCTCTCGCTTCATGGCCTACAAGCCGGTGCAGAGCATCAGTCGTTTTGTGGCCGACGAGATCCTCGAGCAGAAGGAGCTGGGCGAGGCGATCCGCTCCATCTCCGGGCAGCTCAAGACCATCCACGCCATGGAGCGCGACGCCCAGCGGCTGGTGGACGGGATTGTCTTGCTCGATGGGGCCGCCCATCATGCCCGCCGGTACATCGACCGCTGGATCGAGTTGAATACCCTTGATTGCGGCCTTGCCAAGCATGAATATTTGGCGCGCCAGCGCGAGTACCTCGGCGCCAAAGGCGATCAGGCGCAGCAACGCAGCTCTCTGCGCGAAAACGAACAGGAGGCGGCCCTTGCCGAGCAGCGCTACGAGCAGGTGCAGGACGAGCTCATTAGCCTGGAGGCGCAGCGCCGCGGCGTGGCCGCGCTGCAAGAGAAGGATGCCCTGGAGCGCAAGCGCCAGGAGGCGGAGAAGCAGCTCCGGGAGAGCGGGATTGGCCTGCTGAAGGAGGTCGATGCCCTGGGGCGCAACCTCCAGCACACCCACACCATCGCCGCCGCCCTGCAGAGCGCCGAACTGGCGCGGGAGCTCCCTGGCATCGTCGACCTGGGGGCCCGCACCCTCGCCAGGGAGGTGCAGGAGAAAGGCCGCCAGGGGGACATCGATCTGCACACCCTGATGCAGCGCGACATCACCGGCGATCTCGCCGCCCTGGAGACGAATCTGGACCAGGCCCGCGCCGCCCAGCGGGTGCACAACCGCTGGGTGGATCACTGGCGCAGCGTGGAGGAGGGCGAGACCCGCCGCGATCGCCTCGCGGCCCTGAGCCACCGGCTGCGCGACCGCCACGCGCAGCTGGAACAGCAGCACCGCCAGAAGCACCACGAGGTGGAGCGGCTCGAGGGCAAGCAGGTGAGCTATCCACCCCACGTGGAGCGGGCCCTGGTTGCCATCCGCGAGGCGTGCCCCCAGGCCGATCCCCGCGTGCTCTGCGACCACGTAGAGGTGAAGGATGCCCGCTGGCAGGCGGCCATCGAGGGGTACCTGGGCGGTGCCCGCTTCGGCATCCTCGTCGAATCCGCTTGTGAGGCAGAGGCGATCCGCATCGTGCGTACCATGCCCGGGCGGGACAACAGGGCGCGGGTGATCCAGGCGGAGAAGGCCCGCCAGGACGCCGAGCGCAGCACGCTGCCGCCCGACTCCATCGTCCACGTGCTGGATTTCAGCCACGCCGGGGCGCGCCACTACTTCATAGCGAGCTACGGCTCCGTGGTGCGAGTGGAGTCGGCCGAGGAGCTGCGCCGCACCCGGCGCGGGCTCACTGCCGATGGCATGGCCTCGGGCAATTACGCCATGTGGCGCTGTGATCTCCCGGACGGGGAGCTGGTGTTCGGGACCGCCGCCCGGGAGCGGGCCCTGGCCGCCAAGCGGGCCGAGCTGCAGCGCATCGCCACCGAGTGGCAGGGGGCGCGCGAACGCATGGAGGAGGCCGCCGGGGCTATGACGGCCGTGGATGCGCTTGCGCCCCTTACCTATGCCGACACCGTCGGCACCATGCTCACCGCCCACCGGGAGATCCTCCGCCTGGAAGAGCTGATCTCAAGGCTGGACCTGGGCGAGCACAAGGCCTTGGAGGAGCGGCTGAAGAAGCTAAAGGCCGATGCCCGCCAGTGGTTCGACCGCCGGAACGCGCTCAGCGAGCAGAAGGGCGAGCTGGAGGAGAAGCTGCGCAAGGCCGACGAGCGGGTGAAGCGCCTGGCCGACGACCAGGAGGCCACCCTGGAGCGGGTGGAGGTGCGCGAGGAGAATCTGCGCGCCATCGCCGCCGACTGGTCCGACTTCGATGTGGAACAGCACCTGGCCCACGCCGATCAGGAGGCGAGCGAACTCAATGTGGAGATCGCCAACAACCACCGCGCCGAGGCGGAGCGGGGGCTGCATGCCAGCGAACGTGAGCTGGCCAATGCCCTCAACAGCCACAACCAGCAGTGCCGGCCCGCCGATGCGGTGCTCTACCATGGCTACAAGGGGGATTACGACGCAGCCCTGTTCCGCACGGTGTGCGGCGTGGAGCGGGAGATCGATCGGGTCTACAACCTCCTCAAGAACAATATCCTGGTGGAGAAGCACGCGCAGCTGCGCCAGCTCAAGGAGAGCTTCAACAGCGCCTTCGTCACCCACCTCTGCCACGCCATCCACCAGGCCATTCGCGATGGAGACCGGCAGATTGATCTGCTCAACCGCGAACTGCAGCACCACCGCTTCGGCGCCGACCGGGAGACCTTCCGCTTCGACAGCGCCTGGATCCCCGAGTACCGCGACTACGCCCGCTTCTTCGAGGAGGTGGTCAAGCACCCGGTACTGGGCGACGACGTCACCCTGTTCGAGGCGGAGCTGACGCCCCGCTCGCGCAAGGTGCGCGACGAGCTCATCGCCATGCTGTTGGATGAGGACGAGCACAAGGCCTTCCGCGATCTGGAACGCATCGCCGACTACCGCAACTACAAGCGCTACGAGATCTACAAGGAGGTAGAGGGCAAGCCCCCCATCCCGTTGTCCGAATACGGCACCGGCAGCGGCGGGCAGCTGGAGACTCCCGCCTACATCATCCGCTCCGCGGCCATCACCTCCGCCTTCCGCTTCGCCGAGGGGCAGAACCACCTGCGCATGGTGCTGGTGGATGAGGCCTTCTCCAAGATGGACGAGACCCGCTCCCGGGAGGTCATTGGCTATCTGACGGAAAGCCTCGGGCTGCAGCTCATCTTCATCATGCCGACCAGCAAATGCGGCCCCTACATGGACCTCATCAGTAACGAATACGTCTTCGCCAAGGTGCCCAGCGACCGCCCCCGCGGCCAGCTCCACACCCGGGTGCTGGTGGACCGCAAGGTATGCGACCGCGAACGCATTCAGGATCTCTGGGCCAGGCATCGCCGCGTGATCTACCAACAGGCGGAACTCGATTTCATGGCCGACGTGATCGGTTGAGCGGGCACCTGTAGGATGGGTTGAACGCAGCGAAACCCATCAGCGGACCTGTACGGCGACCTATTGCGAAGCCGATCCGCGGATTCGCCAGGAGGGGGTGCAGCGACACCCGTCAGCAGAGGTAACCCGATGGGTTTCGCGGCGCTCAACCCTCCTACGCAGCATACAGGCAAGGTGAAAAATGGAGATTCGACCCCCGCTGATTGACCGGTCCACGCGCCACGCACTGATTGGGCTCGCCCTGCTGCAGGGCTGCGCGCTCTATTTGCTGCATGTGGCGGTGCAAGGCGAGCGGTGGCCGGCAACCGACCTGACTTGGCTGAAGGCGCTCTACACGGTCGCGATCGCGCTCCCGGCGTTCTTCTACCTGGGCATGGAGCGATACACGGATCGGCGCAATCTCCTGGCTGTGTCGCTTCTGATCCCGCTGCTGTTCTTCCTCGGTTGGCACCTGGGTTGGAGCGAGAGCCCGCAGGGGGTGCCCGCCGACATTCGTCATCAGTTGAGTCCACCCTTCGTACTCAGCCTGTCGGTCGTGGTGTTCATCCTCGCGCTCCATTTCCGAGCCTGGTCCACATCCGGCAAGGCGCCCTTCGACTATGCACTGCTGCTCTCCTTCTCCTGGCAGCAGGCGCTGACCCTCGGGATGCTGGGGCTGTTCATCGGGGTGTTCTGGCTCCTGCTGGGGCTTTGGGCGATGTTGTTCAATGCCATCGGCATCCGCACGTTCCGCGACCTCTTTTCCGAGACCGCCTTCATCTACCCGGTGACCTGGCTGGTGCTCGGACTGGGCCTCGTGCTGATTCGAGACCGCATTCCGCTGATCGCCACGGTCCAGTTCATGTGCGAGGCGCTCATCAAGGCGCTCCTGCCGCTGGCCGCGCTCGTTCTGGTGCTGTTTCTCGCCGCCTTGCCCGTGACGGGGCTTCAGCCTATTTGGAACACCGGCAATGCGGCGCTGCTGATGATGCTGCTCACGGTGGTGCTGCTGTTTTTCTACAACGCCGTGCTCAGCGGTGAAACCGAGCGGGCCTATCCACTCCCGGTGAAGCTGCTGGTCCTGGCGGCAATCCTGTTGTTGCCGCTCACCAGCCTGCTGGCGGCCTGGGCGCTGTGGCTGCGTATCGAGCAATACGGTCTGACGGTGGATCGGTTGTGGGCAGGACTCATTCAGCTGTTCATCGCCGGATTCACCCTCAGCTACGCGCTACTGCTGTTGTTGAAGCGCAGTGAGGCCCGATTGGGCATCCAACGGGTGAACACCCGCTTGGCGCTGGTGGTGGCGACCACGCTGATCCTGGTCAACACCCCTGTGGCCGACCTGCGCGCCTGGGCGGCGCAGGACCAGGCCGACCGCCTCCTCAGCGGCGAAGCGGATGCGGCAACGTTCGATTACGAGTACCTGCGCTTCTCACTGGGGGCCTACGGCGTGCGCGAACTGCAGCGGATCCAGTCCGCCGGCCTCGCACAGGCGAACCCGGCGGTCGCGCAGCGCATCGCCGCCCTGTTGCGGCAGAAACACCGCTGGAGCCGTGAAGCTGTTCCCGAAGCAGAGGACCCCGCCGCCCTGGCCGGGGTGTTCCAAGTGGCGCCGGCGGGGGAGGAGACCCCCGAGGGGCTGTTGCTCCAAGCCGCTCGAGAGCATCGGCAGTGCCTGCGTGAATCGGGGCGCTGCAAGGCGCTGAAGCTCCCGACCACCCCGGGGGGAGCGGAGTGGCTGATCCTCACCGGCCACCGGGGAGAGTGGTCGGGTGGCGCCGCCTACACCTCCGCCCACGGCGCCTGGCTCAAGATGGGGCGCCTGAGCCGAGCTTGCGACGGCAGCGCCGGAGCGGGCGGCCTCGACTCGCTGAAGCGCGTGGCCGGGCCTTTCCTGGCGTATGCCGGAGGTGGCTGTCTCTATTGGGTCGATCCCGATTGGGCCTACCTGCGGCGGCTGATGGCCGGGGAGGTCAACGGGGCGGTCCGAGTGCAGCGGGCGCAAGGACAGCCCGACGCGAACGCCCCGGCTCCCTACCCACGGGATGATTCAACTCGCTAGCCCGGATTCCTCACCACCGTTCGTCGCGAGGGCGTCGAGGCTGTGACGGGGCGTGCTCCCTCCGACCGGTTTGACGTAGTGTCTCGGCTACGCCGGCGCCGCCCTCCGCTCCGCGCGCCCCGTCACAGCCGGCGGCCGCAGTAGAAGGGTGGTGAGAAATGCGGGCTAGATGGGCTCTATACTGGAGAGTGAGGGCAAAGGGGCAGCAAACAGGAGGTGCGACATGGAGGAGAATCGCGAGCACGATTGGCAGTGCATGCTGGGTTACCCGTCCAACATGGATGAAGCCGAATACCGCGCCGGGCCTGACGAAATGCTCCACACCACCAACGGGGCGAACCCCGCAGCGATGACGGTGATCTGCCGCTGGAAGCTGGACGGGCAGGAGATGTTTCGGGAGTTCAACGATTCCGAAAAGTACCTTCGCTTCATTGAGGCGCGGGAGCAGGGCGGGGCGGACATGAGCAGCGCCCGTAGCGCCCTGGAACAGTGGCAAGCGGAGATGAGCCGGCGGCGGTTTCAGGCCTGACGGGGTCCCAACCCCGTGTGCCGGCATGTCCCGCGTTCGGCCCCGGTCTGTCACCACCGGTCCACTGGGGACGCCGAACCATTGGTTCCCGACGGGGCGTAGTCCTTCGGCTGCCCTCCGGGGCGTTTCGGTCCGAACGCCCCGTCGGAACAGCCTCGACACCCTCGTGACGAAAGGGTGAGAGCCCTGGGCTAGCGGTAACTCTCCGAACGAAGCGCCTCACGGCCGCGGGCGATATCCCACTTGCGGCCGTTGACATACAGGGCGGCGCGGCGCTGGTAGTCAGCAAGGCTTTCGAACAGCGGATCGATGATCGGGGGCTCCAGGTCTCGGAGCACGACGATCACCTCCTCGGGGCGCCATACCTGATTGAAGGGGCCGGTGCGGGTGGTGCCATTCATGTTGGCGGCCCGGCTACCGGCCGGCTGCCGCACCGCAGGGAGTCCACGCTCGTTAAGGCGCTGTGCGATTTCGTCCGACGCGGCGACATCCCTTACCGCGATCACGATTCGGTCTGCCATGGCGACCTCCTTGCCATTACGTCTCCTGTCCCCAGTCTAGTCAAAGCCCATTTCGCTCTTCGACCCCGCCGCAGGCACGCTGGAGTTCCCTTGTACGCGGGCCATTCTGCCCGGTGGCAAGCGGTGGAGATCCCCCGCATCAGTTCCGAGTGGGGTGATTTGCGGGCATCTCCAGGTGCAGAGGAGAACTGTCAGTGTCTCTTTGCGTTGGGCGGCTAGACTTGCTGTTGACATTAGCGGGGGAGCTGCGCCGACTATGAATCAAGCCTACTCCGGCGAACTGGTTCTGTTGGATACGGAGAGCCGCCGCATCGTGCTCGACGCCGTTGCGAAGGGGATGCTGGCTTCGGGGACCCTCGAGGTGGAGTACGACGGCAGCGATCCGGAGGAGGGGCTGTTCAGCGGGACCATCACGGTCGACGCGGAGGAGGAGGGCGGTGCCTACGAGGGGATCGCCACGCTGCATTACCGGGAGAACGAAAAGGTGACCACCGCCTTTGTCAGGCTGCCGCGAATCGTCGGGGATGAGCGTGAAGTCACCTTCTCCGGCACGTGGCGGGACGATGTCAACAGCTACGAGGTCGTACTCGACTTGCGCCCGCACGAAGCCAGAGGGCACTGAGCGTTCGGCCTCACACAGTCGAAGGGCCCTGTGGGCCGGCCGGGCAGCACTGGCCGCCGCTCAGTGCCCCGTTGAAGACTCCGAAAGACCATGTAGAGAGTCACGCTGCTGATACTGTTGCTTAGGGGGCGTGACCGTTGCGCATTACCGGCGCGATTCAGAAACTGTACTTGACCTCGGCAAACACGCGGTCATTGTCGTCAATGGCGTTGAACGGCAAGCGGTCACCCGAGCGGTAGGCAATCACCCCCGCCGTGAGGGTGAGTGCATTGGCCAGTTCATAGGAGGCCGAGAGGCGGGTAAACCCGCCGTCATCCCCTCGCGGGCCGAAGCCGGCCCACAAAGCCGTCACCTGCAGCCGGGCGTGGAGAAAGTCGCCCGTATAGCGCAGCGCCATCTGCCAGTCGTCCTCCTCCACTTCTGTCGCCAGGAGGTCGCCGTAATCGTGGATGTGCCGATCCGCCACCTCGAAGGAGAGCGAGGTATCCCGAAAGCCGGCGTACTCCACCCCCAGCAGCACGTCGGTGCGCTCCCGGGTCTCCCCCGGCATGGCGCTGAAGCGCAGACCGCTGAAGTGGGCCGCTTCCCCTTTGAGCAGCCAGGGGCCGCGGGCGAGATTGGCCGCGGCGCCGACCATGGTGAGGCGGCTGTGGCGCAGCAGCGGCTGGCCCCCGACCCGTTCCAGGTGGGCCTGATCATCGAACACCTGGGCCCAATGGAGGCTCAAGTCCCAACCACTGAAGAAGCCCTTCAGCGCGGCGGCGTACTCGGTGTTGGCGCCGCCGTCACCTGGCACCTCTTCGGGGAGGGGGCCGCCAGGGAGGGGGTAGAAGTCGCTGCCGAAGGGCGGGTTCTTGTTGAAGCGGATCTCGGGGATGGCCATGGCGCTCACCGCCCAAGGGCCCCGGGACCAGTCTAACTTGGCCATGGTGAGCGGCAGGCGCAGGTCCTCGATATCGACGATCCCCGGTTCCCGATTGTCCAGCGGGTTGACGATGTCGGTGATGCGCAGGTTGTCGGACTTGCCCCACACCACGATCTGACGCCCCAGCGTCAGATCCAGCCGGGGGCTGAAGCTCTTGCGCAGCCACGTCTCTCCCAGCTCGGCCTCGGTCTCGAGGCTGTCGAGGAGCGCCTCGCTGTATTGATCCCGCCCCTGGATGGCGAACGCGAAGTCGTGGAAGAGGTAGCCGCTGGCGAAGGCCTTCACGCTCTCTCCAAGACTGCCCTGAATCTCCATGCCCAGCTTGCTGCGCATTCGCGAAAGGCCGCGGAAGTCGGGCTCCCCAGGATCAGGAGCCGCATGGGCGTAGTTCCACGCCGCCGACTGGGTGAAGGCCCCGCCCAGGCGCCAGTTGCGCCGGGGCGCAGGGCCCGCCGCGGAACCCTCAGCATGGCTGTCGTCCTCGAAGCCGCCGAGCACCTGATGGAGTTCTTCCGTGGAATCCGTCGAAGGCCCGTCGAAGCCTTGCAGGACCTCATCGAAGGCCGGAGCGGACTCCTCGAAACCGTCGAGCACCTGCTCCAAAGCCAGCTCATTGGCGGACTCCTGGGCCAGCAGCGGTGAGGAGGCGAGGGCGGCCAGGGCGGAGAGTGCAATCAGGTGCTGCGGCCCCATGGATCAGAGGCCCTTTTCCAGCTGGCGCACGGTGAACATGTCGCTGTCGAGGTCCTGGTTGAAGCGCACGTTGTGAAAGCGCAGCTCGGTACGGTGCAGGGTGTCCTTGCCCTTCTTGGTGGTCATGGTCATCTCCGTGGCCATCCAGATGCCATCGATCTGCTCCACTTTGGGGGCGTCCATGTACTTGAGCCGCCCCCCTTCCTTCTCCCAATGCACCGCCCGCACCACCATGTAGTTGTCTTGCCGGACGAACAGCAGCGACTTGGTGTAACCGCTCTCGTCGATCTCCTTTTTGGTCTGGGGCACCGCCTCGATGAGCCAGCACTTTGCGCCACGCACCTCATCTTCCTTGAGGATCTTGTAGGCGTAGGCGTCAAGGTTCTTGCGGGTCATATCGGAGTAGTTGAAGTCCGAACCCATGAAGCTGCCGCTCTTGTCGGACGAGGCGATGCGCTTGCTTTTGCGCAGGGCGGGCAGGTAGAGCCACTGGTCGTCGTCGGCCTCGTAGGCGTCGTAGTCGTAGGTGAGAAAGGCCGTGTCCTTCACGTCCGCAGGCTCAAGGAAGAACATGATGCGCTGGCGGTCCTCGCCCTTGTCCTTGGTGTAGCTGCGGATGCGCCGCACGCGCTTGTGGCCGCTTTTGTCGATAAGCACCATCTCCATATCGGAAATGCCGTTGTCGCCGTCGTCACGGTCGTCGACGCGCTGCATGATCTCACGAGCAGTGAGTTCGGCCGCGAGGGTCGGAGCCGCGACGAATGCGAGCGCCGCGAGGGCAATTGCAAGTAGGCGTTTGTTCTGGAACATCGAAGTCTCTCCTTAGTAGTCGCCTTCGTCCGGAATGACATGGGACGCGTGGAGCTGCGCCATCAGGGCCGGGGCCAGGAAGAAGTCGGCCAGCAGGGCCAAGATGATGGCGGAGCCGGTGAGAAGTCCGAAATTGATGACGTTCGTGAGCGTCGAAAATATGTAGATGAAGAACCCGATGGACAGCACCAAAGTGGTCACCAGCATCGCGCGGCCGCTGCCGAGCAGCGTCTCGCGCACGGCGTAGTCCACATCGCCGGTGGCGCGGTGATAGCGCCGGTAATTGTGCATGAAGTGAATGGTGTCATCCACGGCCAGGCCGATGGCGATACTGCCGATGAGCAGCGTGAACAGATCCAGGGGAATGCCGAACCAGCCCATCAAGCCCACGATGAGGATGATGGGGGTGAGGTTGGGTATCATGCTGATGAGGCCGATGCGCAGGTCGCCCATGAGCAGCACCATCATCACCGTGATGACCACACCCGCGTAGACGTAGCTCCACGACATGCTGTGGATGGCCGCACTCATGGTGCGCCCCAGCAGGGCATTCATCCCGGTTACGGTCAACTCGACGTCGTCACCCAAAGACTGCTGAAAATGGCCTTTCAGCTCGTCGATGAAGGCGGGCAGGTAAATGGCGTCGGTCCACGGCATCTTGGCGGTGAAGCGTGCCTGCCGGAACTGGCTGTCCACGAAGTCTTCCAGGTCGTCCGAACCGCTGTTCTCGAACAGCAGGAACTCCTGGGCGATCAGTTCGCGATTGTCGGGGATGTGATAGAACTCCTCGCGATTTTCATTGAGCGCCTTGTGGATCTCCTTGAGGATGTCCGCCACCGACAGGCTCTTGCCCACCGCGGTGGGCCCGGCGGCCAGGGTCTCCACCTCGCGGCTGAGCTGCTCGAGTCCCTGCATGATCGCCGGTTGGTACAGGCCGTTTTCCTGCCCGGTATCGACCACTACCTCCACGGAACTGGCACCCCTCATGTTTTGATCGATGAAGTCGCTGGCCTGACGGGCGGGGTTGGTCGTGGGCAGCCAATCGAAGGGCTTGTGGGAGAACTTCACCTGGCTGATGCCCGCCAGCCCGAATGCCAGCACGGCCGCGCTGATGGTGAGGATCAGCTTGCGGCGCCGGGTGGAGACAGTGGCGACGGCGGTCAGCAGGGTGTCCATGCGGGCATGACGGGAGTGGGCCCGGTCGCTGGTCTTGGGTTTGATGGGGGTGACGGACAGAAGCGCCGGAAGCAGCACGATGGTGTACACCAGGGCGATCATGACCCCGGAGGAAGCCACAATGCCAAGGTCGCTGATGGGGGCCACCTCCGCACCGGCGAAGGAGGCCAGCCCCGCTGCAGTGGTGAGGCTGGTCATGACAATGGCCAGCCCCGAGTGCCCCAGGGAGTAGGCGATCGCCTCCTGCTTGTCGTGACTGTGCTGCAGGCGCCGGTAGAAGATTGACAGCAGATGGACCGACGCCCCCACCCCCACGGCCAGCAGGAAGGAGGGGAGGATTTGCGTGGGCAGCTTCACCGCGATGCCGATCGCCCCCATGAGCCCGAAGGTGGACAGCAGCGACAGCACCACCACGGTCAGGGGCAAGATCACACCGGATATGCGGCGGAACAGCAGCGCGAGAATGGCGGCGATGAGCAGCAGCGCCATGCCCATGAAGCGCCGCATGTTCTCCTGCATGGCCGTCTTGAGCACATCGCTGACCACCGGAGAGCCCGCCACGTGCACCCGGAAGTCGGGGCTGTCGTAGCCACCGGCAATTTTCTGAATGGCGCGGGCCAGCTCACTGTTCTCCGCATCGGTGAGGTACTTCCGCTCGGCGGGCACGGCCGGTTCCGCCGTAATCTCCAGCCCTTCATCGAAAGCGGCCAATACGTCGTCCGTGGCGCCCTCGCGGGAGTAGGCGTCGGTGCGGATCACGATGGTGGTTATCGAACCGTCCTCGGAGAGCAGCAGGTTGCGATAGACCGGGTTGGCCAGGGCGCGATCCCGGATGGCGGCAATCTCATCGGGTTGCTCCGGCCAATGTTCCAGGAGATCTTCGACGATGAGTTCGCCCTCGGCGCCACGCGTGTCGCGGGCGTTGATCAGACTGGTGATGTCGTCCAGATGAGGGACGTTCTCCTCCAGCTCCTGGTGCAGCGCCTTGAGCTTTTGCAGGAATTCGGGGGCGAAGATCTGCGGTGCCGTAACGGCGACGACGACAAACTCATCGCGGCCGAACTGGTCGCGGAAGCCGTTATAGGCCAACAGTGCGGGATCCTCCTTGTGCAGGAAGCCTTCGGTGGAGGTGTCCAGGGTCAGCTTGGGGATTTGGGAGACCATGACCGCCACCAGGGCGAAGACCAGAATCAGCGTCTTCCAGTGGTGGCGGTAGATGGCCCGTCCCAGGGCTTCAAAACCGTGCTCTATCCGTTGGCGTAGGTCGTTCATTGCAGGTCCCTGTGGTTATTGCTCTTGTTTCGGCTGGCTGACGGAAGCCAGGAGAAGGTTGGCGACCTCGCGACCGATCTCCTGGTTGGAAACGAAGTGGTCCGGCCCGAACTCACTGCGGTTCTGCGCGGTGATCCGGGCGCGAATGGGGCCGTTGCAGGCGTAAAAGAGGATGCTGCCGACGATCAACATATGGGTGACGAAGGGGTTTACCGGACGGAAGGCGCCTTGCGCCACCCCCGCTTCAAGCACCTGCCGGAGCACATTTACAATGCGGCCCATCTGGTGGATGGCCACCTCGGGCAGATGACGCCCCCCTGAGGCCACCTCGCGCATGATGATGGGGGCGGCGTATCCCATCTCCCCGGCCATGTCGGCAATCCCCATAATGAAAGCGCGAAGGCGCTCCTCCGGTCCCTCGGCGCTTTCCACTGCCGCCAACACCCGTTCGGCGGTGGCGCCCAGGACCCGCTCCATCACCGCGGCATAGAGAGCGTCCTTGTCGCCCACGTGGTAATAGAGGGTGGCCTTGTTCACCCCCGCCCGGCGTGCAATCTCATCGACCCGGGATTCCCCGTAGCCCTTCTCCGCAAAGACATGGGTGGCGGCCAGAAGGATCGCCTCCTGGGTGCTTGGTTTCGACACTCTATTACTAACCGTTTGGTTTAACCGAATGGTTAAAGTTTATTCGGAGGGTTGGAATTGTCAATCGTCAATTGGGGGGCACAGAGATCCCGGTTCGCGGTGAGGATGTGTTGAGCGCAGCGAAACCCATCAACAGCCCTCAGGGGCATCCCGCCGGGTGCGAAGGATTTTTTCTGCGCCAGCCTGCCGTCCACGGGTGCAGGGTAAACGCATACTTACGTCACGGCCGTGCTGTGAGCGATGTAAGTCCTTGAAAGCAGGTACGCTGTGAATACATCCCTGTACGCTCGACGGCCGCGTCCATGCGGCCGACGACCTGCTTTCAAGGACTTACATCGCTCTTGGGTTAGTATACGTTCATCCTGTCCGCGGGCGGCTGTGCCTACGATCGGCGGGAAATCCGGGCTAGAATGCGCGCAACGAGCGCACGGGAGGTGAATGCAATGCTGGATTTGGCCGGATTTTCCATTGGGCAGCTGCCTCGGATCAGTTTCGGCGAGGGGCGTCTCTCCGACCTCCCGGGGCACATTGCCGAGCTCGGTCGAAGGGTTCTGCTGGTTACCGGCCGCACCTCCTTTCGGGAGACCCCCCACTGGCAATGGCTCATGGAGGCATTGCGTCAGGAGGGCATCGAGTTTGAGACCTTCATCGTGGAGGGAGAGCCCTCGCCCGAACGGGTGGATGGCGCCGTTACGGCATTTAGGGAGAGGGGCATCGAGGTGGTCGTGGGCATCGGTGGCGGCAGCGTGCTCGATGCGGCAAAGGCCATTGCCGGTCTTCTCCCTTTCGGCAACTCCGTGCTCGATCACCTGGAGGACGTGGGGCGCGGCATCCCCTATCGCGGCCCGGCGTTGCCGCTGATCGCCGTCCCGACCACCGCCGGCACCGGCAGTGAGGCGACCAAGAATGCGGTCCTGAGTGTGCGCGGCGAAGGTGGGTACAAGAAATCATTCCGTCACGACACCCTGGTGGCCCGGCTGGCGCTGGTGGATCCCCAACTCCTTGCCTACGCCCCCCCACACCTCATTGCCAGTCAGGGGATGGATGCCCTGACCCAGCTGTTGGAGTCCTATGTCTCCGTGCGGGCCAATCCCTTCACCGATGCGCTGGCCTTCAGCGGCCTCAAGGCCGTGGCGGGGGGATTCGTCGCCGCCTGGCAGGGCGGGGATGAGGAAGAGGCGCGGCAGGGACGCGCCGCCATGGCCTACGGGGCCCTCATCTCCGGGATCACCCTGGCCCAGGTGGGGCTGGGTTCGGTCCACGGGCTTGCCCAACCCTTGGGCTCCCTCTTCCCGGTGCCCCACGGGGTCGCCTGCGGCACCACCGTTGCAGTGGCCACGGTGGTCAATCTGGAGGCGCTGCGCGTCCGTGCGCCGCAGAGCCCGGCGCTTCGCAAGTACGCCGAGGCGGGCCGTCTGCTTGCCCGCGATCCGGAGCTCGATGATGTCGCGGCCCAGACTGCGCTGGTGGAGACCCTGACCCGGTGGACGCAGCGCATGGAGATCCCACGCCTGGGGGCCTACGGGATCACGGCCTCGGACATCCCCTGGATCGTGGCCGGGTGCCGCAACAACAGTATGCGTACCAATCCCGTCGTCCTTGATGATGAGGAAGTGGGGGAGATCCTGCGTCGACGGCTGTGATACGGCGGCTGCAACAGCAAGACGGCCGGGCGCGCCGGTCGAACCGAGCCAATCATGGCCACCACCGCCGCCGCGCCGTCCCGTCGGAACGAGCGCGGCCTTGCGCGGCGGGGCTCACTGTGGTGTCAGCGTTACCGAAAAATCGAAGTTCGCCGTGCTGCGGTAGGTCCCCGGCTCAGGTACCGGCGGCGGAAACGCAATGCCACCGAACGGTCCAAAACCGATCTTCTCCACACTGCCTGGGCCAACTCCCAGGCTCCCCGTAATCACAAGCACGACGAGGTCGTCCGTGGCGGTGCTCGGCCCATCGAGGATGAAATCGGCCTCCACTGGGAGCACTTGGTCCGGCTCGGTACAGGCGAGGCTGAAGAGTACGGGCGGACGGTAGGTGTCGTTGAGATTTCGCACCCCGGTTATCAGGTTGCCATTGCCATCCTCGAACGGCTCGAAAAGCGTGGTACCGGCCACGTAGCGCATCAGCACCCCGGTGATCGGCAAAATAGAGACATTGCTTCCAAGATTGCTGCACCGCAGTTCAGCCTGCAGCCGGTATCTCGCCTCGGAGCCGAGCGTCAGGTAATACATTCCGATGCCTCCTGCCCCGGCCCCCACCTGGGCACACTCAACGTCACCGGACGCGTAAGCTTCGCACGCGTTTGTCAGGTCGGCATTCAGGGAGAGTGACAGGGTACCGTCGCCCGTCGCCTCATAGCGCACGGATCCGGTATTACTGCCGTGCAACCAGATGGAGCTGCATGCCCCATCGACGGGTAAGTATCGCGTCGAGCTGTGGGTGAATGACTGACCGATCGAGGCGCTGCGCGTGAACCAGAGCTCCCCATCGGACGGCACATCGGGCGGCTGACGAACCAGCAGCGGGTCGGTTTGAATCTCCGCAAGCTGTGTGTCCTCGCGGATGTCCTCGGGGCAAACAGCGCTCAGGGATGGCGAATAGACCCCGTTACCGTCAGCACTGAGCACGGCGGACGGATACCAGACTTTCTTGATGCAGTGTTCGGATACGGTGTATTCCACCGCATCACTGACTTCGGCATCCGCATCGGCGGTCACCGTGACCGTCACGGTACCCGGCTGGTTTGGCGCAACCAGGGTGGCCGTGAAGCCGTCCGTTTCGGTGATCTGCCCGCCAGTGGCCCGCCAGGTGACGCTTTCGTTCTCCTGTTGAAAGCCTTCCAAGGTGGCACTTAACGGTAGCTCTTGGCCCGGCAGAATGCAGGCCCTCCTCGGCTCGATGGTTACCTTCCCGCCCGTATCGACGGTCGCCAACATCGAATGCGGTGCTGTACCTTCCGGAAGGATCCGATGATTCGACGTGAAGCGCACCCCGGTGGGGTACAAGGCACGATCCGTGGGTGTCTTGAACTGCACCCGATAAAAATCACCGCTCGTCTCCTGGCTGATGATCTCGCCATTTCCGCTCGGCACGTCGGCGATGAAATCTGCCGGGTTGGTGAAGGCATTGGCCGCCGTGGCGAGAATCTCTACAGTATCGCCCGGCTGCGGGACCGTGGTGTGGGCGCTGATCAGAGAAAAGGCCAGCGGCTGGACCTCGATGGTGAATCGCTGTTCGAATTCTTCAGCGATGCCGAACTTCGCCCCGTTCAGCGAGACCCGCAACTCCGACGCACCGATGTTGATCCCCCGGTATTGCTGATGCGACACCTTCTCTACGGTGCTGCCGATGATCTCCGACTCGGTCCAGGGCTCGTCGGTGACGCGGATCGGGCCGTAATTGGGCGCGCGGATGATAAAGCACGAATTCTTCGTCAAATCGGCAATTGCCCCGTTCACAGCCCCTGGCGCCACGGTCGTCGCGGCGGTGGTGGCCGCTCCCACCGGGCCGGGTACCATCCCAACCAGAGCGATCAGCGACTGCAGTGTGGCTTCGCTGAGATTGAAGGTGCTGCCCCTGGCGGTAACCATCGCCTCATCCCAGAACAGCGGACTGTCGGCGGGGCGGTCCTCCACCCAAACCTCGTTGGCCCGGGCCTCGAAGCTGGTGATACTCTGCGGTTCCAGCGCACGGCGTGCCTGGGTTCCCGTTGCGATCGCAAACACCCCGAGACCGGCGTATCCGGAAGCGTTCCCCGTGTTTTTGTAGTCGACCAGAGCAGCCCCGCCCAGTAGCTGTCCGCTGACAGAGCCGTCGAACGCGTAACCCTCCTTGGCCTTAAGCATGCGCTCGGACAGTTCCGCAGCGGTGTAGATCCCAAGCCGGTCCGGGTCGAACTGCTGCTCCTCGCAGGAAGACGACGACAGGGAAGACCTCCCGTCGCCCCTCGTGAGGAGTCGACGAGCGTTGCGAAGGGAGGCCGTGGATTCATGACTGCCAACAGGTACCGTCTCCAGTTCCAGCAGCGCTGCTTCCAAGTCGGCCTTGAGATTCGAGGCCATCAGAATACGTTCCAGCGTCTGATCCCCGTCATCCGCAGCCGCACGGGCCACCGCTGGCAACGCATCCGGATCGTCCTCGTCACTGATGTAATGCTTGGTGAGCCACAGTCCGAGCTGTGCCGGTGGCAGGCTATTGGGATCGGCGTTGAGCATCGCCAGGGGGTCATAACCGAGCACAACGAGGGTCTGGTCGATCCAGCGCTCCAAGTCCGATTGCACCGTTAGCGCATAATCGGCAGGCGCCTCCGGCAGCGGAAGAATTGTGAAAGCGACCCGGGGGCAGTGCTTCTCTCCGTCGCCGAGTTCCAGCTCGACCCGCCCGCCCTCCGGGTTCCGGTCGGGGCTGAGCGGTGTGACGAAGCGCACCTCTCCTTGCGGTGCACCCGCTTGCGCGAACAGCGGATCGACCAATTCGCCTTTTTCGGTCCGCTGAATGATCCGGAATCCGGGTTCGCCGAAATCGACCGGCACGCCTGATAGGGCGATGACGTCACCGGGGACGCCTTGTAGTGTGGAAAGTGCCAGATCCGGGCAGGCGGTTTCACTGCCAAGGGGCGCACTCAGAATCGCGCGCATCTGTTCGATGGCTTGCGCAGGGCCATCGTCCTGGGGCTGCGTTCCATCGCTACCTCCTCCACACGCCGACAGCAGCGCTGTCGCGATGGCCAAGCCGCACCATTTTGCGTTCGTGATCGTCCATGACATATCCAAATCTCCCGTGCAAATGGCCGCTCTGGCTGCGGTGAACTTTTTTTCTGCTCAGGGCAAAATGCCCTGAGCAAATTGCTAGTTGCGCGAATGGAGACTACCGGCATGCTGGAGCCAAGTCAAAAATATGGGTAACTACTCACCCCATGTCGGCGGCTCTGGAGTGCGGGGGCTTGCCCCCGCTTTCCCAAGGGGCGGCTTGCCGCCGTGCGCCGTGTTGTGGGCTGGCCGGGGACGCGGGAGCAAGCTCCCGTCCTGCAAAGCGGCGGCAAGCCGTCGCACTCCAAAGCAAAGGTGCCGTAACCCGTAGCATCGAGACGCGGCTGACATGGGGTGAGTAGTTACAAATATGGGCCCCACTTGCTGCGGAATTAGCCGGTGATTGGGGCGATTTTGAGAACTAGCCCGCATTTCTCTCCACCCCTCTACTGCGGGTGCCGACCCGCTCGCTGTGACGGGACGTACGCCCTCCGGCCGGCTTGACGTAGTGCTCGACTACGCCGGCGCCGTCCTCCGGCTTGCGCGCTTCGTCACAGTGGCGCCTCAATGTCCTTGCTACGAACGGTGGTGAGATATTCGGGCCAATGGAGGAGGCGTAACAGAGGGCGAAAGATCTCAGTCCGAACTCCCCAACGTGTGATCAAGCGCCTGGCCGATTTGCCTCGCGCAGATAGAAGTACTTCCAAGGCGCCCCGGTGAGTTGCTCAAGGGCCGTCATCAGGTGTTCACCGGGCACTGCCTCGCCCTCAAATACCCCCCAGATACGAATGAACAGGCGGCCAAAGCCGGCGCACTGGCGCCAGCGCAGGTCCGGGAAGGGGTGTTGGGCTGCGCACTCGGGGCACTGCCAGAGGTGGTGGGGAGCCGCGCTCCAGGTGGGCAGGTGGGTGCGCCAGGCCTCGTCGCGGTAACCGCAGCTTGGACAGCGGGGTGTCTTGACGTTTTCTCCGGCCAGGAAGAGTGGTTCGGGGGTTGATTCTTCAATGGCGACGTGGGCGAATTCCTCCCCGGTGACTCCCGGCGCGCCAAGGGCGACCACGGGCGAACAGCCGAGGAAGGTGAGCAGATGGAGAAATTCGTCCCCGGGGCGCAAATGGGGGCGTCCTTCGAAGTCGAACCGGTCGGCGATGAAGCCAAGCCCCTCCAGGCGTGTGACGATGGCGTCCCGATCCGGGGCGGCAAAGGGATCTTTGGGGTGAAGAATCAGGAGGTTCGCCATGGCAGTTCGGGTGTTTGTCAAAACGGCCGATCATACTGGCCGGGTGTCCATCGGTCGACGTTCGGTTCCGTGAACATGGGCGGCGCCGGTAGCCGGCTGCGTCTCGAGCTGCAACACAGGGCGGATGATGAAATCCGCCGACCATCAGCCGTCGGTGCGGCGGGTCGGCCAGGAAGCTGAGGTAGTGGCCCCGCGCATGGTGCGGGCCGGTGCCCAGCGGCCACTGGATGTTCAGGCCGTGAATGAAGCCGATTGACCCCGGTGCTCACCACTCAACCACCGCCCGCAGGGGGAGGTGATCGGAAGCGCGGCGCGAGTAGCGGGTGTGGTGGACCTCCAGGCGGACCAGCGCTTCCGGGGGATGCACCCAGATCCGGTCCAGGGCGAACAGCGGGAAGTTGGCCGGAAAGGTCGCAGGGGAGGGGGCGGCGCCGAAGTAGCCATGGATCCAGCGCAGGGGGCGGCCCCAGGCGAGCCACTCGTTGAAGTCGCCCATGAGGGCGGTGGGTTTTTCCGGATTGTGCGGAAACAGGTTGAGCAGCTGCTTGATTTGCAGGCGCCGTTCCCAAGGCTGCAGTCCCAGGTGGGTGATGACCACCTGCACATCGCGGCCGTCGAGGCGGAGGTCCACATCGAGGGCACCGCGGGGCTCACGGCGGGGGTGGGAGAGATCGATCCGGCGGACATCAATCACTCGGGCGTGGGTAAGCAGGGCGTTGCCATAATGACCGCGGCTGCGCTCCAGGGTGGGCCCGGCCACCGCGGTCATCCCCGTTTCCCGGCTGACGTAGTCGAGAAAGCGCCAGCCGCCCTCCATGGTGGATTCCACCTCCTGGAGGGCGACCAGGTCGGCGTCCAGCTCCCGCAGGATCTGGACGATGCGCGAGGGGTCGCAGGCGCGATCCCGCCCCACGCAGCCGTGGACGTTATACGTGGCAAGTACCGCTCGCATTCGTCTGGCCCGCTCTTCGGCTATGGGGGCACTGTGCGCCTCATGGCTCGGCCGTCACCGACATGGAGTGTGTCAAGCCTGGCTCTCCTCCGCCTCCCGACCAAGCAGCCATTTGCGCAACAGAAAGGCCCCCGCGGCAATCACCAGCACCACCCCGGCCAATACGGCGATGTTGCCCAGTTCCGGGTTGCGCAACGCCTCGGCGAGGCTGTCGATGAAGATGGTGATGGCGATGAGCCCGGGCACCATGCCGAGCACCGTCCCCAGGGTGAAATCCCGAAAGCTGATGTGTGAGGCCCCGGCAACCACATTGACAACGGTGAAGGGGGCCACCGGGAGCATGCGTAGGATGATCACCGTCAGAATGCCCTGTCTGGCCAGTCGCTGGCTCAGGCGGTTGACCGCCGAACCGGCGAATCTGCGCACCGCCTCGCTTCCCAGGTGGTGGCCGATGGCGTAGGTGGCCACCGCGCTGGCCACCGAGCCCAGCAGGGCGTAGATGAAGCCCAACACCGGGCCGAAGGTCAGGATCGTCAACACCAGCAGGAGGGTCAGGGGCACAACCAGCAGCCCGCCCAGCACGTAGGCCCCCAACACGATCAGCGGGGATGCGGGGATCTCCTTGATGCTCACGAAGAGGGCCTGCAGCGTCCCCATGTCCAGCCACTCGCTCAGCGGCGTGTAGCGCCACGCCAGGGCCAGCAGGGTAATGATCGCAAGTACCGCTATGCCGCGCACCAACTGACGCCGTGCCGGTTTGCGTTCCTCCTCCCCCAGCAGGCGGGAAATCAGGTACTGAGGTTCCATCGGCTGTTCCGGGTCGATCACGTCGATGTGGGCCCCCCAGAGATCCTCCTGGTCCGGCACGGTCGGGTGGAGAGGCTGCAGGGTGCGTTTTTTGCTGCGCAACCGTTCGATGGTGCCGATGAGCGAGTTCTCCTCCGTCAGGGTGCGCTCAATGAGACCTTCGTCCACCCCAAGGTGTTCCGCCAGCAGCCGGCCCCTGAATTCCCGCACGGCACGGGCCTGGGAGGGCGTTTCGGCAATGAGCGCCAGGTCGCATTCGGTATCCAGCCGCATGGAGCGGTTGGCCAGATTCGCCGAACCGACCCGGGCGAGCCGGTCGTCCATCACCATGACCTTCGCGTGCACATCGATGCGCCGCGGCTTCATCTTGGGGATGACCGGATGGTACGCACGAAACCGGCCGTGCCGGTCGGCTTCGCGCAGTTGCCTCAAGGCGCGGGCCCGCAGGACATCCATGGTGTGGTGCTCGAGCCACCCGTCTTTCTGCTCGGGCAACACCATCACGAACTCCGGGCTTTCGGGGGAGCGCAGACGTTCGGCGATGGCCTGGACCAGTCGCTGGGAGGTGAAGTACTGATTCTCCACATAGACCCAACGCTCCGCGCGGGCGATGGTGTCCAGGTAGAGGCGCTCGACTTCGTTCACCAGCGGGAGGCCGCCATACAGGGGTTCAGTGCGGGCAATTCCCACGGGGGCCTGCACCAGCGCTCTCTCGAGCCCCTCAGGCCAGACGGAGGTATATGTGACGGGCCCCGGGGGCGGGATCCGCTCCCCGGTAGCCCGATACCAGCGTTCGCGGGCCAGCTCACCCAGCGCCCGGGCCGGGGCGCCTGCCACGAGCACCTGCACGTCGTGAACGGGCGGGTAGGGGGTCCCCTCCGGGTCGAGCCGGCCGCTCTCCTGTGGCGCATGGGCCGGTGTGTCCCAGCGCCACTTGCTCAGATCCATGCCCCCCACGAAGGCGACCGCATCGTCCACCACCACGATCTTCTGGTGGTGGGATGCCCCCGTGGGGTGGTGGCCATCCATGCGGAAGTGCAGGTGCTTGTGGGTCTGCCAGCCCAGCTTGAAGATGGGCAGCCACTCGCGGTCGAGGGCATAGAGCATGGCGAAATCCCAGACGAGCACGTGGGCGTGCAGATCCGGGGTGCGGGAGACGAGGGCGTTGAGAAACTCCCCGAGGCGGGAGGGAAGGTCGTCGGGGCGCTCCAGCGGCGTCAGGACCATTCGGCTGTCGATGTCCCAGCCGAGGATCAGGATGGAGTGGCGGGCCTTCGCCAAGGCACGGCGTACCGCACTGAAATAGGCGGCGCCGTCGATGAGAAAGGCGGCTGCGTCGGTACGCTCGACGCGCCAGCAGTTGCGCCCGGGCTCCAGAAATGGGGTGCTCACTTGGGGTGATGGTGCTCGGGCCTTCTGTCCCGCCTCTCAAAGGTAATCACGGGCATGGGGCTGACCAGTTCCACCGTTGCGCCGGTATCGCGCAGCCAGGGTATGAGGTCGGCCAGTCTCTCCAGGCCGCGGATCTCGGCGATGCTCTCGATGAGTTCCGAGCCTCCCGAGAGGTCGATCTGTTCCGGCTCGTTGCGGGGCGCGGCGGGTCGGATGTGGCGGAAGAGGGTGTGGTGGTAGTCCGCAGGCAGCTCCACTTCCACGCGTCGGTGCTCCCGCAGCGCCCGTTTCGTTTCGGCCACGGACTCCGCGCCTCGCCATTTCATCCGTACCCTGCCCAGGTCGATGCCGCTCTCGTCCATGTCATTCCCTTTGGTCTACAGGCCCTTGTCCAGGCGCTCGATGGCGATGCGAAGAAGCACCGCCTCCTCCTTGTTGCCGGCCAGCTCCTTGGCCGCCAGCTTCTCCTCCAGCTGCGCGCGAAGGTAGCGGTAGTAGTGCCACGCCCCCGGCCGTGGCGCGAGGTATGCCACGCAAAGGGGCAAGAAGATGAAAAGAAAGGCTGCGAAACCACCAAGTACCCAGGGCCAGTCGAGGTTGATCACCCCGAAGCCGATGGCAAGCAGCAAGGCAAGGTTCTCGGCGATGCCCTTGCGTGCATACAGGGGTACGGGCACCTGTAGGGTGGTCTCTTCCGGCAGGGTCGGCGCCAGCTTCTCCTCAATGACCTGCGCGGTCAGCGCCAGATGCCGGGTATAGGCGGTGAACCACGCGGTTGCGAGGAGGAGTAGAAGGTATGTCACGAAGGCCGCTTCCATCCCGATAAGGATAAGTCATTGCGGCGGACCGCACCGGGCGTTGACCCATCCGGTGACACCGCCGAGGACATTGGCGACTTCGCCAAAGCCGTGATGTTGCAGCAGGCTCGCAGCTACCGAGGAGCGGTAACCGGTACCGCACACCACGGCGATGGGCCGATCGCGGGGGACCTCGGAGAGACGCACGGGCAGTTCCGCTCCGGTGATGTGCACCGCCCCGGGGACGCGCTGCGCCTGCCACTCCGCAGGCTGGCGCACGTCGAGAATGAACAGCCGGGGATTGCCCCGGCGTTCGCGCTCGAGGTCCATCACGCTCCACTGGGGCAGCGGTTGCAGCGGCTGCCCCTCCAGCCGCCAGGCACGCATCCCCCCAGCCAGCCAGCCCTGCGGCAGTTCGTACCCGATGCGCAGCAGCTGCCAGCACACCTCCCAGAGGTCCCCGGGGCGGTCGAGCACCAGCACGTAGGCCTGCCCGGGGGGCAGGACGGTGCCCGCCCAGGTGGCAAAGGCGGAGGTGAGGCCCACGTTGAGGGCGCTGGGAACGTGGCTGGAGAATGCCTCCGGCGCCCTGCAGTCGAGCACCAGCGCGCCCCCGCGGCGAAGCCGGTCAAAGCTGTGTACATCGAGGGGAGGCGGGTCGCGCAACACCCCCAGTGGCGGCACCCCCTGCTGGTTGCTGGTGCGCATGCGGCTCCAGTAGGGAGGGATCGCGGGGAGGGTAGAGGTGTCGAGGCAGCTCTTCACGAATTCCGCTTCCGACTCCACGGCGGCGAGCATGCGGTTGACCCGCCGCTCGAAGCCGATGGTGGAGGAGAGGCGCCGGGCGATCCCCCCGCCGCAGAGGGATCCGGCCACGTGGGTCGGGTAGAGCTCCACGTGGTCCGGGAGGGGGAGAATCCGGTCCCGGAGGCTATGGCAGAGGTCGAGCGCATTGCGGTGGGTTTGCGTCTCATCGCCGAGGAGATCCGGGCGGGCCACGCTGCCCACCAGCAGGGCCCCGCCGGAGAGCAGCAGCATCGGCTCCTCTCCGCGGGAGCGGTCGGTCACCAGCAAGGCCATGTGCTCCGGCGTGTGCCCCGGGGTGTGGAGTGCCTCGAAGACGACCTCGCCCATTTCAAACCGCGCACCATCGGCGAGCCTTTGCACTGGATAACTTAGCTCGGCACGGGCGGCGGCGAGCAACTGCACCTCGCCGCGGTGGGGGAGTTCACAGATGCCGCTCAGATAGTCGTTGTGTTGATGGGTGTCGCAGGCGTAGGCGATCCGTAATCCCTGCTCCCGCGCTGCGGCGAAGTAGCCGTCCACGTCGCGCCGAACATCGAGCACCAGTGCCTCCCCCGTCTCCTCCGAGCCGATCAGGTAGGAGGCGTGTCCCAGCGTCTCCAGGTAGAACTGTTGGAAGAACATTCGGCCTCCTTGCCACCCGCCTCTTGCCGTCGTCCCCGTTGATGGCCGAGGGCCGCCTGAGCCATTCCCGGCGTCTGATCCAGGACGACGCCCCTCTACCTGGAACGTGTAGCGTAACTGAGGAGACTTGGTGGCAGGCGATGAAAATATTGGTTCGGCATGGCCATGATCAAACGCGCAGGGTTGGCCCCCCGGGTTGCAGGCAATTTCGGTCTCGGCTAATTGTTTAGTGCGGCCGACGCGTGCAATCACTCAAGGAGCGCAACTGTGTTCGGCAAGCGACTCACTCTTTTCAAGCTGCTCGGTTTCGAGGTCCGCGTCGACCTAAGTTGGTTGATCCTCGCCTTCCTGGTGGCGTGGTCTCTCGCCCAAGGGCTGTTTCCCGTGATCTATCCCGATGCCTCCCCGCAGGCCTACTGGTCAATGGGCATTGCCGGGGTGCTGGGGCTGGTCGTCTCCATTGTGATTCACGAGTTTTCCCACTCGCTGGTGGCGCGCCGCTACGGCCTGCCCATTCACGGCATCACCCTTTTCATCTTTGGCGGGGTCGCCGAGATGACCGACGAGCCGCCGAACGCCAAGTCCGAGTTCCTGATGGCGGTGGCCGGGCCCCTGGCCAGCGTGGTGCTGGCGATCCTCTTCTGGCAGCTCTATTCACTTGCCGCCGCGCTGGCATGGCCGGAGGCCTTTCAGGTGGTGATTGCCTATCTGGCCTACATCAACCTCATTCTCGCCATCTTCAACGTCATTCCCGCCTTCCCCCTGGATGGGGGCCGCATGCTCCGTGCCGCGTTGTGGGGTTGGCGCAAGGATATCCGCTGGGCGACCCGCTGGGCCGCCGGGATCGGTGGCGGGTTTGGGCTGGTGCTGGTCTTTCTTGGGCTATTGCAGATCCTGCAGGGCTATCTCATCGGGGGCATGTGGCTGATCCTCATTGGCCTGTTCCTGCGGGGGGCGGCCAATGCCGGTTATCGGCAGCTCATCATGCGGGAGAATCTCGGCGGTGAACCGGTGCGGCGCTTCATGAGTGCCCAACTCGTCACGGTGGAGCCCACCATTTCGGTTCAGGAGTTGGTGGAAGACTACGTCTACAAGTATCACCACAAGATGTTTCCGGTGGTGGAGAACGACCGTCTGGTGGGGTGTGTCTCTACCGGTGCGCTGAAGAAGATCCCTCGAACCGAGTGGGATCGCCACTCGGTGCGCGAGTTCAGCGAAACCTGCTCCAAAGAGAACACCGTTACCCCCGAGACGGACGCGGGCGTGGCGCTGAACCTCATGTCCTCCACCGGTGAGAGCCGGCTGCTGGTGGTCGATGAGGGACGCCTGCAGGGGATTGTCACGCTGCGGGACCTGCTCAAGTTCATCTCCCTGAAGCAGGAGTTGGAGTGAGCGAAAGTGGATCGGAAAAGTTGGTTCGGAGTGGGCGGGAGCGTCGCAAGCCACGGGAGCATCGCAATCCACGCAACGAAAGCCACGCAACGAAAGCCACGGGAGCGACGCAAACGGGCTCGTCATGCCCGCGAAGGCGGGCACCCAGTGTCTTGATCTTTCTGGGCTCCCGCCTTCGCGGGAGCGACGAGCCACGGGAGCGACGCAAGCGGAATAAATCAGCGTTTCCTTAGCGGGGTTGATAGGTCAGGCAGTGGATCTGGCTCTCCCTGTAGCCGACATTAATACTTTCGGCGTTACACTCGTAATCGCCATTGTACCGGCAGCCGATCACCTTGCAGGCGCCGACGCCGGCGGATTGCTGGACGCTCTTGGTGTGGCCGGCGGAGCCGAGATAGGTATCGCACCCGGGGTGGACACCATCGCCGATGGTGATGGCCCGCGCGTGGCATGCCTTGTTCACGTTGTAAGCACATTCGCTCACTGAGCATTCGGAGACAACGGGAATATCCAGAGTAATCTTCATTACCGAGTCCCTCCTGTCCTCGCGGGAGTAAAACCGGGTGGAGCCGCATCCGTTGCCTGGGCGGTCGGAGCGGTCACCGGCGGCTAATGTTTAGGATAGGCGCGAATCACGGGAGGAGAAGATGACAGGCGCATACCGCCACGACATCAGCCTGCTCACGGATCACGATGTTTATCTTTTCAGAGAGGGCAGCCACTTTCGCCTTTACGAAAAGCTTGGATCCCATCGGCTGGCGGTCGATGGCGTTGAGGGCGTCCTGTTCGCGGTGTGGGCGCCCAATGCGCGTCAGGTTTCGGTCATAGGCGACTTCAACGGCTGGAACCCGCAGCCCCATCCGATGCGCGTCCGCGGCGACAGCTCCGGGATCTGGGAAACCTTCATTCCCGGCCTGGGCGACGGGACCATCTACAAGTACCACATTACCTCCCACCACCACGGCTACCAGGTGGAAAAGGGCGACCCGTTCGCGGTCCGGTGGGAGCTGCCGCCGCGCACCGCCTCGGTGGTGTGGAGTCTCGACTACCCCTGGAACGACGGCGACTGGATGCAGCATCGCCATCAACCCAACCGGCTCGACGCCCCCTGGTCCATCTACGAAGTGCACGCGGGCTCCTGGCGCCGGGTTCCGGAGGAGGGCAACCGCCACCTGAGCTACCGCGAACTGGGGGACCAGCTGGCCGATTACATGCACCACATGGGGTTCACCCACGTGGAGTTCCTGCCCATCATGGAACACCCCTTCTACGGATCCTGGGGGTATCAGACCACCGGTTACTTCGCCCCCACCTCCCGCTTCGGCACACCCCAGGAGTGCATGTACATGGTGGAGCGTCTGCATCAGCGGGGCATCGGCGTGGTGCTCGACTGGGTGCCTTCCCACTTCCCCAGCGACATGCATGGCCTGGTCTACTTCGACGGGACCTACCTGTTCGAGCACATGGACCCGAAACGCGGCTTTCACCCCGAATGGAGCAGCTACATCTTCAACTACGGGCGACACGAGGTGCGCGCGTTCCTCGGGAGCAGCGCCATGTTCTGGCTGGATCGCTACCACGTGGACGGATTGCGCGTGGATGCCGTCGCCTCGATGCTGTACCTCGACTACGCACGCAAGGAGGGGGAGTGGATCCACAATCCCTTCGGGGGCAAGGAGGATCTGGACGCCATTTTCTTCCTGCGCCGCCTCAACGAGTCGGTCTATCGGGAGCACCCGGACGTGCAGACCGCGGCCGAGGAGTCCACCGCCTGGCCCATGGTCTCCCGCCCCACGTACCTGGGGGGGCTGGGGTTCGGCATGAAGTGGAACATGGGCTGGATGCACGACACCCTCTACTACATGTCGCGCGACTCGGTGCATCGGAAGTACCACCACAACCAGCTCACCTTCAGCATTTGGTACGCCTTTTTCGAAAATTTCGTCCTGCCCCTCTCCCACGACGAGGTGGTCTACGGCAAGGGTTCTCTCATCAACAAGATGCCCGGGGATGATTGGCAAAAATTTGCCAACCTTCGGGCGCTGTACGGGTATATGTACGGACATCCGGGGAAAAAGCTGCTGTTCATGGGGGGAGAGTTCGCCCAGTGGAACGAGTGGCACCACGATGCCAGCCTCGACTGGCACCTGGGCCAATACGGCCCCCATCAGGGGATCCAGCGGTGGCTGCGGGAGCTGAACCACCTTTACCGGGCCGAGCCGGCGCTGCATCAGGTCGACTTCGGCAACGAGGGGTTCGAGTGGGTGGACTTCCACGACTGGGAGTCGAGCGTCATCAGCTTCCTGCGCAAGAGTCACAGCGGTGAGGTGGTGCTGGTGGTGCTCAACTTCACCCCGGTACCCCGCACCAACTACCGCGTCGGGGTACCCCGCGGCGGCTGGTGGCGCGAACTGCTCAACAGCGACGCCCCGGAGTACGGCGGAAGCGGCCTGGGCAACTTCGGCGGCGTGGAGGCCTCACCGGTGCCGGCGCAGGGGCATTACCACTCCCTCACGCTCACCCTGCCGCCGTTGGGGGTGCTGTTCTTCAAAGCGGCGGGTGGATAAGCGCAGCGCATCCACCATTCACAGAGCCTGTTGCCCAGCGGTCGAGGGCACCTGACTCGGCGTAGTCAGTTATAAAGAAGCGCAGAAGAGGGGAGTTGGAGGGGGACCCTCAAGTCCGGTAAAAAGTGTTGTGTCAATCAACCAACCGGAAAAGTA
>JAWLHA010000003.1:0-136630 GCA_041690535.1 Gammaproteobacteria bacterium | reverse complement strand
CGAGTTCTGTGCTTCCAAACCCGTTCCGGAGCGCCCACACAAATTACCTAACCGACTTTTTAAAGAGCGCCGCTGAAGTTCGTCCAGCGAAGAGGCGTGAATTATAGGCGCCTCTCAGTTTTTGTCAAGTCCGTTTTTTCCAACCTTCCCTCCGGGGCCCGTCTCACTTGCGTGGCGTAGCGCCCCGAGAGGCTGCGCATTCTACTCGGCTGACGTTCTGCGTCAACGTTTTTTGATAATTTTTTTCTGCGCCGATAAAAGCTGTTGATATTGCTTAAGAACGTCGACTTGTTTCCACTTCATCAACCTATGGTGACTCTGGCGAACTTACGCTTGCCCACCTGTAGCACATAGGTACCGGACTTCAGCATCAAATCGACATTCCCCACCCGTTCCCCATCAATGCGTACCGCGCCTTGCTGGATCATGCGGCGCGCTTCGGAGGTGCTGCCGGTGAGCTGCGCTTCCTTGAGAACAACAGAGATGGCCAATGCTCCCGGACCTAGCTCCTTTTCGGGCATTTCATCTGGCAGAACCCCTTTTTGAAACCGGGTTACGAAGGATTCTTTCGCTTCCCTAGCACTATTAGGAGTATGGAACCGGGCCACAAGTTCCTCGGCAAGTGCAAACTTCACGTCCCGCGGATTCATTCCCTCGCTGATGGCCCGACGGTAGGCCTGCACCTCACTCATGGAGCTGAAGCTGAGCAGTTCGAAGTAACGCCACATCAGTTCGTCAGATATAGACATCACCTTCCCGAACATGTCATCAGGGCTGTCCGTAATTCCGATGTAGTTGCCCAAGGATTTGGACATCTTCTGGACGCCATCCAGTCCCTCGAGGATGGGCATGGTCAGGACCACTTGGGGCTTCTGCCCAAACTGCTCCTGCAGTTGGCGACCGACCAGCAGATTGAATTTCTGGTCCGTTCCCCCAAGTTCCACGTCGGCTTTCATTGCCACCGAATCGTAGCCCTGAATGAGAGGATACAGGAATTCATGAATGGCAATGGGCTGACCGGAGCTGTACCGCTTGTGGAAATCGTCGCGCTCCAGCATGCGGGCGACTGTGTGACGCGATGCGAGCTGGATCATGTCTACTGCAGACATCCCGGTCATCCAGCTGGAGTTGAACATCACCAGAGTCTTGTCGGGGTCCAGGATCTTGTAGATCTGATGCTCGTAGGTTTGCGCGTTCTCGATGACCTGGTCCCTTGATAAGGGGGGGCGCGTGGCGCTCTTTCCGGTGGGGTCACCGATCATTGCCGTGAAGTCCCCGATCAGGAACATCACTTCATGCCCCAGGTCCTGAAACTGACGCAACTTGTTGATGAGCACGGTGTGCCCGAGATGAAGATCCGGGGCAGTCGGGTCGAAACCAGCCTTGATGCGGAGGGGGCGCCCCTCTTTGAGCTTCTCAACCAGCTCGGCCTCAATGAGGATCTCCTCGGCACCACGTTTGATCAATTCGAGAGCTTCTTCCACCTTCGTCATTCCCGTATTCCCGAAAGTTCGACCCAATCACAATAGTCCCCGTGTGGGCGCAGTAGGGTATCACGAACGCACGCTCGCCGGCCTTTGCAATTGACCTGCCGCGCAGGCCGGGGTATGGTAAACAAAATTGCGAGTGTTTTCCGTGAATTACGACAGCTTGCTCGACCACGATCTAAAATCTATCGGACGGCGCACGAAAAAACCGTTATTTCGTCGCCGACACGTGCACGCACTGGTGCTCGCCATCTCCGGGATGCTCGGGTTGGCCGCCCTGATCGGTGCCCCCCACGATGCCTCCGCCTCTCGTCAGATCGACTCGCCTTTGGACATGACCGACATGGTCAGCCTGACGATGCCGCTTTCACTGCCGGACGGCGAAGATGCCGGCCTCACAAGCGAGTCCAAGGAAGCGCAAGCCGCAACCGAGGTTCGGTGGCAAGAGGTGACAATCCAATCGGGGGACAGTCTGTCCCTCATTTTCGGGCGCCTCGGCCTCTCTCCAAGGGAGTTGAACTCCGTCATGCAGGCCGGCGCTGAAGCCAAGGGGCTGCAGCGTATTCTTCCAGGGCAACTCCTTCGGTTCGGGATCGATCAGGGTCAGTTGCAGTCCCTGCACTACGACATCGATCGGACCCGGACCCTGAAGGTCGCGCGGGCCGGTGACCGCTTTGCCAGCACGATCGTCTCGCACCCGGTGGAGAAACGAACCGCGTACACCGCGGGTGTCATCGAGGATTCGCTCTACCTCGCCGGACGGCGGGTTGGCCTGTCGGACAACCTCATCATGGAACTGGCCGGTATTTTCGGCTGGGACATCGATTTTGCGCTGGACATCCGCAAAGGCGATACCTTCAACGTCATATTCGAACAGGAGTTTTTGGAAGGGGAGTTGCTTCGGGACGGAGCGATATTGGCCGCGGAGTTCATGAATCAGGGCCGGATGTACCGCGCGGTGCGGTTCGCCGATGGCGAAGGGCGGGTTAGCTACTACACGCCCGAGGGACACTCCATGCGCAAGGCTTTCCTGCGCTCACCGGTGGACTTCCGCCGCATCAGCTCCCATTTCCAGCCCGAGCGCTATCATCCGGTACTCGGCGTGAAGCGTCCTCATCGGGGCGTGGATTATGCCGCAGCCATTGGGACTCCCATCAAGGCTGCCGGGGATGGCAAGGTGGTGTATCGCGGTTGGAAGGGCGGTTACGGGAACACTGTCGTGATCCAACATGGGGAGCGCTACTCGACCCTGTATGGCCACCTTTCCAAGTTTCGCACCGGCGTTGGCACCGGAACCCGGGTGCGACAGGGGGAAATCATTGGGTATGTGGGGAAGACCGGTTTGGCCACAGGACCTCACCTGCATTACGAGTTCCTGGTGGACGGGGTCCATCGCAACCCCTTGACCGTCAAACTACCCAATTCCGAGCCCATACCGGAGAAGCTCCGCGCCGCGTTCCAAGAACAAACAGCCCCGCTTTTGGCCCAGATTGAGGTGCACAAGCGCACCCAACTCGCCCTGCAGGAGTGAGGCCCAGCCGTATCCCGGGAGCGAGGGTTTATGGGGGCATTGTCTCCCATGCAGTAGGATAATCCGGGCTGGCTAGCTGCACTCTGATGACCGCCCGCCAGGCCTGCGCCTCCTCGCACTCCTCCCTCCGCCGCGCGACCGGAGTTGTGCAAGCAACTCCCTTTGCTTGGAGCCATCGGGCGATGCGGATTCAGGGCATTCCCGCCTTCAGCGCACGGTCCCGGTGTTGTCCGCCCGAAGGCGGACCTATACGGCGGCCCAGTACCGAATTTCGGGGTGGTTGAATTGCGAGGCGACGATCAGCGCCACAGCGCATCAACGCCGTTCTATGTGGATATACTCCCGCTCTGGCTCGCCGGTATAGACCTGTGTCGGGCGGAAGATGCGATTGTCGTTGAGCTGCTCACGCCAATGTGCCAGCCACCCTGCCGTGCGCGAGACAGCGAAGACAGACGTGAACTGATCGGTGGGAATGCCCATCTCGGAATAGAGAATGCCAGAGTAGAAGTCCACATTGGGATAGACCCCTTTCTCACCCAGGTATTCGGCGGCGACCTCCTCCAAGGCCAGTGCGGTCTCGAACAGCCGACTGGAATTGGACTTGGCCGCCAACTTCTCCACCAGTCCCTGAAGAATGGTCGCTCGCGGGTCTTTCACCTTGTATTCGCGGTGGCCGAAGCCCCAGACCTTTTCCTTGCGGGCCAAGCGGTCTTCCAGCCAAGACTTCACCTCGGTCGGGCGCCCGATCTCCTCGAGCATTCTGACCACCTTCTCGTTGGCACCGCCGTGAAGCGGGCCGGAGAGCGTACCAATGGCAGAGGCGATCACGCCATAGGGGCTCGCCAGGGTCGAACCGGAGACGAGCGCGGCAAAAGTGGAAGCGTTGATGGTGTGCTCGGCGTGCAGCACCAAACAGGTGTCCATCACCTTCGCGTGCACCGGATTCGGCTCTTCGCCGCTGAGCATGTAGAGGAAGTTTTCCGCGAAGGAGAAATCACGCCTCGGCTCGATGGGGTCATAACCGTTCCGCAGGTGCTCCCACATGCACAACAGCACCGGCATGCGGGCGAGGATTTTGACAGTCATATCGTGCACGTAATCCAGCCCTTCACACAGGTCCGGGCTGGTCAGGCACTCATTACCGGGATAGAACATCCCGAGGCTCGCCACGGCCGACTGCAGCATCTCCATGGGATGGCCGGTCGGCGGCAGGTGCTTCATCATCTCTCGGATGTTGTACATCACCCGCCGGTTGCGGCGCAGCTGATCATCGAAGAGCTTCAACTCCTCCCCGGTCGGCAGCTCGCCATCCAGCAACAGCAGCGCAGTCTCTTCGAAACTGCTGTTCAGCGCGAGCTGCTCGATGGGATAGCCCCGATACAGCAGGACGCCCTTGTCTCCGTCGATAAAGGAAATATTCGAGCGGGTGGCCGGGACGCCCTCCAGACCGGGCAAGTATTCGCTCATACTACTCTCCAGCTTCAGAGAAGAGGCGTAAGGATACCAGAATGGCTGAACATTCGGGAGAAATCGGGGTGGAGCGGCAGGGTAAACACATCCTTACGCCACGGCCGTGCTGTGACTATGCGTTCACCCTGGGTGGAGCGGCGAAGACGGGACTCCCCCTGTGGGGAAGCCCCGGGGCGGGCGTTAAGCGGAGAAGGAGGAGCCGCAGCCGCAGGTGGTCGTTGCATTGGGGTTGCGGATCACGAACTGAGCGCCTTCGAGCCCCTCGGTGTAGTCAATTTCGGCACCGACCAGATACTGGAAGCTCATGGGGTCGATGAGCAAGGTCACCCCATTCTTTTCCACCAGTGTGTCCCCATCGTTCACACTTTCATCGAAGGTAAAACCATACTGGAACCCCGAGCAACCGCCACCGGTCACGAAAACCCGCAGTTTGAGGTTGTCATTGCCCTCTTCCTCGATCAGGGCCTTTACCTTGTTGGCTGCGCTGTCGGTAAAGATGAGAGGGCTTTCAGCGTCACTCATGATGCATCTCCAAATTGGTTGGCTGGCGCGATTGACTGCGAAGTATTCCTAATCCTAGTCACGCAGTCAAGAATTGGCGACTTCGTTGACCTTGGGCTCCACGGGGTTTTTCTTCTCCTTCCCCGTCGCGGGCGCTGGAGCTTTCACCGGCATCGGCTTGGCTGGCGCCTTCTCTTCACGCCCCTGGTGGACCAAATTGCCATTCACCTCGGCCCCACGAGCCATTTCAATGATTTTGTAGTACACATTGCCTTTCACACGGGCATGTGCCGCCAACTCGATGTGCTCGGAGGCATACACATCGCCGATGACGGTTCCGTTGAGAATGATGTTCGGTACGCGGACTTCCCCTTCGACCGTGCCGCGCTCGCTGACACTCAGGACCGAGCCGCTCTCCTCCTCCGCGATGACGTTACCTCTGATGGTGCCGTCCACATGGAGCCCACCACTGAAGATCACATCCCCTCGCAATTCGGAGTTCTGTCCAATCAGGGTATCGATTTTGGTGCTCTTGCCACCCTTTCCGCTTTTTCTGCTCTTGCCGAACATGATTCCTAACTCTCCTCTACCGGCCAGTCAAATACCTTCTCCAGTCGCTTCTGCTTGCGGCCCTGGGCGTCGATGAACACGGTGACCCTCGCGGGGATAAACCCTTCGGGGAGAAGCAGATCGCCTTCCAGATTCTGGAAGTATTTGAATCGGAAAGCCAGATCCGACTTCACAGAACCGGCCTCTTGCAGAGACAACTCCCTGGGAACGCCATTCTGAATGCCCTCGATATTCATGGATACCTCGCCACGGGCGACCGTCGCGTTATCGAGGACCTGGGTCAACACCAGCTTATAGTGGAACCCCCGCTCCACCGCCCGTCGGGTGATCTGCAAACTCTGGATGGTCAGGCCACGACCGGTGTCCCCGGGGGAGACGATACCTCTATAGAAGGCGAGCTCTTCCTTGAGTTCCAGAATCTCATCCTGCAGCCCGCCAACCGTGCCCTCCAACTGCTTGTAGGCCACGTGCTCCACCTGGCTACTGCGCTCGAGGATCGCCCTGCGTTCCCGCAGTTCAGTATTGGTTCGGGTCAATTCCGCATTGAGTTCCGCCAAGCGCGAACGCTCCACCTGCAAGGCCTGGAACTCCAGCCCGGCGCGATGGTAACCCAGGCGATGCAGGCCCCACCCGGACAGCCCGGCCGCGGTGAGCAGTCCGAGGGCCATGATCCTCACCCGCCAAGGCGAGTGGGTCTTGACGACCAGGCGCGTCATGGCAGCACGGGAATCGCTTCGAGTCCCTGCTGCTCTTCCAGTCCGAACATGATGTTCATATTCTGCACCGCCTGCCCGGCCGCCCCCTTGACCAGGTTGTCGATGACGGCCAGAACCACCACCGTATTCCCCCCTTGGGGGCGATGGACCGCAATGCGGCAGACATTGCCCCCGCGGACCGTCCGTGTCTCGGGATGGGCGCCGGCCGGCAGCACGTCCACGAACGGTTCACCGGCGTAGCGGCTCTCAAACAGCGCTTGAAGGTCCACCTGAGGGTCCTTGAGCGTGGCGTAGAGCGTTGCATGTATGCCCCGAACCATCGGCAGGAGATGCGGCACAAAGGTCACTCCGACTTCTCCTTGAGCCGCGTCGGCGAGGTTCTGGCTGATTTCGGGCAGATGCCGGTGACCGGGGACGGCGTAGGCCTTGAAGCTCCCCTCCACCTCGCACAGGAGGGTTGCAACGCTGGCCTTGCGTCCAGCCCCGCTGACACCGGACTTGCAGTCCGCCACCAGGTGTTCGGTTCGAATAACCCCCTGTTCCACCAAAGGGAGGAAGCCGAGCGTGACAGCAGTGGGGTAGCAGCCAGGATTCGCGACCAGTCGAGCCTCCCGAATTGCCGCCCGATTCACCTCGGGCAGGCCATAGACGGCCTCGGCCACCGCGCCCGGGCACGCGTGGCTCATGCCGTACCACTGCTCCCACAGGGCAATGTCCCTGATCCGGAAGTCCGCCGCGAGATCCACCACCCGCACGCCCGCGTCCAGCAACTGGGGCACCATCCCCATGGCAGTGCCGTTGGGCGTGGCGAAAAAGACCACATCACACCCCTTGAGGATCTCCATGTCGGGCGCGCTGAAGCGCAGGTCAAGGTGTCCGCGCAGGTTGGGAAACATATCGGCCACGGCGGTTCCCTCCTCGGATCGGGAGGTGATCACCCGCAAGGCCACTTCCGGGTGAGCGGCCAAAAGCCGCAGCAATTCGACGCCCGTGTAACCTGTTCCGCCTACGATGCCTGCTTTAATCATCGCCATCAGATTCCGGCTGTTTCCGCTGAAACGGAAATGATAAAAGGTGCGGGATCAAAGGAAAAGCCCGTGTTTGTAACAGGCCCAAAAACAAAGAAAGCGGCCGAGGCCGCTTGAAGCTTGGTGCAACAGTTCTTGTTGTTCTTGAAGCAAGAACTGGCGAATACCCTAATGCGCCGAGGGATGAATGTCAAGGAACAAGTGCTCGGCCCCTTGGTGAATGTGCACTTACCCAGGAGTGACGTAAGTCCTTGAAAGCAGGTCGTCGGGCGTGCGTGGGTAATATCCAGAGCACAGCTGCTTTCAAGGACTTACATCGCTCTTGGGTAAGTATGCGTTTACCCTGCGTTAGTAACCACTCGCCCTGCCCCCCCGGCCCGATGTGGTATATTGGCGGGTCACCCGAGTACGCGAGTCAGTTTCCGCCCACATGCGCCGGCACATCCACCGTTCCAAGCGACAGTTTCTCTCCCCGACGGCTTGGCGGATCCGGCTGGCGCTGTGGGGCGGCGCGACAACCGTAGGTCTTCTGGCCACCCTCTTTGCGGTCACCAGCGAACACGCCGGCCAACTGTTCGCGCAACTGGTGGAAGCGCAGCCCTATGCTCCCCTGGTGCTCTCTCCGGCCGGCTTGGTGCTGGTGGCGTGGCTTACTCGGCGCCATTTTCCAGGCGCGCAGGGCAGCGGGATTCCGCAAACCCTCGCGGCGCTCGAGGTCAGGGCCTCCGACCCGTTGCGCGCAACGGTGTTGTCGTTTCGGATCGCCATCGGCAAGGTGTTGCTCACTCTGCTGGGCCTGCTCTCCGGCGCCTCCATCGGTCGGGAGGGGCCGACGGTCCACATTGGCGCCGCAATCATGTTTTCCGTCGGCCGATGGGTGCGGTTTCCACCCCACCACATGGAAAAGTCACTCATTCTCGCGGGCGGCGCCGCCGGGATCGCCGCTGCCTTCAATACACCGCTGGCGGGAATCGTCTTTGCCGTCGAAGAGATCAGCCGG
Source organism: Gammaproteobacteria bacterium (assembly GCA_041690535.1). Lineage (GTDB taxonomy): Bacteria > Pseudomonadota > Gammaproteobacteria > Thiohalomonadales > Thiohalomonadaceae > JAWLHA01. The sequence goes on along the minus strand of JAWLHA010000003.1, from coordinate 128,327 downwards.
TCGTTCGAGGAGCGCACCAGTGGCGTGGTGCTGACCGCAGTCATATTCGCCGGGATGACAGCGCTGGTGATCCTGGGTAACTACAGCTATTTCGGCTCAACCTCTGCGGAGCTGTCGCAACTCGACCACTGGATTGCCGTTCCCATCTGCGGCGTCATCGGAGGGGGGCTCGGAGGGTTGTTCAGCCAAACGCTGGTCTGGTCGTCACGCCGGATCGCCCCTTGGTACCGCGCGCACCCGATGGCGGTCGCGGGGCTGTGCGGACTGGCGGTGGCGTTCATCGGACTGGCCTCGGGCCACCTCAGCTATGGCACCGGCTACCCGGAGGCGCAGCGAATTGTCTCGGGGGAACTGCTGGACCCGGGTTACCCCTTTTATAAAATGCTGGCCAGCATTGCATCCTACCTGAGCGGGATCCCGGGGGGGATCTTCGCCCCCTCCCTGGCCACCGGGGCAGGCCTCGGCGCCGACCTGACTACCCTGCTGCCGCATGTGGACCCCAAGGCGGTCATCATTCTTGCCATGGTGGGCTATTTTACGGGCGTGGTTCAGACCCCCATCACAGCCTTCGTCATCGTGATGGAAATGACCGACAACCACCGCATGTTGTTGCCTCTCATGGCCACTGCATTCATTGCCTACGGTACTTCGCGTCTGATCTGCCCCCAACCCATCTACCGCGCCCTCGCGGCCGCATTCCTGGAACCCCTGCGCCCTCAAGGGACCCAATCCAGGGAGGCCCCGACCGGAGAGGGCGTCCGTGGCGGATAGGGGGGCGAATTGATGGTTCACTCCCCAGTTACCCACCGAATCCGCATTGCACTGCGTCATGGGAGGAAATCGGGTTAGAATCCGGCCAATCTGCCGGTCCGAACACAGAGGAGAGCGGGGTGAAGACCAAAGACTGGATCATCGGTGTGGCCGCACTGGTGCTGCTGGGCGCCTTGACGTACGTGTGGCTCGTCCCCAGCGGGGCCAAACAGGTCCCGAGCGTTTCGGTGGCGACCCTGGACGGGGGGCGCATCGCCCTGGATCAGTTTCGCGGGCGTCCCCTGCTGGTCACCTTCTGGGCCACCACCTGCCCCGGGTGCATCAAGGAGATCCCGCACCTGATCGAGTTGCACGAAGAGTTCGGCCCCCGGGGCCTCGGCATCATCGCGGTGGCCATGGAGTACGATCCCCCTGACCAGGTACGCGAGCTGATCCGCCGCAAGGGGGTACCCTACCAGGTCGCCCTGGATGACCGCGGGGAGGCGGCCCGGGGTTTCGGTGATGTCCGTCTCACCCCCACCTCCTTCCTCATCGACCCGAAAGGGCGGATCGTCCAGCACAAGCTTGGGGAGCTGGAGATGGATCGGCTGAGGGGCCGGATCGTGGCCATGTTGGGTCAGGGCTAGGGAGACGGGAAATGTTGTGGGTCAAGGGCTTTCATCTGATTGCTATGGTCACCTGGTTCGCGGCCATTTTCTATCTGCCGCGACTGTTCGTCTATCACGCAATGGCCGAGGACACCATCAGCCTGGAGCGGTTCAAGATCATGGAGCGCAAGCTCTACAACGGGATCATGACCCCAAGCCTGATTGTGACGGTGGGACTCGGGCTGTGGATGCTGGGGGAGTACGCCTGGGCCGCCTACGCGCACATGGGTTGGCTTCATGCGAAGATCACCCTGGTGGTCCTGCTGATCGGCTATCACCTCTACTGCGGGAAACTCATTCGGGCATTCCGGGATGACCGCAATACCCGCAGTCACGTGTTCTACCGCTGGTTCAATGAACTCCCGGTGTTTCTGCTCATCGCGATCGTGCTGCTGGCGGTGGTCAAACCCTTTTGATCCCCGGAACGGCGCAGACCCAGGAGCGATGGTGCGGTCGCATTCGGACGGCGAGCCGAGTCGCCGCAGCGCAACAGCTTGGATAAAATCACCTCATGGATCCCCTGGAAGATTTGGTCAGGCACTACCGCTGGCTTCGCCAGTACGGCAATAACGACTCCCACAGCGGGAACGCCTCCGTGCGCCTCGGGGAGGAAGTGTGGGTGACCCCCACCGGTGCCTGTGCCGACTTGCTGGAGAGAGCGGATTTGATCCGCTGCGAAATGGCCGGCGGCTGTGCCGAAGGGGCTTCGCTGGATGCCCCGCTTCATCTCTTGGTCTATCAGAACAACGCCGAGGCACGCGCCATCCTTCATAGCCATGGCCCTTACAGCGTGGCCATGACCATGGACGGGAGGGACTTTCTGCCACCGGACTTCGAGGGTCAGTACTATTTCGGTGAGATCCCGGTGATCACCATCCCGTACGAGCGCTACGTGGAGGAGGCACCTGCCAAGGTGGCCGAGGCGCTTGCATCCCACCCCATCACGGTGGTGCGCGGCCATGGCGTCTACGCCTGCGCACCAACACTGAACCTCGCCTACAAATGGACCTGTTCACTTGAGCTCTCGGCCAAGACGGCCTTCCTTGCCCGCCAGGCGGGCACGTTGCCGTAGGGCGACTCTGTTACGATTTGATCAAGTGGCTGCTGCTGGAGATCCTCCATGCCCCAACCGACCATTCCCATCGTGCTGACCTTTGCCGGCAACGACCCCACCGGAGGGGCCGGACTCCAGGCGGACATCGAAGCGATCGCCAGCATGGGCTGTCAGGCCGCACCGGTGGTGTGCGCCCTCACCGTGCAGGACACCATCAATGTCAAGCACTTCGAGCCGGTGGACCCAATGCTGGTCATCGAGCAGGCCCGTGCCGTGCTCGAGGACATGCCGGTGGCGACCTTCAAGATCGGCATGCTCGGCAGTGTGGAAAATGTGGAGGCGGTCCACTCCATCCTGATGGACTATCCGGACGCACCGGTGGTGCTCGACCCCATTCTCCGCGCGGGAGGCGGGACCGCGCTCGCCGACGAGGCCCTCAGGGATGCGATGGTCGAGCTCTTATTCCCCCTCACCACCGTGCTCACCCCCAACAGCCAGGAGGCGCGCGCACTCGCCCCCGAGGCCGACACCCTGGACGCCTGTGCCCAGGAACTGCTCGCCACCGGGTGCGATCTGGTCCTCATCACCGGCACCCACGAGCTCACCGAGACCGTGAACAACACCCTTTACGGCAACATGCGCCACTTGGAAACTTTCACCTGGGAGCGGCTGCCGCACAGTTATCACGGCTCCGGCTGCACCCTCTCGGCCGCCATCGCCGGACTGCTCGCGCAGGGGCTGGAGCCGTTCACCGCGATTCACGAGGCGCAGGAGTTTACCTGGGAGGCGCTCAAGGCGGGCTACCGGGTGGGCATGGGGCAGCACATGCCAAACCGGCTCTTCTGGGCCCGCAGTGAAGAGGCCGCGCAGTGACCCGCCTGCCGTTGCACGGACTTTATTTGATCACCGATGCCGGGCTCACCCCGGGGGAGCGCCTTGCACCCGCCGTTGCCGCCTCCATTCGTGGTGGTGCCGCAATCGTCCAATACCGGGACAAAGGCACCGACTGGCCGCGCCGGCGACAAGAGGCCGAACAGTTGCGCAAGCTTTGTGCGGAAACAGGCACCACCTTCATCATCAACGATGATGTGGAGCTCGCCCTCGCGGTAGGGGCCGATGGCGTTCACCTGGGCAAGGAGGATGCCGCCCTTCAGGGAGCCCGGCGCCGCCTGGGTCCGGGGGCAATCATCGGGGTCTCCTGCTACAACCGCTTGGAGGCGGCGGTGGAGGCGCAGCGACAGGGTGCCGATTACGTCGCCTTCGGCAGTTTCCATCCCTCCCCCACCAAACCGGAGGCGGTGCGCGCCGAACCCTCGCTGCTTGTTGCCGCCCGGCAACGCCTCGGGGTGCCGGTGGTTGCGATCGGCGGCATCACCGCACACAATGGCGGCCATTTGGTGGAGGCCGGCGCCCACATGCTGGCCGTGATCTCCGCCGTGCTCGGTGCTGACGACATCGAAGCCGCCGCACGTGCCGTCACCCGGCTGTTCACGTGAGATCGGGGGAAAGGGCGGCCCCCGCCCGCCACCCCCGTGTCCGCAGGAAAACAAGGTAATTAAGGATCGCTCATGCCACACACCCACGAATTGTTTGTTGCTGCGCAAAAACACATTCCCGGCGGGGTCAACTCCCCGGTGCGTGCCTTCCGGGGCGTCGGGGGAGAGCCGCTGTTCTTCAGACGGGGGGAAGGTCCCTACCTCTGGTCCGAGGATGGCCAACGCTATATCGATTATGTCGCCTCCTGGGGCCCGATGATCGCCGGCCACGCTCATCCGGAGGTGATCAAAGCCGTGCAGGAGACCGCGGCACACGGTCTCTCCTTCGGAGCCCCCACGGTCCTCGAGACCCAAATGGCCGATCTGCTGTGCGAGCTGGTCCCCTCCATGGAGATGGTGCGAATGGTCAGCTCGGGCACCGAGGCGACCATGAGTGCCATTCGGCTGGCCCGCGGCTTCACTGGCCGGGACAAGATCGTCAAGTTCGAAGGCTGCTATCACGGCCACTCCGACTCGCTGCTGGTGAAGGCAGGCTCCGGCGCCCTCACCCTGGGCGTCCCGAGTTCGCCCGGGGTCCCCTCGGCATTGGCCGAGCACACTCTCACCCTGCCCTACAACGACATCGAAGCGGTGCGCGAGAGCTTCGCTCAGGTGGGCGCTCAAATCGCCTGCGTGATTGTGGAGCCGGTAGCGGGCAACATGAATTGCGTCCCCCCCGTGCCCGGGTTTCTCGAAGGGCTGCGGCAGATCTGCGATGACCACGGCAGCGTGCTCATCTTCGATGAGGTCATGACCGGCTTCCGGGTCGCTTTGGGCGGCGCGCAGGCGCACTACGGGATCACCCCGGACCTGACCACTCTCGGCAAGGTGGTGGGGGGCGGCATGCCCGTGGGGGCTTTTGGCGGCAAGCGCGCCATCATGGAGCAGATCGCCCCCCTGGGACCGGTCTACCAGGCGGGAACACTCTCGGGTAACCCCGTGGCCATGGCGGCGGGACTCGCCACCCTGCGTCTGGCGATGGAATCGGGCTTCCATGCCGGCCTGGCCGAAAAGACCCAACGGCTTGTCCAGGGCATTCTCGCGCAAGCCGAGCAGGCGGGCGTTCCGATGGCCGCGAACAACGTGGGAGGAATGTTCGGCCTGTTCTTCACTGCGGAGAAGCACATCACCAATTTCGCCCAGGTGATGGCCTGTGACGTGGAGCGCTTCAAGGGCTTCTTCCACGGCATGCTCCAGGAGGGGGTCTATCTCGCCCCGTCGGCCTTCGAGGCCGGGTTCGTCTCCAGTGCCCACAGCGATGCCGATCTGGATGCGACCATCGAAGCCGCCGGACGGGTTCTCGCCGCGCTGTAACCGCATGCGCGGGGGCGGCACGGGGGCGATCCCTCACTGCCGTCTCCGCCTCCAGCCCCCTGCTTTCAGGGCCAGGGTAAACGCATACTTACCCAGAGAGTGATGTAAGTCCTTGAAAGCAGGTCGTCGGCCGCATGGACGCGGCCGTCGAGCGTACACGGATGTATTCACAGCGCACCTGCTTTCAAGGACTTACATCGCTCACAGCACGGCCGTGACGTTAGTATGCGTTCACCCTGCTTTCAGGGCTCCCCTCAGTAGCGCCCGTGCTCCTGGCGGATATAGTTACTCATCTCCACGTATTGCTGGTTCATGCGTAGCAAAATCCCGTGGACCGCACGGATGATGCCGCGCATGACCCGGTAGACCAGCCGGGGATGGGACGTGATGAGAGACTCGAAGGCCGCCCGCTCCATGGAGAAGATGGTCACCTCGCCCATGGCCTTCAGCGTTGCGGAGTGCCCCGCGCCATCGATGAACCCCATCGCACCGGCCAGATCGCCCTCCTTCAGCACATGAAGGGTGATGAACTCCCCGCCGGCAACCCGACGGCTCACCTCCAGCCGGCCGCGGGCGATCACGTGCAGGGCGTTGTCCGCCCGCCCCTCTTCGATCAGCACCTCGCCGTCCTGGAGTGTCCTGGAGGTGAGAATGCCGGACAGCACCCGGCAATCCTCCTGCTCAAGATCGCCTCCCAGGGGTGAGCGGCACACCATCTCGAAATGTTCTTGGCTCATAGTGTCTCGGTCGTTGGTCCGCACTGGTTGGTCTGTCGGCCCTGAGCCGCACTCATGAACAGTGTAGGCGTCTCGGGGGGATCGGACTGACGCGGTCCCCACATTTGCGCCCCGGGTTAGAATCGCTCCATGGACTTGATTGCCCCACTGCTCCACTGGCTCAACACCCACCCCCATTGGGGCGGCGCGCTGGTCTTTGTCATCGCGATGTTCGAGTCGCTGGCCCTCGTCGGCCTGTTTTTGCCCGGCGCGGCACTGATGTTCGGCGTCGGGGCACTGGTGGGCAGCGGCGCCCTGGAGCTGTGGCCCACCCTGGGTTGGGCCGCCGCAGGTGCCATTGCGGGCGATGGCGTCAGTTTCTGGCTGGGGCGACGCTTCCACCAGCGACTGCGGACGATTTGGCCGTTCCGCACCCATCCTCAGCTGATCGCGAAGGCGATCGACTTCTTCGAGTGCCATGGGGGCAAGGGGGTGCTGCTCGGTCGCTTCATCGGACCCATTCGCCCCATCATCCCTGCGGTGGCGGGCATGATGGATATGCCTGTCGGCCGCTTCATCGCGGTGAACGTCGTCTCAGGACTTCTGTGGGCTCCCGCGTATATCATCCCGGGGATGGTCTTTGCCGCCTCCCTCGGGCTCGCGGCCGAAGTCGCCACCCGACTGGCGGTACTCCTTGGCCTCATGGTGGGGCTGGTGATCCTGCTGGTGTGGGTGGTCAAGCGACTGTTCCTTTTCTTCCATCCCCGCGCCCACCAGATGATCGGTGCCGTCTTGCGCTGGAGCCGCCTGCATCCGGTTGCCGGTGAGTTGCCGGCCGCCCTGCTGGACCCGAACCACCCCGAAGCCCGTGCCCTCACCCTCTCCGGTCTGCTGTTGATTGGCATGACTGCGGTTTTTCTCCTGCTTCTGGGGGCGATCTCCGACGGCGGTCTGGTGACTAACCTGGACAGCTATGTGCATCACGAGCTTCAGTCCCTGCGCACCCCTTTTCTGGACCGGCTCCTGGTCGGAGTCACGGAGCTGGGTGATGGCGCGGTACTCACTACACTGTTTTTCGCCGTACTGGGCTGGCTCGCCGGCAAGCGCCTGTGGCAGGCAGCCGCGCACTGGGTGGCCGCGGGGGTATTTGCCGTGGTGGCGAGCCACACGCTGAAATCGGTTCTGCAAGTGGCCCGGCCCACGGAGATCTACACGGGAATCATCAACTATGCCTTTCCGAGCGGCCATGCGCTCCACAGCACGGTGGTGCTCGGTTTCCTCGCGGTGCTGCTGGGCCGGGAAAGCTCCGATGCACGCCGCTGGTCCGTCTACGCGGTCACCGCCGCCGCAATTGCGCTGATTGCCTTCTCGCGCCTTTATCTGGGGGCCCACTGGCCAAGCGATGTGCTGGGGGGGATCGCCCTGGGGCTGGCCTGGGTCGCGCTGCTGGGCATCGGCTACGGTCGCCACCCTGCGAAGCGGCTGTCGGCGCGCTGGCTGGGCGCGGTTGCCGCAGTTGCACTCTCCGCCGCCTGGAGCATAAACGCCGTGCGGCACTTCGAAACCGACCTGGCACGCTACGCCCCGGCGCGGCAGACACTCGAGATCAGCGTCCACGCGTGGTGGGCGCGTGATTGGGTACGACTTCCCCCTTACCGGATCGACCTTCGGGATGAACGCGGGCATCCGCTGAACCTCCAGTATGCCGGCACCCTCCAATCACTGGAGGAGCAGTTGGCCCGCTCGGGGTGGCGCTCGCCGGTCGAGCTCACATCCACCAGCTGGCTGCAGTGGCTCAATCCGACGGCGGAGCTTGCGGAGCTGCCGATACTGCCCCAAGTCCATGACGGGAGAAACGAAGCACTGCTGTACATTAAAGGGGCTGCGCCCGACCGGCTGTTGGCACTGCGCCTTTGGCCCAGTGATTACCGCGTTCAACCCGACGCGCAGACGTTATGGATCGGGTACGTGGGTTATCTCGAAAAGGGGGGGGCGGCCGCGGGCCTCGGGGTACCCCGCACCGCAGGGCGCTTCGACGTCCCTTTGGAGCGGCTTCACGCGGACCTTCAAGACCTTGCGCTCCAATCGGTGCGTCGTCCGCTGAAACAACCGGGCTGGCGGGGGCACGTGCTCCTGGTGTGGGCTCCCGAGCGGACGGAGTGAACAGCTCTGCAGGGCGTACTTGCATTCCCGGCAACCACTGTGCCCGGGCATCGTCCAGAGCTAGAATGCGGCCAGGTCCCCGGAATCAGGTCCATGAACATGCAAGATGCGAGCGGCCCGAATGCTACCGCGCACCCGGCAATCGAAGACTATCGGCGCCTGTTGGGGAAAAAGCGTGCCCTGGAGCAGGTTGTGCGCATTGCCGAGAGCGTGGAGCAACTGAATAGCGGCCTTCAGGGAGTTGTCCTGATGGGCCGCCCCAGCGCGGACCTCCACCGCAACGTGTTGCGCTATTTCGAAAGGCTGGACGAGACGGTTCGCGTCCTTCCCTCCCAAAAGATCCGCGCCACCCTTCAGCGGCTGGAGCAGCGTATCAAGGGCTCTATCCGCGAGATCATGGCACTGGCAGAGGGCGGCGCCGGGATCAGCGAAGAGTCTTCTCTGAGTGAGCCGACCGCCTCGGCGCTCAACGAATTCCGGCGCACTGCCCAGACGGCGGTTGCGCTGCGCATCGTGCTGCGGGAGCGGGGCGAGCCGACCCGCGCCACAGCCCTTCCGGTGGATCCCGAACTGTTGCGCCGCCGTGTCGACGAGGTCTCCGAGCAGGAGAAGGCCTGCCGTAACCGGGTGATGGGTGACATCAAGGGGATGCAGCGGGACCTGCAGGCAATTCTCACCACCTCCGACATGCCGGAGGTGATGAAAACCCTGGCGCGGTGCACCCTCGAAGAACTTCAGCAGAATCTGCGGCACCTGGAGGCGGGGGGAAGCATCGAGAAACTGCCCCACAGCCTGGAAATGGTCGAAATGGCGGAGGAACTCCCTGTGACGCCCCCGGAGCCCCCGGAGCCGCAGCCGCCCCCGCATCCTCCTGCCCCGTTGACGAATTCTCCGAAGCGGGGCTTTTTGGATCGGCTCGAGCTGTGGCTGAACAGCCCCTGGAGCGTCTCATGGAAAGACACCAGGAAAAAGGGAAAGGAGAAAGAGTGACCCCCGCCCACATGCGTACACCACCTCCGGCGCCCTAAGACTTTGGCCCGGGCCGCCGAGAGCCCACGCAGCCCCCGGCTGGCTGCGCCAGGAACTCTCCGCCCCTCCGGGGTGATTACGCCCTTCAGCCCCTGATGAGCGTCCAGATCCCAACGGCAATGAACCCAATCCCCGCGAGGGTCTGCAGTGTCCGCTCGCTCACGTGTGCTGAGAGGAGCGTTCCGGCCAGTACGCCCAAGGCAGAGCTCAACACCAGGGCCAAGGCCGCTCCGGCGAAGATTGTCAATTTGCTGGCCTGACGGTCGGAGGCAAAGAGCAGCGTGGCGATCTGGGTCTTGTCGCCCAACTCCGCAATGAACACGGTGGTAAAGACGATTGCGAATACCTTGAGGTCCACGACAGCTGTCCTTGACTCGAGCATCTGCGGCCAATCGTTCGGGAGTGGCTCCAACGCTACCGGGGCCCCGCCCCTTCCATCACGAACTCTAGCCCGGAAACAGGTCAACGGAACGATCACCAATCGCAGCCAAATTGCCCCGCAGGTGGCGAGGGGGGCAACGAACCGGTGCAGGGTCGATAAGCACCCAGCACAGCCACCGGGTCTCGGCCACGGAGCACACGCAACGGCGGGGGCGTGCGCCGGTTCACCCTACCGACGCACCACTGAGCTTCGAAGAGGGGTGTCCAGGGGGATGGCAATCTCTGGGGCGCCCCTTGCTGCCGTCGTTTGTTCCGAAGAGGGAACGGTTAGGAGCACAGAGGTGTCCTGGGGCGAGAGCAGGCGCAACAGAATGGCTTTGGCAACGGCGTGGCTGCGGTTGTAGACATTCAGTTTCTGCATCACGTTGCGCAGGTGGAAGGCCACCGTGGACTCAGAAATGTGGAGGATCGAAGCCACCTCGTGGCTCGTCTTTCCCTCCGCGGTCCACAGCAGACACTCCTGTTCCCGTGCAGTGAGGTGCACGTCGGTGCCGGTGAGCAGCAGCGGCCAGCCGATGCGTCGAACGGTGTCGTGGAGATAGGGCAGTATCAGGTGCATGAGCGGGATCGCGGCATCGATGTCCGCCCGCTTCACCTCCTCCTCCAGGCCGGATGCAAAACTCAAGAACCCGCTTTCACCGTTGGGACCGCAAAGGCCCAAGCTGATTCCGCTACGCAGCCCGTAGCTGCGGGCATCGGTGACGAACCGGCGTACTGCCGGATCTCCCAGGTGTTCACGGAAGCGCCGCCAGGGATAGGGTTGCAACGATGCGGAACAGTGCGCAACGGCCGGATCGACTTTGAAGTAGCTGTGTGCTTCGTACCGCGTCAGCCACGCATGGGGAAAGTTACCGATCACCAATGTCGAGGTGCGAACAAAGGAGAATGGCAATCTGACTGTGTAGAGGGCGCGCTCGAAGCCTGACTCAAGGGCAATACGGGCACAGACCTCCGTCACGTCCTCAAGGTCGCTGCAGGCCTCGAGCTGCTGAAGATACGCTGGCGTCGACATTTTCCCAAACTTGGCCGCAGAGGCCATTCGTACTCCTTGGCGGTTCCTTGCGAACACCGCAGCATTCGCGGCCTGTCCCTATGGGTGAATTGAACCACGTTCAGCCCGTTAGTCCAAGATTTTGCTCCCCAGCGGACAGGAGAAAGATGCCCCAAGGGAGTGCATGGTAAGTATGCCTTTACCCTGCACAGCTCAGCGCGTGGACAGGAGCACCTCCAGGAACTCCTGCCCATAGGCGTTCAGTTTCCGCTCCCCCACCCCCGAGATGGCGCTCATCGCGTTCAGCGTTTGGGGTCGCTGTGCCACCATTTCCATCAGTGTGGCATCGTGGAAGATGACATACGGCGGCACCCCCTGGGAGTCCGCCAACTGACGGCGACAGCGCCGCAGTGCCTCCCACAAGAGGCGATCGCCTTCGGTGAGCTCGCGCTCGCGCTCGGGGTCGCGCCGGGGCCTGCCAGCCCGCTTCCCCGCCTTGCGCAGCTCCAGGCGCATCTCCCCGCGGAGAACCGGCCGGCACGCCTCGGTCAATTTCAGGCTACCGTGCCCCTCAATATCCACGGCCAGCAAGCCGCGGGCAATGAGCTGGCGAAAGAGGTTTCGCCACTCGGTAGCGTTCAGCTCCCCGCCAATTCCAAAGGTACTCAGGGTGTGGTGGCCAAAGCGGCGGATCCGCTCGTCCTCCTTGCCGAGCAGCACGTCCACCACATAGCTGACGCCGAAGCGCTGCCCGGTGCGGTGCACCGCAGAAAGCGCCTTCTGGGCGGCCACCGTGGCGTCCCAGGTCTCGGGCGGGGCCAGACAGTTGTCGCAGTTGCCGCACGGCTCCTGGAGGTGCTCTCCGAAGTAGCGCAGCAGGGATTGGCGCCGGCAGGTGGTCATCTCGGCGAAGCCCAGCATCGCCTCGAGCCGGACACGCTCGGCCCGCTTGTGCGCCTCTGCCGCCTCAGAGCTCTCGAGCATATGGCGAAGCTCGATCACATCATTAAGGCCATAGGCCATCCACGCATCCGCAGGCAGACCATCGCGTCCCGCGCGGCCGGTTTCCTGATAGTAGGCCTCCATGCTCTTGGGCAGGTTGAGATGGGCCACGAAGCGCACGTCCGGCTTGTCGATCCCCATGCCGAAGGCAATGGTGGCGACCACCACGATCCCCTCCTCCTTGATGAAGCGGGCCTGATTGGCCGCGCGGACCTCGGCGGGCAGGCCCGCGTGATAGGAGAGCGCGGTGATCCCCTGGTCGCAGAGCCAGTCGGCAACGGCCTCCACCTTCTTGCGAGTCATGCAGTAGACGATGCCCGCCTCGCCCGGGTGCTCCTGGCGGATGAATCGCAACAGCTGTTCCCGGGCCGACCCATACTGCCCGACCCGGTAGCGGATGTTGGGGCGGTCGAAGCTGCTGACAAACAGCCGGGCGTCGGACAGCCCCAGGCGGGCCATCATCTCCTTGCGGGTGACCTCGTCGGCAGTGGCCGTGAGGGCGATACGCGGCACGGCCGGAAAGCGCTCGTGCAGAATGGAGAGCTGAATGTACTCGGGTCGGAAGTCGTGGCCCCACTGGGAGACGCAGTGCGCCTCGTCAATGGCAAACAAGGCGAGGTTCGCCCGCTCCAGCAGCGAGAGGAAGCGTGGGGTCAACAGCCGCTCCGGGGCGACGTAGAGCAGTTGCAACTCCCCCTGCAACAGCTGCCGCTCCACTTGGGCCGCCTCCGCCGAACCGAGGGTGGAGTTGAGATAGGCGGCGGCCACTCCGGCCTGGCGCAGTGCCTCCACCTGATCCTGCATGAGGGCGATCAGGGGGGAGATCACGATCCCGCAACCGGGGCGCGCCATGGCGGGGATCTGGTAGCAGAGGGACTTTCCACCGCCCGTGGGCATCAAGACGAGGGCGTCGCCACCGGCCATCAACTGCCCGATGACTTCATCCTGGGGCGGACGAAAGCGCTCGTAGCCAAACACGTGGCGCAAAATATCGAGTGGACGGCCTTCCATGCCCGTCTCCTTTGTCGTCGGCTCAATCACCCCCGAATTTTGCCCGCCCGCCGCCATTACCTCAACCCCCAGGGTAAACGCATACTAACGTCGCGGCCGTGCTGTGAGCGATGTAAGTCCTTGAAAGCAGGTACGCTGTGAATACATCCATGTACGCTCGACGGCCGCGGCCATGCGGCCGACGACCTGCTTTCAAGGACTTACATCACTCTCTGGTAAGTATGCGTTTACCCTGACCTCAACCCCAGACTACTTGCACCTGAAGGCGCGTTCCGTGCGCCAATGAGGGCACTCCGGAAGCTTTGTCACTGCGGCTCCCCATTCCGGCCCGGCGTCAGCGGGCGGGATAAAGCCTGTGCGCCCAACGCCCATCGTGCTGCGGCACGGATGGTGGCAAGGGCAGCCCACAGAAAGCCCAAGGGGATGACCACCGTCTCCAGCAGGAAGGCGACGATCAGCTGGATGATGCGCTCGGTCACCTCCTCGGCCGCCTCCTGAAGGCGTCTCATTCGCGCCTCGATCTTCAGCGCGCCCGTCAAAGAGTCATAGGTGGAACTCAGCCGCTCCCACCAAGAGCCGCGTTCGCTGCCCACCGCCTCGGGGCGCTCATCCGGGGGGACCTCGGCCAGTTCACGGAACTGCGAGGCGCTGACCTGCAAGTCGTCCAGGGAGCGGCTGTAGGAGTCGGCCAGGTAGAGCCGGTGCACGACCTCTTGGGCCAGTGCCATCACGGGGAAGAGAAAACGCAAGGTGACGAGTACCACCGCGACCGAGAACAGAGCGCGTCGCAGGGGGGCGGCCCGATCTGCCCACAGCAGCGCAGTGGCCGCGCCCAGCGCTATCGTGATGGTGGCGGAAACCCCGGGCGAACCCATGATTCCGCCCAACAGGAGCTGCAGGCCGAGCACGGCGCTGCTGGTCAACATCAGCCAGGAGAACTGCTCCACCAGGTCATTGACAGGATCGAGCACCTCCCCCGCCGAGAAGCTGATCCCCACCCCGGCGGGCTGAACCGCCACTTCGGTGCCTTTGGCGAGGGAGATGACTGCGTTCAGCGTGCGGGCCACCGCAAAGGCGGCCAAGGCGCGCTGAAATGCCCGCTCGCCCGCATCGGCACCCAGCCGGTCCAGCGGCTGCAGCCAGGCTGTCGCCAACACGACCAGCGACAAAAACAGCGCCGCCCATTTCGCTCTCGCGCAAGTTGCCATGGCTATCGCCCGGTTTGGGATGGGGGGCCGCCCCTCCGCCCGGGGAAGCGACACCCATCAAGTCTAACCCCTAAACACCGTCATCAGGCGGAACTGGATCTCCCAGGGAGACAGGGTAAACGCATACTCACGTCACGGCCGTGCTGTGAGCGACGTAAGTCCTTGGGTAAGTATGCGTTCACCGGCGGCCCCAGTGCAGGGTGGATGCGCATCCACCCTAGCTAACCCAGCCAGCTCCAGGCGGATCAGGCGCGCTGCGGAATATTGCCCACGGCTCTACCGCCTGGTCAGGTTCATGAACACCTCGGTCATGCGCTCCGGCAGGCGGGCGATCCGATCCACCACCGTGAACCGCCCTGCACCGAAGATGTGCTCCACATAGCTGTCGGCATCGGGGTCAAGGGTGATGCAGTAGGTGGCGATCCCCTTGCCCCCCAGCTCCTCCACCGCCTGCCGGGTATCCTCGATGAGGTAGTCCTTGTCCCCCACATCCACATCGTGGGGCTCACCGTCGGTGAGGAGCAGCAGCAGTTTCTTCTCGTTCTGGCGGTGGCCGAGGTAGTGCCCTGCGGTGCGCAGGGCGGCCCCCATGCGGGTGGACAGCCCCCCTTCCATGGCGGCCAGACGCGCCTTGGGCTCGGCATTCCAGGATTCGGAGAACCCCTTGAAGTGCAGGTAATGCACCTCGTGCCGGGTGTTGGAGGCGAAGCCGGCCACGGCAAAGGGATCGCCGAGGGCATCGAGGGTCCACCCCATGATGGCGACGGCCTCCTGGGAGAGCTCCAGGATACTGCTCTCTGCCCCTTCGGGGACGTCGTTGACGGAGTTGGAGAGGTCCAGAAGGATGAGGACGGCGATGTCACGGTCGTTGTGACGATGGCTCATGTGAATCCGGGGATCCGGCGTGGTGCCCGAGCGGTAGTCCACCATCGCCCGCACGGCCACGTCGAGATCCAGTTCATCGCCATCCTCCTGATAGCGCACCCGCACGTAATTCTGTGGCTTGAGCAGATCGATGGCCCGCTTCAGGCGGGACGCCAGTCGCTGGTTGCGATCCAGCAGCTCATCCATGCGCTCCGCCTCCCCGGCGGGAGGAATGGTCTCCTGGACGGTAACCCAGTCGGGCTTGTGACGCCCCTCGGTGTAGTCCCACTCGCGCAGATGGCGCACGAACAGGGGCTGCGCCTCCTCCTCCTCGCTGCGCGGGTTGGCCGCGGCGTGCTCGGAGTGGAAATCGTCCTCGTCGTCGGTGTCTTCCAGGAAGATCCACATGTAGCGGTTGTCGTCCCGGTAACTCACCTCGGTGTCGTCGAAGTAGACCTTGGGGGAGCGGAACGAGGTCTCGTGGGTAGCCACGACATAGGCCACCCCCAGTTCACTGGCGATCTTCGTATCAAAGGGGTCGGCCTCCACGCGGCGGCGGAAGCGCTCCACGAAATCGAGCAGCACGGGATCGCGGTAGCCATGGTCGGGGTCCAGCAGGGCGCGCGAGACCATGGCCAGTTGGTGCCGGATGCACGACCACCCCTCCGGACAGGCCCCCTCCTGCGGCACGGGGTGAAGCGCCTTCCAGAGGGTACGCAGCCCCGGGTAACGGGACATCGCCAGCCACTCTACCCGCGCATCCTCAAAGGTCTCCACCGCCAGCTGCTGGAAGCGGTTGAAGTTGTCGGCAATGAACGGTTGGGTCCAGGCCAGGTGGGCGGCCAGGTGGGCCAACAAGGCTCGATAGCGATCGATGCCCCGGATCCCGCTGGCGTCGTCATAGACGTCGGGGATGTGAAAGCCCCTGGAGTCGAGGTGCGGCACCTGCCGGCGCAGGGTATCGAAGGCGAGGGAGAAGGGGTGGCACTCCATCTCCAGATCCCAGAAGGCGCGTAGATAGCGTTCGATCCGCTGCTCGTAATCCATGTAGAGGGTGCCATGGCGCTCCCGCTGCAACGCTGCCCGGGTATCGGCCCCCTGGAGGTTGAACCAGTCGGCGTAGCGCCAGGGCTGGGCGCGATGGGCCTTCAGCCCCGCCTCGGCCCAGTTGACCAGACCGCCGATGGTCAATTGACCCAGGAGCGACTCCACCTGCTTCAGCAGGGGCAGCAACCCTTCGGCGGCCTCCCGGGCCATCTGCTCTACCAGCCCCAGCCACTCCTTCAGCAACTCCGCCTCCGGGAGGCGGCGGGCTACGGTGGGAAGGGTGGAGAGAAACGGGTTGATGGCCTTGGCATTGGCCGTGGCCGAGAGCAGACGGACGCTCTCCACCACGGCGGGAATGACGCCCTCACCGCAGCGGCGCCCCACCTCGGGCATCCCCTCGAGGAAGATGAGGACCAGCTCCTGACCGCGGCCGAGGTTGCAGACGGTGCTTGCCCCATCCAAGTAACGCTCCAACCCTTCCGGCGTGAAGACCCGGTTCGCCTCGGCCATGCAACCGGCGAAGATATCGTCCACCTGCCTGACACTGCAACGCAGGCGTTCACGGTAGTGCTGAAGATTCTGGCTCATAGCGATCACTGCTCTGCCGTGCCGCGGTTCGATGTCGACGACGGGCACATGAACTCAAGACGGAAACCGGGGCCGTTGCGTTTCGCAGACGCCCCCTCTGTTCCGCAGCCTGCCTCTGTTGCGGCCGGGCGACCTCAGCCGAACACCATCTCCACGGCATGCTCGAGGTTGTCCCGAATGTCCGCATCGTCGGTAATGGGCTTGATCAGCGCCATGCGGCAGGCATCGCGCGGCTCGATGCCCCGGGCAATGAGGCGCGCGGCATAGACCAGCAGACGGGTGGAGATCCCCTCATCCAGGCCATGGCCTTTGAGCTTGCGGCCCCGGTGGGCCACATCGATCAACTTGCCGCAGCGCTCCCCGTCCAGGCCGGTCTCCTGGTGCAGGATTGCCGCCTCGGTCTCGGCGCCGGCATAGTCGAACTCCAGCGCGGTGAAACGCTGCTTGGTGGACTGCTTGAGGTCCTTCATGAGGCTCTGGTAGCCGGGGTTATAGGAGATCACCAGCTGGAAATCGGGATGGGCCTCCACCACCTCCCCCTTCTTGTCCAGGGGCAGCATGCGGCGATGATCGGTGAGGGGGTGGATCACCACGGTGGTGTCCTGGCGGGCCTCGACCACTTCGTCGAGGTAGCAGATGCCCCCGATACGGGCGGCGATGGTGAGGGGTCCGTCCTCCCAGCGGGTCCCGTCCTTGTCGAGCAGGAAGCGGCCCACCAGGTCGGAGGCGGTCATGTCTTCGTTGCAGGCCACGGAGATGAGCGGCTTGCCCAGCTTCCAGGCCATGTACTCCACGAACCGCGACTTGCCGCAGCCGGTCGGCCCCTTGACCATCACCGGCAGCCGCTCGGCGTAGGCGGCCTCATAAAGGGCGACCTCGTTGGCCTGCGACTCGTAATAGGGCTGCTTGTGCACCTTGTACTGCTCGACGTTCTGCATGATTTCAACCTCGATGTAGAACCAGTGGGTCACGGGGGCCACAACTCCGGGGTGGTGCCCGGAAGGAGAGAACGCCCTCCCTTAGACTGCGAAGGGCAAGCGCCTCTCCCAGCCGGGCCCCCCAAGGAGCCAAAAAAACCTAGTAAAAAACTCAGGGCTCTCACCCTTTCAAAAAAAAGCCCCCGCAGAGCGGGGGCCAGTAAGCAAAGACCAAAAACAGATTCTTTACTTGTGGGCGGCCGCGGCCACGCCCAGCTGTTCGCGCCAGTTGGGGTAGAGCTTGTCGGCATCGGCCTGGAAGGACTCGAATGCGCCACGCAGCTCTTCGTGGTCCTTGGCGTACTCGACCAGGTCCACACCGGCCATCCAGGCGTCACGGGCCTGCTTCAGGGACTTGGCACCCGCAGTACCGCCGTCCTTGTGACCGAAGGCGCCGCCGCCGGAGGTCTGGATGACGTTGGAGTGACCCAGGTTGTCGAAGAAGCCGGGCAGACGCAGGGCATTCATGCCGCCGGAGATGATGGGGGTGGTGGGCATCATGCCGTACCACTTCTGCTTGTAGTACAGGCCGTCTGCCTCTTCACGCTCCAGCATGTAGGCCAGCAGCTTGTCGGTCGGGTCGCCTTCCATCTTGCCATAGCCCATGGTGCCGGTGTGGATACCGGAGGCACCCTGCAGACGGGACATCTTCATGTGCACCAGGGCGTTGTAGCCGCGCTTGGCCTGGGGGCTGGTCACGGCGCCGTGGCCGGCACGGTGGTAGTGCAGGAACTGCTGCGGGAAGTAGCGGCGGCAGGTGGTGATGGAGCTCGGGCCACCCACATAGCCGTCCACCAGGAACGCCACGTGAGAGGCGTTCTCACCGAAGGTCTCCAGGATGTACTCGCCGCGGGCGATCATTTCGAAGGGGTCGTCGGCGGTGATGTTGGCGGAGAACAGCTTGGCTTCGCCGGTCTCGTCCTGGGCGCGGCGCATGGCGTCGGCGACCAGAGGAATGACCTGCTTCAGGGGGGCGAAGACCTGATTGCCCTGGGGCTCGTCGTTCTTGATGAAGTCGCCGCCCAGCCAGAACATGTAGCAGGCATCGGCAAAGGGCTGCGGACGCAGGCCCAGCTTCGGCTTGATGATGGTGCCCACCACCATGCCGCCGTTGTCGATGTCACGGCCGAGCACCTTCCACATGTCGCGGATGTTCATGGCGGGGCCGTCGAACAGGTTCAGCAGCGCCGGCGGCATGTAGAAGTCGAGCATCTTGGCGTACTCGACGTCGCCCATGCCCTGGTTGTTGCCGATGGTCAGGGTCAGGAAGGAGACCATCATGGCGCGACCGTCTTTGATGTTGCGGTCGAAGAGCTCGATGGGGTAGGCGATCTTCATCAGCTCGTTGGCTTCGTCGATCTCGTAGACCAGAGCGTCGACGCCGCGGGTGAAATCGTCAGTGGTGCACACTTCGACGTTGGTGCCGGTGGAGGACTCGGCGGCAAAGTGGGCTGCGGTGCCCAGGTAGTCGTAGCCGGCCTTGGGCTTCATCAGGTAGGCGCACAGAACGTGGCGGCCGCCGTTGATGAGGTCCGCTTCGTTCAGGTCGAGGCGTGCGTAACGATTGGATTGATCCATTTCTAATAACCCCTACTGGTTAACAGGTAGTGACCACTCAGAACGATGGCCCCCGGAGGGGAAAACCCCATGGGCACTATACGCTTCTGAAGTTGGGAGGATTCTATAGGAGGAGGATGCATAAGCAAAGAAAATTACCCTGATACATTGGATAACATTTTACTTATGCAACAGCAGGGGACAATCGGCAAACCCAATGGTGGGACTAGCGTGTGCTGCGGAAGTTCCCCAGTGAGAGAATGCGGCCCGGGACTTTGGGCGAGAAGTGGCGCAGCCGCTGCTCCAGTTTGCGATCCAGGTCGCTCAGTGCAGTGCGGACCACGATGTTCGCATAGGCGTGGTAATAGATCACCTGGCACTCCACGGGTTCGCTGAGCCCCGTGCGCGCGTTGTTCTTGAATCCCGTCCATGCCAGCATCGGCCGGAAGTTGAGGTTGCGATCAGTACAGACCCAGGCATCGTCATCCAGGCACATCTCGAAGCCGCGCATCCCGGGCAGGACAAGCTGCAACGGCTGCCCGAAACGCTTCAGTGCAAGGCGCACCCGATTGTAGTAGGGCGCAGGGACCACCGAGGAGAAAGACTTCATGCCCGGAATGTCGGGTAATCCGGATTTCATTTTTGCACCGCCTCCACCTGAATGAACTGGTCGCCCTATATAGATAGTTGGGGATCCAAATCCCGGCAACCCGCTCAACATTATCTGCCGGAAGGACTTGCCCGGCGAATCTGGCTGGCCAATACCGCATCGGTGTCCTCCAGGAGTTTCGGGATGATCAGCCGGGCGTAGAGATTGAAGGTGCGCAGTCGGCACTCGATGGGCAAGTGCAAAGCCGTCCGGTGCCAGGTCTGAAAATCGGAGAATGCCAAAACAGGCAAGTCGTCCAGGTCCCAATCGACACACACCCAGAGCTGCTCATCCAGCTGAATGTCCAAGTGACGCAGCCGCGGCAACCGGATTCGCAACGGCACTCCGACGCGACGAAATGCCAGGCGAACCCGGTTGAAGTAATGGGCATCGATCCGGGTCTGCGTCTCTTCGAGCACAGGGACCTGATCAAGACGGGTTTTCATAGAGCCGTTCCCCCTCTCCGGTCCGTTCGTGCCGGCGGCAACAGGCGCCGTTACTGCGAGTCTAGTCCGAATTTGTGGCCAATCAGCGGGACCTTTCAAGGACTTACATCGCCTCACGGTAACGCGGTGCCGTGGGTATGCATTCGCCCTGGCCCTGGCACCTCCATAAGTTTGCTCTTATTGTTGTGCTTATATATATGTACCAGTCATTATCCCTTTGGCGGGAAGTGGAGCGGCAGAACGCGGCCACGGGAAGTACCGGCCTGGCGCTGCAGGCGAACGGACAGCAGACGGTCCATGCTGATCATCACCCGTTCCACAAACAGATCGGCCCGAATGGTGTAGTAGTCCACGTGGCAGCGTACGGGAAGATGAAGACCGCTGCGATGGCGCGTTTCAAAGCCGCTCCAGGCAATCACCGGCCGGCCATTGAGGCGGGTATCGATACAGACCCACGTCTCGTCGTCCAGGATCATGTCCATGTCCCGAACACCGGTGAGGTCGAGGCGCAGGGGGTTCTCCAGGCGGATCAGGGCGAGGCGCACACGATTATACCGTGAGGCATCGATTTCCATGATGTGACTCTCTAGGACCGGCACGTGGCGATTCCTGGACCCCATTGGCTGTTCGTCCCGTCGCATGCAGCGAAATCCGCGTGTCGTTGGTGACAGTATAGGCATGAGGTTTGGGAGTAGATGAAAGGCAGATACGAGGGAAAAGATGCGAGATCCGAGTTAACGTGCTCGCGGCTGGTTTGGTTCAGGTCGCGGGGAGCACGTGCCGGCGCCTCGTATCCCCCAACTCGCAACTCGCATCTGCCTTTATGGTCTATCTTCTTTTCTATCGGAAGTGCTGAAGGATCCGTAGCGGCTTGCCCTTACGGGAACGAGGAGCTACCAGGGATCGTGACTGAACCGACATGAACATCACATTGCGCCAACTGAAGGTGTTTGCCGCCGTGGCCAGACACCTCAGCTTCACCCGGGCAGCCGAAGAACTCTGCCTTACCCAGCCTGCCGTTTCGATGCAGGTCAAACAGCTCGAGAACCAGTTGGACATCCCACTGTTCGAGCAGTTGGGAAAACGCATTTACCTCACCGAAGCCGGCGAGGAGGTCTACCACTACGCCCGCAATGTTGCACAGCAGCTCGATGAGTTGGAGACGGTGCTGAACAACATGAAGGGGCTGGGTCAAGGCAAGCTACGGATCTCTGTGGCAACCACGGCCAACTACTTCGCCCCGATCCTGCTGGCAACCTTTTGCAAAAGGTTTCCCGGTGTCACGGTGAGCCTGGACGTCACCAATCGCCAGACCCTTCTCAGTCAGTTGTCGGAGAATGAGGTCGACTTGGTGATCATGGGCCAACCGCCAGAGGAGATGGAGCTGGAAGCGGGCGCCTTCATGGAAAACCCGCTGGTCATCGTGGCCCCGCCCGACCACCCATTGGTCAAGGAGCAGGCCATCCCCTTGAAGCGGCTCGAACAAGAGACCTTTCTGGTGCGCGAGCCCGGCTCGGGGACCCGCAATGCGATGCAGCGCTTCTTCGACCACCATGACGTGCATGTAAGCACGGGAATGGAGGTGGGTAGCGACGAGGCCATCAAGCAGAGCGTGCAGGCCGGGCTCGGACTCGGGCTGTTGTCGAAGGACACGATCCAGATGGAGCTCACCCTCGGGCGCCTGGCCATCCTCGACGTGCAGAACTTCCCCATCCTGCGTCACTGGTACGTGGTGCACCGAAGGGGCAAGCGCCTGTCGGCCGTATCCCAGGCCTTCAAACAGTTCCTGCTCAACGAGGCCGCCGAGTTGCTTGGAAAGCCCCCGGCCCAACCGACGCCGCTGAGCGAGGCCAGGGCCAAGAGAAAAGGCGCGGTTTGACCGCGCCTTTTCTCCAGGTACGAGGAGCGAGGGGCGAGTTACGAGGGGGTGGTGTGTGCTTCGCACACGGCCCATGTGGATTTGGCCGGGGCGGAAGCGCACCACGGAACACGCCGCGGTAGGTCCGCCTTCAGGCGGAGAGTAGACCGGACTGTACGCGCCTGAAGGCGCGCCTACGCACCAGCCCACCGCTTCCCCCGCTTTGCCCGGTATCGTCATTCATGCCGGCCGCTCCGGTGGTGGAGCGCCGCGCGGAGCCTCGAACCCAAAAGCAGACGAGCGGCACAAAAAAAAGGGGCGGTAAAAAACCGCCCCTTTTTTCGTCAGCTACCAGAGCAAACTTGCGAGAGACCGAGAGAGATTGCTGCGCCGTGGCCAATCAAATCAGCCCGAGTGCAGCGAGCCCCTCCCCTCGTCCCTCGCGACTCGCCCCTCGTCCCTGCCTTAATTGACCTTCGGGTCCAGCTCGCCGCTGCCGTACCGCTTGGTCATCGCCTCCAGGCCGATCACCTTGATCTTGGAGGCCATGCCGGCGGCGCCGAAGGCTTCGTAGCGGGCCTTGCAGATCCCCTTCATGGCGTCCTCGGCCGCCTTGTAGTACTTGCGGGGGTCGAAGTTGGCCTTGTTGTCCGCCAGGTGCTTGCGGATGGAGCCGGTGGAGGCCATGCGCAGGTCGGTGTCGATGTTCACCTTGCGCACGCCGTTCTTGATGCCTTCCACGATCTCCTCGACCGGTACGCCATAGGTCTGGCCCATGTCGCCGCCGTAGTTGTTGATGATCTCAAGCCAGTCCTGAGGCACCGAAGAGGAGCCGTGCATAACCAGATGCACGGTGGGGATGCGCTGGTTGATCTCCTTCACCCGGTCGATCCGCAGGATCTTGCCCGTGGGCTGGGTGGTGAACTTGTAAGCGCCGTGGGAGGTGCCGATGGCGATGGCCAGGGCGTCCACGCCGGTCTTCTTCACGAAGTCGGCGGCTTCGTCCGGATCGGTCAACAGCTGGCTGTGGTCCAGCTCGCCTTCGGCGCCGATGCCATCTTCCTCACCCGCCTTACCGGTCTCCAGGGAGCCCAGGCAGCCCAACTCGCCTTCCACCGACACGCCGCAGGCGTGGGACATCTCAACCACCTTGCGGGTGACTTCGACGTTGTACTCGTAGCTGGACGGGGTTTTGCCGTCGGTCATCAGGGAGCCGTCCATCATCACGGAGGTGAATCCGGACTGGATGGCCTGCACGCACACCGCGGGGCTGGTGCCGTGATCCTGATGCATGGCGACAGGGATGTGGGGGTAGGCTTCCGCGGCCGCCAGGATCAGGTGGCGCAGGAAGGCCTCGCCGGCATACTTGCGGGCACCGGCGGAGCCCTGCAGGATCACCGGACTGTCGGTTTCGGCGGCGGCCTCCAGAATGGCCTTCACCTGCTCCATGTTGTTGACGTTGAACGCGGGCAGGCCGTAACCGTGCTCCGCCGCGTGGTCCAGAAGTTGACGCATTGATACTAGGGCCATATCAAGCTCCTTGCAGTTTTCTATTATCTTGAGACAAACAGTTTTGATGTTAGCCGAACATTGGGGCCGCGCCCCAATGCTCGCCCTCTACCTCATTGTGCCGAAAGCGGCGGCCCGGTTCAGACCAGCTCCCCGACTTTGACGATCTTCATCGCATTGGTGCCGCCATGGACGCCCATCAGATCACCCTTGGTGATGATCACCAGATCGCCATCCCGCACCGCCCCGCGGCGCAGCAACTCGTCGATGGCCTCCCGATTCACCTCCGCGTGGTCCGAAGTGGTCACGTCGAAGCTCACCGGATACACCCCGCGGTAGAGGGTGACCTTCCGCCGGGTCTCCACGTGCCGGGTCATCGCATAGACGGGGATCCCGGAGCTGATGCGCGACATCCACAGCGAGGTCGACCCGGACTCCGTCAGGGCCGCGATGGCCTTCACATTCAGATGGTTCGCCGTATACATCGCGGCCATGGCAATGGCCTCGTCGATATGGGTGAACTGTGTGTGAATGCGGTGATCGGAGGTCATCGCCAGACGGTGCTTCTCGGCACCCCGACAGATGCGGTCCATGGCGGTGATGGCCTTGTCCGGGTGCTTGCCCGCAGCCGTTTCGGCCGAGAGCATTACCGCGTCGGTGCCGTCGAGCACCGCATTGGCCACGTCGAAGACCTCGGCCCGGGTGGGGATCTGGTTTTCGATCATGGACTCCATCATCTGGGTCGCGGTGATCACCACGCGGTTCATGCAGCGAGCCTGACGGATCAGCTCCTTTTGCACCTGCGGCAAGGCCGCGTCGCCGATCTCCACCCCAAGGTCGCCGCGGGCAATCATGATGACGTCGGAGGCGGCGATGATCTCTTCCACCACATCCAGCGCTTCGGCCCGCTCGATTTTCGCGACCAGACCGCCACGGCCCCCGGCTGCATAGAACAGCTCCCGGGCCAAGTTCATGTCCTCGGCGCTGCGCGGGAAGGAGACCGCCAGGTAGTCCGCCTGGAGGCGCGCCGCGGTCTTGATATCTTCCTTGTCCTTGTCGGTAAGGGCCGGCGCAGAAAGCCCCCCTCCCTGGCGGTTGATGCCTTTGCGATCAGACAGGATACCCCCGACCACGACCCGGCAGATGATCTCCGCCCCTTTGACCTGGTCGACCCAGAGGACCAGCCGACCATCATCGAGCAGCAGGGTATCCCCCCGGCTGACATCTTCGGGCAGTTGCTTGTAGGCGATGCCGACCCGCTCGACGTTCCCGTCGTCCGGGCCAAGGGCGGCATCCAGAATGAAGGTTTTGCCCTCTTCGAGAACAACCGGACCGTCCTTGAATCGGTCGATGCGGATCTTCGGACCCTGCAGGTCGGCGAGGACGCCCACCTGTCGACCGTGCGCACGGGCGCGATTACGGACCCTTTCGGCGCGCTCCAGGTGCTCCTCGGGACGGCCATGAGAGAAATTGATACGGACTACGTCGACTCCCGCCTCGATGACCTTATCCAGAATCTTCGGATCGTCGGTGGCGGGACCCAGAGTGGCAACAATCTTGGTTCGTCTTTGCATGTATGTGCGAGTTGCAGGACGCCTGCGGAGGTGCCGGCGCCCTGCACTCAGCTCCTCACTGTTTCGCGCGTTCTTCCAGAATGGCCACGGCGGGCAGTTTCTTGCCTTCAAGGAATTCAAGGAAGGCGCCGCCGCCGGTGGAGATATAGGACACGCGATCGGCAATGCCGTACTTGTCCACCGCGGCCAGCGTGTCGCCGCCACCTGCGATGGAGAATGCGGGGCTCTCCGCAATCGCCAGGCCCATGGCCTTCGTTCCCTCGCCGAACTGGTCGAACTCAAAAACACCCACCGGACCGTTCCAAACGATGGTTCCGGCACTCTTCAGCATCTCGGCGTAACGGGCCGCGGTCTCGGGGCCAACGTCGAAGATCATGTCGTCATCAGCCACTTCCTCCACCTTCTTGACGGTGGCTGCAGCCGATTCGGAGAACTCCTTGCCCACCACCACGTCGGTGGGGACGGGGATCTCGCCGCCCTTCGCCTTGGCCGCCGCGATGAGTCGCTGCGCCTCGGGAAGAAGGTCGGCTTCGTACAGCGACTTGCCCACGTTGTGGCCAGCCGCGGCGATGAAGGTATTGGCAATACCGCCACCGACGATGAGCTGGTCCACGACCTTGGAGAGCGAATCCAGCACGGTCAGTTTGGTGGAGACCTTGGAGCCGCCGACGATGGCCACCATCGGGCGGTTGGGGGCCTCGAGGGCCTTGCCGAGGGCTTCGAGCTCGGCCGCGAGCAGCGGACCGGCGGAGGCCACGGCGGCATACTTCGCCACCCCGTGGGTGGAGGCCTGGGCCCGGTGGGCCGTGCCGAAGGCATCCATCACGTAGACGTCACACAACGCGGCATATTTCCGGGACAGCTCGTCCTCGTTCTTCTTCTCGCCCTTGTTGAAGCGAACGTTGTCCAGCAGAACCACTTCACCGTCAGCCACCTGAGGCGCTTCATCCAGATAATTCTGAATCAGCCGAACCTCTTTGCCGAGCAGACCAGAGAGGTGGTCGGCGACCGGCTTCAGCGAGTTCTCTTCGCTGTAGACGCCCTCTTCAGGACGGCCCAGGTGGGACATCAGCATCACCTTGGCACCGGCCTTCATGGCGTCCTCGATGGTGGGAAGGGAGGCCCGGATACGCTTGTCGCTGGTCACTTTCCCATCTTTGACGGGTACGTTCAGATCCTGGCGAATAAGCACACGCTTACCGCCGAGGTCCAGATCGGTCATTTTGATCACGGACATGGCTAATCGCTCCTAGTCATTCTTCTTTGAAAACCATCGGCGGAAGACACCTTCGGCGGATGATTCTCGGGATGAGTGGCGAGGAGCGAGTGGCGAGTATACGAGGGGGCGCAGGGCGCCCCCTCTTTTCCTCGACACTCGCTCCTCGTCCCTCGCAACTTACTTGGCGACGTGCTTCACGAAGCGGAGCATGTTGCAGGTGTAGCCGTACTCATTGTCATACCAGGAGACCACCTTGACGAAGGTGCCGTCCAGGGCGATGCCGGCGCCGGCATCAAACACGGAAGGAGCGCTCATGCCGCGGAAGTCGGTGGAGACCACCTTCTCCTCGGTGTAGCCCAGGATGCCCTTCAGGGCCCCTTCGGAGGCCGCCTTCATGGCCTTGCAGATGTCCTCATAGGAGGCATCCTTCTCCAGCTCCACGGTCAGGTCGACCACGGAGACGTCGGAGGTGGGGACGCGGAAGGCCATGCCGGTGAGCTTCTTGTTCAGCTCGGGGATGACCTTGCCCACGGCCTTGGCGGCACCGGTGGAGGAAGGAATGATGTTCTCCAGGATGCCGCGGCCGCCGCGCCAGTCTTTGGCGGAGGGGCCGTCCACGGTCTTCTGGGTGGCGGTGGCAGCGTGCACGGTGCTCATCAGGCCGCGCTTCACGCCGAAGTTGTCGTTCAGCACCTTGGCGACCGGGGCCAGGCAGTTGGTGGTGCAGGAGGCAGCCGAAACGATGCTCTCGCCAGCGTACTTGTCGTGGTTCACCCCGTAGACGAACATCGGCGTGTCGTCCTTGGAGGGGGCGGACTGCACCACCTTCTTGGCACCAGCGGCGATGTGCTTCTCGCAGGTTTCCTTGGTGAGGAACAGGCCGGTGGACTCGATGACGAGGTCCGCACCGATTTCGTCCCATTTCAGCTCGGCCGGATCCTTCACCGCGGTGAGGCGGATCGTCTTGCCGTTGACCACCAAGTTGCTGCCTTCCACGGAGACATCACCCTGGAAGCGGCCATGCACGGAGTCGTACTTGAGCATGTAGGCCAGGTACTCCGGCTCCAGCAGGTCGTTGATGCCGACGATTTCGATGTCCTTGAACTCGGCTTCCTTCGCCACAGCGCGGAATACCATGCGGCCGATGCGGCCGAACCCGTTAATGCCGACTTTGATCGTCATGTTCTTATCTCCTGGTCAACGGTTAGATAATGGAATTCACCGCCTTCACCACATTCTCCACGGTGAAGCCGAATTCTTTGAACAGCAGCCCGGCCGGAGCCGATTCGCCGAAGCGGTCGATGCCGACCACCTTGCCGTTCAGGCCGACATACTTGTACCAGAAACCGGTGACACCCGCTTCCACCGCCACCCGAGCGGTCACGCTGCTGGGCAATACGGACTCCCGGTAGGCCGCGTCCTGGGCATCGAAGGCATCGGTGGAGGGCATGGAGACCACCCGTACCTTCTTGCCCTGGCCGGCCAGTTCAGCGGCCGCGCCAAGGGCCAGCTCAACTTCCGAGCCGGTGGCGATCAGGATCGCGTCAGGCGTGCCGTCGCAGTCGCGGATGACATAGCCGCCGCGGGCGATGTCGGCCAGCTGTTGGGCAGAGCGCTCCACGTGGGGCAGGTTCTGGCGGGAGAAGATCAAGCAGCTGGGGCCACTCTTGCGCTCGATGGCCTGGGCCCAGGCCACGGCGGACTCCACGGCGTCGCAGGGGCGCCATAGGGCCATGTTGGGAATCATCCGCAGGGTGGCGATCTGCTCGATGGGCTGGTGGGTCGGACCGTCTTCGCCCAGACCGATGGAGTCGTGGGTGTAGACGAAGATGGAGCGGATCTTCATCAGCGCGGCCATGCGCAGGGCATTGCGCGCGTACTCGGAGAACATGAGGAAGGTGCCGCCGAACGGGATGAAACCGCCATGCAGGGCCACGCCGTTCATGATGGCCGACATGCCGAACTCGCGTACGCCGTAAGAGATATAGTTGCCGTCGGAGACCGTGTTGCTGATGGACTTGGCTTCGGGCCAGCCGGTCAGGTTGGAGGGGGTCAGGTCGGCCGAACCGCCCAGGAACTCAGGCAGCAGGGGGGCATAACCCTTGATGGCATTCTGGGAGGCCTTGCGGGTGGCAATGGTCTCGGCCTTGGCGTTCACGCCGTTGATGAACTCGGCGGCCTTCTCGGCCCAGTTGGCCGGCAGTTCACCGCTCGTGCGGCGCTCGAATTCGGCAGCGAGCTCGGGATAAGCGGCCTTGTAGGCAGCGAACTTCTCTTCCCAATGCTTCTGCGCCGAGGACCCCTTTTCACGGGCGTCCCAGCCGGCATAGACGT
Source organism: Gammaproteobacteria bacterium (assembly GCA_041690535.1). Lineage (GTDB taxonomy): Bacteria > Pseudomonadota > Gammaproteobacteria > Thiohalomonadales > Thiohalomonadaceae > JAWLHA01. The sequence continues at coordinate 99,823 of JAWLHA010000003.1, read as the reverse complement.
TTTCGGGGATGACGAACGGTTCGTGGGTCCAACCCAGGTTTTCGCGGGTGGCGGCGATCTCGTCGGCCCCCAGGGGCGCGCCATGGCAATCGTGGCTGCCGCAGAGGTTGGGTGCGCCGTAACCGATCACGGTCTTGCAGCAGATGAGGGTCGGCTTGTCGTTGACCGACTTCGCCTCGTGAATGGCCCTGTTGATGGCCTCCGCATCGTGGCCGTCCACGCCGCGCACCACGTGCCAGCCATAGGCCTCGAAGCGCTTGGGGGTGTCATCGGTGAACCACCCTTCGACGTGACCGTCGATGGAGATGCCGTTATCGTCCCAGAAGGCGACCAGCTTGCCCAGGCCCATGGTGCCGGCCAGGGAGCAGGCTTCGTGGGAGATGCCTTCCATCATGCAGCCGTCGCCCATGAACACGTAGGTGTAGTGGTCGACGATGTGGTGGCCGTCACGGTTGAACTGACCCGCCAGCACCTTCTCGGCAAGGGCCATACCCACGGCGTTGGTGATGCCTTGCCCCAGCGGACCGGTGGTGGTCTCCACGCCGGGGGTGTAGCCGTACTCGGGGTGGCCGGGGGTCCTGGAGTGCAGCTGGCGGAACTGCTTGAGGTCTTCGATGGAGACGTCATAGCCGGTCAGGTGCAGCAGCGAATAGATCAACATGGACCCATGACCGTTCGAGAGGATGAAGCGGTCGCGATCGGCCCAGGAGGGGTTGTTGGGGTTGTGCTTCAGGTGGTCGTTCCAGAGGACCTCCGCAATGTCCGCCATCCCCATCGGGGCGCCCGGGTGGCCGGAATTGGCCTTCTGGACGGCATCCATGCTCAGCACACGGACGGCGTTGGCTAGTTCCTTACGGCTTGACATGTGTCTCTCCTAATCGTGATTTCTCAATTCGAAGAACTGGCGGCGCACTCGGAAGCAGTCTCTGCTTAAGGTTGGCGCGCCGCGTGGTTCGATGCGTCGCAATGGCCGAGAATCGGGGTATCAGCACACCCAGGGAGTATCCACGCGCGGCTGGACTTGTGTGACGGTGACCGCGTCTCTACCTCGGACGTTCTACGCGATCCCGGGGGCAGCCGTGTTCAAACGCCCCTGCGCTACAAAAGGATACAACGACACTCCCTTTCACTCGGGCCTGTCAGTTCCGCACCCCGGAAGCCCGACCCGTGGCCTGCAAACGGCCTTCCGGTGCAGCGGTGCATTCAAGAAGCCCCGGATTTTCACCCATCTCGTCCCCGTGGGCAATAGCCCGAAAGAGCAGCAAATCCTTAGTATTAACGTACTTAAGCCGCCGGAGCGACAAGTATTTAGAACTGAAATAGTCCGACTTGGCTTTCAGGCACACCCTATTCCCACCCGGAGGGAGACTCCGCCCCGGCGCGGAGCCTTCCAATAGGACCCACATAGGGTAGCAAACCGCGCCAGGGCGCTTGATCCGGACCGCGGATCGCGTTTAGTGTCTCCACATGGGGCCGACTACAATAAAGGGATAAGACGCGCGCCTCAAGGACGGGCCAATCCAATTCCACACGGCCTCATGGAAACAAGGGGGAATCCATGCGGGGGGAGAGAGGCATCGGCCGGTTCGTCCAGGCGACAACTCTAATCGGTATACTCATTTCCGGGGCGGCTGAGGCAGAGCTGGTCCTCGCGGTCCACCCAATCCTGCCGGAGCGAGAGACCCAACGGCTCTATCGGCCGCTCGCCGCCTATCTGGCGCGGGCCGCGGGGGAATCGGTCCGAGTCACATCCAGCAGTAACCTCCTGACGCACTGGCACCTGGTACGCAGGGGTGACTATGATCTGGTCATCGACGGGCCACACTTCACCGATTACAGAAACCAGCGCCTGGGGTACACCGTGCTGGGCAAATTCCCAGAGGTGGTGAGCTACACGCTGGTGGCGAATCAGGAGCTGTTCGTACTCGAGACGGAGGAACTGGTTGGCAAGACCATTGCGACACTCCCCTCGCCTGCGTTGGGCGCCCTGCGGCTGAGCGAGATGTTTCCGAATCCGCTCCGCCAACCAATGATCCTCGAAGCGGACGATTCCGAGAGCGCCGCGGAGATGGTCGCCTCCGGCCGCGCGGCGGCCGCCATCATCCCGACGCCACTGGTGGGCCGATATCCCACGTTGACCACGGTGCGCACCACCGATCAGGTGCCCGCGCCTGGAGTTTCCGTGTCACCGAAGGTCGCCGCAGCGACCCGCGAAGCCCTGCGCCAGGCGCTCCTGCGCGCACCCGACGACCCGCAGGGGCGCGCCGCGCTCGAAGCCATTGGCATTGCACAGTTCGAGGCAGCCGACGAGACGATTTACAAGGGGCAGATGGGCCTGCTGCAGGGAATGTGGGGCTACTGAATAGGCTGTTCCGAACCTTGCTACAGTGTGGATGGAGGGGAGGTGCCCTGATCCGAGACGCGCTGTGAATACACCCCTGTACGCTCGACGGCCGCGTCCATGCGGCCGACGACCTGCTTTCAAGGACTTACGTCGCTCTTGGGTGAGTATGCGTTTACCCTGGGGTAAGTATGCGTTTACGCTGAGAGCAGGCGTTTAGTGTTGGGCAGAACGAACCTTTGCCGCATATAATACGCGGCTTGGTTTCCCAATCCCGTTTTCTGTGGTTCAACGGGCCGCAGTGTCCCATTGTCTGTGGAAAAAATAAGTCATGTCGAAACAATACCTGTTTACGTCCGAATCCGTTTCAGAAGGCCATCCGGACAAGATCGCCGATCAGATCTCCGATGCCGTTCTGGATGCCATCCTGGAGCAGGATCCGCGGGCGCGCGTCGCCTGTGAGACCCTTGTGAAAACGGGGATGGTGCTGGTAGCGGGTGAAATCACCACCTCTGCCTGGGTCGATTTCGAGGCCCTTGCCCGGGAGACCGTCAAGCACATTGGCTATGACAGCTCCGAGATGGGCTTCGACTGGGAATCGTGCGCGGTCCTGAACGGTGTCGGCAAGCAGTCCGCCGACATCGCCATGGGCGTGGACGAGACCGAGGAGCACGAGCAAGGTGCCGGCGACCAGGGCCTGATGTTCGGGTTCGCCACCAACGAAACCGACGTGCTCATGCCTGCGCCCATCACGTACGCCCACCGCCTGGTCCGGCGCCAGGCCGAGGTGCGCAAGAATGGGACCCTCCCCTGGCTCCGCCCCGACGCCAAGAGCCAGGTCACCTTCCGCTACGAGGACGGGCGCCCCGTCGGCATCGATGCGGTGGTGCTCTCGACCCAGCACGGCCCGGAGATCGCGCAGAAAACCCTGCGCGAGGCGGTCATGGATGAAATCATCCTGCCGGTGCTGCCGCGGGAGTGGGTTGCCAAGGAGACGCGCTTCTACATCAACCCCACCGGGCGCTTCGTCATCGGCGGGCCGATGGGCGACTGCGGTCTGACCGGGCGCAAGATCATTGTCGACACCTATGGGGGCATGGCCCGCCATGGCGGTGGCGCGTTCTCCGGCAAGGACCCCACCAAGGTGGATCGCTCCGCGGCGTACGCCGCCCGTTACGTGGCCAAGAACATCGTGGCCGCCGGTCTGGCCGAACGGTGTGAAATCCAGGTTTCCTACGCCATCGGGGTTGCCGAGCCGACCTCCATCACGGTCGAAACCTTCGGTACCGGCAAGCTGAGCGAAGCGCGAATGGTGGAGCTGATCCGCAGCCATTTCGACCTGCGCCCCAAGGGGATGATCGAAATGCTCGACCTGCGCCGCCCCATTTACCAGCAAACTGCAGCCTACGGCCACTTTGGCCGCGAAGATGTGGACCTGCCCTGGGAGCGGACCGACAAGGCCGACGCACTCCGGGATGCCGCGGGGGTCTGACCATGACCACAGTGCCGGCCCCGGGAAGCCGGGTCCGGCGCGAAGCGCGCGTGTGCACGGCCGTGCGCGGTTGAAGGTCAAACGCTACCCCCTTCTCTCGAGGAGCGCTGCAACAGGTCTGGCCTGCCAGGCTCGGGAGGAGGGTCCTCAGCAACAACGGCGCTCATTCAATTCGGAGTAATGAAGATGAATGTGCCTGTTGAAAACCTCATGCCGGACTACAAGGTGGCGGACATCGCCCTCGCCGAGTGGGGCCGGAAGGAGATCGCCATCGCAGAGACCGAAATGCCCGGTCTGATGGCCCTTCGCGAAGAATACGGCCGTCAGAAGCCTCTGTCCGGTGCCCGCATCGCCGGCTGCCTGCACATGACCATCCAGACCGCCGTACTCATCGAGACGCTGACCCACCTTGGAGCCGAGGTGCGCTGGTCTTCCTGCAATATCTTCTCCACCCAGGACCATGCCGCCTCAGCCATCGCCGCCACCGGCGTGCCGGTCTTCGCCTGGAAGGGCGAAACGGAGGAGGAGTTCTGGTGGTGCATCGAGCAAACCATCTTCGGTCCCGATGGCTGGCGCCCGAACATGATCCTGGATGATGGGGGCGACCTCACCGCCGTCATGCATGACAAGTATCCCGAACTGCTGAGGGATGTCCGTGGCCTCTCGGAGGAGACCACCACCGGGGTTCACCGGCTCTATGAGATGATGAAGGCAGGGAGCCTCCAGGTCCCCGCCTTCAACGTCAACGATTCGGTCACCAAATCCAAGTTCGACAATCTCTATGGCTGTCGCGAATCCCTGCTGGACGGCATCAAGCGCGCAACGGATGTGATGGTGGCCGGCAAGATTGCCGTGGTCTGCGGCTATGGAGACGTGGGCAAGGGTTGCGCCCAGGCGTTCCGAGGCATGGGCTCAACGGTGTGGGTCACTGAAATCGACCCCATTTGTGCCCTGCAGGCGGCCATGGAAGGCTATCGGGTGGTCACTATGGACGAGGCGGCCGCCTTAGGTGATATTTTCGTCACCGCCACCGGCAATGTGGACGTCATCGCCCACGACCACATGCTTGCCATGAAGGACCAGGCCATCGTCTGCAACATCGGCCATTTCGATTCGGAAATCGATGTCGCTTCCCTGCGGCAGTACCCTTGGGAAAACATCAAGCCGCAGGTGGATCACGTGATCTTCCCCGACGGCAAGCGGATCATCCTTCTGGCGGAAGGGCGACTGGTGAACCTCGGCTGTGCGACCGGACACCCCAGCTTTGTCATGTCCGCGTCATTCACCAACCAGGTGCTCGCCCAAATAGAGCTCTGGAACCACCGGGACAAGTACGAGAACCAGGTCTACGTCCTGCCCAAGCAGTTGGACGAGAAGGTTGCGCGGCTCCATCTGAAGAAGATCGGCGCTCACCTCACTCAACTCTCCGCCGAGCAGGCCAACTACATCGGCGTGGCCGCCGATGGGCCGTACAAGCCGGATCACTACCGCTACTGACGAGAGGAGCGTCCGGCTGCGAAAGCAGCCGGACGGCATGGCATGAACAGTCAAAAGAGATTCCGCAAGAGTTTCAGCCTCGAGTTCTTCCCCCCGAAGACCGCGGAGGGACAGGACAAGCTGCGCAAGGTGCGACAAACCCTGGCCGAGGTGGCTCCCGACTATGTCTCGGTCACCTTTGGCGCGGGGGGCAGCACCCAGGCAGGGACGTTTGAGACAGTCAGGGAGATGATGGCCGCCGGCCTCGACACGGCCCCTCACCTCTCCTGCATCGGGTCCACCCGGGACAGTATCCGAGAGATCCTGGATGCGTACCGCGCCATCGGGGTGCGGCGCCTGGTGGCTCTGCGGGGCGACATGCCCTCAGGCATGCGCGAGGCGGGCGAACTCCAGCACGCCAATGAGTTGGTCGCGTTCATTCGCGCGGAGACCGGTGATCACTTCCACCTGGAGGTGGCTGCCTATCCGGAATTCCATCCCCAGGCCCCCAGTGCGCGCGCAGATTTGCTCAATTTCAAGCGCAAGGTGGAGGCGGGGGCAAATGCCGCGATCACCCAGTACTTCTTCAACGTGGACGCCTATGTGCGCTTTGTGGAAGATTGTGAGCGGCTGGGCGTGGACGTCCCCATCGTGCCCGGCATCATGCCCATCACCAACTATGTGCAGCTGGCACGCTTCTCTTCGGCGTGCGGTGCCGAACTGCCACGCTGGCTCCAATGGCGCCTGGAGGCGTTTGGCGATGATCTCGATTCGATCCGCGGCTACGGGCTGGAGGTGACCACCGATCTCTGCAGAAGACTGCTGGACGCCGGCGCGCCCGGACTGCACTTCTACACCATGAACCAGAGCAAACCCACCCTGGCCATCGCCAAGGCACTGGGTCTGGACCAGGCCCGCGCCTAATCTTGCGGCCATGCGCGTCCCTCGCATCCACCTGCCGCAGCCGCTGCAGCCCGGCGCCGAGGTACAGCTCGATGCCCCTGCCGGCCTGCATGTCGCCAAGGTCCTCCGACTGCGCGCCGGCGCCCCCTTGCTCCTGTTCAATGGGGAGGGGGGGGAGTTCGAGGCCGAGATCAGCGACATCCGCCGCAATGAGGTGTGGGTCAAGCTCGGGACGAGAATCGAGCGCGAGCTCGAGTCCCCGTTGCGGATCACCCTGGTACAGGGGATCTCCAAGGGCGAACGCATGGACTACACCATCCAAAAGGCCGTGGAGCTGGGGGTCCAACGCATCATCCCCGTCATGACCGCCCGCACCGTGGTGAACCTCAAGGGAGAACGCCAGGACAAGCGATTGAGCCACTGGCAAGGGATCGCGCGTAGCGCCTGTGAACAGTGTGGACGTAACCGCCTCCCCGAGGTGGCTCCGATCACGGATCTTGCCCGCTGGTTCGCGCACGACACCAAAGGGCTCAAGCTCATGCTTGACCACCGCGGTGCGGTCGGGGTTAACAGCCTTGAGCCCGTATCCGGATTGACACTGGTGGCTGGCCCCGAAGGCGGATTCACCGCAAAGGAGCGAGAGCTGGGGTGCGCGGCCGGATACCTGGCACTGCGGCTCGGACCGCGCGTGCTGCGCACCGAGACCGCCGCACTGACGGCCCTCGCGGTGCTCCAGTCACGCTGGGGTGATCTGGGTTAACGCAATCCCGTGTTGACGGGTAGGGGTAATCCAAATGGCGCCCCCCCACACTCCCCGGAGTGGCGCCAAACCCGGTGGGCTTAGTTCAGCGCACCAATGAATGCGGCGAGCGCCTCGATATCGCCATCACTCAAGTTCTGGGTCACCTGCTCCATGCGCGCGTTGCTGCGCTTCACATCAGAGTCATCGATGCGCTTTTTGGCATGGGCCCGGAACCGCTTCAAGGTGTCTTGAGTGTAAAGCGGCTTCTGACCGGCCAGTCGTGCATACCCCTCCTCGCCCCGACCGTCGTGGCCGTGGCAGAACTGACACATGCGCAGGTAGATCTCCTCCCCCCGGCGAGCCAAAGCAGGATCGGTTTGCTCCGCCTTGGCGCTCCCGCTGCCGAAGTAGATCGCAAGATTCACCTTGTCCTCAAAGGAGAAGTCCTGGGCCAGGGTCTGCATCACGAAATTCTTGCGCTCCCCATCCGCGAACTTGTCGATCTGCTCGATGAGGTAGGCCGGATTCTGTCCCGCGAGATTGGGGATCTCGGGCCGTGTGCTGTTGCCATCCTGCCCGTGACAGTGGGCGCAGAGCACCACGCGCTCCCGGCCGGCCCGAATGGCCTCCTCCCGGCCCTTGGCGTCGCTTTCGATTTCGGCGATGTGGGCGAGCAACTTGCGCCGCTGCTCCAGTTCTTCGGGCTCTTGGGCTGTTGCGCCCGCCAGCAACCCCGTGCCGAGCACGAAGCCTATGAGTATACGCGGGAAACTTGCCATTGCTCTTTTGAAAACCTCCATCGTTCTTATCTCATCCGGCCAAAGTCACTTCAGCCGACCCGCAGGCCCAAATGGAGCAGCATTTTTTCGATAATATCCACATCCGGGATGACCGCAGTCTCGCCATCCACCTCTACCCGGCATGCCACCACGGCCGTCGACTGGTCCCGAGCCGCTTCACTCACCATGTCGCCGGTGATTTGCGCCAAGCGGGGAATGCCCAGGGTACTGACGCCCACGAACGGGAGCTCCGGGCGGCCGCTGAGGGTGTTCAGCACCACTACCCGTGAATGGCTGTCGTGGGCCTCGTGTCCCACCATGCGCTCGAAGGAGATCAGCGGAATGGTCCGGCCCCGCCACAACATCATGCCCAGCAGCCAACGGGGCGCATGCGGGGTCGGCAGCGGCTCTTCGTAGCCGGTGACCTCCGCCACCGCCGCATTCGGCACGATCAGCGTGATCTTGTTGAGGGGCACGAGCAGACAACGGACCTTGGCCTCGCTTGTCGCGACGTTGCCCGCCTCGGTTCCCTTCGCAACGGCTGTCATCCTCTCCTCCCCTCTACGCCTTGGTCCCGACCAGGGCTGCGATGTTATCCAACAGATCCGCTTCCGTGTAGGGTTTGCTCATGTAGACGTTCACCCCAATCTCCAACGCCCGATTGCGGTGCTTCTCACCACTGCGGGAGGTGATCATGATGATTGGCAAGCCCTTCAGCTGCTCGGAGTTGCGAATGTGCGTGGCCAACTCGTAGCCATCCATGCGCGGCATCTCGATATCCAGAAGCATGACATCGGGAATGCTCTCCTCCAGGACCGCCAGGGCGTCCACGCCATCCTTTGCAGTGATACAACGCAGGCCGTTGCGCTTGAGCAGCCGCTCGGTCACCTTGCGCACGGTGATGGAATCGTCCACCACCATCACCAGCGGCTCCGCCGCCTTCTCCTCCACCTCCGTGGGCACGCCGGCGTGGAGGGCAGCCCTGCGGGCGAGCCCACGCCTGATCAGGGCAGGGAGGTCGAGAATCAATGCAACCCGGCCATCGGCGAGGATGGTCGCCCCGGCCAAATCCTGAAGTGTGCTCAACTGGGGCCCCAGGGACTTCACCACGATTTCGCGGCTTCCGATGAGGCTGTCGACCACCAACGCCACCCGATGGTCGCCACTTTGAGCGAGCAGAATCGGCTGCTTGTTGCCTTCACCCGCCGGCGCGGGCTGCCCCCCCAGGACCCTGCTCAGGTGGAGCAACTCGTACTGCTGCCCCAGCCACTCGTACCTGGGAGATTCCTCCTGCAGCAAGCTGTCCAGTGTGGACCTGGGAACCCGTTCGATGCCGGAAATACTCATCAGCGGCACGGCAAAGATCTCCGTGTCCACATTGACCAACAATGCACGGCTGACCGAAAGGGTCAGGGGGAGACGGATGGTAAAGGTGGTCCCCTCCCCCGGACGGGAGTCGATCTCGAGGGCACCGCCGAGTTGTTTGATCTCACTGTTTACGACATCCATGCCGACACCGCGGCCGGCCACCTGACTCAACTCCTGGGCGGTGGAGAAACCCGACTCCAGGATGAACTGCATCAGTTCGTGATCGGTGAGTTCCGTCTTCGGATCGAGCAGTCCTCGTTCCTGTGCTTTCTTGCGAACCGCATCCAGATTGATCCCTTGCCCGTCGTCAATGACGCGGATGACCACTTCCGAACCCTCGCGGGCCTGGGCGATGACGATCGTGCCGCTCGCCTCCTTGCCGTTGGCGGTGCGGTGTGCGACGGACTCGATCCCGTGGGCGATGGAGTTGCGCAGCATGTGCTCCAACGGCGCCAGCATCCGCTCCACCACGTGCCGATCCATCTCCACCTCGGCACCACGGAAATAGAGGTTGGCCTGCTTCTCCAGGTCGGCGCACGCCTGACGAACCACGCGGCGGAGCCGAGGGGCGTTCTCCACCAGCGGCACCATACGCGTGTGCACAAGGGTTTCCTGGAGTTCGGTGTTCACGCGCGCCTGCTGCAGAAGCAGGGTCTCCGCCTCGCGGGTCAACCCCCCGAGGATATCCTCGAGGCTCATGAGGTCGCTCAGACTTTCCAGCATGGAGCGCGACAGCTGCTGCATGTGGGTGAAACGATCGAACTCCAGCGGGTCGAACTCGTCGTAGCTCTGCTTGACCGCCTCTTCGTAACGCGACTCGATTTGGGCCTCGGTTTCGATGTCAAACTGCCGCAGCTGCTCCCGCAACCGTTCTACTGTTTCGTGCAGTTCCCCGAGGTTGAAGTGGAACGTGCCAATCTGCTGCTCGATGCGCGAGCGGTAGATAGAGACCTCACCGGCGAAGTTCACGAGGTTGTCCATGAGGTCGGAGCGCACGCGCACCATCTCATGCTGAACGCGCGCCCCGCGACGGCGATTCTCATCCCGTCCGTCCGGCTTCTCAACCGGAACCTCCGCGCTCTCCGCCCCTGCGGCAGGAACGGGGGCCGGCTCGGCCGCGACCGGCGCGCTCTCCCTGACCTTCAACAGTCGCTCGACACCTTCGGCCAGGTCGTCCATGCGCACACTGCCGTGGCGGGCCGTTAGGATCACTCTTTCCGCGCAGAGCTCCACCAGGGAAGCCAATTCGCGAGAGAAGGGGACGTGTCCATCCATGACGGCCTCGAGCAGCCGCTCGACGCGGGCACAGAGGTCGCTCGCCTCCTCCCGCCCCGCAGCCCGGAAGGCTTCCGCAGTACGTCCGAGCTCAGCCTTGCTCTTCTCGAGCCACTCGAGGCTGCCGGTATCGCGGAACCACACCTGCAAGGCATCCTGCAGCCGGGCCGCCGCATCTTCCAGCGACTGCGCCGTCTGGTCGGCCGAGGCGAGTTCCACCTGCTCCAGGCTCGTCTCAGGGACCTCTTCGATCAGGGGGACCGTTGGGGAACCGTTCCCCCCCCGGCCAAGAGATTCGATGCGGCCGATGAGGTCATCGCCGGAGCTGACGGGGCGGTGCTCACGAACCTCCTCCAGCATGCGCACCAAACGGTCGTGGGCGAGCTGAAGCAGATCAAACATTTCCCTGGAGCGCGTCAACCGCCCCTCCACCACCGCCTCGAAGGTCGACTCAAGGGAGTGGCTAAGCTCGCCGATGGGGCGGACCCCCGCCATGCGCGAACTTCCCTTCAGGGTGTGCAACTGCCGCTGCAGCAACTCCACCAAGACCCGATCATCCGGACGGCTGACCCAATTGTTGAGCGTCTCCTCACTGGCGTCGAGGATCTCGGCGCCCTCTTCCAGGAAGATCTCGAGGAGCTCCGGATCCACCTCCTCCAGCTGGTCGCGGGGCGCGGCCGGCACAGGTTCGGCCGCCTGGGGGGCCACCGCCGCCGCTGTCTCCGTCTCGGAGGGGGGTGGCCGTTGCCGGGCCGCCGCCCCTTGGTCGGCGGCGGGGGGGCCGACCTCGTAATCGTCGAGGAATGCCAGTTCGTCGAAGATATCGGGGGGCACCTCGCCGAGTTCAGGGGCGGCCTCCATCTCGGGGCTGTCGAACAACTCGACGGCCCCGAAGGCGTGCCCATCCAGGCTCTCCGGCACCTCCAGCGGCTGCGTCTCGGGTGCCGCGGGTTCGGCCAAACCGCCGATAGCGGCTTCCCCTGGGACGGAGAAAGCCAACTCCTCCGCCTCAGGCAGATGCGCCTGGGTCGGCGGCTCTGGAGCAACGAACTCCTCCTCGGCACCCTCCTCTTCGAAAAACGCCTGCAACGCGCCGGCAGAGGGTGTGACGCCCGCCTCATCCTGCGCCATTTCCCCAAAGACGAATCCCTCGTCCCAGAGGTGTTCAACGTGCCCGCCCTCCCTTGGAAGCGGGTCCCCCTCAGCCCCGGGCTCAAACTGATCCAGCTCGTGCCCAGCCCGCTCTTCGGGAGCGGCATCGCGCACCATGGCGGGGGTTTCATCCCCCTCAGCCGACGGAAGGCCCTCCTCCTCGTCCGAGACGGATGGCGCGATGAACTCCTCCGCTTTGGTACTGAACTCTTCGCCGGAGTCCTGGATCTCCTCACCCCGTGCCAAGCCGATTTCGGGATGCAGGGAGGCATCCTCGAGGTGGCTGACGCTGTCATAGAGACGATGGGCCCGCTGCCGGATCTCATCGCCCTGGGGCAGCGGCCCGACCGGGTCGTTGAGGAAGGCGACCATCGCGGTTACAAACCCGGCGGCCTGCTCGAGCACCTCGAGCCCATCCATGGCGACGCTGTGGTTTGCTCCCTGAAGCGTCTTGGCATACTTCTCGAGGACTGCGGCCAGCTCCGCGATGTTATCCACGCCCGCCATGCGCGAACTGCCCTGCAAAGTGTGCAAGGCACGGATCAATGGCTCCGATACTCTTGCGCCCCCTCGAGCCTTCGCGTGTCGAACGAATTCGATGACCTGGTCCACATGCCCGGTAACTTCGGTGCTGTAGATCTCCAGCAATACAGGATCGAGTTCCGGAACTTCCGCGGGGCCTCCCGCCTCCTGAGGCGGGGTGGAAGCGGATGCCGGCGCCGGTGGCGGCGCCTTCCACCCTCCGGGTTTGCTCATCTCATGAGCAGCTTCCATGAGCATTTCCACATCGGCCGTGGGTGCCGGACCGCCCTGGAAGTGCTGCAGCAATTGAGGGAGCGCCTCTTGGCCCTGTTCGATGACGTCATAAATCGCGGCGCAGGGGGCCACCGTCGCATCGATGATGCGATTCAACAGGTTCTCGAACGCCCAGGCGAATTCACCCACTTCGGTCGCGCCGACCAGTCGACCACTCCCCTTGAGCGTGTGGAAGCTGCGACGCAGGTCCCGCAGTGCCTCGGTATCCCCATTGTTGCTCCGCCACCGGGGGAAGAGCTCGGCGATTTTTCCGAGTTCCTCCTCCGCTTCCTCCATGAAGATCTCGAGGATCTCCTCATCCACCTCCACCGGCGCCTGGGTCCGTTTGGGACTGACGGGGACAGGTGAGGCGGGGGGCTGCGGTTGCGGCTTGGTAGCGAAATCCGGAGCAAGGTCTTCTGATGCGCTGAAGTCAGGCGCTGATAGCAAGGTCCCTTCGTTCGAGTCCGCACCTGACAGTTGCGGCGCGCTCTCCTGAACGAAAAGTAGTTCAGCCGGGGATTCCTCAGCCGTCTCGGCAATCGGGGCGGCCTCGGTGCGGCTCTCCTCGAGCATGGGTCCTTCGGGTTCGCCCTGCCCGAGCCCCGCCTCTTTGGTCGAAAGCTCGGCAGCGGTCTCGCCCCTGGCGCCTGGTTCGTGCGCGTCCTCCTCGGCCGGAGCCGTATCTCCGTTCTCCGCTGCCAGGGGTTCCCCCGGTGCGCTGTCCTCCGGGGCCGGGTTGGCCAGATACTCCGGAGAGTATCCCATCGCCGCGATCGCACGCTCCGCCACTTCCAGGACCGAAGTCGGATGGACGCGACTTTCGACGAACGCCTCCATGTAGTACTCGATGCTCATTACCGCATCAGCAAAGGCATCCAGCTCTTCGCCAGCGGGCAACACTTGGGCACCCTGCAATCTCTGCTCAATGAAGAGTTTGCACGCCCGCAGCACCAGCGCCGCGCGCTTGTAGGAGAGCAGGGTCAGGCTGCCGATCACCTCGTGCAGAGCTTGCGGCAGCGGCTCCAGCACCTGGCGGTCCTGAGGCTCCGAAAGGAACGTGTTGATACTCTCCCGCAAGCGGACCAGCTGCTCTTTCGCCTCCTTCATTACCTGGCGAACGACGCGCCGATGTTCGGCCTCGGCCTGCGGCGAAATTTCGTGCCCGGGCAGTTGCTCGTCCGGGGCATCGGCCTTCTCGACCGGGATGGTCGCGCCCCAGTCGCGCAACGCAGACTCAACGGCGAGGACGGCGCCGGCGATGCCCATCAGCAGCTCATCGTCAGCCACCAGAGTGCCATCAAGCAGACGCTGCAAAACGGCAGACTGAGTCTCCAGTTCGGTGCGAAGGGCCTCTTGTCGCAAGAGACCAAGAGTGCTCGTGACCCGCCCCAGACTTTCGGCCAGCGGCTCGAGTGTCGCAATGGGTCGCTCCTCGGAGCGCACGAACAGGTCGAGTGCATCCTTGACCCTTGAGAGCTCTTCGACGATATCCGCCGCGACGGTACGCTTGAGGGCCGCATTGAATCCCCCCAGCGACACCCTCGCTTGCTGAAGCGCGGCAGTGTCCGGCACCAGGCCATCCAGCCGGAAAGCCTGGCGGACTGCCGCTTGTCGCTCGCCCCCTCCCCTGGACTGGGCAACCCGGAAGAGCACCGCCTTTACGAAGCTCTCCATCTGCGGGGCCTTGAGGGGAGCCTCGCCGCTCTCACCGACAATCTTGAGAACGTGTTCACCCTTGCTCAACAGCTGCTTGGCATTGCCATCCAGCTCCACGGCCCCTTCCCGCAGCCCTTCCAGAAAGGCACCGAACACCCATGACCACTGCCGCAGCACGCCGTCGGACGAGGCGCGGTAAACCTTTTCCGCCACCGCCGCCAACGTTTTCAGGCTCTCGGCCGTGTTGGCCCCCTTGAGTAACTGGAGCAGGCCGGCCTGATAATACCGGCGCAGCCCCTTCGCGAACGCGGTGAGTTCTGCCGGAGACGCACGCGAGGTGCTGGGTGGGGGCATGGTTCCGGCATCGGGCGCGAAGAAGGTGCCGCTACTCAGCGGCTTCTCTCCACGAGCCACCCGCAACTCATTGATAATAGGGAGCAGTACGACCGGGTTGTCCGGATGCCCGCTCTGAAGGTACTCCAGATAGTCCGGCAACTGCAGGATGGCGCGCATGAGCACCTCCAGGACGGCCTCTACGGCCTCGACCTGCCCCTGCTGAAGGGCTTGCGTGAGCGACTCCATTTCGCCGGCCACCTGGGCCGCGCCCCCAAGTTCGACCATCTGCAGGGTACCCCGTACCTGATGCAGATAGGTGACACAGAAGCGAAGCTGGGCCGTGTCGTCGGGGGTTTCGAGAAAGCTCTCGAGCGCCATATGGGCTTGACGCAGCGTCTCGTCTATTTCCCCTTTGACCCACGCCAGTGTACTGACGTCGAAATTTTCAGCCATGTGCATACAACTGCGCCCTTATCCCGTCACCCGCTGAAACGCCAGTGTTCCTGGAAAGCTCACGCGGCGAAGCGCCGTCGGGCACCAGTCCAAAACTTCGCCGACTCCCAACACCAGCAACCCGCCAGCCTTCAGAAACCCCTGCAGTCGGTCGGCGAGTCGCTTGCGGGCACTTTTCTCTAGGTAAATCAGCAGGTTTTGACAAAAGATCACATCCATCTGGCCCAGCGGGGCCTTCTCTATGTCTTGCACATTCATGCGCGCGAAACAGACCCGCTTGCGCAAGCGCTCCGACACCAGATACCTCGAGCGCTCGACTTCGGTGAAGTGCTCCGCAATCTGGACCCCGTTCAGGTTCGTCATACGATCCCGGGAGTAGATCCCGCGCCGGGCGATCCCCAGGCAAGTAGTGCTGATATCGGTCCCGGTGACGCCGTAGTAGCGAGTCGGATGCTCGAGTTCATCGACCAGCATGGCCAAGCTGTAGGCCTCCTCTCCGGTTGCACACCCCACGCTCCAAAGGTGCAGATCGGACGCCCCCGGAGCTGACGTCGCACGCTCCACCAGGAACTGTCTGACCAACTCGAATGAGGGGCTGTGTCTGAAGAAGCACGTCTCATGGATCGTCAGCCGATCAACGAAGATGGCCCATTCAGCCGCGCCACTCACAGGCTGGGTCACCAGATGGTAATAGTCCGAGTACGACCGATGCCCCAGCTCCCGCATTCGCCCCCGGAGGGTGGACGTGAGGAAGGTCTTCCGTGAATGCGCCAGGCGGATGCCGGTCCGGCATTCAACCAGTTCCGCCCAGCGGCGGAACTGGGCGTCGGTCAGTTCTGCCGGAGTCCCCCCCCGGCAGTCGGTCATGCCGTCCAAGCCCTCTCCCGCGTGCATCCGCACTCCTGTGCAACGCGGCTAGGAGTGCTGCGGCAGTTTGAAGCCCGCAACGGAGCGTTTCAGATCATCGGCAAGCACGGCAAGGTTACCGATGGACGCGGCGGTATGGTTGGTACCTTCCGACGTCTGCGTGGTGATCTCCTGAATGACGTTCATCGTGTCGGAAATATTCGATGCCGCCGTCGCTTGCTGTCGCGTGGCGTCAGAGATGCTCTGAATCAGGTCGGCCAGGCGGGTCGCCACGCTTTCGATTTCACCCAGTGCGCTGCCGGCGTCCTCGGCCAGCTGGGCACCCGCGACCACCCCGGCCGTACTCTGCTCCATGGAGATAACCGCCTCGTTGGTGTCGGTCTGAATGGTTTTCACCAGCGCCTCGATCTGCTTCGTTGCGTCGGCCGAGCGCTCGGCAAGACGCTGCACCTCGTCGGCCACCACCGCAAAACCACGCCCCGCCTCACCGGCCATGGCCGCCTGAATCGCGGCGTTCAAGGCGAGAATGTTGGTCTGCTCCGCGATATCGTTGATAAGCTCCACGATGTCGCCGATCTCCTGGGAGCTTTCGCCGAGACGCTTGATACGTTTGGAGGTCTCCTGGATGTGGTCGCGAATGGTATCCATACCGTGGATGGTCTTCTGTACCGCGGTGGCCCCTTTCTTGGCGATATCCACCGAGCGTTGCGCCTCGCCGGCAAGCTGGTCGGCATTGTCCGACACGCCTTCGATGGAGATGGCCATCTCGTTGACGGCCGTGCTCGCAGAGGCAATCTGCTGCGCCTGATGCTCGGCAGCTTCCGCCAGGTGGGAGGCGGTGGCCTGACTCTTCTGCGCGGCGCTGGAGACCTGACTGGCCGTGTCGTTGATGGCGGTAACCAGGCTGCGGAGTGCGTCGATGGCGTAGTTGATGGAGTCGGCGATGGCGCCCGTGATGTCCTCGGTGACGGTGGCGTGCACGGTGAGGTCACCATCGGCCAAGTCACCCATCTCGTCCAACAGGCGCATGATGGCCTGCTGGCTGCGGCGGTTGTGCTCTTCGGTGCTCTGACGCTGCGCCTCGGTGGTGGCCAGTCGCACATCGCCTTGCCGCTTCAGAACGATCCCGAGCAGGATCAGGAGCACCAACGCAAGCAACCCGAACACGTTGCCGACCCAGGTATCGAAAGAGCGGGCCTCCATGTGCTGGAGATAAACGTTCTCCAGTTTGGTGAGGCCGTTGAGCAGTTGATCACTGATGGAGAGGATTTCGAACACCGCTTCGGAGACCTGGAACATCTCCGGACTGCGCTCAAGGATGCCGCTGACCTGCTGGCCGAGCATGTCGAAGAGATCCTTCACCTCGGCCAACCGCTCGAGGATTTCCGGATCCTTCACCTTCTTGATGTTCAGGCTGGCATCGCCCTCCAGCATGCCTGTGATCACGCGGCCGTAAAGGGCTGCATCACGGCCGAAGCGATCCGCCGCGGTGACCGAGCCTTCGCCGCCTTCGAGTACCCGGTTGACGTTATTGATGATTCGCTGGCTGAGCATCAACTGGCGACTGGCGATATAGACCTGATCGGAGGGGGCTCCCTTTTGGGCCATCAGGGTCGCCACTTCATCGGTGATTGCCAGCAGCTGGGCGGAATTTTCATTAATCAGTTTGACGATCTCCCGCAGGCTGACGACCACGGGCCGCGCCTCGAGGATGACTTTGGCACTCTTGTCGTACTTCTCCCAGAGCTTGGTCACGGTGGCGAGCTCGGTCGCAACCTCTGCAGGCGATGGGGGCATGCCGGTCTCGGGATCCCCCGCACGGATCAACTTGAGGGCGTGGGCGAACTGATCACGGTGCTTTTTCAACTCATCGAAGGTGGCGGGGTTACCGCGGTTCGCCTGCCCCGCGAACTTGGTCATCTGCTGCGACAGTACGCGCTGTTCGCCTACCAGACTGATGTACTCCTTGTCATAGCCGGAAAGCACTGCCACATAGAAATAGACCACCCCCATCGCGACCACGGCGGCCACCAAGAGCACGATTATTAGAATGTGGCTCTTGGAGCCTTCTGAGGCCGTGCCCGCCTTTTTGGTTCGTTTCATGTCACCAACTCCTGAAAGTTCCCTAACCTACCCACCGCCTTGCCGTGAAGTCATCACAGACCGCTATGAGGCGACCTGCATGAAACCGGGGCTTTCAACCAGCTCGTGGATGCCGAAGATCATCCAGTGCTCGCCTTCCTGACGAAATCCTCCCCGGAGGAACGGTCGAAACCGCTCCAGCGCCGGAGGGATCCCCTCACTGAACTCTTCTTCCAAAAAGTGTCTCATGCCAAAAACTTCGTCCACCAGCAGCCCCGCAGCAATGCCGCGGTGCCGTATCACGAGGACCCTTGAGCTCCGCTGCAGTCCGCCCAAATCGTTCGTGAGAAAGCCTTTCAAATCGAGGACAGGCAGGAGATTGCCGCGTACGTTGGCAAGGCCCCGGACCCAGCTTCTGGCGCCTGGAACGCGCGTAATCCGGGGAAAAGTGAGGATCTCATGAATGTGCTCCATCTGGGCGACCGCCTGGAGCGGCCCCATCCGAAAGCCGATACCGTCCCAGGTACTTTTCACTTCCAGTTGCTGCGGGAGACCTTGGGCGAATTCCTTGGCCCGACGCTCAATGTCCAGCAGCAGCTGAATCGGGTGTGTCCCAGTTGGAATCATCGTGTCCTCAGCCGCCGAGGGCAGATTTCACTTTCTCGATGAGCGACGTCTCATCCACAGGCTTTGTCACATAGTCCTTCGCCCCCTGGCGCAGGCCCCACACCCGATCGGTTTCCTGATCCTTGGTGGTGACGATGATGATGGGAATCGATGCCGTGGCGGGGTCCTTGCTCAGCTGCCGCGTGGCCTGAAAGCCGTTCATCCCGGGCATGACCACGTCCATGAGAATCAGGTCGGGCATGATTTCCCTCGCCTTGGCGACGCCCGACTCACCGTCGGACGCCGTGACGATCTGATGCCCTTGTTTCTGCAGATAGGTTGTGAGTACGTGGATCTCGGTAGGAGAGTCATCCACGATCAGAATCTGCGCCATTCACGTTCTCCTAAGGTATCGGTTCAAATTCACTGGCCAAGCGGCAGCCGGCGCGTCAAGCAGGACCGCCTCCCGGAGGTCCATGATCAGGCCGACTGCACCTTCCGCACGTGGCGCTCGATGGCCCCGAGCAGCTCCTCCTTGGTGAAGGGCTTGGTCAGGTACTGCTCGGATCCTACGATCCTCCCCCGGGCACGGTCGAACAAACCGTCCTTGCTGGACAGCATGATAACGGGGGTGTCTTTGAATTTCTGGTTATGCTTGATCAGGGCACAGGTCTGATAGCCGTCGAGTCGCGGCATCATGATATCAACGAAAATGATGTCAGGATGGTAATCGGCGATCTTGGACAACGCCTCGAACCCGTCGTTGGCGGTGATCACCTCGCATCCTTCCTTTTTCAGCAGGGTCTCGGCGGTGCGACGAATAGTCTTGCTATCGTCGATAACCAGCACCTTGAGCCCCTCTGTCCCGGACTTGGCGTCTTCGTTCCCCACGGCTTCCCCGTAATGTAGTGGTTGTAGCAATGCCAGGATCCCGGCCCCGGTCCCAGAAAATTAGGGGGATATGTAACACATTCTCTGGACTCAATCCATATCTGCCGGGGGGATAGGGCTTCCGATCCAGCTCTTGTGGGCCGGTAATCGTTGACAGGCCTTCGAAGGACCTGTTCAACTCCCTTTCCCTGGAAATCCAATACCCACCCTGGCATCTAACAGTCAAACGGAAAGACCGCCAATCGCAGCCAGCTCGCTCCGTAAGTGGCAGAGGCAGCGAACCGGCGCTTTCGGATTTATCTGTTTCGGTGCCCTAGCCCCGACTGGATGGCGAGCGCATGAACACATCTTTGGGCGTCATTATGGATCCCATCGGGTCCATCAATTACAAAAAAGATAGCACGCTGGCGATGCTTTTGGCGGCCCAGGCCCGTCACTGGGACCTGTGGTACCTGGAGCAGGGCGACCTGAGCCTGCGGGACGGCATCGCCCACGGCCGCATGCGTGCGCTCCGGGTCGCCGCGGATCCGCGCCAGTGGTACGAACTCGGCGAGGAGGTGGAGCGTCCCCTGGCGGAACTCAATGTGCTGCTCATGCGCAAGGATCCCCCCTTCGACATGGAGTATATCTATACTACCTACCTGCTCGAGCAGGCCGAGGCGGCAGGGGTCCTGGTGGTGAACCGTGCGGCCAGCCTCCGGGACGCCAATGAGAAGCTCTTCACCGCCTGGTTCCCGCAGTGCATCCCGCCGACTCTGGTCAGCCGGCGCGCGGATCAGCTCCGTCACTTCATGCACGAACAAGGCACGGCGATTCTCAAGCCGCTTGGGGGGATGGGGGGCGCCTCCATCTTCAAGGTGGAACAGAATGACCCCAACACTTCGGTCATTATTGAGACCCTGACCAGTCACGGCCAGAGCTTCATCATGGCGCAGCGCTATTTGCCCGAGATCGCTCAGGGCGACAAACGCATCCTGCTCGTCGAGGGGGAGCCCATTCCCTACGCCCTCGCCCGGATCCCTGCCGCAGGGGAGGTGCGGGGCAATCTGGCGGCCGGGGGCCGAGGGGTGGGTGTGCCGCTGAGCGAACGTGATCGCTGGATTTGCGCCCAAGTGGGGCCGGTACTGCGGGAGCGGGGGCTGATCTTCGTCGGTTTGGATGTGATTGGCGACTATCTGACTGAAATCAACGTCACCAGCCCCACCTGCATCCGGGAGCTGGATGCACAGTACGGGCTGGATATCGCCGATGAGCTGATGAACGCGATCGAGAGGCGCCTGGAGCGATGAACCTGCAGCGACTGAGCACTATGGCCTGCACCCTGGTGCTGCTGTGGGGTTGCGGGGGCCCAGAGCGGGTGGAAGAGACCCGAACAGCATTCGGTCTGCCAATGACCGTGGAGCTGTGGACCGAAGATGCCGCGGCCGGAAGGCAACTGCTCAACTCGGTGTTCGAGGATGTGGCGTTCGTCGCAGAGGTTTCAGACCCCTGGACACCTGGCCCCATGGCACGGACCAATCAGCTGCTGGCCACCACCGGACGATTTTCCGCCAACCCCTCCATTCTCCCCTTGATCCGCAGGGCGCAGGGGCTCGCCTCGGAGAGCGGGGGGTTTTTCAATCCGGCACTGGGGGCCATTACGGCATTGTGGCGAGAGGCAGGAGATGCCACACCGGACGAGGAGAGCCTGAGAGCGCTCCTTCGCCAGCGACCGGAGGTCGGGCAGGTGCAGATCGAGGGGATTCAAATGTACTCGATCAATCCCGCCGTGCGGCTGGATCTGAGCACACTCGCCATGGGGCACGCCTTGGACCTGGCGGTTGCACACCTCGAGCGTGCGGGCCACCGGCACTTTCGCATTCGGCTTGGGACCACAGCGGGCGTGGCCCGCGGCGACACTGCCTGGCTGCCTGTGCCGCTCCCTGACGCCGACCCGGCCAGCAGTGGCGCGAAACTCCAGGGCGGAGGGGCGTGGTTCACCGTCCAGCCACATCCCGATCGGCTGATCATCGACCCCGAGAGCGGGCATCCGCTCCCCAGGCAACGCGCTGCCGGGGCGGTCGGCCGTGATCTGGCCACCGCCGCCGCCGGAGCACAGGCAATCGCCGCCGCAGGCCGCGAGCACTGGGGCAAGGTCGTCACGGCCATGGAGCTGGAACACGCCTTCCTGGTCGACGAGGAGGGTGCGCTACACGCCACCGCGGCGCTCGCCGAACACCTGCCCTCCGGCAACCCGCGGCGCCCTGTTTCAAGCGCTCCCGCCGGCACGCTATAATCGCGCCAATCCGAAGGGCAAAGCCAGATGGCGACACATTCACTTCCCCCCGTCACCGCATCCGATCGACTCGGGCTCACCCTGTTCCTGGCAGCCGCGTTGCACGCCATCGTGATCCTTGGGATCACCTTCGAGGCGAGCCTCGGCAAGAAGGACACGCCGCCGCTCACCATGGAGATCACCCTGGTCCACAGCAAGAGCGACGCCGCCCCGGAGGACCCCGCCTATTTGGCCCAGGTCAACCAGAGCGGGGGCGGAACCATGGAGGAACGGCTGAGGCCCTCCAGCCCGTTCCCCAATTCCAAGCCGATCCTCGAGAAAGGCGACGCCCCGCAAACCACCCCGGCCGGAGCGCCCCGCAGCCAGCCTCAGCAGGCCCCGGAGCGGCTGACGGCGGAGGTCCCCAACGACCGTCTTCGCGCGGCGGTTGCCAAGCCACAGCCCGAGAGTGTCCCCGAGCTGCCGAGCGCCCTGGAACTGATGGCGCAGAGCCGGGAGATCGCGCGGCTCGCGGCCGAGATCGACCAGAAACAAAAATCCTATGCCCAAGTGCCCCGCTCCAAGACGATCGGGGCCAACACCCAGGAATACAAGTACGCCAGCTATCTTGATGGCTGGCGGCTGAAAGTGGAGCGCATCGGCAACCTCAACTACCCGGACGAGGCCAAGCGCAATGCACTCTCGGGCAGCCTCCTGCTCGATGTGGCCATCAAGGCCGATGGCAGCCTGGTCAGTACCCATGTGATCCGAAGCTCCGGCCACAAGATACTGGATGACGGCGCCGTGCGCATCGTTCGCCTGGCCGCCCCCTTTGCCCCTTTTCCCGAGGACATCAAGGCTGAGACTGACATCCTGCACATCATCCGGGTGTGGCAATTCGACAGTGGAAACCGCTTCGGCACACACTGACGCCTTGTCAGTCCCGCGCAGTCGCCAGATACTATAGGCCCATGGAACACACCTCTTCCCTCACCAACCACTTCCTGATCGCCATGCCCTCACTGGCCGATCCCAACTTCACCCATACGGTGACCTACATCTGCGAGCACAATGACGCAGGTGCCATGGGGATCGTCATCAACCGGCCACTGGATCTGACGGTGGCCGAGGTGCTCAAGCACATGGAGATCGAACCCAGCGCGAGCTTCGATGCCGCCGCCCTCGTCTATGGGGGGGGGCCGGTGCAGCGGGAACACGGCTTTGTGTTGCACTCGCCGGTCGGTGCCTGGAGCTCGAGTCTTCGGGTCACCGATGAGGTGGCGGTGACCACCTCGCGGGACATTCTTCGCACCATCGCCCACGGGGAGGGACCGCGTCGCTATCTGCTGGCCCTGGGCTACGCAGGCTGGGGCGCAGGCCAGTTGGAGGCGGAGCTGGCGGCCAACACATGGCTGTCGGGCCCTGCCGATCCCCGGCTCCTGTTCGAACTCCCCGTGGAGGAGCGCTGGAAGGCCGCGGCCGCCCTGTTGGGGGTCGATCTGGACCTGCTCTCCGGCGACGTCGGACACGCCTGAGAGCCTCCCTTGTCGCATTCGCCTCGGGTCGTACTGGGATTCGACTACGGACTCAAACGCATCGGCGTGGCCATCGGTCAGGAACTGACCGGGACCGCCCGGGCGCTCGTTACCGTGCGCAGCAAGGATGGCAAACCCGAGTGGGAGACCATCACACGCCTCATCGGGCAGTGGCGCCCCGAAGCCCTGGTGGTGGGGCTCCCGCTGGACATCGATGGGGGCGAGCAGGAGCTGTCGCAACGGGCACGGCGCTTCCGCAACCAGCTGGCGGGCAGGTACAATTTGCCCGTCTTTTTCCAGGATGAGCGGTTCTCCTCCAGAGAGGCGGAACAACTGCTGGCCGAGGAAGGCGGCCTTCACGACAAGGGTGAGGTCGACCGGCTTGCAGCGCAAATCATCCTTCAGGCATGGCTGGACCAACAGGCGGGGGGCGGGAATGAATAAAGGGCCCGGGGAGATCGAGCGTATCCTTGACCGAATGGCCGAGGAGCTGCGGCGAACACTCGAAGAGCGCGGCATTGTCGAGCCGCTGATGATTGGAATTCACACCGGCGGGGTGTGGGTGGCGGAACGGCTGCATCGACGGCTCGGCCTCGCCTCGCCGCTGGGACAGCTGGACATCAGCTTCTACCGGGACGACTTCTCGCGCATTGGGATGCACCCCCAGGTGAAGCCGTCCAATCTGCCCTTCTCGGTGGATGAGAACAGCATCGTGCTGGTGGACGATGTCCTCCAGAGCGGGCGGACGGTCCGCGCGGCACTGAACGAGATTTTCGACTACGGCCGACCCGCACAGGTCCTGCTCGCCGTCCTGGTGGAGCGCAGCGGACGCGAACTCCCCATCCAGGCGGATGTTGCGGGGCTGCAGATGGAGCTAAGCCCCGAAGAGCAGGTCAAACTGAGCGGACCGGACGAACTGGCACTGAGCATCCACTCCCCCCAATGACAAACGAGAACATTCAGCTGGACCGACAGGGCAACCTGCGCCACTTCCTCTCCACCGAAGGGCTGAGCCGCCAAACCCTCGAGGAGATCCTCAATTTGGCGGAGTCCTTCGCCAGCGTGAAGGCGCAGACCGTCAAGAAAGTGCCCCTGCTGCGGGGCAAGACCATCGTCAACCTCTTCTTCGAGAACAGCACGCGCACTCGCACCACCTTCGAATTGGCGGCCAAGCGGCTCTCGGCGGACGTACTGAACGTCAACATCGCCACCTCCGCCACCGCCAAGGGGGAGAGTCTGCTGGACATGCTGCACAACCTCGAGGCCATGCACTGCGACATGTTCGTGGTCCGTCACGGCGAAAGCGGTGCAGCCCATTTCATCGCCCGGCACGTCGCCCCTCACATCGGGGTCATCAACGCCGGTGACGGGCGCCATGCCCACCCGACCCAGGCGATGCTCGACATGTTCACCATCCGGCGCCACAAGGGGGGGTTCCCTCCCCTGACGGTCGCCATCGTCGGTGACATCATGCACTCCCGGGTGGCCCGCTCCCAAATTCACGCCCTCAGTGTGCTCGGCGCCGGCGAGGTCCGGGTCATCGGACCCAAGACCCTCCTTCCCCCCGCCATCGAGAAAATGGGGGTGCGGGTGTTCCATGAAATGGAGGCCGGCCTCGAAGGGGCCGACGTGGTGATCATGCTACGTCTGCAGCGCGAACGGATGCAGGGGGCGCTGCTGCCGAGCGAGCAGGAGTACTTTCAGGCGTATGGCCTGACCCCAGCCAAGTTGCGCTTGGCCAAGCCCGATGCCATCGTCATGCACCCCGGTCCCATCAACCGCGGCGTGGAGATCGACTCGGCCGTGGCCGACGGACCCCAGTCGGTGATCCTCGAGCAGGTGAGCAACGGGATTGCGGTCCGCATGGCCGTCATGGCCATGGTCCTCGGACGCCATCCCGGCAGTGAGCTCACCGAGCAGGAGGAAGCGTGATGGCGATCCTTATCCGCAACGGTCACATCATCGATCCCGCCAACGACATCGACCGGGTGGGCGATCTCTATCTGAACAGCCGTATCCTTGCCCTGGACGAGGCCCCCGACGGCTTTCGCCCGGAGCGCACCATCGACGCGAGCGGAAAGGTGGTCTGTCCCGGGCTCATCGACCTGCGGGCGCGCCTGCGGGAGCCGGGACTGGAGCACAAGGGCACCATTGCCAGCGAGTCGAGGGCGGCCGCCGCCGCGGGGATCACCACCCTCTGTTGCCCGCCCGACACCGACCCTGTCCTCGATACCCCCGCCGTGGCCGAACAGATCCGCCACCGGGCGGCGAAGGTGGGACTGACCCGGGTGCTGCCCCTGGGCGCCCTCACCCTCGGCCTGGGGGGTGAACACCTCAGTGAAATGAAGGAGCTGAAAGACGCCGGCTGCGTGGCCATGAGCAATGCCGAACGCGCCATCCCCAATACCCTGGTGATGCGACGGGCCCTCGAGTATGCCGCCACCCTTGGACTCACGGTGATCCTCGACGCCGAAGATCCCTGGCTCGGCCGCAGCGGCTCCATCCATGAAGGGGAGGTGAGCACCCGACTCGGTCTGCCCGGCATCCCCGACTATGCCGAGACCATTGCGGTCGCCCGCGATCTGATGCTGGTGGAACAGACCGGTGTGCGCGCCCACTTCTCCCGCCTCTCCACGGCGGGGGCCCTGAAGATGGTGGCCGAGGCGAGGGCCAAGGGGTTGCCAGTGAGCGCCGACACCAGCGCCCATCAGCTGTACCTGACGGAGCTGGACGTGGGCTATTTCAATGCGCTCTGCCACGTCCGCCCGCCCCTGCGCAGTCAGCGGGATCGCGAGGCGCTACGTCGCGGGCTGGCCGAGGGGACCATCAGTGCCGTCTGCTCCGACCACCAGCCTCACGATCTCGACGCCAAGCTGGCCCCCTTCACCAGTACCGAACCGGGGATCTCCGCATTGGAGACCCTGCTGCCTCTGGTCTGGCGTTTGGCCGAAGAGGGCTCGCTCACGCGCAGCGGCGCCATCGCCTCACTCACCTGCCGCCCGGCAGAAGTCCTGAACCTGAAGCTGGGCAGCTTCACCCCCGGCACGCCCGCCGACGTCTGCATCTTCGATCCCGAACACTTCTGGACGCTGGATGCGCAAGCCCTGCTGAGCAGGGGCAAGAACACTCCGTTCGGCGGGTGGGGATTCAAGGGGCGGGTTACCCATACCCTGCTGGAAGGGCGGCTGGTGTTCGAACTCAACGACGCGGCAGTGGGCTGATTGCCGCCCCCGTTCCCCGAAAGACGCTCAAATGACACCTACCATCACACCGGACAAACCGTCATCCATGGACCAGGCGCACCGCAATACGATCTTCGTCCAGGACGCCGAGATCCTGAGCCATGAGGCCCATGCCGGCGGCCAGAACATCCTGCGGGTGCGTGCCCCGGAGATCGCCGCCCATGCCCGCCCGGGCAGCTTCGCCCACATCAGCTGTGACGACAGCCGCCCCCTGCGCCGCCCGATCTCGATCATGCGCGTGGACCCACAACTCGGGACAGTGGAGTTTCTCTACAAGATGTTCGGTGAGGGTACGCGGTTGCTGGCGCAGCGCAAGCCCGGCGAGCGCCTTGGCATTCTCGGTCCCATTGGCCGCCCGTTCGCCCCCACCCCCGGGCGTAAGCGCCCGCTGCTCATGGGCGGAGGCGTTGGCATCCCGCCCATGATCTTCCTTGCCGAGACGATGCGGGGGGGCGAACACAGCCCGCTGGTGATCATGGGCTCGGAAGTGCCGTTTCCCTTCACGGCCCGCCCTTCGCAAATCCTGGTCCCGGGCCTTGCGGCTGAGGTGATTGCCGCCATGCCATTGCTCGAGGACTGGGGGATCGCCAGCCGCCTGGCCAGCCTGCAGGGTTATCCCGGCTGCCACGAGGGCTATGTCACCGATGTGGCCCGCGCCTGGCTGGATGCCCTGGGAGCGGAAGCGCGGGAACAGGTGGAGGTGTTCGCCTGTGGCCCCCATCCCATGCTCGAGGCCGTCGCCGCCGTGGCCCGCGATTACGACCTCCCCTGCCAGGTCTCCATGGAGGAGTTCATGGCCTGCGGGGTGGGCGGCTGCGCCGGGTGCGTGGTCGAGGTACAGACCGAGAACGGCCCGGCCATGAAGCGGGTGTGCGTGGATGGCCCCGTGTTCGACGCCCGGCACGTCTTTGGATAGCCGGAGAGAGATGCGGCCCAGCTGCGCGCGACGGCACCGAAAGGTCAGATGCGAGATTCGAGGCAGTAGGGAAACGCTGATTAATTCCACTTTCGTCGCTCCCGCCCCCGATCAAGGCATTCGGGGGCGGGCTTCGCGGGGATGACGAATCAATCAGCGTATCCCGAGATACGGGGGCTGGAGGCGCTTCGCGCGCTTGTTTCGATCAAACCACCGTCGCGCAGCGAAACAGTCCCCTCACAACTTGCAACTCGCAACCTGTAACGCGTTACTGCTTCACCGGCGCCGGGCACCCCGCGGGTCCTCGGTCTCCTCCAGGGACAGCCCCTGCAGGCCGGAGGCCAGATCATCGGCCGAATCGCTTTCGGCCAGTTTGATCATGAGACGCACTTCATTGGGCGAATCGGCATTGCGCAGGGCCTCTTCCTGGGTGATCACCCCATCCTTCACGAGTTCGTAGAGGGCCTGGTCGAAGGTCCTCATCCCCAGCTCACCCGACTTCTTCATGAGCTCCTTCATCTCGTGGACCTCACCCTTGAGGATCAGATCGGCCATGAGCGGGGTATTGATCATAACCTCCACCGCCACCCGACGTCCCTGACCGTCCCCCCGGGCCACCAGCCGCTGCGCCACCACGGCCTTGAGGTTTAGTGAAAGGTCCATGAGCAGCTGGGGCCGCCGGTCCTCGGGGAAAAAGTTGATGATGCGGTCCATCGCCTGATTGGCGTTGTTGGCGTGGAGGGTAGCCAGACAGAGGTGACCCGTCTCGGCGAAGGCGATGGCGTGCTCCATGGTCTCGCGGTGGCGGATCTCGCCGATGAGGATCACATCGGGCGCCTGCCGCAACGTATTCACCAGGGCCGCCTCGAAGGTATCGGTGTCGATCCCCACCTCCCGCTGCGTAACGATGCACCCCTTGTGCTGATGCACGTACTCAATGGGGTCTTCAATGGTGATGATGTGCCCACTGCTGTTGGTGTTGCGATAATCCACCATGGACGCGAGCGAGGTCGATTTACCCGACCCGGTGCCGCCGACGAACAGCACGATGCCGCGCTTGGTCATGGAGAGGTCGCGCAGGACGGGAGGGAGATTCAGATCCTCGAAGGTGGGGACGTGGACCTCAATCTTACGCAGAACCATCCCCACCTGATTGCGCTGCTGGAACACATTGACACGGAAGCGCCCGATGCCGGATCGGCTCAGGGCGAAGTTGCTTTCCCGGGTGTGGTCGAACTCCTCCCGCTGATCGCTGTTCATGATGCTGTAGACGATCTGGCGTGCCTGATCGGGCGTCAGACTGCCCTTGGCCACCGGCGTAATCTTGCCATTGATCTTCATGCTCGGCGGGACGCCCGCGGTGATGAAAAGGTCCGAGGCGTTCTTGTGCACCATGAGCTTGAGCAGAGAGTCGAATTCCATCGCCCGTTCCCCTATTTGAAGGCGTCCTTGTTGGCCGCTTTGGTGCGCGCATCCTGCCGGGAGATCACCCCGCGGCTGACCAGTTCAGTAAGGCCTTGATCCAGGGTTTGCATGCCGATGGACTGGCCGGTCTGAATGGCCGAATACATCTGCGCGATCTTGCCTTCACGAATGAGGTTCCGAATGGCGGGGGTACCGATCATGATCTCATGGGCCGCCACACGCCCCCCACCGATCTTCTTGATGAGCGTCTGCGAGATGACCGCCCGGAGCGATTCGGACAGCATCGCCCGCACCATGTCCTTTTCGGCCGCGGGAAACACGTCGATGATGCGATCGATGGTCTTCGCCGCGGAGCTGGTATGGAGGGTGCCAAACACCAAGTGGCCGGTCTCCGCCGCGGTGAGGGCAAGGCGAATGGTCTCGAGGTCTCGCATTTCGCCCACCAGAATGGTGTCGGGGTCTTCGCGCAGCGCCGAACGCAATGCCTCGTTGAACCCCAGGGTATCGCGGTGGACCTCCCGCTGGTTGACCAGGCACTTCTTGCTTTCGTGGACGAACTCGATGGGGTCCTCGATGGTGAGGATATGGCCGTATTCGCTGTTGTTCTTGTAGTCCACCATGGCGGCCAGGGTGGTCGACTTGCCCGAGCCGGTCGGTCCGGTCACCAGGACGATGCCGCGGGGGTTCTCGGAGATCTCCTTGAAGATGGGGGGGCAGTTGAGGTCTTCAAGGGAGAGGATCTTCGAGGGGATGGTCCGGAACACCGCCCCGGAACCCCGATTCTGGTTGAAGGCATTGACGCGAAAACGGGCCAGACCCTTGATTTCGAAAGAGAAGTCTGTCTCGAGGTATTCTTCGTAATCCTTGCGCTGCTTGTCATTCATGATATCGTAGACAAGCCGGTGGACATCCTTGTGCTCCAGCGGCGGCACGTTGATGCGGCGCACGTCACCGTCCACTCGAATCATCGGGGGCAAACCGGCCGAAAGGTGCAAGTCCGATGCGCCGTTCTTTACCCCGAATGCAAGCAGTTCCGTAATGTCCATGGTTTTTCCTCGCGTTGGTCGAGACGGAGTGCATCTCCGCAACGACTCTGAAAACAGCGCCCACTAAGGTATAACTTACGCCCATGAGACACAATACAGACATGGCGGAGCATGGCCTGGCTGCGGTCGTTGAGCGCATTCGCAGCGCCGAGCGGCTGGCCGGCCGCGCCCCGAGTTCGGTCCAATTGCTGGCGGTCAGCAAGACCCGCACAGCGGATGAACTTCGGACCCTCGCCGGACAAGGGCAGCGTCGGTTCGGCGAAAGCTATCTGCAGGAGGCATCCGGGAAGATTGAGACGCTCGGAGATCTTAACCTGGAGTGGCACTTCATCGGGCCGATTCAATCCAACAAGACCCGCACCATTGCCCAGTTTTTCGACTGGGTTCACAGTGTGGACCGGCTGAAGATTGCTCAACGCCTCAATGAACAGCGCCCCCCGGAGCGCCCCCCATTGAACATCTGCCTGCAGGTGAACGTCAGCGCCGAGCCGACCAAGTCGGGCGTCTCCCTGGCGGAGCTGCCCGCGCTGGCGCGCAAGCTGACCGCATTGCCGCGGCTTCGGCTGCGGGGATTGATGGCGATCCCCGCCCCCGAGGAGGACCCCGACCGCCAACGTCTGCCATTCAGACTGTTGCGAGAGGCATTCGTCGGACTCCAACAGGAGGGGCTGGCGCTCGATACGCTCTCCATGGGCATGTCCGACGACCTGGAAGCGGCCATCCTCGAGGGGGCCACCATGGTCCGGGTGGGGACGGCGCTGTTCGGCCCGCGGGACTACCGCCACGAGAGTTGAGCCGGCCGCGCCGCACAACGACGGCCATGTGGCATGCCCTGCGGTCAAACGTTATGCTTAGCCACTACAAGAAAGTCCTCTCTGCCAAGCGGAATTTCCATGGAAAACGTCAAGATCGGTTTTGTGGGTGGCGGCAACATGGCCGCCAGCCTGATCGGCGGCCTCATCGCCGATCACTTCCCGCCCGAACGTCTTTGGGTCTCGGATCCCAACGAGAAGCGGCTCGAGGAGCTGAAGCAACGCTTCGGGATCCACGCCACCACGGACAACGCTGCTCTCGCAGCGTGCGTGGACCTGGTCGTGCTCGCGACCAAGCCGCAAGTTCTCAAGCAAGCCTGCGCCGAACTGCGCGAGCAGGTACAGGCCAGGGCACCGCTGCTGGTCTCGGTGGCGGCGGGCATTCGCACCAGCGACATCGATACCTGGCTCGGCGGCCAGATGGCCATCGTGCGGACCATGCCCAACACCCCTGCACTGGTCACCAGCGGCGCCACGGCGCTCTATGCCAACGCGGCGGTCAGCCATCGCCAGCGGGAGCTGGCCGAGGGACTCATGCGGTCGGTCGGGCTGGTGGTGTGGGTGGATGATGAACCTTTGATGGACGCGGTGACCGCCCTCTCGGGGAGCGGACCTGCCTACTTCTTCCTGGTGATGGAGGCGCTGGAAAAGGGGGGCGAACGCCTCGGGCTGCCCGCCGAGACCGCCCGACTGCTGGCGCTCCAGACCGCGTTCGGAGCCGCCAAGATGGCCCTGGAGTGCAGAGAGGATTGTGCCACCCTGCGCCAGCGGGTCACCTCACCCGGCGGCACCACGGAGCGCGCCCTCGAAGTGCTGATGGCGGGTGACCTCCCGCGGCTGTTTGAAAAGGCCGTGACCGCCGCCCGGGACCGCGCCGTGGAACTCTCGGAAGTACTTGGAGCGACAAAGGGATGAATGGCTACCTTGCCTCGCCACTGACCTTCTTGATCACCGCTCTATTCGACCTCTATATCCTGGCGGTGATGCTCCGTTTCCTGCTGCAGTGGGCGCGGGCCGATTTCTACAACCCGATCTCGCAGTTTTTGGTAAAGGTCACCAACCCACCGCTCAGGCCCTTGCGCCGCATCATCCCCGGGCTCGGGGGCAAGGACATGGCATCGGTGGTCCTGATGCTGGTCCTGCAAGCAGTCTCGCTCTGGGTCGTGATCGCCTTGCGGGGGGCGAGCGCAGGCCCCGGCACACTGGTTCTGCTCTCCATCACGCAGCTGGTCGAGTTGGCCCTGAACGTCTTTCTCTTCTCCATCATCATCCAGGCCATCCTGAGCTGGGTGAACCCTGGGGTGTACAATCCCGTCTACAGCCTGCTCCATCAGCTGAATGAGCCCGTGTTGCGCCCGGTGCGCCAGCTCATCCCCCCCATGTCGGGCCTGGATCTCTCTCCCCTGTTTGCCATTTTGGGTTTGCAGGTCGCGAAGATGCTCATCTTGCCGCCCCTGCAGCATCTGGCCTTGAGCTGATGGATGCCTGGTATCAATGGGAGGGCGAGGACCTGCTGCTGGCCGTCCGGGTGCAGCCACGGGCCAGTCGCGATGAAATCGTCGGCCCCCATGGGGACTCCCTCAAGGTCCGCATCACCGCCCCCCCCGTCGAGGGTCAGGCCAACCTCCATTTGCTGAAATATCTGGCCAAGGCCTTCGGGGTTCCCCGTTCGGCACTCACGCTCTTGTCGGGGGACAGCGGTCGGGAAAAAAGGCTTCGGATCCATGCCCCCCAGGCCTTCCCCCCCGCAGCGAAGATTGCTCCGAAATGAGAACCGAGTCTCACCCGTGCGGGACGCGCCCCTTGTGATCGCGTAAGATTTCAATATATTGATTAGATCATCGGCAGGGCCGTCCGTTTTACGTCAGCGCGACCACGGCCCGGCGCAGAGGTTCCGAAACAAACAATACCAATAACTTGTCCTACACACAGGGACATCATATCGGCCGCCGCAGGGGCGGACGTCGGTCGACAGAGAGCGATAGCGATGCCGAATAAACGCTTTAACGAACAGATGCAGGCGTATGGTCAATGGAAGACCGACTTGACCAAGGCAATCCAGAGTTATCAGTCATGGCTGGAGCGCCATGAGATGGGGGCCCCGGAAGATGATCTTCGCATCTACGAGATCCTGGAATCGCTACGCTCCGATCGCCTGACCATCGCTTTCGTCGCAGAGTTCGCAAGGGGCAAGACGGAACTCATCAACGCCATCTTCTTCTCCGAGTACGACCGCCGGTTGCTGCCCTCCGAGGCGGGGCGCACCACCATGTGCCCGACCGAACTGTTCTACGACACCGAGCATCAGCACGCTTACATCCGCCTGCTGCCCATCGAGACGCGCCTCAACGAGACCAGCATCGCCGAATACAAGGCCAACCCCATTCACTGGACCTCCATCGAGCTGGACCTCAACAGCCCCGAGAGCATGGCGGAGGCGTTCCAGGAGATCATCAAGGTCAAACGGGTCAAGCTCGAGGATGCCCGCAGGCTGGGGCTCTACTCGGATGAAGACCGCCATCTCCACAGCCCGGATGGCAGGGAGCCGGAGGCCATTGAAATCCCCATGTGGCGTCACGCCCTCATCAGCTTCCCCCATCCGCTGCTGAAGCAGGGGCTGGTGATCCTGGACACCCCCGGACTGAATGCCCTCGGCAGTGAGCCGGAACTGACCATCAACATGCTCCCCAACGCCCAGGCGGTACTGTTTGTCCTGGCAGCGGACACCGGGGTCACCAAATCCGATCTGGACATGTGGAAACACAACGTCAAGCCCCTGCGCGCCGGCAAGGACAAGGGGCTGTTGGTGGTGCTCAACAAGGTCGATACCCTGTGGGACGAGCTCAAGGGGGATGAGGCGGTCGCCCGTACCATCGCCGAGCAGTGCAGCAAGGTGGGCAAGGTCCTCGGCATCGAGCCGAGGAGTATCTATCCCGCCTCCGCCCAGAAGGGTCTGCTGGCCAAGATCCGCCACGACCAGCAACTGCTGGAGAAGAGCAACATCCTGATGCTGGAGTCGATCCTTGCCACGGAGATCCTCCCGTACAAACAAAAGCTGGTCCGGGACCATGTGGTGCACGAGATCGGCGGCATGGTCAAGGACTCCCGCGATGTACTCGCCACCCGGCTCTCCGCGTCCAGACAGCAGCTGGAGGAGCTGCGAGGGCTCAGCGGCAAGAATGACGAGGTCATTCAGCACCTGATGAAAAAGACCCGCGAAGAGCAGGTCTCCTATCACAAGAATGTCGAGAGCTTCCAGGCCAACAAGCGCATCCTCAACGAGCAGAGCCAGAAGCTCATGGAGTTGTTGAGCCTCGGCTCCCTGGACAAGCTGGTGGGTGAGACGCGTCAGGCCCTGAGCGGCAGCTGGACCACCCACGGGCTCAAGGGCGGCATGGTGACCTTCTTCGACGGGGTCACCGAAAAGTTCAAGGAGGTCACCGAATACAGCGAGCAGCTGAACCGGCTGGTCATCACCATCTACCGCAAGTTCCACCAGGAACACGGCATCGAAGAGCTCAAGCCGGTCCTCTACACGGTGACCGAGTACACGAAGGAGCTCGAGAGGCTCTATCACGAGGCGGAGGCATTCCGCAATTCTCCGGTCACCGCCATGACCGAACAGTCCTTCGTCATCAAGAAATTCTTCATCTCCCTGGTCAGCCACGCGCGCAACATCTTCTTCAAGGCCCACCGCGATGCGGAGCGCTGGAGCAAGGCGGTGATGTCGCCTTTGGTCAAGCAGATCAAGGAGCACAAGGCGCAGATGGAGAAGCGACTCGAGAATCTGCGCAAGATCAACGAATCGCGCGATACCCTGCAGTCGCGCATCGAGGAGCTGGAGAAGACCACCGCCATGCTGGAGCGGCAGTTTGCGGAGGTGGATAGGATCCTGCAAATCGTCAACCGTCCCCTCGGGGGGACAGCCCCCGCGGTCAAGCAGGTGGCCAACGCCTGATTGGCGCGGCGAGCCGCGCCAGCCATCCCCCAGAGCGCCGCCCGACCGGGCGGCGACTCCTTCGGAAGAAGAATTACCTGCCTGGCCTGGCTTCACACGGGCCTTCGTTCGGCCTCCGATTCCGCCGCACGCGCCCCCCACGACCGCACATCGGCCCAACCGGCCCGCAAGGCCGGAGCGTCGAACAGTGATGCGGCATGCGGGTTAGGCGCAGCCCCTTCGGTGCAGTGGCCGCTCTGTGCGTTAGGTGCCTCAACCATGGGGCGCGAACGCTGGGCTATAGTTTCAAGACCACCACCGAAGAGGGATTTCCCCATGCCGTTCTTGCTGCGGATGATGGCCGTGACCGCGATGTTCGCCCTTCTGCCCCACGAGGCAACGGCGGCACAGTTCAAGGATTTCGACAACTACCGCATTCACTACAACGCCTTCAGCGCGGACCTGCTCCACCCCGAGGTGGCGCAGTCCTACGGCTTGCGGCGCAGCCGTTACCGCGGCGTGCTCAACATCACCGTGCAGGAGAAGGTTGGTGACCGCTACCTCCCCGTCGGCGCGGAGATCGACACCAGGGCCGCCAACCGCGCCTCCCAGTTCCGGGAGATCGGGTTTCGGGAGATCCGGGAGGGAGAAGCCATCTACTACGTCGGTGAGTTCGCCGTGGCCGACCAGGAGGTGTTGAACTTCGACGTGCAGGTCCAGCCTGAGGGGGCAAGGCGCCCGTACGAGTTCCACTTCCGTCAACAGTTCTTCGTGGACTGATGACACCAGCAGGACATCGACAGGGCGGCACATCGCAGCCCCGATGGCCCTTTCAGAGCACCGGATCAGCGCCGATGGTGCACTTATCCACCTGCATACCGCGCCGCACCGCCTGCATCGTCGACGTCCATACGGTGTTGCGGCGGGCACCGTCCCACTCAAAGCCCCACGGCACGGATCACGTTCAACACCCCTAGCACGGCCACCGACGCCCCGGCGAGGTGCCGCACCCACGGCTTGCGCATGAACCGGGCGATCTGGGCCGCGAAGAGGCCCATGGCAAACAGGTTGGGAAGGGTGCCCAGGCCGAATGAGAGCATGAGCAGCCCCCCCTCCAATGGCCCCCCGGCGGAGACGGCCCAGATGAGGGCGCTGTAGACCAAGCCGCACGGCAACCAGCCCCAGACCAGCCCCATCACGACCGCCTGGGTCGCACTCCGCACCGGGAGCAGGCGACGCGCGTAGGGCTCCACCCGACTCCAGAGCCGCCCCCCGGCACGCTCCAGGCGCACCAACCCAAACCACCAGCCCCCGAGGTAGAACCCAAGGGCGATCATGAACCCGCCGGCGATGAGCTGCAGGAGCTGTTGCGCCTGGTGAAAGGCGATGAGATTGGCGGCGAGCAGCCCCACCCCGCCCATCAGGGTCCCCGCGGCGGTGTAGCTGGTGATCCGGCCAAGGTTATAGCCCAGCAGGTAGGGGAGCAGTCCTCCCAGCCGTCCCCGAACCTGTTCGCTCAGCCCCAGCCCAAGCGCTCCGACGATGCCCCCGCACATTCCCACGCAGTGGACGCCGCCGAAGAGGCCGACGAGAAAGGCCGCTGCGTAGGAGATTTCGGAAGGCATAGGCTCAGGCTCCGCCGGGGAAAACATGTATGATAACCGCGGAGCGCCCGGGGGCAAAAACATCCAGGGTAAACGCATACTTACCCAAGAGCGATGTAAGTCCTTGAAAGCAGGTCGTCGGCCGCATGGATTGGTGCAAGGACGCACTTATGCCGCGGGAGGGCAGGATGCCCGAAGCGGCCGCGGCCGTCGAGCGTACAGGGATGGAAGATGATTGCTCCTGCATAATCTTCACTCCCGACGTCCATGTCGGTCGTATTCACAGCGTACCTGCTTTCAAGGACTTACATCGCTCACAGCACGGCCCTAACGTAAGTATGCGCTCGCCCTGCAAAAACATCATAACCATTCCATGGAACTGCGTTCGACACCGCTGCTGAAATCGAAGATGTTCTGGGTGGGGATCCTCTACTTCGCAGAGGGATTCCCCCTCGGGGTGTTCTACGACATCTTCCCCGTGCACTTCCGCCAGCAGGGGGTGGAGCTGTGGGAGATCGGCTTCATGAGCCTCCTGGGGCTGGCCTGGACCCTCAAATTCCTCTGGGCCCCGGCGATCGATCACTACCGCCACCACCGCCGCTGGATGGCGGTTGCCGATCTCGGTATGGGGGCGGTACTGCTGCTGTTTGCCATCCACGCCGAGTTCGCCCCTTGGGTTTGGGTCGCCATCGGGGCCTTCACCCTCCTGTCGGCCACCAACGATGTCGCCATCGACGGCTATACCATCGAGATGCTGGAGCGGCGCGAGATGGGGCTCGGGAACGGCCTGCGCATCGGGTTCTATCGTGTGGGTATGCTGGCCGCCGGTTTCGCCTTGGTGTTGAGCGACGTGATCGGCTGGTCTGCCACCTATGCCGCGGCGGCGGTGCTGCTGGCCGGGCTCGCCCTCGCCAGCCTCCGGGCGCCGCAGGAACGCATCGTGCCCCGAGCGCAGGTCCCCCTCGGCACGGAGTTGCGCCGCATCGCCGGTAGTCCGGCGGGGACGGCCGCCGCCAGCGGACTGCTTCTCGGCGCCCTCTGGCTCGCCGACCGCCAGGTCCACTTCACCGATGCACTGGCGGGATTCTGGTGGTACGCCTCGGGGCTCGCCTTTGCGGCCATCGCCGTGACACTCTGGCGCCACACCGGGCGCCCCACCGCAAGGGACGAGGCGCGGGAACTCACTGAAGGGCCGATGCTCGGCGCCATGATGGAGATGCTCAGGCGCCCGGGCATGGGGGCGGTCGTGCTGTTCATCCTCACCTTCAAGCTCGGCGACGCCGCCATGGGATTCATGGTGAAGCCCTTCTGGGTGGACGCAGGCTTCACCGCCAGCGAGATCGGCCTGGTGTCGGTCAACCTCGGTCTGGCCCTCTCGGTGGCCGGCGGCGTGGCCGGGGGATGGGTCACCGACCGGATCGGGATCTTCAGGGCGCTGTGGGTGCTCGGCCTGTTTCAGGCCCTCTCGAACCTGGGCTATGTGGCGGCCGCCTGGTTCATCCTCGAGACCGAGGGGCTGCGGCCCCAGGACTATTTGTTGATGTACACCGCCAGCGGCCTGGAGTCGTTTACGGGGGGGCTGGGCACCGCCGCCTTCCTGGCCTTCCTCATGGCCATCGTGGATCGGCGCCACTCCGCCACCGAATACGCCCTGCTCTCCTCCATTTTCGCCCTGAGCCGCTCGCTGGCGGGCTGGGCCAGCGGCTTCGGCGCCGCCTCCATGGGATATGCGCCCTACTTCCTGCTCACCTTTTTTCTGGCCTTCCCGGCCTACCTGCTGCTGCCGTGGGTGCGCAGCATGCTCGGGACGCCGAACGCCGCGGGGGAGCGGGAGAGAGAACTTGCCGTTTCCGGAAATACACCATGAGCATCGACTGGAATCTCACCACCGCCGCCATCTGGCGCCCCCGCCATGCCACGTTGCGCCCGGTGCGCCGTAGCGATCCCATCCGGCTGGCGGACCTGGTGGGCATCGAGCCGCAAAAGCGGCAGTTGACGGTCAACACCGAGCGCTTCCTCGCGGGCTTGCCGGCCAACAATGCCCTGCTGTGGGGGGCCCGGGGGACCGGCAAATCCTCCCTGGTGAAGGGGCTGTTGAACGAGTACCAGGACCGCGGCCTGCGGATCATTCAAATCGACCGTGACGATCTCGTCGACCTGCCGGAGATCGTCGACGCGGTGGGCGAGCGGCCCCAGCGGTTCATCGTCTTCTGCGATGATCTCTCCTTCGAGCCCGGCGACACCGGCTACCGGGCCCTGAAGACGGTGCTGGAGGGCTCCCTGGAGCTGCCGCCGGAAAACATCCTCATGTACGCCACCTCCAACCGCCGCCACCTGGTCCCGGAGCAGATGAGCGACAACCAGGAGACCCGCCTGATCGAGGGCGAACTCCACCACGGCGATGCCGTGGAGGAGAAGATCTCCCTCTCGGATCGGTTCGGCCTCTGGCTCTCCTTCTACCCGATCAACCTGAGCGAGTACCTGGCCATCGTGGACAACCTCTTCCCCGACCACCCCGATCGCGAACGGCTCCACCAAACGGCGCGGCAATTTGCCATGGTCCGAGGCTCGCGGAGCGGGCGCACGGCACGGCAGTTCTACAACGCCTACCAGGAGATCAGCTGATGGGAAGCCTCGGCCGACAGTGCGTCAAGGCTTCACGTACACAAAACCTTGCTGCTGCAGATGGGCCACCTGGGCGACGCCCGAGGGGACGATCTCGGCATTCATGTTGAGCTTGCTGGTGTCGATCTTCTTGCCGACGATGGTGTTGTTGCAGATCTGGAACTTGACCCCGCGATCGGCCAGCTGCTGGATGGAGGCATCGAACATGCGCCCCTTGGCGTCCTGACTCCCCTCTACCAGCAGGTAGGCGCCGTCGCTGTGGGTCACCACGACGATCTCCGCCCTGTCGTCCCCCACTGCATTCAGGTGATTCCTGACGTTGCCCAGAGCGGCGCTCGCACTCTCCAGATCGTTGATGTGGTACACCACTTTTTGCCGGCTGTAACCGTTGCCCTCCTCGGCGGCGTAAATCGCCCCCCCGCCAGCGAACAGCAGAACCGCGGCAAACGTGGTGACGATCGTTCTTATGGACATACCGCAACTCCTCCTCGGGTTGGTGATACCCAAGAATTATAGTCAGACTTCCTTGTCCCCCCCGGCCCGCCGAAGCGGGGGCCAGGGCGGCCCGGCAGAGGATCTGGGCCCTGCCCCATTTCCAGGTGCAGCCAACGGCAACGCCGCAGAGCATCGCAACCGTTTCTGAAGGTTCCGGTCAAAACTGCTTGGAGTGCATTCGAGCGCGACGCTGGTGCCCCAACCGGAAGGGGAACGGGTGGCCTGTAGCGAACCTTCGGAATACACCGCCTTCGCAGCTACCGCCTTCGAGCCACTGATCGGTCAGCTCTCCTGGAGGTCAGAGGTCGGGTGGGTCTGCGTCGGGGCGTGAGGTGATGGGCAGGCGTTCGCCTGAGGGCTCGCGACCCGCAGGGTAAACGCACACCTACGTCACGGCCGTGCTGTGAGCCAGGGTAAACGCATACTCACCCAAGAGCGACGTAAGTCCTTGAAAGCAGGTCATCGGCCGCATGGATTGGTGCAAGGACGCACTTATGCCGCGGGAGGGCAAGGATGCCCGGAGCGGCCGCGGCCGTCGAGCGTACAGGGATGTATTTACAGCGTACCTGCTTTCAAGGACTTACGTCGCTCACAGCACGGCCGTGATGTTAGTATGCGTTCACCCTGTGCTGTGAGCGACCCGAGCTGCCGTCAAGGGCGGAAGTTGAGTAGAATACGGCTCCCGGTTGATTTGGCTTCGGCAGTATGCAACCATGCACGATGAGAATACTTCTCATTTGGTCCCAAAGGAATCCGCCGTGACACTCGAGCAACTCGCCCAGGGGCACACCGCACGCATCGCCGAAGTCGTCGCTGACGAGGCGCTGTACCAACGCATGTTGGCTCTTGGGTTGCGCGCCGGACGGGAAGTGGCCGTGATTCGCCGCGCACGGCTGGGTGGGACGTTGCAGATCCGGGTCGGCAGCACCGATCTGGTTATCCGACCCAAGGAAGCCCGCCGCATCAGGCTCACCCACGAGGGGCCCGTCGCGGCAACCCTCGGCTCCTGAATCACTGATCCATGAAGCGTATTGCCCTTCTCGGCATGCCCAACACGGGCAAGTCGACCCTGTTCAACCGGCTCACCGGGGCCGGGGCCCGGGTGGGCAACTGGCCCGGCGTCACCGTCGACCTGCTCTCGGCGAAGATCCTGCTTGGCGCGGACATGGTCGAGGTGATCGACCTGCCCGGCATCTACAACCTCCATGGCTACAGCGAAGACGAACAGGTGGTTCGTCACTTCCTCGAGCGCAACCGGATCAACCTCCTCGCGGTGGTGGCAAACGCCACCCAGCTGGACCGCCAGCTGGCGCTGGTCCTCCAGGCGCGTGAGCTGGGACTGCCCACCGTGCTGCTGCTCAACATGGTGGACGAGGCCAAGCGGCAGGGCATCGACATCCGCTCCGAGGAGCTCGCCAAGGCCCTCGACTGCCCGGTGGTGACCCTGAGCGCCAAGCACGGCCACGGGTTTCCGTTTGCACGGAAAGTACTGCAAGAGCGACTTGAGGGTACTCGCGCCGAACTGGCCGACAGCGCCGCCTTCGCCAGGGACGACAGCCTGGAAGCGCGTCTGGAAGAGCTGGTCAAGGAGACGGTGCACGTTCCGGTGCGCCTTTCCGAGGGGCTGACCGGTCGTCTGGACCGGGTGCTGCTCCATCCCCTGCTCGGCCTGCCCCTTTTCTTCCTCGCCATGTACCTGGTCTTCGAGGCCGTCTACAGCCTTGGCGCCCCCTTGCAGGACGCAGTGGCCTGGCTGCTGGCCCTGGCTCGCGAGACGCTCATCGAACCCCTGCTTGCCGGTTCCGGGGACGCCTTGCGCAGTTTCCTCCTGGAGGGCGTCTATGACGGGGTGGGGACGGTGCTGTCGTTCATCCCCATCATCATCCTGTTCTTCATCTTCATGGGGATCGTGGAGGACAGCGGTTACCTCTCCAGGGCGGCGTTCCTGATGGACGCCTTCATGGGACGGCTGGGGCTGGACGGTCGCGCCTTCGTCATGCAGCTGATGGGCTTCGGTTGCAATGTGCCCGCGCTGATGGGGACCCGGGTGATGCGTTCCCGGGGGCTGCGCCTGCTCACCATGCTGATGATCCCCTTCTCCCTCTGCTCGGCACGGCTGCAGGTGTTCGTCTTCCTCACCACCGCCGTGTTTTCGCCTTCCAGGGCGCCATTCGTACTCTTCAGTCTTTACGTCATGAGCTTTTTCGCGGCGTTCCTCACCGCCGCCCTCTACCGCTGGCGGCTGACCAACGATGAGCCGCTGCTGCTGGAGCTCCCCCCCTACCGCTTCCCCACCACCCGGCAGATGGCCGCGCGGGGTTGGCAGGAGGGGCGACGGTTCCTCCGTGAGGCGAGCGGCTTCATCCTCCTCGGGGTGATCTTGGTATGGTTCCTCACCCACTATCCCTTCGATGCCACGCCGGCCGGCCCGGAAACCCTGGCCGGCCAGATCGCGGCGTTGTTCGCCCCGGTGTTCACCCCCCTGGGCATCGATAGTCTCATGAGCATTGCCCTCATGTTCGGCTTCGTGGCGAAGGAGGTGGTGATTGGGGCTTTGGCGGTGATCTATGGCGCCAACGAAGCGAACCTGTCTGGCCTGCTGGCCCAGAACATCAGCTGGGTGGAGGCGTACAGCTTCATGCTGTTCGTGCTGATCTACACCCCCTGCCTCTCCACCATTGCGGTGCTTCACAAGGAGGCACGCAGCTGGTGGTTCACGGCCCTGGCGGTGGTGTGGCCGCTGACCCTCGCCTGGCTGGTGAGTTTTCTCTTTTATCAGGCGGCGACGGCGCTCTTCCCCAGCTGATCCCCCGCCGCACTCTTCAGGCCGACTCGGATGCCCTGGCCCCGGGACCGGGAAGCCTGGTCCGACCAGGGGGCACGTGCCGACGCGGCCTCCATTGCTCATGCCCGCTCCCGAGTACGCGGGTGGGCGGTACGTGTCCGCCAAGGCATTGGGGTGAGACATGCGGGCTTGCTGTCCAACCACCTTAGCGATCCCCATCCCAACGCCCTTCGGGGACTGATAAAATGGCGGTTTCGCCAACATGAGGGGTGCGTCATGCAGGATTACAAACGCGAATTCATCGAATTCGCCATCGCCAACGACGTTTTGCGGTTCGGGCAATTCACTCTGAAATCCGGCCGGCTCAGCCCCTACTTCTTCAACGCCGGACTGTTCAGCCGCGGGGCCCAGCTGGCTCGGCTCGGGCGCTACTATGCCGCGGCCATCGAGGACTCGGGGCTGCCGTTCGACATGCTGTTCGGCCCCGCCTACAAAGGCATCCCGCTGGCGAGCGCCGCCGCCATCGCCTTGGCCGATCACCACGGCCGCGACGTCCCCTATTGCTTCAACCGCAAGGAGGCCAAGGACCACGGCGAGGGGGGCACCATTGTCGGCGCGCCACTGAGCGGTCGGGTGCTGATCGTCGACGATGTCATCACCGCCGGCACCGCCATCGGTGAATCGATGGAAATCATCGCCGCCGCCGGTGCGCAGGCCGCCGGGGTCGTGATCGCCCTCAACCGGCAGGAGCGGGGCAAAGGTGAGCTATCGGCCATTCAGGAGGTCGAGCAGAAGTACGGCCTGCAGGTGGTCAGCATCGTGGACCTGGCCGACCTGGTGGAGTACCTGGAGGAGCTGCCGGAAATGGCCTCCCACCTGGAGGCGGTGCGCGCTTATCAGAAGCAGTACGGCGCCTGAAGGCAGAGAAGAGAGGCGAGCGACGAGGGAGTGTGCTCGCTGTGCCAATCCACCCTGCATGCTCGGCGCATCGGGCGCGTCTGTTCGATGTCTAGCCGAGCAGCAGTTGCAACCCGACCAGCAGGGTTACGGTCTCGAAGACGCGCTTGACCCAGCGGTTGCCCTTCTGCAGCGCCAGGTGGGCGCCGGCATAACCGCCCAGCACGGAACCCAGGAGCAGCGCCGGCAGCCAATCCCACTGGATCTCGCCCACGATCCCCAGGGTCACCGCCCCCGCCCCGTTCCAGAACATCCCCACCAGCACCAGGGTGTAGGCGACCGCGCGCTTGTAGTCGAGGCCGAACCAGCGCACCAGCCAGATCGTGACGAACAGCCCGGTCCCGGAGGTGAGAGAGCCATTGAGCGTGCCGATGAAAAACAGGCCGGCGCCCCCGATGAGCAACCCCCACCCCCGGCGGTGCGTCGGCCGTTGCTCCTGTCCGAGCTCTCGCCGAAGCCAGGAGTAGAGGCCCAAGCCCATGGTGAGGACACCGAGCGCCGCCCGGGCCACGGTGTCCGGGACCTGCAGGATGAGATTCGCCCCCAGCACCACGCCCGGTAATCCCCAGGCCAGCACCACCAGGGTGAAGCGCCGCTCCAGACTCTCGCCCCTCAGATGACGCAATGTTGCACCAAGGCCAAGCGCGACAGTGGCCACTTTGTGGGTGGCCAACGCCACGCCAAACGGCAGGCCGAGAAACAGCAGCACCGGAAACTGCAGCAGACCGGCCCCACCCCCCGCCAAGGCGGAAAAGGCATTGGCAATCAACGAGGCGATGAAAAGCAGCAGGTGCTGGAACGGATCCACGGCGGCCCATGACGGCAAGGGGAAGTGGCAGTATACTGCCGGAACGCCTTTGCTGTATTCCAGAGCCGAACTGCAATGAAAATGTCGATCCGCACCACCGCACTCACCCTCGCCCTGCTGGTTCCCGTCAGTGCCCCGTTGGCGGCAATCAAGTGCTGGACCAACAAAGACGGGTTACGGGAGTGCGGCAATGCCGTGCCCCCGGAATATGCGCAAAAGGAGACCCGCACCCTCGACAAACGCGGGATCACGGTGGAGGTTCAGGAGCGGGCGAAGACCGCCGAGGAGGTGGCCGAG
Organism: Gammaproteobacteria bacterium; assembly: GCA_041690535.1. Taxonomy (GTDB): domain Bacteria; phylum Pseudomonadota; class Gammaproteobacteria; order Thiohalomonadales; family Thiohalomonadaceae; genus JAWLHA01. The sequence continues at coordinate 55,868 of JAWLHA010000003.1, read as the reverse complement.
CAGCAGCGCCTCGAGGCGGCGGAGCGGGAGCGCGAGGCAGAGGAGAAACGCCTCCGGGCCGAGCGGGCGGCCGCGGATCGGGTGCTGCTCGCCACCTTTGCCACGGAGCAGGACATCATCACCTCACGGGACCGCAAGCTTGCGGCCGTGGAAGGGCTCATCGAGGTCACGCGCCTGACCGTCGGCAACCTGGAACAGAACCTGGAACAGGAGAAGAAGCGGGCGGCCAGCCACGAGCGCGCTGGCAGGCCGATCCCGGATGACCTCACGGCCGACATGGCGAGTCTGCAGCGCCAGATTGAGGAGAAGCAGGCCTACATCCACCTCAAACAGCGCGAGATGGAGGAGCTGCGGACGACATACGATGCCGACCTGCAGCGCTTCCGCGAGCTCCAGAGCAAGCGCCGGCAGTGATCAGGCAGGGTGAACGCATACTTACGTCACGGCCGTGCTGTGAGCGATGTAAGTCCTTGAAAGCAGGTACGCTGTGAATACGACCGACATGGATGTCGGGAGTGAAGATTATGCAGGAGCAATCATCTTCCATCCGTGTACGCTCGACGGCCGCGGCCGCTTCGGGCATCCCTGCCCTCCCGTGGCATAAGTACGTCCTTGTACCCATCCATGCGGCCGACGACCTGCTTTCAAGGACTTACATCGCTCTTGGATAAGTATGCGTTTACCCTGAGTGATCAGGCGGGTTCGGGGGCAAACAGCGCGGCGCTGAGCAACCCCCACTGCTGCTCCCAGAGATCCGTGGGAGCACGCTTGAAGCCGCTGCGAACGAACTGATTCATCCGCCCCTCAGCGGCCGCCAACATGAGGTTGGCCATGGCCGCCACCGGCTGCCCCGGAGTCAACTGCCGACCCAGCTCGCCTTCCCGCAGGACCTGCTTCAACTGGGTCTCGATGCGGTCGAAGAACTGCCCCACCCGGGTCCGCAGCCGTTCGGTCTCCCCGGTCAGGGCATCCCCCACCAGAATCCGGGTCATCCCGGGGTTACGGGAGGAGAATCCCAGCAGTACCAGGATGATCTTCTCGCACCGCACGCTTGCGCGCGGCTCCTCGGTGAGGATGCGGTTGACGAGACTGAACACCGTCTCCTCGATAAACTCGATCAACCCTTCGAACATCTTCGCCTTGCTGGGAAAATGGCGGTACAGCGCCGCTTCGGAGACCCCAACCGCCCGGGCAAGGGAGGCGGTGGTGATGCGCTCCCCCGGACTGCTCTCCAGTTGCAGCGCCAGCGCCTCCAGGATCTGCTGACGGCGCGACGGTTTGTTCTTGTCGTTATTCACTGCTCATCCCCCTTGACTGCGTGTCAGGACACTCCGTCCTGCTGGATCAGGGTGCCGACGCCCTGATCGGTGAAGATCTCCAGCAACAGTGCGTGCTCGACCCGCCCATCGATGATATGGGCACTCTGGACCCCGGCGGCCACCGCCTCCAGTGCACAACGGATCTTCGGCAGCATGCCGCCATGGATGGTGCCGTCGGCGATCAATTCATTCACACGGCTGGAGGTGAGCCCGGTAAGAACCTCCCCTTGGGGGCCGAGCAGACCGGGCGTATTGGTCAGGAGAATGAGTTTTTCCGCCTGCAGAGACTCGGCCAGCTTCCCCGCAACGAGGTCCGCGTTGATGTTGTAGGACTGCCCATCCTGGCCCACCCCGATGGGGGCAACCACGGGAATGAAATCACCCTGGATCAGCATCTCGACCACCCGGCCGCTGATGGACTCCACCTCGCCCACGTGCCCGATGTCGATGATTTCAGGCGCGTTCATCTCCGGCGCGGTGCGGGTGAAGGTAAGCTTGCGCGCACGGATGAAGTCGGCGTCCTTCCCTGTCAGGCCGACCGCCAGTCCCCCCTGCTGGTTGAGCAGGGAGACGATCTCCTTGTTCACCAGCCCGCCAAGCACCATCTCCACCACATCCATGGTCTCGCTGTCGGTCACCCGCATGCCTTCGTAGAACTGGCTCTCCTTACCGATGCGCTTCAACAGCTGTCCGATCTGCGGACCGCCGCCGTGCACCACGACGGGGTTCATGCCGACCAGCTTCATCAGCACCACGTCGCGGGCAAAGCCTCGCTTCAGATGCTCCTCGGTCATGGCGTTGCCGCCGTACTTCACTATGATCGTCTTGCCGTAAAACCGTTTGATGTAGGGCAAGGCCTCACTGAGTACCCGAGCCTTGTTCATTGCGGCCTGAAGATCCAGCGTCATAGTCTCTTGTTCCGTTATCGATTAGGGGTGAACACCACAGCCTCGTACAGTCGTTCGGCCCAGACGGGAGGCGGTCTCCCCCTTCCGGGTGACGGGCATGGGATCCGGCTGCTCACGGGGGCGTTGCCACTGCCCTTCGGCGCTCCCCGGGCGAACACCAACCCCATGCCGGTGTTCGTCGGCACCAATCTCCGTGAAGCATCCCACCAGCGTCGCCGGGGCAGGCGCAGGACCGCAGCAGCAAGGCCGCGCCGAAGGGGAGAGAGCCGCGTACCGAAGATACCGGTGAGTTCTGCGGGGGACAGGTGCGGTTCCGCGGGGGGCCAGGATGCCGGGGCGGCTCAGTGGCGCCCGGTGTGCCCGAAACCTCCGGCACCCCGTTCGCTGACCTCGAACTCGTCCACCACCTCGAACTGGGCCTGAACCACGGGGACGAACACCATCTGGGCGATCCGCTCACCGACCTGGATCGTAAATGATTCCTTACCCCGGTTCCAACAGGAGACGTAGACCTGCCCCTGGTAGTCGCTGTCGATGAGGCCCACCAGATTGCCGAGTACGATCCCCTGCTTGTGGCCCAGCCCCGAGCGCGGCAGCAACACCGCAGCGAGGTCCGGCTCACCAATGTGAATGGCGATCCCCGTCGGGATCAGGGCGGTAGCGCCGGGTTCGAGGATCAGCGGCTCCTGCAAACAGGCCCGCAGGTCCATACCGGCGGCCCCTTCCGTCGCATAGTGCGGCAACGGCATTTCAGTGCCGAGACGGGGGTCCAGCACCTTCAACTGAATCTTGCGCATCCGTTACTCCTCTTTGGCCAAGGCGGCCCGATAACGTTCGGCGATGAGCGACATGAGATCTCTCGCCAGGGTCTCCTTCGACGCGAGGGGGAAATCGCGTTCACCGTCGGGCCAGAGGACCCGCAGGGCATTGCGGTCGCTGTCGAAACCGCCCCCCCCGGAACGCTCCCCTACCCAGTTCGCGGCGATCATATCGAGCCGCTTGGCTTCGAGCTTGGCGCGGGCATGCTCTTCCAAGGCATCGGTCTCGGCCGCGAATCCCACACTGAACGGGCGCGCCGCCAGGGCGCTCACTGTCGCCACGATATCCGGGTTGCGCACCAGGGTCAGGATAAGTCCGCCGTCATTCTGTTTCTTGATCTTGCTCGCGGCCGGCTCCGCCATCCGATAGTCCGCCACGGCCGCCGCGGCGATGAAGATGTTGCCGGGCCCGGCCAGAACCGCCTCCAGCATCTGCTGCGCCGACTCCACATCCACCCGTTCGACCCCGCCCGGGGTCGGCAGATTCACCGGACCGGCCACCAGCCGGACCTGAGCCCCCATGGCGGCCGCAGCGGCAGCCACTGCAAACCCCATCTTCCCCGAACTGCGGTTGCTGATGAACCGGACCGGATCAACCGCCTCCCGGGTGGGGCCGGCGGTCACCGTCACCCTTACCCCCGCGAGCGGCCGGGGCCCGAACAACTCGGCGGCGAGCCGGACCAGCTGATCGGGTTCGAGCATCCGCCCCGGCCCCGCCTCGCCGCAGGCCTGGGGGCCTTCGGCCGGCCCGAAAAGACGCACCCCACGGCGCGTCAGGGTCGCGACATTCTCCCGGGTGGCCGGAGCCGCCCACATCAGGTGATTCATCGCGGGGGCCAAGGCAATGGGGGCGGCGGTGGCGAGGGACAGGGTGCTGAGCAGGTCATCGGCCATTCCGGCAGCCAGGCGGGCAATGAAATCGGCGGTAGCGGGGGCCACCAGCACCATATCGGCCCAGCGGGCCAGCTCGATGTGCCCCATGGCGGCCTCGTGGGCGGGATCGAACAGCGCAGTTCGCACCGGGTGTCCCGACAGCGCCTGAAAGGTGAGGGGCCGCACGAACTCCGCCCCGGCGGGAGTCAGGACCACCCGCACCTCGGCCCCTTCGTGGCGAAGCCGGCGGACCAGGTCTGCCGCCTTGTAGGCGGCAACCCCACCGGACACGCCGAGCAGTATGCGCTTACCAACCAGTTTTTGCATGGACAGAAAGTGTACATCGCTCCGCCGGCCGCGGAAAGAAGGGCAAATTTGGCCCCCAGGGTAAACGCATACTCACCCAATAGCGATGTAAGTCCTTGAAAGCAGGTCGTCGGCCGCATGGACGCGGCCGTCGAGCGTACAGGGATGTATTCACAGCGCACCTGCTTTCAAGGACTTACATCGCTCACAGCACGGCCGTGACGTTAGTATGCGTTCACCCTGAATTTGGCCCGCCGCCCCGGGACAGGTAGAATACTCCTGCCTGTTTTGACAAGGAGGTTGACCATGGCGATCACGGACTGGCCGCTCGAGGAGCGGCCACGAGAGAAACTGCTGCGCATGGGGGCCGAAGGGCTGTCCGATGCCGAGCTGTTGGCGATCTTTCTGCGCACCGGGGTCCGGGGCAAGACCGCCGTGGACCTCGCGCGGGAACTGCTGGGCAGCTTTGGCGGTCTGCGGCAACTGCTGGAGGCGGACCGCATGACCTTCTGCGCCGCCAGGGGGCTGGGCGATGCCAAGTACGTCCAGCTTCGGGCCATTCTGGAGCTGAGTCGCCGCCACCTGATGGCCACCCTGCGCCGGGGCAATGCACTCACCAGCCCCGATGCCACCCGGCAGTATCTCAGCGCCCAGCTGCGAGAGCGCGAGCGGGAGGTTTTCGCCTGCCTGTTCCTGGATAACCGGCACCGGGTCCTTGCCTACGAGGAGCTGTTCTTCGGCACGGTGGACGGTGCCAGCGTGCACCCGCGCGAGGTGGTGAAGCGCGCCCTGGCGCTCAATGCCGCCGCCCTCATTCTGGCCCACAACCATCCGTCCGGAGTGGCCGAGCCGAGCCGGGCCGACGAGCAGATCACGCTGCGGCTGAGAGAGGCGCTGGCGCTGGTCGATGTGCGGGTGCTCGATCACATGATCGTGGGCGACGGCGCCATCGTCTCCCTCGCCGAACGCGGGCTGCTATAATCGCGCCGTTCAGCACCGAACACCCGGCGCCGCCGCCTCCCGCCGCGTGGCCTTGGGGCCATGGGGCGGACCACAGGCCTGCGAGGGTCGATGGACACAATGTCGTGGTGCAGGGGGGCGGAGACTCACATTCGGTCCTGCTGTGAGCGATGTATAAGTCCTTGAAAGCAGGTGCGCTGTGAATACATCCGTGTACGCTCGACGGCCACGTCCATGCGGTCGACGGCCCGCTTTCAAAGACTTACATCGCTCTTGGGTAAGGATGCGTTTACCCTGACTTCGTGGTGAATAAGCTTGCTTGAGTCGGGCCATTTTGATATAAAAGCCCGCTTTCCGTCCGGCGATGCCAGAATTCCGAATTATTTCTGTGGAGGCAGACTCCAATGTCCAAGGTATGCCAAGTTACGGGCAAGCGCCCGATGACCGGGAACAACGTTTCCCATGCGAACAACAAGACCCGGCGTCGCTTCCTGCCCAACCTGCATACGCACCGGTTTTGGGTTGAAAGCGAAAACCGTTGGGTCAAACTGCGCGTCAGCACGAAGGGCATGCGCATCATCGATAAGAAGGGCATCGATGCTGTGCTGACCGACATCCGCGCGCGCGGCGACAAGATCTGATTTTTTTTGAAGGAGTAACGCGATGCGTGACAAGATCAAGCTGGTCTCCAGCGCGGGTACCGGTCACTTCTACACCACGACCAAGAACAAGCGCACCATGCCTGAAAAGATGGAGATCAAGAAGTTTGATCCCGTCGTTCGCAAGCACGTGGCTTATCGCGAAGCGAAGATCAAGTAAGTGATTTGAAGCTTTCGCACGAAAAAGGCCCGGTTTTCCGGGCTTTTTTCGTTGCGGCCAGCAAACCGGTTGTTCAGGCTGGAAGCCGATAGCGGCGAAGGTTCTCAGCAAATCGCCGCAGGGCATCGATGCCGCTCGCCTCCGCCTCCCGGCACCACAGCTGAAGCTGTGCGAGCATCTCCTCGGGACGACCAGATCGCTGCCAGATCGCCTGCAGACGGTCACGGAACTGGCAGGCACTCTGCAACGCCTGGCTGTACGCCAGCGCCGCCTCGAGCCGTCGTTTGGCCTCCATGTCCAGCAAGGACGCCTCCCTCAACAGCAGTCGGCGCGCCTGCTTGAACGTGCCCCTTGTGCCTCGGTCCGCATCGAGACGGCGCAGCTCCTGGCGGTGGACCTTGCCGATAACCTCCTGGCCGTAGCGGGCGAGGACCTGGAGGCGACTGGCCACGATCGCCCTCGCCACGTTCAGATCCAGGGGGCCGGGGGATGCCAACCGTGGCGGCGGCGGCGCGGTCTTCCTGACCTCGGCAAGGCCAACCAGGGCAAGCGCCCGAATGTAGAGCCAGCCCACGTCCACTTCCCACCACCGGAATGACAGGCGCGCCGATCCGGGATAGGCGTGATGATTGTTGTGCAACTCCTCCCCGCCGATGAGAATCCCCCAGGGGACGATGTTGGTGGAGGCATCGGGGCTTTGGAAGTTCCGGTAACCGAAGTAGTGCCCCACCCCATTGATGACCCCCGCAGCAAAAAACGGTATCCACATCATCTGCACCGCCCACACGGTCAAGCCGATCGGGCCAAGCAAAAGGAGATCGATGATGAGCATCAGGACGATTCCTTTCGAGGCGTGGGGCGTGTAGATGTGCCGCTCGAGCCAATCGTCGGGGGCGCCTTTGCCGTAGCGCCGCACCGTATCGGATCTGGCTGCCTCCGTGCGATACAGCTCCACCCCCCGCCACAGGAGCCTGCACAGCCCATGGACCTGCGGGCTGTGGGGGTCGTCCCCGGTCTCGCAGGTGGCATGGTGCTTGCGATGCACGGCGACCCACTCCCGTGTGACCGTGCCGGTGGTCAGCCACAGCCAAAAGCGGAGGAAGTGGCTCACCGCCGGGTGCAGCGTCAGCGCCCGATGCGCCTGGTGCCGATGCAAAAAAACGGTGACCGCGACGATGGTCACGTGGGTGAGGGCGAGGGTATAGAGAAGCACACCAATGGGTGATAACGGCAGGACCCCTGATAACGTCATAACCGGACCTTGATCTTGGGCTTTGCGACCCTGTGGAGCATAGCCAACCTGGATCGGACCTTCCACGCCATGTTTCCTGAGGGAATTTTCAGGTGATGGTCCGCGCTCCCTCCATGCTACTTTGGGTTGGAAACCCACTTGCGCAAGAGAAGGGACAACCGGACCGTGGCAATGCAGGATATCTTCATCGGCCGACAACCGATCTACGATCGCGGTCTCAAGGTGGTGGCGTACGAACTCCTCTATCGTGGGGGTCACGACAACCGTGCCACATTCGTGGACGGTGACCAGGCCACCTCTGAGGTCCTCATCAATGGCTTCATGGAGTTCGGACTCGACACCCTGGTCGGGCGACGGCCGGCCTTCGTGAACGCCACCCGCAGCTTCGTCACCGGGCGGCACCCGCTACCGTTTAGCCCATCACAGGTGGTCCTTGAAATCCTCGAAGATGTGACCCTGGACCATGAACTGATGGCGGGGCTGCGGCAACTGGCAGATCAGGGCTACGTGCTGGCCCTGGACGACTTCGATCTGAAACCGGGACTCGAACCCCTTCTGAAATTGGCAAACCTGGTCAAGCTCGACCTGATGGCCTTGGGGCTGGAGCGGGCATCGGCGCTGGTCCCTGAATTGAAGCAATACGGCGTCAAGCTGGTGGCAGAGAAGGTGGAGACCCATGAAGTGTTCTCCCGCTGCCTCGAGCTCGGATTTGACTATTTCCAGGGTTACTTCCTTTGCCGGCCTAACGTCCTCAAGCAACCGCGCAGCCCCGGCGCGAACCGCTCCGTGCTCCTCTCCCTCCTTGCCAAGCTCCAGGACCCCGAGGCCGAGGCAAAGGAACTGAAGGCGCTGATCGTCCAGGACGTGTCCCTCACCTACCGGCTCCTGCGCTACATCAACTCCGCCTCCCTCGGACTGCGCCACCAGGTGGAGTCGGTCCAGCGCGCCCTCGTGCTCATCGGCACCCAGGCCATCAAGAATTGGGCCAGCCTGATCCTGCTCACCCGCGTCGAGGACAAGCCGCAGGAGCTGATGATCACCGCGCTGGTGCGGGCAAAGATGTGCGAACAGCTGGCCCGCGAAACGGAAGCACGCACCCGAGAGAGCGCCTTCACCGTGGGGCTGCTGTCGCTGCTGGATGCGATCATGGACCGCCCCATGGCCGAGCTCCTGGAGGTGCTCCCCTTGGCGGATGAACTGAAGCAGGCCCTGCTCACGGGCGAAGGCGAGCTCGGCGATGTACTGCGTCGGGTGCAGGCGTACGAGCGGGGCGACTGGGCACTGCTGGACGACGGCGCCCTTTCCAATGGGGTCTACCGCGACAGCTATCTGGAGGCTATCCGCTGGGCCAATGAGGGAGCCCGCTCCCTGGCGGCCACGCAGTCGAGCGGGCCGGTGCCACATCTGTAACCGGGAGGAAGGGCCGCGACGCATTCGGGGAGGTTTGGTAGTGAAAGGCCCCGGATGGCACGGCGCTTCATCCGGGCGACCTGGGACGGCAGGGTGAACGCATACTCGCCTCAGAGCCGTGCTGGGAGCGATGCATGTCCTTGGGTAAGGATGCGTTCACCCTGCCTGGGGCGGGCGCCTTTGAGACAAGGGTAAGAGGGAGTTCAGAGCCGAAACTCTAGGACCAGATTGCCGATCGGGTCCACCCGGCAGCGCCAGCCGGGCGCCAGATAGGTGGTGGAGACCCGCTCGGTGATGAGGGCCGGACCGTCAATGGTCTGGCCGGGCCGAAGCACCTCACGGGACCACACCTCCACCGGATCGGCCACACCAAACAGCATGGCCTTCCCCTCCGGCGTCCCTTCCGCCCCGCCCTGCAGGCGCGCCATGGGCAGTTCCGGGTCGGGCCCGTGGAGGGCCAGGCGCAGATTCACCAACTCGATGGGCCGCTCCATTCTGTGCCCGTAGCGGGTCCGATGGAGTGAATGGAAGGCTTGGGCCGCCGCCTCGCGCCCCTGCCAAGGCACGGTGAGGGTGTAGGACTGGCCCTGGTAGCGCAGGTCAGCCTTGCGCTGGGCGGTAATGCGCTCCACCGGCACGCCTTCGGCGGCCAGGGCGGCCGCCCCGTGCGCCCGAAGCTCGGCAAAGCGCCGCTCCAGCGCCCCCTCGTCGAACGTGTCGAGCTCCCCGCGCACGGTGCGGGAGAGTTCACGCCCGCGCGGGGCAGCCAGCATCCCCAGCGCAGAGAGGACCCCCGCATAGACCGGCACCAGGGCGTGGCGCATCCCGAGGGCTTCGGCCAGGGCGCACACATGCAGCCCTCCGGCCCCGCCGAAGGAGACCAGCGTCAGGCCGCGGGGGTCGATCCCGCGCTGCACCGACATCACGCGCAACGCCCGCGCCATGTGTTCATTGGCGACCCGCACGATGCCGAGCGCGGCCTCCTCCCGGCTCACCCCCAAGGCCGCGGCGATCCCCTCCACCGCCCGTTGCGCCGCGGTCACGTCGAGCTGCATGCCGCCGCCAAGGAACGCCTCGGGCCGCAGTCGGCCGAGGAGCAGGTTGGCATCGGTCACCGTGGCCTCCCCGCCGCCTCGGCCGTAGCAGGCGGGTCCTGGAGCCGCCCCGGCCGACTGGGGACCCACCTGCAGCAGCCCCCCGGCATCCACCCGGGCGATGGAGCCGCCGCCGGCCCCAATGGTGTGCATGTCCACCATAGGCACCGACACCGGGTAGGGGCCGATGCGCCCCTCGCTGGTCAGCTGCAGCGCCCCCTCAACGAGAGCCACGTCGGTGGAGGTGCCCCCAATGTCGAAGGTGAGCAGGCGCGGGCAGCCGGCTTCGGCGGCAACCCGCTGCGCCCCGGCGAGCCCGCCGGCCGGCCCGGAGAGCAGCATGTGCACCGCCTCGCGGCCGGCCTGGGCCGCATCGATGGTGTATCCGGAGCTCTGCATCACCGAGATTGCCGCCCCCGGCAACCCCTCGCGCAACCGCTCCAGATAGCTCTGCACCAGCGGCCCCACCCAGGCATTGAGCCAGGTGGCGATGCCCCGCTCATACTCCTTGTACTCGGGCAGCACCGCCGAGGAGCGGGCGATGAAGATCCCCTCCGGCACGGCCGCCTCCACCATCCGCTCGAAGCGGTCGTCCAGGAAGGAGAACAGGAGATTGATGGCCACCGCCCGGGGGGCGAGCTTGACGAGCGCCTCGCGCAACGCACGGAGATCCTCGGGGGTGAGCGGCTCGACGACTTGGCCGTCCGCCCCCAGCCGCCCCCCCGTCTCCAGGCAGAGCTCGGGCGGCACAGGCATCGGGGCGCAGTCGGGCTGGAGATCGTAGAGGCGTGCCCGTGCCTGGCGCCCGATGGCGAGCACATCGGCCAGCCCCCGATTGGTGATATAGACGGTGCGCACCCCCTTGCCCTCGAGCACCGCGTTGGTGGCAACGGTGGAGCCGTGCACTACCCGCAGTTGCGGGAAATCCTCGGCGGTCAGCCCCAGTTCGGCGATGCCCTGAAGGATGGCCCGCTCCGGCGCATCGGGGGTGGAGAGGACCTTGTGCACACGCAGCCCCACCCCGTCGTGCAGGACGAAGTCGGTGAAGGTGCCACCGGTGTCGACCCCGAGGAGCATCATGGCGCGATGGGGGGGTAACAAACCCCGCTGAATCTGTTGAAATAGTGCACGACGACCATATTCTGCCTAACGGTTCGGGTTGACGCGTCTCGGCGCCAGGGTAAACGCATACTTACCCAAGAGCGATGTAAGTCCTTGAAAGCAGGTCGACGGCCGCATGGACGCGGCCGTCGAGCGTACAGGGATGTATTTACAGCGCACCTGCTTTCAAGGACTTACATCGCTCACAGCACGGCCGTGACGTAAGTATGCGTTTACCCTGGTCCCGGCGCATCCGCGCTGTACAGTGGCGTGTCCCACCCCGGGGCCGCGCCAGAACGGTTTACCATGCTGCCGCGGCCCCGCGGCGCGAGCCTAACCACTCGCGCCCCAGGTGGGAACTTTTATTGCGGGGTCCCGGTCCATAAGCAGGCCGAGAATCGCCCCACCGTGCGGGCGTCGATGAACAATAACAGGGATCATCCATGAGCACCGACAGCCTCCTTAGCGTTGAACACCTGTCGCGCCGCTACGGCGACACCCTCGCCGTGAACGACCTCTGTTTCGAGGTGCGCCGCGGCGAAGTACTGGGATTTCTCGGTCCCAACGGGGCCGGGAAGTCCACCACCATGCAGTGCATCACCGGCAACCTGGCCCCCAGCGCCGGACGTATCACCCTCAATGGCGTCGACATCCTCGACCGGCCGAAGCAGGCCAAGGGGGCCTTGGGGTACCTGCCGGAGCAGCCTCCGCTCTATCGCGAACTCACGGTCGACGAATACCTGCTCTTTTGCGCACGGCTGAACCGCATCCCCCGCAATCGCCTGCACGCGGCGCTGGAGAACGCCAAGGAGCGCTGCGGGCTGAGCGCCGTGGGGCGGCGGCTTATCGGCAATCTCTCCAAGGGCTATCAGCAGCGGGTGGGGATCGCCCAGGCGATCATCCATGCCCCCGAGGTGGTGATCCTGGATGAGCCCACGGTGGGGCTCGATCCCATTCAGATCCGGGAAATCCGCAAGCTCATCCGCGAGTTGGCGGGGGAGCACAGTGTCATTCTCTCCACCCACATTCTGCCCGAGGTGCAGGCCACCTGCGACCGGGTGCAGATCATCAGCCGCGGCGAGCTGGTCCTCAGCGATACCATCGAAGGGTTGACCCGACGCATGGAGGCCTCCAGCCTGACTGTCGCCTTCCTCCGCCCGCCCGGGATCCAGGCACTGGCGGAGGTCCCGGGTGTGGTGACGGCCGAACCGCTGAGCAGCGGGCGCTTCCGTCTCACCCATCCCCCCGAGCGCTCCCCCGCCGAGGCACTGGTGGAGCACTCGGTACGCCATGGGTGGGGCCTGATCGAGCTGGTGCCGGAGCGCATGTCCCTGGAGGACGTCTTCGTCAACATCACCACCACTGAAATGGAGCAGGAGGCGGCATGATCGGTCACATCGCGGCGCGCGAGCTGCGCAGCCTGTTTCTCTCCCCCCTTGCCTGGTCCATCCTGGCGGTGGTGCAGTTCATCCTGGCCTTTCTGTTCCTCGGTCAGCTGGATGAATACCTGCGGCTGCAGCCGCAGTTGGCGCTCCTGGAGGCCCCGCCCGGCCTCACCGAGATCATCGTCGCCCCCCTGTTCGGGACCGCCACCATCATCCTCCTGCTGGTGGTGCCCCTGGTCACCATGCGGCTGGTGAGTGAGGAGCGGCGCAACCGCACCCTGCCGCTGCTCCTCTCCGCCCCGGTCTCCATGACCGAGATCGTTCTGGGGAAATATCTGGGGGTGCTCGGTTTTCTGGGGATCATGCTGGCACTCATCACCGCCATGCCCGCCTCGCTGCTCGCCGCCGGGGAACTCGACCGCGGGCTGTTCGCCGCCATCGTGCTGGGGGTGGCGCTGATGCTGGCGGCCTTTGCCGCGGCGGGGCTGTTCATCTCCACCCTGACCGCCCAGCCCACCGTGGCGGCTGTGGGCACCTTTGGGCTGTTGCTGCTGTTGTGGATCATCGACTGGGCCGGCGGCGCCGCCGCCCCGGGATCGGGGCAGCTGTTCGGCTACCTCTCGCTCCAACGCCACTATGAGGCGCTGCTGCGGGGTCTGTTCGACAGCAGCGACATCATCTACTACCTGCTGTTCATCGCCACCTTCCTGGTTCTCAGCATTCGCCGGCTGGATGCCGAGCGGCTGCAGGGCTGAAGGGGCAACGAGAGAAGGGTCTCCTGTCCATGGAAGTCACACGCAAGAGCCGGCGCGCACTGCGCCTGCAAACCTGGAGCTTCGTGGTCCTGTTCCTGACCGTGGTCGGGCTGCTCGCGTGGTTGAGCACCCGCTACCACTATCAGGCGGACTGGACCGCCAGCGGCCGCCACACCCTCGCCCCGGCTACGGTGGCGCTGCTCCGAGAGCTGAAAGAGCCGGTGGAGGTGACCGCCTTTGCCCGCGGCAACGACACCGCCCCATTACGCCAGCGCATCTCCAGCCTGCTGGAGCGATACAGGAAGCAGAAGCCGGATCTCACCCTCTCCTTCGTGGACCCCGATCTTCATCCCGAGCGGGTCCGCGGCTGGGGGGTGAGCGTGGATGGGGAGCTGGTGATCCACTACGCCGGCCGGCGGGAGAATTTGAAGACCGTGGGTGAGCAGGCCCTCACCAACGCCCTGCAGCGCCTGGCCCGCAGTGGGGAGCGGCGATTGGTCTTCCTGCAGGGACACGGGGAGCGGCGCCCCGGCGGGGAGGCCAATCACGACCTCGGCGAGTGGGTACGCCAGCTGCAGGCCAAGGGCTTTCGCCACCACACGCTGCACCTGGGCATCACCCCGACGGTCCCCGAGGAGACCGCCGTGCTGGTGATCGCCAGCCCCGCCACCGACCTGCTGGAGGGCGAAGTGGCGATCCTCCGCGACTACCTGGAGCGCGGCGGGAACCTGTTGTGGCTGGCCGAGCCGGGGGCGTTGCGCGGCCTGGAGCCTCTGGCGGATCTCCTTGGTGTGGCAATGGAGCCGGGCACGGTGGTCGACCCCACCGGCCAGCTGCTGGGGATCAGCAATCCCGCCATGGTGCTGGTACCCGACTATCCCGCCCACCCGGTCACGGAAGAGCTCACAACGATCACCCTCTTTCCCATGGCCCGGGCGCTGCGTGTGATCGAGGGCGCAGGCTGGCAGAGTCAACCCCTCCTGACCACGCTGGAACGCAGCTGGGCGGAGACCGGCGCCCTGGAGGGCACCATCCGTTTCGACGAGGGGGCCGATCGCGCCGGGCCACTGGTGCTCGGCCTGGCCCTCACCCGCCCGCGCCCCGGCGCGGAGGCCTCCGAAGGGGGCTCCCTGCCCATGCAGCGCGTCGCAGTGATCGGCGACGGCGACTTCCTCGCCAACACCTATCTCGGCAACGGGGCAAACCTGGAGCTGGGCAACCGTCTGATCAATTGGCTGAGCCACGATGACGCGTTCATCGCCATCCCGCCGCGCACCGCCCGGGACATCCGCCTGGAGCTGACCCCCACCCTCTCGGCGCTGCTCGGCTTTGGCTTCCTGCTGGTGATCCCGCTGGCCCTGCTGGGGAGTGGACTGACCATCTGGCTGAAGCGGCGCAAGCGTTAGGAGGCGAACCGTGACGATGAGTTCCCGCACCCTCATCAATCTACTCCTGCTGCTCACCGTGGGCGTGTTGGCGGCAGTGGCCATCTACGAGCCCGGTACCGAGGAGGCGCCGCCTGCCGCGCGCCTCACGGCGCTCACGGCGGGAGAGGTACGCCAGTTGCGTATCGAGCGGCAGGAGGGCGAGACGGTCCTGCTGCAGCGCCACGACGGGGGCTGGTCGCTGACTGCCCCCATCGCCGCCCCCGCAAGGGAGTATCGGGTCGATGCGGTGGCCCGCGTGGTGGAGGCGGAGAGCCTCAACCGCTTCGAAGCGCGCGCAGGCGAACTCGCCAGCTACGGTCTGGAGCCCCCCGGGGCCACACTGACTGTCAACGATGCGATCACCCTCGCTTTCGGCACCACCTCGCCCCTCGACCAGCGCCGCTACGTCCAGGTGGGCGATACGGTGCATTTGATCGAAGATACCCACTATTATCGACTGATTGGGCGCTATGCCACCTTCCTCAGCAGTCGCCTGCTGCCCGAGGGGGCATCACTGACCGCCTTGCAGCTTCCCAACCTCACCGTGCGGGCCGAGCAGGGGCGCTGGGTCGCCGAGCCTCCGCCCGAGGGTTACAGCGCCGATGCCGCCACCGCCCTCCTCGACGGTTGGCGCTATGCCAGTGCCATCGAGGTCAAACCTTATGACGGGAGGGGCGGCGAGGAGGTACGGCTGACCCTGGCGGGAGAGAGCGAGCCGGTGCGCTTCCTCGTCACCGCCCGAGCGCCGGACCTTGTCCTGGCCCGTCCCGATCTCCGCGTTCAATACCACCTGGCCGCGGCCAGTGCCGCCGAGCTGCTGTCGCTGCCAGCCCCCTCCGGAGACTAACCCGTCCATGCCTGAACTACCCGAGGTCGAAACCACGCGCCGCGGCATCGCCCCCCACCTCACCGGCCAGGTGGTCAGTCGGGTGGTGGTGCGCCAGCCGCGCCTGCGCTGGCCGGTGCCGGCGGATCTGGGCGACCGGCTTTGTGGGCAGACCATCCAGGCGGTGGGACGCCGCGCCAAATACCTGCTGCTGGGGCTGGGCAATGGCACACTCATCCTGCACCTGGGCATGTCCGGCAGCCTGCGCATCGTCCCGGCCTCCACCCCTTCCGGCAAGCACGACCATGTGGATCTGATCCTGGCGGGCGGGGAGTGTCTGCGGCTCACCGATCCTCGCCGCTTCGGCGCGGTGATCTGGTGCGAGGCCCCCGAGCGCCACACCCTGCTCTCGGGTCTCGGCCCCGAGCCCTTGGGGGAGGCGTTCGATGGCGGTTATCTGTTCGAGCGCTCCCGCAACAAGGGCGTCACGATCAAGCAGTTCATCATGGACAGCAAGGTGGTGGTGGGGATCGGCAACATCTACGCCAACGAGGCACTGTTCAGGGCCGGCATTCACCCCGCCCGAGCCGCGGGGCGCATCGCCCGCGCGCGCCATGAACGGCTGGCCGCGGCCATCCGCTGCGTGCTCGAGGCGGCCATCGCCCAGGGGGGAACCACCCTGCGCGACTTCGTGGGCGGCGATGGGCGCCCCGGCTACTTCGCCCAGGAGCTGCAGGTCTATGGCAAGCCCGGCGAACCCTGCCCCCGCTGCGCCACCCCCATCCGCCAGATCCAGCTTGGCCAACGCTCCACCTACTTCTGCCCCCGCTGCCAGACCTGATCACCATCGTTGGCGGGGATGAAGCGCAGCGGATTCCGGGGTAGTGGTATCAACGAATGCGAAATCAGGCGCGACGACATTGCAGCCTTGAGCAGGTCTAGCCCCATCTGTCACCAGGGACTGTAGCGTGGGCGCCGAGGGGCCGGTGGATTTCAGGCGCACGGAATTTTCATGCGGCACGGCCGAAGGGTCGACACAGGGCAGGAGATAGAGGCGCACAAAAGAAAAAGCCCGCTGCTGAGCGGGCATTTCAACTCTGGAGAACTCACTTGGAAGCAAAATGGCGGAGCGGACGGGACTCGAACCCGCGACCCCCGGCGTGACAGGCCGGTATTCTAACCGACTGAACTACCGCTCCACAGGGTATCCGGAATGAGGGGCATCACCCGGTCTGTAACCGCGTTCGGTTGCAGAGCCGCGTATTCTACAGACTTCTTTCAGTTCGTCAAGCTCGCTGGCGAATAAAGTTGCAGAACGTCTCTGCCCCCACGCGGCCTAAACTTGGTGAGACCGTCCGAGGGGGTACCGTTGGATTCCGTCGAGCAGTTCATCTCCACCTTCGGCTATCTGGCCGTGTTCGTCGGCGTGTTCGTCGAGGGGGAGGCCATTGTCATCACCGCCGGGTTCCTCGCGGCACGTGGTCTGCTTGATCTGCACGGGGTGATGGCCGCAGCGTTTCTCGGCTCGCTCTGCACCTATCAGCTGTTCTTCGGCCTGGGGCGTACCCAGGGGATGCGCTTTCTGGCACGGATGCCGCGGTGGGAGCCTCGGATCCGCATCATCCAGGCGCGTCTGCACCGCTACCACCTCTGGATCGTTCTGGGATACCGCCTCTTCTTCGGCCTGCGCACCGTGACCCCCTTCGTGCTCGGCATGTCGACGCTCACCCAATGGCGCTTTCTGCTGCTCGATCTGACCCCGGCGCTCATCTGGGCCGTGACATTCTCCTACCTCGGATTTCACTTCGGCACGGCCCTTGAGCGGGTCTTTACGGATCTGGACGAGTACCAACTCTGGCTCGCCCTGGCGGTGGTCTTGATCGGATTGCTGGTGGTGCTCCTCTACATCCGCGCCTCCCAGCGGCAGAAGGCCTGAAGCTCAGTGGTGCCGCCGTGCCTCGGCCTGAAGGGCGGCGATGGCTTGGTTGGTGATCTGGCAACCCGTCACGAAGCAGGCAGTCGCCAACTCCCGCGGGTTGCTCCGCTCGCCGCGCCCCAGGAGCTTGGAGAGTCGTTTGCGGGCCGTCTCGAACTCCTGGGGGTAGGTGCGTTGGTAGGGAATGGTCTCGCGCATCTCCTGCAGGGCGGTGAGGATCTGCCGCAGGCGAATCATCTCTTCCACGCTGGAGGCGAGTCGCCCATGTCCGCAGTTGCGCTGGCCGAGCGCACTCACCGCGTCGTTGCAAATCCGTCCGCCGCACTCGAGGCAGCTACCGAGGAAGTCGGTGTTGTTGCGGCTTTCGATGAGCCACCGCTGGCGGACCACCTTCTGCGCCACCCGCCACGCCTTGGCCCCCTTGCTGCCTGCGGTCCAGAGGTCGTGCAGGGTGTGGAACAGCTCTTCGAGCCGGTAGACATGATATTCGGCCGACCCCACCGGCACGGGCCGGACGCAGTAGGCCAGCAGCCCCGAGCTCTGTCTCGATCTATCGGATTCGCTCATATGCGACACCGTCCACGTCGACTGACACGCTCATATCTGAGCCGCTCGGTTGGTTATACGCCCCTTCTGACCCAAAGCTAGCAGCGGCCAAGGCCAAGTCAACCGCGCCTATGGGCTGGGCAGGGTAAACGCATACTTAACCCAACACTATACTTCGCCCCATGAGCGTCGTCGCAGTCGGCGCGGTCGCGTCCGCATGAACGGCCCAGGCTCACCGGATACCTGCCCGGGTCCCCCTGCCGGTCCAGTGATGCCGACGCCGTGGCGATTCGCCTTCGGGGCCCTGGTCGCCATCGCCCTGTTCGCGGTGCTTTACCTGGCTCGCGCGGTGCTCCTGCCCATTGCCATCGCCATCCTGCTCAGTTTCCTGTTCCGGCCGTTGACCCGCTCTCTGAAAAAAGCGCATATCCCCGACGTCGTTGGCGCCGCGATGGTGCTCGCGCTGCTGCTCGGCGCGGTCGGCTCCGCCATCTCACTGCTGGCCGAGCCTGCCGTGGCGTGGGCGGAACGCGCCCCGGAGGCCATCGAGAAGGTGCAGGAGCGGCTCCACTCGGTGGCCGACGCGGTGCGAAGGATGAGCCGTGCCACCTCACAGGTTCAGGCATTGGCAAAGGGAGAGGAGGAGAGCGAATTTGCGTTGTTCGCCCCCACCGACTTCGATCTGCGATCGGCCATTGTGCAGCACGTGTGGAGCATTGGGGGCGGGGTGATCATCATCTTCTTCCTGCTGTACTTCCTCCTCGCCTCCGGAGATCTCTTCCTGCGCAAAGTGGTGCGCCACCTGCCCAAGTACAGTGATCGAAAGCAGGCGGTGCTCATTGCCCGCACCATCGAGCACGATATCTCGCGCTATCTTTTCACCGTGGCCCTCATCAACACCGCGCTCGGTTCCATTGTCGGCACTGTCATGTTCCTGATGGGCATGCCCAACCCGGTACTGTGGGGGGCGATGGCCGGGCTGCTCAACTTCATCCCCTACCTCGGCCCGATGGTCACGCTGACGGTGCTGGCGGCGGTGTCCCTGCTCACATTCGAGAGCCTGAGCGCCGCCCTGCTGCGCCCGGCGGTATTCTTCGCCTTGACCACCCTGGAGGGCCAACTCGTCACCCCTCTCATCCTCGGCCGGCGGCTGATGCTCAACCCGGTAGTGATCTTCGTCGGCCTCATCTTCTGGGGGTGGTTGTGGGGCATCATCGGTGCCCTGCTCGCGGTGCCGCTCACGATGATCATGAAACTGCTGTGCGATTCGATCCCGCCCCTACGCCCGGTGGGCGACTTCCTCGCCCGCTGAGCTCAGTGGTGCAGCCGGCTCTCGGCCTGGGCCGCATCGTCGCGAATACGTTCGAGCACGTCCGAGCTCCCATCGGGCAAGGTAAAGGCAAGTCCCTCCTGCGCCAGTTGGCGTACTCGACGCTCCTCTTCGGCCAACCGTTCCCGCAGCGCGATCTCGTGGTCGGGGGCGAGACCGCGAAGACGCACAGAGACTTCCGCCACCGCCTCCCGATCGGCGTCAGGAACATCCGGCAAGTCCCCCAGAGCACGTACGATCTCCTGCACCACCGTCGCCTCGTGACGGTAGTGCTCGATCCGCTCGCGACAGAAGCGTTGCCAATCCGCGCCCTCGAAGTAGTGCTCCGCCAGCACGTAACGCTCCAGCGCCTCCAGCAGGTGGACTTCGAGATCATTCAGCCAGGCCAGCCTGTCGTCGCGCAGCATCTCTTTGCGCCCTCACATTGAGGTAACTCTCCGGTACATAGACCAGCAAAGCGCCCGGAAGCAAGTCAAAGACCGCCGGCGTCCAGGCGATCAACTCCCCGTCAGTGTCGATCGCCATGGGGACCGCCGTGGACAATTCGACCCGCCGCCCCTGCATGATGAGCACCGATTGAAAACGGCCGTGTTGACCACGGCGGATGAACGGCGCCAACCACAGCAGCGAGACGAGAGATTGCGGTGCAATGCTGTACAAAAAGAGCTGCTGCTCGTCCACCTCCGCCTCGGCCACCGCTGTCGTGCCCCCCCCATGGTACCGCCCGTTCGCCACAGCCACCTGCAGTGAACGGACCCGAAGCCGCTCGCCGTCGCAGACGATCTCCGCATCGAAGGGGGGCTGCTTGCGCACGGCGCGAAGGGCCGCGCGCACATAGGCAAACGCGCCAAAGCGCTGCTTCTCGCAGTGGGAGATCTCGCGGGTCAGCGCCACGCTCAGCCCGACACTGGCGACGTTCAGAAACGGAACACCGTTGACCACCCCCAGGTCGATGGGATGCGCCCGCCCCTGGAGGATCACTTCCGCTGCCTCGACGGCGTCGTCCGGGATCGCCAAGGTGCGGGCCAGATCGTTGGCCGTCCCCAGCGGCAGGATCCCCATCGGTTTTCCGGCCTCGAACACCGCTCCCGAGACGCTGCCGACGGTGCCGTCGCCACCGCCCACCACCACACAGTCATTATGGGGGAGGCGCGCCCGCACCAGCGTCGGAGCGGCCCGGGGGTCATCGAGCAGGTGGATCTCCAGCTTCAGCCCGCCCTCATTCAGCCGCCGGAATGCGGCCTCGAGCGCCGTCGCCCCGCGCCTGGCCCGCCGGTTCACAACCACTAGGGCACGCTTCTCTTCCATGTCGAGCCATCCCTTGAACCGATACCGTGACGTCTTGGCCACATTGCAAAAGGCCAGCCTTCACCGACAATTATGATCACTCTCGTGTTCACCCCTTGTGTTTTGCGTCACTCCACACCAGTGGGGAATCGGCGGAGGTGCATCCCATGCAGATGAAGGGAACGGTACTGTCAGGCCCACGCTTCAGACCGGTACTGCTTGGTCTCACCCTTCTGTCCGGGTGTGCCGCCGGGCCGGATACCCAGCCTCCCGGGGAGGGGATCGCAGCCGCCGAGCTCGCGCTGGAACGCGCCCAAGAGGCCAACGCTCGGGAGTATGCCCCCCTGGAGGTGCGACTGGCCCAGGACAAGCTGGAGCGCGCCAAGGAACTCGCCCGGGAAGGCGATGACGGGTTCGCGGAGGCGCGCCGCCTGGCCGAGGAGGCGAAAGTCGACGCCCGGCTGGCCGAGGCCAAAGCCCGCACTGCCGAGACCCGGAAGCGCCATGAGGCCCTGAAGGGGGCGGTGGAGGTGCAGCCAGAGCTGGGACAGGAGACGGGCGGGCTGCCGGAATCCCCTACCGGATCAACGGGAGATGCGCAATGAGAAATCCCACCCGATGGGCCGTTTCAGCCGCCCTGATCGCGTCCCTGCCTCTCCTGGGCGGCTGCGCCACCGAGCCGGAGCCCACCAACGGAGCCGTAGCCCAGGCTCGACAGGCCTACGAGGAAGCCTCCCGGAATCCCCAGGTGCGTGATAACGCCCCAATCCCCCTCTACGAAGCGCGACAGGCGCTCGAGCAGGCCGAGATGGCCGAGAGCGAGGCGGTGCGTCGTCACTACGCCTATCTGGCCGAACAACACGTCGCCGTGGCGCGCACCATGGCCGAGCAGAATGTGCTGGAGCAGGAGGTCCAGCAGCTCGTCGAACAGCGCGGGGTCGATACGGAACTCGCCGCCCTTGAGGCACGGCGCACGGATCGGGGCTACCTAGTGACCTTGCAGGATGTGCTGTTCGAGACCGGCAGGGCCGACATCAAGGCGGGGGCCGACAGCATGTTCGACCGCCTGGCCCGCTACCTTGCGCGGAATCCGGAGCGCCAGCTCCTCGTCGAAGGGCACACCGACAGCCGAGGCCCGGAACGCTACAACTTCCAACTGTCGGAACAGCGTGCCGAGAGCATCAAGCAAGCGCTCACCGGGCGCGGGATCGACCCCTCCCGGATCCGCACCCGTGGCTACGGGGAGTTTCGCCCCATCGCGCCCAACGACTCGGAGGCCGGCCGCCAGCTGAACCGTAGGGTGGAAATCCTGATCCTCGACCAGTGAGAGACGTCGCGGTAGCAAGTGCTTTTGGCCGCCGGTCTCAGGCGGCCTTTTTTCGTCGGCTTCCGACCGCGCCCGGAGAGATCTCGCCATCGCCCGCGTCGTCGGCACCCCGTGAACCGGAGCCCGGGAGCCCCTGTATTTACCTGACGACGGCCAGCCCCTCACCCCGGGGGTCGCTCGCGGCCTCGACGCGATCGGCCGCACGATCCCACAGGATCGCCTGCATGTTGCCCCAGGGACGCTCCGCCACTTGCAAGGTATGGCCGGCGGCGCTCAGCGCCGCCACGCTGTGTTCGTCGAAGGCGTCCGCTTCATGGAACAGCCGATCGGGGAGGTACTGGTGGTGAAAGCGGGGGCGGGCGACCCACGCCTCCGGTGAGCGCCCCTCCACGAACTCCAGCACCCCGAGCAGCACCATGGTGATGATGCGGCTTCCCCCGGGGGTGCCCAACACCGCCAGCCGCCCTTCGCCGGAGACGAAGGTGGGGGTCATGCTGGAGAGCATCCGCTTGCCTGGGGCAATGGCGTTCGCCTCCGCCCCCACCAGCCCATAGGCGTTGGGCGTGCCCGGCTTGATGGAGAAGTCGTCCATTTCGTCGTTGAGCAACACCCCAGTCCCCTCCGGCATGAAGGCGGCGCCGAAGGGGTAATTGATACTGAGGGTGGCGGCCACGTGGTTACCGTCGCGGTCAAGGACCGACAGGTGGGTGGTGTCTTGCCCCCCCTCGCGCCAGGCAAACCCGGGCAGGGTCGCACTGGGCGTGGCCCGATCAGGCCGGATCCCGGCCCGCAATCCCGCCGCATAGAACGGGTGGATCAGCCGTTCGAGAGGCAGCGGCACGTGATCGGGATCCCCCAGGTATTCGGCACGATCGCGGTAGGCCCGGCGCATGGCCTCCACAATCAGGTGGCTCCGCTCGACGGGGGCGCGACCCTCCAGGTCGAAGCCCTCGAGGAGATGGAGCATGGTGACCAGCGCCACACCGCCGGAGGACGGCGGCGCGGCCGAGGTGACGGTATACCCCCGGTAGCGGCCTTTGATCGGCGCGCGCTCCACCACCCGATAGGCGCCGAGGTCCTCCAGGGTCCAGATCCCTCCGGCCGCCGCAACCCCCTCCACCAGCCGCTCGGCGACAATACCGCGATAGAAGCCGTCCGCGCCCACCGCCGCCAAGGCCTCCAGGGTGGTGGCCAGGGCCGGCTGGCGGATCAAGTGCCCCTCGGGCGGAACCTCCCCCTGGTGGAGAAACGTCTCCCGCGCCTCTGGCCAGCGGCGGAGGGTCTCCAGACGAAAGGCGGCCATGCGCCGGTAATGGGGCGTTACCTCAAAGCCTCCCCGCGCCAGGCGAATGGCCGGGCCGAGGCTCTCGGCAAGCGGCAGGCGGCCGTAACGTTGGGCGATATGGGCCAGCGCCGCCGGCGCCCCCGGGATCCCCGCCGCCAGGGGTCCGTCCATGGAGAGTCCGGGAACCACCTGCCCCTTCTCGTCCAGGTACATCTCCCGGCGGGCGGCAAGCGGCGCGCGCTCACGCCCGTCCACCATGGTCTCGAAGCCGTCTTCGGCCCGGTGCAGCAACCAGAATCCGCCCCCACCCAAGCCGGAGCTGTAAGGCTCCACCACCGCCAGGGCCGCGCTCACCGCCACTGCGGCGTCAAAGGCGTTGCCGCCCCGCGCCAAAACCTCGAGCCCCGCTTCGGTCGCAAGGGGATGCGCCGAGGCCACCGCCGCCGCAGGCGGTTTGTCCGCGTGGGCCGCGCTGAACCAGCACAGCAGGATAAGGATGTGGAGGCGACGCATGGTTCACTCCGGGTCGTTGGTCGTTGGTCGTTGGTCGTTGGTCGTTGGTCGTTGGTCGTTGGTCGTTGGTCGTTGGTCGTTGGTCGTTGGTCGTTGGTCAGGGTAGTTTCCGGCTTCGGTGATCTGCTGACAACAGCCACGGTTGTTCTGGGCTCTCGCCCCCCCCTCGAAATGCCTTAATCGGGGGCGGGAGCGACGAAAGCCGGAGTTGATCGGCGTTTCCTTAGTTGGTAGTTGTTGGTCATTTAATCCCTGCAGAGGGGGCCCACTGCAGGCGCGGGAGTGCCGTTCCTTTCGTCGGCCTTACTGGATGCCCGCCTTCGCGGGCATGACGAATTAATCAGCATTCCCCTAACAACTAACAACTAACGACCCAACGACCAACGACCAGCCAGCCACTCCAACAAAAAAGGCCCCGAAGGGCCTTTTTCGTCCAACAAACCATCAACGGCTCAGGCCTGCTCCTGCAGCCGCTCGAACTTCGCCATCAGAGTGTCCTGGTCTTCTCCATGCTCGGGGTCCTTCACGATGCAATCCACCGGGCAGACTTCGATGCACTGCGGCACATCGTAGTGGCCGACACACTCCGTGCAGAGGCTGGGGTCGATCACGTAGATGTCGTCCCCCTGGGTAATGGCGCCATTGGGGCACTCGGGCTCGCAAACATCGCAGTTGATGCACTCGTCGGTAATCATCAGAGCCATGGACACGTCCTCCTGAAAACTTGCCAAAGCGGCTAAGGTTAATTGCGTATATTAGCGCACTCTATTATTCAACGCAGCCCTGACGACCGGGTGGACGAAGTCACCCACGTCTCCCCCGAGGGAGGCTATCTCCTTGACCAGACTGGAGGAGATATACGCATAGCTGTCTGCTGCGGTGAGAAAAACCGTTTCGATCTCCGGCTCGAGCCGCCGGTTCATCCCCGCCAGCTGAAATTCATACTCGAAATCCGAGACGGCCCGCAGACCTCTCAGAATCACGCGAGCCTGGCGCTCGCGGGCGTAGTGGGCCAGCAGGTTATCGAAGCCGCAGACCTCGACATTATCCAGTCCGACCAGGACCTGTCGGGCGAGTTCAACCCGCTCCTCCAGGGAGAATACCGGGGTCTTCTTGGGACTGGCCGCCACCGCCACGATGACCCGCCCAAACAGCTTGGCGCCCCGGGCAATCAGGTCGGAGTGACCGTTGGTGATGGGATCGAAGGTGCCGGGATAGATGGCGGTGACAGTCATCGTGCTCCTGTGCCCGGCCGAGCCGGAGAGTAAACGGCCGCTATGATAGCAAGGCGGACGCGGGCGGCGCCAACCCCCGGCATCGGGTCAGGGTAAACGCAGACTTACGTCACGGCCGTGCTGTGAGCGATGTAAGTCCTTGAAAGCAAGCCGTCGAGCGTACAGGGAGTGTGCGCAGTTACCTGCTTTCTAGAGCACCGAATAGCCAAATCCGATGTGCGTGATAGGTAGGGTGGATAAGCGCAGCGCATCCACCCGCCGGTTCGCTGCCCCCGCCACCTGCGGCGCACTCTGGCTGCGATTGGCGATTGTTCCGTTTACCTGTTCGGTGCTCTAGGACTTACATCGCTCTTGGGTAACCCCGTAGCCCGGATGGAGCGAAGCGGGATCTGGGAAAGCCGTGCCTCCATTTCCGGATCCCGCTCCGCGGGCTCAACCGAGGGTGGACATCACTTGTCGGCGGGGGCATAGACCGCCAGATGGTAGCCCACCTGGCCGGCGGTGCGACTGCGGAGCAGTTGCCACCCCGGCGGCAGCGACAAGGTGCCGAGCTCCTGCTCCGCCTCCAGATAGATCCGCGTCCCCGGCCGGATCCAGCCCCGCTCGGTGAGGAGTCGACAGACGGGCTCCAACAGCCCCTGGCGAAACGGGGGATCGGCAAAGACCACGTCAAACGGCTCACCCTCGCCGCTCAGAAAGGCGAGCACATCCCCCTGCTCCACCATACCGCCCTCTGCCTGCAGCAGCTTCAAATGGTCCCGAACGGCACCGCCTGCCCGCGCATCCCGGTCCACGAAGACCACCTTCGAGGCCCCGCGGGAGAGCGCCTCCAACCCCAGCGCCCCACTGCCGGCGAACAGATCGAGACAGCGGGCTCCGGGGATCTCGATCTGCAGCCAGTTGAACACCGTCTCCCGCACCCGATCGGCGCTGGGGCGCAGACCGGGCACATCGGGAAAATGCAGGCGCCGTCCCCGCCACGTCCCCCCGATGATCCGCAACTGGTTCCTGGCCCCTGCCCGGGCCCTGCGTTGGGTTTTGGTCATCGGTCCTCAGCGCTCATGCCGACAGTGACCGTGGCCATCCGCTCGGGGGCGACCCGCCGCTGAAAGGTCTCCTTCACTTGGCTGACGGTGACCGCCTGCACCTTGGCGGGGAAGGTCTCGAGATAGTCGAGGGGCAGGTCGTAGAAACCGATCATCGCAAGGTACTCCACTTTGTCCCGATTGGAATCGATATTCAGGGCGAAGCCCCCGGTGATGTTCTTCTGCGCGGCGGCAAGCTCCTCGGCGGTCGGTCCGTCGGCCACGAACCGGGCCAGGGTCTCCTGCAGGACCCCGAGCGCCTCGGGCGCGCTTTCGTTGCGGGTCTGCAGCCCCAAAATGAAGGGCCCCTTGCGGTTCATGGGCGAGAAATAGCTGTAGGCACTGTAGGCCAGCCCCCGCTTTTCGCGCACCTCGGCGCTCACCCGCGAGACCAGCCCACTGCCCCCCAGCACGTGGTTGCCCACGTAGAGGGGGAAGTAGTCGGGGTCGCCGCGCCGGACTCCCGGCTGGCCCAAGAGGATGTGGGTCTGGGAGGAGGGGTGGGAGATGTGGCTGCGCATCGCCTCGGGCAGCGCGTCCACCTCCGGCAGGACCGGCGCCCGCTCGCCGGCCGGCAATCCGCCGACCACCTGCTCGGCAATGGCCTCGGCCTGGGACCGATTGACGGCCCCGACGATTCCCACCACGGCATTGCGTCCCACGTAGTAGCGGCGGTAGTGGGCGAGCAACTCCTCCCGGGTCAAAGCCGCCACGCTCGCCTCGGTCCCCATGGGCGGGATTGCATAGGGGTGGGTCCCATAGAGGGCGGCATAGAAGGCCTTGTTGGCAATCTCCTCGGGCGACTGCTGCTGGCGCTTCAGCGCCACGAGTACCCGCCGGCGTTCACGCTCCAGGGCCTCCTCGGGGAAGCTGGGGGCGGTCAACACCAGTGCCATGGTGTCGAGGGCCGGCGCCAGCAGTTCCGGTTGGGTCAGGGTGCGCAGGCTGACCACGGCCATATCGCGCATCGAGTTGGTGGAGAACTCGGCCCCCAGGGCGTCGAGACGCTCGGCAATGGCATCGGCATCCAGGTGGGCCTCCCCCGCCCCGGCCCCCTCCTCCAGCAAGGCGTTGGTGAGCAGCGCCCGCCCGGGCCTCTCTTCGTCCCGGGCGCTGCCGGCATCGAACACCACTCGCACATCGACCATGGGCAATTCCGGGGCGACGATGAAGAGCACTCGCGCGCCGTTCTTGGTCTGCCACTGCTGGATGTCGGGGGCGGCCTGGAGGGGACCGGCCCACAGGGCAGCGGCCAAGAGCAGCAGAAACAGTGAACGCGGCACGGGGTTGGTCAACGGCTTAGTGGCGGACATGGGAGACTCCTTCCGATACAGGTTGCGCCCCCTTTTCGATGGGCAACGGTTCGAGGACGGCCACGGTGAGGCGCTCGTCGGTCAGGCACTCGCGCGCCACCTGCCGAACCTGCTCCGCCGTCACCGCGTTCACCCGCTCGGGGTAGCGCTCCGCCTCGCGCCAATCGAGACCCACGGTCTCCAGGGTGCCGATCTGCATGGCCTGGTAGAAGACCGAATCGCGCTCGTACACCTTGGCGGCGGTCACCTGCGCCTTGATGCGGGCCAGCTCAGTGGCGCTCACCAGCTCCTCGCGCAACCGTGCCACCTGCTGCCGCAGGGCCTGCTCCAGCTCTTTCATGGTGTGGCCGGGGGCCGGGACTCCACTGAGCGAAAGCAGGGTGTCCTGTCGCGCATAGAGGTCGTAACCGGCCCCGGCGCTGGCGGCGATCTGCCGGCCCCGCACCAGCTCGCGGCTCAGGCGGGCGCTGTCGCCGCCATCGAGAATGCTGGCGAGCACCTCGAGGGCGTAAGGCTTCCACTCCGCCTCGGCGGTGCGCAGCACCGGGGCCTTGTACCCCATCATCAGCACCGGCAGCTCGGCGGGGACCTTGACGGTCACCCGCCGTTCACCGCGCTGGGGCGGCTCGCGACGGGGCTTCAGCGGCGGGATTTGGCTGGTGGGAAGCTTGCCAAAATGCTTGTCGGCCAGGGCAAAGACCTCCGCGGGCTCCACATTGCCGACCACCACCAGGGTGGCGTTATTGGGCGCATACCAGGTCTTGTACCACCCTTCGAGGTCGGAGAGGGTCATGCTCTCCAAATCCCCCATCCAGCCGATGACCGGGCTCTTGTAGGGGCTCACGTGGAAGGCGGTGGCCATGAACTGCTCATGGGTGAGGGAGGAGGGCTTGTCCTCGGTGCGCAACCGGCGCTCCTCCATGACCACCTTGAGCTCTTTTTCAAAC
The DNA here is from genome assembly GCA_041690535.1 of Gammaproteobacteria bacterium. Taxonomy (GTDB): domain Bacteria; phylum Pseudomonadota; class Gammaproteobacteria; order Thiohalomonadales; family Thiohalomonadaceae; genus JAWLHA01. The sequence continues at coordinate 27,811 of JAWLHA010000003.1, read as the reverse complement.
TCCTCCTCGCGCAGCTGCAGGTTGCGCATCCGGTCGGCCTCCAGCTCGAAACTGATGGGCAGCCGGCTCGCCTCAAGCTGCTGATAGTAGGCCGTATAGTCCCGCGAGGTGAAGGCATTTTCGCGTCCGCCGTGCTCGGCGATGATGCGCGAGAACTCCCCCGACGGGCGCTTTTCGGTGCCCTTGAACATCATGTGCTCGAGCAGATGCGAGATCCCGGTGATGCCCTCGTACTCATAGCTGGCTCCCACCTTGTACCACACCTGCGAAACCACCACCGGCGCCCGATGGTCCTCCTTGACGATCACCTTCAAGCCGTTGCCGAGGGTGTGTTCATGCACCTGGGCCGAAGCGAACAGGGGAAACAGAAATGCCGTGAGCAGGAATCGACTGATCGTTAAACGCGTCTTCATGGCGCATCCCTTTGTTTTTGTGCGGCGAATACCCCATCTGGGGTCGATAATGATAGGATACAACGTCCCATGGGCCCCAACTGCGGCGGGGAACGTCGCGGTTTTCGACCGTCGCACTCGGCTTTGAGTTCCATTCATGTTTGGATTCGGCAAAAGCAAAGACAAAGAACCCCAGCAGACCGCTGAACAGAAGAGCGGTCTGTTTGCACGGCTGCGCCGCGGCCTCGCCCGCACCAACGCGATCCTCAACACCGACATCCGCGACCTCATCGCCCTCAAGAAGCAGATCGACGATGAGGTGCTGGAGGAGCTGGAGACCCGGCTCATTATGGCCGATGTGGGGGTGGAGGCGACGCGGACCATCATCGAGGACCTCACCCAGCGGGTCTCCCGCCGGCAGCTCGACGACACCGAGGCGCTGTTCGCGGCCCTGCGCGAGGATATGCTAGCGATCCTCGAGCCGGTGGGCCAACCGCTCACCATCGATCCGGCCCAGCGCCCTTACGTGATCCTCATGGTGGGGGTGAACGGGGTGGGCAAGACCACCACCATCGGCAAGCTCGCCAAGCGCCTGCAGGGCGAGGGCCGCAGCGTGCTGCTGGCGGCGGGGGACACCTTCCGCGCCGCCGCTGTGGAACAGCTCCAGGTCTGGGGCGAGCGCAACGACATCCCCGTCATCGCCCAGCACAGCGGCGCCGACTCCGCCTCGGTCATCTTCGATGCGGTGCAGGCGGCCAAGGCCCGCGGGGTGGACGTGGTCATCGCCGACACCGCCGGGCGTCTTCACACCCAGTCCAACCTCATGGAAGAGCTGAAAAAGGTGAAGCGGGTAATGGGCAAGGTGGAGCCCAGCGCCCCCCACGAGGTGCTGCTGGTGCTCGATGCCGGCACCGGTCAGAACGCCCTCAACCAGGCCCGCCAGTTCCACGAGGCGGTGGGCGTCACCGGCATTGCATTGACCAAGCTGGACGGCACCGCCAAGGGGGGGATCATCTTCGCCATGGCGCAGAAGATGGGCCTACCGATCCGCTTCATCGGTGTGGGCGAACAGATCGACGATCTACGGGTGTTCGACGCCCGTGAGTTCGTGGATGCCTTGCTGGAGCAGTGAGCGGCCGATCATGGACACGAGTGCACCGGCCATGTCCGCTCAAGTGCCCCCAGATCTGATGCCATGATCCGCTTCACGGGTGTTCACAAGCGCTATCCGGGGGGCCATGAGGCCCTCAGTAACGTCAACCTGCATGTGGGCCCCGGGGAGATGGTCTTTCTCACCGGCCACTCCGGGGCGGGAAAGAGTTCGCTGCTGAAGCTCATCGCCTTGATCGAGCGCCCCAGCGTCGGACAGGTGGTGGTCAACGGTCAGAATCTGGCCAAGGTGGAGCGCCGTCGCATTCCCTACCACCGCCGCAATGTGGGGATGATCTTCCAGGACCATCGGCTCCTGTTCGACCGCACCGTCTTCGACAATGTGGCACTGCCGCTGGTCATCGCCGGCTTCGGCCGCCAGGAGATCGAGCGCCGCGTGCGGGCCGCACTGGACAAGGTGAACCTCCTCAGCAGAGAGAAGGCCTACCCCATCACGCTCTCGGGCGGGGAACAGCAGCGCGTGGGCATCGCCCGGGCGGTGGTCAACCGCCCCCCGCTGCTGCTCGCGGACGAACCCACCGGCAACCTCGATCCGGAACTCTCCCGCGAAATCATGGACATTTTCCAGGAATTCAACCGGGTCGGGGTAACGGTGCTCATCGCCACCCACGATGTTGAACTGATCCGCACCCTGCCCCAGCGGATCCTGCGCCTGACGCAGGGCAGGCTGGTGGGTGACACAGAGGGGGTGGCCGCTCATGGCTAGTCCGCGCGGGGAATACCTGCTGGAGCGCGATCCGGTCGGCCGAGCCGGCGCCTCGTTCGGTCAAAGCGTGTTTTCGCGTCTGCGCAGCTATCTACTGCGTCACCTGCAGACCCTCTTTTACGCCTTGGGCGAGTTGGTGCGCCGACCGTTCGCCACGCTGATGACCGCCGCCGTCATCGGCATCGCCCTGGCGCTGCCCGCGGGGCTCCACGTACTGCTGAAGAACGTGCAGCACGTGGTCAGCGGTTGGGACGGCGCGGCGCAAGTGTCGCTGTTTCTGGACACCGCCACCACCGATGCCCAGGCCCACCTCCTTGCCGAGCGGCTCCGGGATCGCCCCGACGTGGAGCAGGTCCATTACATCTCGGCGGCTGAGGCAATGGAGGAATTCCGCCGCCTTTCCGGCTTTGGCGATGCCCTCGATGCACTGGAGGAGAACCCCCTGCCACCGGTTTTGGTCGTGCAGCCCACCCTGGCCCACAGCGGCCCGGCGCAGGTTCAGCGCTTGCTGGAGCAGCTGAGCGGGGAGCGCGGCGTGGCGCTCGCGCAACTGGACATGCAGTGGATCAAGCGACTGTTTGCCCTGATGGAGATGGGTGAGCGGGGCCTGTGGGTGCTGGCCAGCCTGCTTGCCGCGACTGTCCTCCTGGTGGTAGGCAACACCATCCGGCTCGGGATACAGAACCGGAAGGAAGAGATTGTGGTCACCAAGCTCATCGGTGGCACCGACGCCTTCATACGGCGCCCCTTCCTCTACTCGGGACTCTGGTATGGGATCTTCGGCGGGGCGGTCGCGTTCCTGCTGGTGGAACTATCGCTGCTGTCTCTACAAGGACCGGTACGCAGCCTCGCCGGTCTGTACAACAGCAGCTTTCGTCTGGCCACGCTGGACCTCGCCACTGCCGGGGCGATCCTCGGGGGAGGCGTTCTGCTGGGCCTCGGCGGCTCCTGGCTGGCTGTGGGGCGGCACCTGCGCGCCATCGAGCCCACATGATCCACCGCGGCACCCCTGCCGCCCCCCCTTCAGCGCCCCCGCGACCGACCAAGGGGCGAGCCGGTGAAACCCATCCCTTGCCGGAGCCAGGGTAAACGCATACTTACCCAAGAGCGATGTAAGTCCTTGAAAGCAGGTCGTCGGCCGCATGGACGCGGCCGTCGGACGTACATGGATGTATCGACAGCGTACCTGCTTTCAAGGACTTACATCGCTCACAGCACGGCCGTGACGTGAGTATGCGTTCACCCTGTTGCCGGAGCAAGGCGGGTGGTATAAAACCCTACGGATAGACGGTTTATGAAAACCGCAGCCAATTGCGAGGGGGAGTTGATGGCGAAGAGCAGAGTACTGGTGGTGGACGGGTCGTCCGTTTCCCGCGAGCTGGTCACCCGGATCCTCGGGGATGTGATCGAACATGCGCGGGTGACCGGTTGCGCGAGCGGCGCGGAGGCCCTCGCTCGCCTTCAGACGGACCGCTTCGACCTCATCACCACCTCTCTGCTGCTTTCCGACATGGACGGTCTCGACCTCTGTCGTCGCATTCGCAAATCCGAGACCCACCACTACACCCCCATCATCGTCATCTCCGGGGATGCCGATGAGCGCCTGCTCATGGAGGGATTTGCGGCCGGGGTTACGGACTACTTCGACAAGTCCCTGGGATACAAGGCCTTCGGGAAGTTCATCCGGGCCTTCAGCCAGCGCAATACCGGCCTGGTGGGCAAGGTGTTGTTCGTGGAGGATAGCCTGACCGCCGCGGCCATCACCCGCAAGATGCTCGAGCGCCACGGTCTGCAGACCACCCACACCACCACCGCCGAGGAGGCCTTCCAGCTGCTGCAGCGCAGCCGAAGCGATGGAACGAACGATTTCGATATAGTCATCACTGACTTTTACCTGAAGGGGGAGATGACCGGGGGCGATCTGCTGCACGCCCTGCGCACCCGCCTGCACTACAGCCAGCAGGAGCTTCCGCTGCTGGTGATCACCGGCAATGATGATACCAAAACCCAGGTCCGGGTCTTCCATGCCGGGGCCAACGACTTCGTGAACAAGCCGCTGGTGGAGGAGATCCTCATGGCCCGAGTGCGTTCATTACTGCTCATTAAGCATCAATATGAGGCCCTGCAGCGGCAGGCCCGGGCCATGGAACGGGTTGCCAGCACCGATGCCCTCACCGGTACCCGCAACCGGCGCTACCTGCAGGAGCAGGGGCACCTCTGGCTGAAGGATGTTCAGCGGGCTCCCATTTGGGCCATGATCATCGATATCGACCACTTCAAACAGATCAACGATACTCGGGGTCACCTGGTGGGTGATCACGTCCTGGCGGCCATTGGCCAGCAGCTGAATGAAGCCTTCGCCGACGGCATCGTGGTCCGCTTCGGGGGCGAGGAGTTTGCCGTTCTGCTGCCGCGGGCGGATGCGGCTCAGGTCCAAGTGCGTGCAGAGGCATTTCGCGCTCGCGTCGCGGCCCTCCAGCCCGATGGCGTCCCGGTGACGGTGAGCGTCGGCATGGCCAACGCGGGGGAGCACCCCATGGCCAGCCTCAACCGGCTCATCGGGCTGGCAGACCAGGCCCTCTATGCGGCAAAGGCCGGGGGGCGCAACCGGGTCTGCATGACGGCAGCGGACGGTGCACAGCGCCCGGTTGGCGCCACGGCGTAGCCATGGAACTTTTTGGCGGGGACATTGCCTAACCTCGGGTGCAAAATGGTGGCACCCGCAATTCCCGAGTGCTAGGATAAGAATTAGTGAATAACCCTGAGCTAATGAACGAAGGGGAGAACGATGTCGAAAGCGTTGGAATCGCAACTGGCCTTTCCCATCAACAGCATCGAAAGCTACACGCACGCGGTCAACCGCATTCCGGTCCTGAGCGCCGAAGAAGAGCGTGAGCTGGCCGTCCGGCTGCGCGATGAGAACGACCTCGAAGCCGCACGGCGGCTGGTGTTATCGCACCTTCGCTTCGTCGTCCACATTGCCCGGGGCTACAGCGGTTATGGGCTGGCTCAGTCCGATCTGGTGCAGGAGGGCAACATCGGCCTGATGAAGGCGGTGAAACGGTTCGACCCCGAAATGGGGGTACGGCTGGTCTCCTTCGCGGTGCACTGGATCCGGGCGGAGATCCATGAGTTCATCCTGCGCAACTGGCGCATCGTCAAGGTCGCCACCACCAAGGCCCAGCGCAAGCTGTTCTTCAACCTGCGCAGCTCGAAGAAGCGCCTTGGCTGGTTCAGCAAGGATGAAGTCGATGCCGTGGCTCGGGACCTCGGCGTCACCCGGGAGGACGTGCTGGAGATGGAGTCCCGCCTCAGCGGCCAGGACCTCGCCTTCGACGGCCATCCGGATGGGGATGACCATGACGACCACCTGCTGCCGGCCCCCGTCAACTACATGCAGGACACCCGCTTCGACCCGGCCCGCCAGGTGGAAGACGCGGAGTTCGAGGAGCACAGCAACGGCCAACTGCAGCAGGCGCTGGACAGTCTGGACGCGCGCAGCCGCGACATCGTCGCCTCGCGCTGGCTCATGGACCAGAAAGCGACCTTGCAGGAGCTGGCGGACAAGTACCGGGTCTCGGCCGAGCGCATCCGCCAGTTGGAGAAGAACGCCATGAAGAAGCTGAAGGGGGCTCTGGCGGTCTGAGCCGGCACTGTTTGTCTCACGCAAACGGCCCCATACCAGGGTAAACGCATACATACCCAAGAGCGATGTAAGTCCTTGAAAGCAGGTCGTCGGCCGCATGGACGCGGCCGTCGAGCGTACAGGGATGTATTCACAGCGTACCTGCTTTCAAGGACTTACATCGCTCACCGCACGGCCGTGCTGTGAGTATGCGTTCACCCTGGGCCCCATACGGGGCCGTTTGCTTTCGGGCACCCCGATCAATCCCTCCATAGCGGCCCAAGATCCAGGGACGCGGCCACCGTGGCCGCGTCCCACGCGGGCAGGTGCGGCACCACGCCCAGCAGGGGGGCACCCAGGTGGGTCGCCAGCGTCTGGATATTCGCCTCCGGGCGCGTCATTGCCGGATCGATGCGATTGGCCACCCAGCCGACCAGGGGCAGTCGCCGCCCCCGGATGGCCTCGGCGGTCAGCAGCGCATGGTTGATGCAGCCGAGGCGAAGTCCGACCACCAACACCACGGGCAGACCGAGCGCCACCGCCAGATCGGCCACCGTGGGGCCGCCCTCCTGCAGGGGCACCAGCCAGCCGCCGACCCCTTCGACGACCACCCGATCCGCCAGCCGGGCCAACGCGTGGTAACGCTCCAGGATCACCTCGATCGCGATACGCTGGCCCGACTCGAGGGCCGCCAAGTGGGGGGCGATGGGGGGGGCGAAGGCATAGGGGTTGACCAGGGGGTAGTCGGGCCGGGGCACGCTCTCGGCGATGAGGCCCAAGGCATCCTCATTGCGCAACCCCTCCGGCCCCCGCTCGCAGCCGCTCGCCACCGGCTTCATCCCCACGGCGCTGCCGCGTTGGTTCAAGCCCTTGAGCAGGGCACGGCTCACCCAGGTCTTGCCCACCCCGGTGTCAGTGCCGGTGACGAACACCCCCCGCACTCCACTCACCTCCGCCGCAACACCGAGACCGGGATCCGGGTCTCACCGCCCGGCGCCGCCGTGCGCTGGGTGGCGGGCGCCCAGGCGTGGCCGTACACCACCTCATAGGTGGCCGGCAGCCTGCCATCGCGGCGGAAGGTCTCGTAGGCGGCGGCGAGCGCCTTCACCCGAGCCGGACCGGTCAGCCCCTTCGGGCGACCGTCATTGACATTGCGCGCCCCCAACTCCTTGAGGTCGCGCATCAGCCGGCCGATCTCCCCGTAGGTCATGGTGATCCGCTCCACATCCACCACCGGGTCGGCCAGGCGGGCGCGCACCATGGCATCCCCCACGTGGTGCATGTCGGTGAAGCTGTTGACGTGCACCCGGCTGTCCACGGCCCGCCAGCTCTCACGCAACTCATAAAGCGTATCCGGCCCGAGCGTGGTGAACAGCAGCAACCCCCCCGGGCGGAGCACGCGACGCAGTTCGCCGAAGGTCGCCTCCAGATCACCGCACCACTGCAGGGTCAGGTTGGAGAAGACCAGATCGAAGGCCCCATCCGCGAAAGGGAGTCGCTGGGCATCGCCGCAAACGAAGCGGTGGCCGCGAAACCGGCGTGCCCAGGGGCCGAAGCGGCGCCGAGCCAGGCGCACCATGCCGTGGGCCAGATCGAGGGCGGTGAGGCGTGCCTTCGGGTAGCGAGCGGCCAGGGCCGCCGTGCACCAGCCGGTGCCGGCGCCGAGGTCGAGGATGTGGGTGGGGGCAATGCGGATGAGATCGAGCCGTTCGATGACCCGCGCGGCGACCTCCCGCTGAAGTACCGCCACCTCGTCGTAGCCCACCGCAGCCCGCTCAAAGGAGTCACGCACCTTGCGCTTGTCGGGACCGTTGGACTCACTCATCGAGAAAACCCTGCAACACCTGCAAAAACGCCTCCGGGTGAGAAATGAAGGGGGCGTGGCCTGCGCCGGGGAGTCGCGCCAACCGCCCCTGCGGCAGCCTTTGCGCCAGGAACTCGGCGGCCGGGGCGGGCACCAGCGTGTCCCGCTCCCCCTGTACCACGAGGACGGGGATATCGATCGCGTTCAACGCGTCACGCAGGTCTGCCCGGGCAAGAATGGCCAAGCCCCCTTCCAACGCCGGGCGGGCCGGTTCCCCTCGCACAAACACCTCTTCGCGCAGGCGCCGCAGCTCCTCCCGGGCGTGCTGCGAACCTCGGGCCTGAAGCGCCAGGAAGCGCAGCACGGTGGCGCGGTAGTCCTCGGCAAGGGCCGAGGCAAAACCGTCCAGCACCTCGCGCGCCACCCCATGAGACCACCCTGGGTCCTGGACGAAGCGGGCGTTGGTACCCACCAGCACCAGGGCGCGGGGTCGCCCCAGCCGCGCCGCGGCGGCCGCCAGGGCGACCATGCCGCCCAGGGACCACCCCACCCAGACCGCTGCCGGAGGGACCGCCTCGGCCACTGCCGCGGCGATGGCCTCCAGCCGATCGGGCCGTGCCAGCGCGGGACTGTGGCCGAACCCGGGCAGATCCACCTGGAGCGTTTGAAAATTACCCTTCAGCGCATCCACCGTGCTCTGCCACACCCCGCCGTGCAGCCCCCAGCCGTGCAGCAGCACCACCGAAGGCCCCCGGCCATTCGCTTCGAGGTAAAGGCTCACCCCGGCCCCTCCGCAAGCGGCCGACGCAGCCCCTCGAGGGCGGCGAGCAGGCGGTCCACCTGCGCCTCGGTGTGGGCAGCAGAAAGAGTAATGCGCAGCCGTGCCGTCCCCTCGGGAACCGTGGGAGGGCGGATAGCGCTGATCAGGACCCCCTGGGCCAGGAGCGCCTCGCTCGCCTCCACCGCCCGCTCGGCCGTCCCGACCAACAGGGGCTGAATTGGGGTCTCCGATGCAGCCAAGGGCAGGCCCAGGGCGTGGGCGCCGCGCCGAAACCGCTCCACCAGCTCCCGCAGCCGCTCCCGCCGCCAACCCTCTTCCCGCACCAGCTTGAGGCTGGCCCGGGTGGCCTCGGCCACCGCGGGGGGCAGCGCGGTGGTGTAGATGTAGCTTCGGGCAGACTGGATAAGGGTCTCCACCAGGGCCTCCTCCCCCGCCACGAAGGCGCCGAAGGTGCCGAAGGCCTTGCCCAGGGTCCCCACCAGAATGGGCACCGCGTCGGTACCCAGGCCAAAGTGCGCCACGGTTCCCCGCCCGTCGGGGCCGAGCACCCCCAGGCCGTGGGCATCGTCCACCATCAGCCACGCCCCCTGGCCGGCGGAAACCTCGGCGAGGGGCCGCAGCGGCGCGATGTCCCCGTCCATGCTGAACACCCCATCCGTGACGACCAGCTTGCGCCGGGCCCGGGCGGCGCCCAGACGATCGGCCACGGCGTGGGGATCGCTGTGTGCGTAGCGCATCAGCCGGGCGCGGGAGAGCAGTCCGGCGTCCAGCAGGGAGGCGTGGTTGAGCCGGTCCTCCAGCACCGCATCGCCGGGGCCCAACAGGGCGGTCACCGCCCCGAGGTTGGCCATGTAACCGGTGGAGAACAGGAGCACCCGCGGCCGCCCGACGAACTCCGCCAGCTCCTCCTCCAGCGCGTGGTGCGCGCGGGCGTGACCGGTGACCAGATGCGCCGCGCCGCTGCCCGTCCCATGGCGTTCCGCCCCGCGGGCCAGTGCCGCGGCGATGCGGGGGTGGCCGGCCAGCCCCAGGTAGTCGTTGCTGCAAAAGCTGAGCAGGCGCCGTCCATCCACCACCAGCTCCGGCCCCTGGGGCCCGTCGACCAGGCGCCGCTCACGGTAAAGGTGCGCGGCCCGACGTGCCGCCAGCCCCTGCGCCAGATCCCACACCATGTTCAGTGGGCGGTTTCCGGGCGGATCCCCAGCCGTTCGAACAGGGCGCGATCCCGCTCCGTGGTGGCGTTCTCGGCGGTGAGCAGCTTGTCTCCATAGAAGATGGAGTTGGCCCCGGCGAGGAAGCAGAGTGCCTGCGCCTCATCGCTCATGGACTCCCGCCCGGCAGAGAGACGGACGTGGGCGCGGGGCATCATGATGCGGGCTGCGGCCACGGTGCGGATGAATTCGAAGATATCCAGCTCGGGGGCATCGGCCAGCGGGGTGCCCGGCACCCGCACGAGCATGTTGATGGGGACACTGTCCGGGTGCTCCGGCAGGTTGGCCAACTCCACCAGCAGCCCGGCGCGATCGCGCCGCGCCTCCCCCCTCCCCAGGCTCCCGCCGCTGCAGCCGTGGCTCCCCGCCTGCTGCACCCGCTCGATGGTGTCCAGACGATCGCCATAGCTGCGGGTGGTGACCACCTTGTCGTAATACTCGGGAGAGGTGTCGAGGTTGTGGTTGTAGTAGTCGAGCCCCGCCTCCTTGAGCCGCCGCACCTGATCGTCGTTGAGCATGCCGAGGGTGACGCAGGCCTCCATCCCCAGCGCCTTGACCCCCCGCACCATCTCCAGCACCCGCTCGAACTCCCGTTCATTGGGACGGCGCCAGGCCGCCCCCATGCAGAAGCGGGTCGCCCCCACCTCCCGGGTCTGCCGGGCGATGGCGATCACCTCCTCCACATCCATGAGGGCCTCGCGCTCGAGGGCCGTCTCGTGGTGGGCGCTCTGGGAGCAGTAGCCGCAGTTCTCGGCGCAGCCCCCGGTCTTGATGTTGAGCAGGGTGCTCACCTGCACGGTATTGGGGTCGAAGTGTGCCCGATGCACCAGATGGGCCCGGTGGAGCAGATCCATGAGGGGGGTTGCGAGAAGCGCCTCTACCTCGTCGGTGGTCCAGTCGTGGCGAAGGGGGGCGACGGCACGGGCAAAAGGTTCGGACATGGGGTTCAGACCTTCCTGGGCTTGGCGAAGGGTTTTGTCGGATTTAAGCTGGCGAAGTATTCCCGCTGAAGGAGCAGCTGTCAAATGGCACGACGACAGGAAGTCGACAAGTGGTCAATTCTTCGCCAACTCATCTTTCCCGGCTCCTGTGTGCTGTGCGGCTCGTCCCGCGCGGCGGCGCCCGGCCTCTGCCCCGCCTGTGAACAGGAACTGCCCGCCGCGGAATGCAGCTGTGATCGCTGCGGGCTCCCCCTGGCCACCCAGGGGACCTGCGGACGCTGCCTGCAGCACCCTCTCCCCTTCGACCGCACCCGAGCGGCCTTTCTCTATGGGCCCCCGCTGGACCGGCTCATCACCTCACTGAAATTCGGCGGCCGGCTGGCCCTCGCGGAGTTGCTGGGGGGGCTCATGGTGCAGCGCCTGCGCCCTTTCGATGCGCTCCCGGATACTCTGGTGCCCGTCCCGCTCCACCCCCGCCGTCTTCGCCAGCGGGGATACAACCAGGCCGTGGAGCTGGCACGCCCGCTGGCGCGCGCCCTTGGGGTTCCCCTCGGGGCCGAGCTGTGTCGCCGCACCCGCGCCACACCGAGTCAGTCAGAGTTGAACCGGGAGGCGCGTGCACGCAACGTGCGGGGGGCATTCGAGGCGGCCCCCCTGACGGGGCGGCGGGTGGCACTCATCGACGACGTCATGACCACCGGTGCGACGGTGGCCTCCCTGGCCCAGGCAGTACGCCGGGCCGGTGCCGTCCGGGTGGAGGTGTGGGTACTGGCTCGGGCGGTGCAACGGGGCTGAGGGAAGGCCGGGCGCCCCCTCACTCCCCCCAGGGAAAACGCATACTAACGTCACGGCCGTGCTGTGAGCGACGTATGCGTTCACCCTGTCACCCCCCCAACCGCTTCAAACGCGAGGCGACATACTCCTGCAGGTTGGGGGCAAGCGCCCCTTGCAAGGCCTGCCGGTAGGCCTCGATGGCCTCCTTGGGGGCCCCGTGCCCCTCCAGGGAAATCCCCATCCCCATCCACCAGACCGCCTGCTCCGGATGGAGGGTGACGGCGCGCTGATAGGCCCCCACGCTCTCCGCGTAGCGGCCGGCCCGCTGATAGAGACCCGCGAGGAAGGCCAGATAGTCCCCATCCTGGGGGGCGGCGGCGAGGGTCTGCTCAAGGGCGAGGATCGCGCCCGCAAGGTCCCCCTGCTCCGCCAGCAGCCGACTCAACAGCAAGGCGGTCCGTCCACTGCCCGGACGGTGGGCCAGCCCCTCCTTCAAGGCCGCCACCGCCTCCACCTGGCGACCCACGGCCAGACAGGCAGCGACCAATGCCTCCCGGGCCGCGTCGTGACCGGGTGCATGTTCGAGCGCTTCGCGCAGCGCTGCGATGGCGGACTCATAGTGTCGGGAGCGAAGCGCCTGGTGCCCCCGCTGGTAAGCCCGTGAGGCCTGCTGTTCCGGAGTGGGTGGCCGCACCCGCTTCTGAATGAGCGGGGGGGCCTCGGGGGGCTCGGGCGCCTCCGCAGCCGCTTCCGGCCGCCTCTGCACCGCCGTCAGGGCTTTGGCCGGCTCGGCCGGGGCCACCCTCGGCGGTCGGACCGGCGCCGCGGCGGGCGGCGGCGGGGGGGCGGCCACGGGCGCAGCGACGGCCGCCACCTCCGGGCGCTGCGCCGCCACCGGGGTGCCGCGGGGGTGCGGCATCGGTGCGGCGGTAAGCGCGGCCGCCGGGGCGTCATGCTCGGGAGCCGCCACGGGCGATTGGGGCGGGGTGAGCCCTTCCTCGGCAGAGGGGGGGTGCATCCACCACCACGCCCCCCCAACGCCTCCGAGAAGGGTGCCGGCCACCAGCGCCGCCAGGGCCCGGCTCGCCGGGGGCCGCGGCCGGGCGGGAGCGAGCGCCGGGGGGACCCCCTCACGCCGCTCGGTGCCCTTGCGCTCCTCCAGATCGCGGAGCATCTGATTGATAAGGCTCATGGTGCGACGCCCGCAAGCAGTCCATAGGAAACCCAGGCCACGGTTCCGGCCAGAGCGGCGGTCCCGAACAGCCACGGGAGCAGACGGCGGGGCCGCACCCGCGCCCCCTCGGTGTCGGCCACGGCCAGACGCATGTGGCTTATGGCCACGGTCCTCAGCCCCTGGCCATAGGCCGCCATCAGCGCCTTGTGCGCGAGGATGTTGACCAGGCGGGGAAATCCGCCGCTGGCCCGCTGCAGCTGTCTCAGGGCGGCCCCGGTAAACCGGACGCTCCCCTCCGCCCCCGCCACCAGCAGGCGGTGGTGCACGTAAGCCTGGAGTCCCCCCGGGTCGAGGGGCTCCAGGCGATAGGCGAAGGTGATCCGCTGGCGCAGCTGCCGCGCCGATTTCCTGGCCAAACGCTCGTCCAACTCCGGCTGGCCAAACAGCACCACCTGCAGCAACTTACGTTTCTCCGTCTCCAGATTGGTGAGCAGACGCAACGCCTCGAGGGTCTCGTCGGGCATGGCCTGGGCCTCGTCGATGCAGAGCACCACCCGCTGGTGGGATTGGTGCAGCTCGATGAGCCGTTCGGTCACCGCCTTCATCGTCCGGTGCTGACCGATGTTGCGCGGCAGCTCGATGCCGAGCTCCTCCGCCAAGGCCAGGTTCAGCGCCGCCGGGGAGAGGTTGGGGTTGGGGAGGTAGGCGGTGTAGATGTCCGCCTCGAGGCTGTTCAGGAGCTTGCGGCACAGCAGCGTCTTGCCGCTGCCCACCTCGCCGGTCACCTTGATGAACCCCTCGCCGCCGCGAATGGCCACCACGAGGGTCTCCAGGGCGTCCCGGTAGTGCCCGTAGGCAAAAAAGAAGCTGGTGTCCGGCGTGAGCGAAAAGGGCAGCTCACGTAGGCCGAAGTGCTTCAGGTACATGCCCGCCCCGCACCCAAGCTCACTGCCAACCTTCGGCCAGACCCCGGAACCGGCTCGAGGCGCGGCCCAGCTGCTGGGCCCATTGCCGGCCGCTGTTCTCCACCAGGGTGGGCTTCAGGAGGATCACCAGCTCGCTCTTCTGCTTGGTCTGGCGCGTGTGGCGGAACAGCGGGCCGATGAGCGGCAAGTCGCCCAGCACCGGCACGGAAAACTTCTCGTCGCGGGTGGAATCCTGCATCAGGCCGCCAATCACCACGATCTGCCCGTTGCGCGCCCGGATGATGGTATCGGTCTCGCGGATTCGGCTCGCCGCCAGGGGCATAATGAGGGTGCCGGCGGTGGTAGTGATGTTCTTCACCTGCTCACGCACCTCACTGACCGCGGGATGGATGTGCAGGACCACGTCCCCGTCGGCGCCGATCTGCGGCGTCACATCCAGGGCGACCCCGGAGAAGAAGGGTGTCAGCTCCACCGACACATTCTGGGTCGTGGCAGTGGCGGTGGTGGTGTTGGTGGTCACATCGGTGACGAAGAACTCATCGGCCCCCACCTTGATCACCGCCTTCTGGTTGTTGACGGTCGAGACCCTGGGGCTGGAGAGCACCTGCACCTCGCCCTGCCGTTTCAGCAGCTCGATGAAGGCGGTGAAATTGGAGACATCCAGCGCCAGGGCGAACACCCCCCCGAACCCGGTGGCCACATCGGCGCGGGTGGTGGCCAGGTCGTCGGGGTTCAACAGGTTGCTCCGGTTTCCCAGGTTGCTTCGGCCGCTGTCGAACACGGTGGAGCTGCCGAAGACTCCCGCCTGGACGGTATCACCGTTGCGGGAGCCGATGGCTGCCCAGTTGATGCCCGCCTGGTAGCCTTCCGACAGCTCCACCTCGAGGATGCGGGCCTCCAGGATCACCTGCCGCTGGGCGATGGTCTGGGAGGCCTCCAGATACTCCTCGATGGCACGCAACTCGTCGGGCAAGGCCCGCGCCATCACCACCCCGGTCTGGGGGTTCACGGCCACCCCGCGCCCCTCGCCCGCCCCTACCAGCATCTGCAGCGATTGCTGGAGCTGGCGCCAGAAATCCGCCTCGGAGCGGGTGGCGATGAGGCTGCCGACCCCGACCACCCGCTCCCCCCCCTCAGGGGCCGCCCCCGCCTGCCCGCGCGATTCACCGCTCCCGCCCAGCGCGGAGATTTGCCCGTTGGTGGTGCGCATTTCCGAGTCCCCGGTGCGCACCACCGCCAGGTAGTCCACGTGGTAGAGGCGGGTGTGAATGGTGTTGGGAAAGACGTGAAAACCCACCGCCGTGCGCTTGTAGTCGTAGCCGTAGACGTTGCGGACGGTCTCCATCACCTCGGGGACGGTGACGTTCTTGAGATCCAGCGAAATGGAGCCGGACACATCAGGGTGCACGACCAGATTGTAGGGGGTGCCTTCGACGAGGCTGAGGAAGAAGTCCCGGGCGCGGGCACCCCGCACCTTCACGTCGAAGCGCTGCTCGGTCGCCTGCTCATCGGCCCCGGGGACATTCAGCACGATGGGCGGCAACAGCGCCTGTGCCACTTCCGGGGGCGGCTGGGGTGCCCCCTGCTCCTGGGCGAGCCCCTCCTCCACGGACTGCTGAATATGGGCCATCGTGGTCCGCTGTGGCGCACTGGCGCAACTGCTCAGGAACAACGTGAGCACAAGGAGGGCGGGCGTCCGTTTCGTTATTGTTTGCGTCATTGGCTCTGGGTGCCGGCTGGTTGCTTGATCTCGAGCGGCAGCAGCCGCAAGGTTTCGGTCCTGCCCCTGCGGCGCAGCTGAACCTGAGCGGGCTGGATGTCGATCACCACCGCATCGCCGATGGCCTCCCCCACGGACACCTGACGCCCATTGATGACCGCGAGCCGACGCCCGTCGGCGATGAGCGTGGAGGTGAGCACGGGGCGGGGCGCGGCGCCGGCCCGGGGCGCCAGCTTCTGTTGCACGATCGCACCTGGGGGGCGCAAGGGATCATCGAGCGCCTCCACCCGGCCCAGGCCCAGGGCGAGAAGAAGGGGCAGCCAGAGCAGTCGTGCCCTAGACACCGATCCACCCCTCGTTCAGGCTGAGCGTATGCACCCTGATGGCGATGCGGGCCCGGGGGTAGTCGAGCACGGCGATCTCGATCCCGTCCCAATAGAAGGACCACGGCAACGACTTCAAGGCGTGCAGATAGGCCACGGTGGCCACATACTCCCCCTCGAACTCCAGCCGCAGGCTGTGGCGGTAGACCCCCGCTGCCCCGGCCCCCTCGGCGGCCGCCTCGAGCAGCGGCTCCGCGCCGAGATTTTCCACGCGCAGCAAGGTGAGATCCTGGTGGCGCACCAGCACCTCTTCCAGGGCCCGGGCCATCTGCCGCGGCTCGATGACCCCGGCCACCGCCTCCTGCAGCCGGCTCTCCACCGCCGCCAGCTGCGCCTGGTACTCCGCCAGCCGCCGCCGGTTCTCGGCGTCGGGGTCCGCCATGTACCCCTGGATGATCGCCTGCGCCTGGGCATCGTAGGCGGTGATCTCGCCGCGGATGCGCTCCAGCCGCTGCAGCAGCTCGCGCTGGCGCGCCTCCACCGGGCCCATCGCGATCTCCTGCCACAACAGGGCCGCCATGCCGATGGCGACCAGGAACACCATCACCCGCTCGCGCAGGCTCAGCTCATCGATGCGGGTCTGAATGCGCGCCAGCCGCTCCTTCATCTCGAGCCCTCCTCAGGGGTGGTGCGCAGGGTGAAGTCGACCTGATCGCGCCCCTTCTCCGGTCGGTTCATCACGAAACTGCGGAACTCGCTTCCGGCGAACGCCGGCTCGGTGGAGAGCCGCTGGAGGTATTGGGGGATCTGTTCGGGTTTCAGGGCACTGCCGGCCAGGAGGAACTCGCGCCCCCCGTCGCTGATCCCGATGGTCTTGAGCCACACCATGGGCGGGCGCTGGCGAGCGAGGGCTTCCAGCTGTACCGTGAACCCCTCGCGATTTCCCAACTCCTTGCCCCCCATCGCGGCAAGCACCTTCTGCTTGGCCACCACCGCGGTGCGGACCCGCTCGGCGCGACTGGCCAATTCGGGATCCTGAGCGCGTTTCGGATACTTGCGCGCCAGCTCCACGAGCCGCGCCTGCCCCTGGGCGCGCTGGCGCTCGAGTTCGGCCACCTGCCGGTTGAGCGCCGCCGTCTGCCAGGAGGCGTAGGCGAACACCAGAAGCAGCCCCCCGACAATCATGGCGCCGCCCTGGAGCATCGCCCGGGCGGAAAAGATCTTCTCCTGTTTGCGGAAGATGGGCTGATACAGATTGATCTGCTGCATCACAACACCTTCTCTTCCCTGCGCAGCGCCGCCCCGACAGCCAACAGACATTCTGCCTGGAGCGTGTCCGACAGCGGTTCAGCCGATTCGAGCAGGGCGTTGAGATCGAGCGTCCGCACCGGGATCCCGAGCTGCCCCCCCACATACCCGAGCAGCCCCGGGATGGTCTCGCCGGTGGGTGCCAACACCAGCCCGTTGATGGGGGGCAGTCGAAAATGGCTTTCGTAGTAGTCAAGGGAACGCTGGACCTCCAGCACGATCCCGTCCAGTCGGCGCTGCAAACCGGCGGACATCTCCTCGCCGTCCGCGCCGCCCGACTCCGCCAGCAGCTCGTCGACGCCAAAATCGAGGGTCCGGGAGAGGTAGAGATCGCCCTGGCGGGTGAGGGTCAGGATCCCGCTACTGCGGCCCAAGTGCAGCAGGGCAACGCCGCTTTCGTCCTCCGGCAGCATCCAGGCAATGTTCCGTTGCGCCAATTCGGGGATGTCGATGACCTGCAGCGCCAGTCCCCCCCCTTCGAGGAGATCGATGTGTTCCCGAATGGCGGAGAACCGGGCCACCACCACGTACATCATTTTGGGGCGGTGGCGCTCCGGTTGCCCGGGGATGTCGAACACGTCGATGACGGCATCATCAATGTGAAAATCGATGAGGTCCTTGATGCGCCAGCGGACAGCCTGCCTGAGTTCGGTGATGTCCACCTCCGGCGCCTCCACCAGCAGCAGACTGAAGCTGCCCGGTTCCACGACGCTGCTACAGTGCGCCCCCTCCAGCCCCAGCTCCCTGGTGAGTTCGGCAAGCACACCGCCGCGCTGCCGGACGGTTTCAGTCGGAAAAAAACGGCAACGGGTCAACCGCGGGACCTCGCCGTTCCACTCCACGCCAGCCACGCTGATGCCGTCGGGATGCAATCCGACGCCGGTCGTTCCCTTGACCTTTGTTTTTCGTTTGAGAAAGGAAAACAGAGGCCGACTCCTCGCGGTCGCCGCTTGTCTGACACGGCTTTGGTCGTCTTGGGGCTCGCGATGCGGCGCAGATCGCCCGCTCTCGCCTTTCCGCGTGTTCGCGCACGGGCCAAAGCCCCTGGTCCCGAACAGACACATCCTATGCGCAAGGTACGCGCCGGTTCGCGGCCCCCGCCACGTGCGGGCAGGGTAAACGCATACTTACGTCACGGCCGTGCTGTGAGCGATGTAAGTCCTTGAAAGCAACCGACATGAATGTCGGGAGTGAAGATTATGCAGGAGCAATCATCTTCCATCCGTGTACGCTCGACGGCCGCGGCCGCTTCGGGCATCCTGCCCTCCCGCGGCATAAGTGCGTCCTTGCACCCATCCATGCGGCCGACGACGGCTTTCAAGGACTTACATCGCTCTTGGGTAAGTATGCGTTTACCCTGACTTGCGGAACGATCTGGCTGCGATGGGCCGTTTATCCGCTTAATCTGTTCGGTGCTCCAGTCTCGGCATTGTAACGTCCCTGTTTTTAGAATCAATTCACATTTTTATGTAAGTGACTGAATTATCCTGCGCAGTTTTTCATCTCGGGCCGAGGCAGAGAAAGTGGAAGGCGATGCCGCAGAATACCGCCAGTCCCAGCCAGATGTTCGCCCGGTAAGCGCGGATCCAGCTCCCGCCCTGCCCCTCGCGCAAGATGAACTGTTGATGGCCCAGGAGCGCCAGCGCGGTGAGCAGGCCGATGGCGAAAAAGGGGCCGAGTTCCTCATGCCTCCCGACCAACCACAAGGCGGCGAGTGCAAGGAGCTGCAGTACCAGAGCCATTGGACGACTCGCCATCCCAAACAACTGGGCCATGGAACGGATGCCCACTTTGGCCTCGTAGGCGCTCCGCGGCACAGCGTAGAGGAGGTGGCAGGCGGTGGCCCACAGCAGCGTTCCGACGAACAGCAGCCACCCCGTCTTGCCCATGGCGCTTCCCTGCAGCGCGAAGGCCACCGGCACGGCCCAGGCAACCCCGGCGCCCAACAGGCCCTGGGCCAGGTAGCTGCGGAGTTTGACCCACGGGTAGGCGACCGCCACCAGCAACGCCGGCGCGCCCCAAAGAAGCGCCTCCCATCGCAGCAGGGCCACCGGGAGGGCCGCAAGCAGCACCAACGCCGCCGAGGCGTAGGCCGCCTGGCGAGGGCCAAGGACGCCCCGGGCCACGAGCGACTCGGGGGCGAACAGCAGGACCTTGCCCTCCGCCAGGTCGTTGAATGTCCAGGCGGCACAGCGCATGAAAAAGGCGGCGGCGACAAACGCCGCGAGGACCGATGCCGCCGGCGGGCCGTCCGCGGCGAACCACAACCCCCAGGCCCCGGGCAGCAGCAGCAGGGCAAGGTCTTCGAACCGACTGAGCCGCATCAACTGGCGGTAGGGACGGCTGTTGTCCCAGGCGCGCCGCCAGGCCTCTTGGCCGCCCGCCAGCGTCGGGGTCCGCAACGGCCTGCGCGCAAGGATAAAGCCCCCGGACCGCAGCCGTGCCCCGGTGGGCGGCGAGAGGGCGTTCGCCGCCCGCTTCAGTGCTTGGCCAAGGTCCGGTGCGCGCCTCATGGGGCACGCACCTCAAGAAAGGACTCGAACGCCGGGAGGAAGAACTCGCTGACCAGCAGCGGTCGCCCAAGGAGACGGAAGATGGAGCGGCGGCCCCACAGCGCCGTGCCGCCTCCATCCCAGACCTCCGAGAGGAGAGGGCCGGGCCGCGTGGCGGTCACCTCCATGGGGCCGCGGTCGAGCTTCGGGTCGGCAAACAGGAGCTCCCCCAGCGGCCGGGTTCCCAAGTGAAGCAAGCGCCGATTGGGACCGGCCAGGGTCTGCAGCGGCACCACCGTCCGGGCGAACACCCAAGGGGCGTCGGCACAGCGCAGCACCACCTCCCTCACGAACGCCAGCTGACGAGGGGAGACGCCCAGTGCGCTGGCCTCATCGGGCCGGGGCCGCTCCCGCGCCTCGGCCAGCAGATGCACCCCGAAGTGCTCCCCACAGGCCTGCCTCAGTTTGCGGGTGAGCGAGCCGCTATCGAGCACCCACGGCTGGAGCCGGGGCGGGAGTTCGCCCCACCGGATGCGGTGACGGGGTCGCCAGTGGCTGGGGGCAACAAAGGCGTGAGGCAAGTCGGCCATGAAAGGTTTCGGGGCGTGGTTTCGGCGAATGGCCCGATTATACCGGATGTACAGATGCGACTCGCCCCTCTGACCCGGCCCGGCCAGGGTAAACGCATACTTACCCAAGGACTTACAGCGCTCACAGCACGGCCGCGACGTAAGTATGCGTCTACCCTGCCCCCGGCTCGCCGCCGGGTCAGACATCGCCGTAGCGCTCCCGATCGCCCAGCCAGCGGCGGATGATTGGCTCGACCCCCGGGTCGCCGCGCTCGATGAGGGCACGGGCGGCCCGGCCCACCGCGGGCAACAGGGGCTGGTCGCGCTGCAGATCCGCCACCCGCAGCTGCAGGATCCCGGTCTGGCGGGTGCCGAGCACCTCCCCCGGGCCACGGATCTCCAGGTCCCGTTGGGCCACTACGAAACCATCGTTGCTCTCCCGGAGGATCCCGAGCCGCGCCCGCGCCTGCTCGGAGAGGGGGCCGTGATACATGAGCACGCAGCTGCTCTTCACGCTGCCGCGCCCCACCCGCCCCCGCAGCTGATGCAGCTGGGCAAGGCCGAGTCGTTCGGCGTTCTCGATGATCATCAGACTGGCGTTGGGCACATCCACCCCCACCTCGATGACCGTGGTCGCCACCAGCAGGTCCACTTCGCCCGCCTTGAAGGCGGCCATCACCCGCTCCTTCTCGGCCCCCTTCATGCGGCCGTGCACCAGGGCGACCCGCAGCTCCGCCAGGAGCTCCGCAAGCAGCGCCGCAGTGGCTTCCGCCGCCTCGCACTGCAGCAGCTCGGACTCCTCGATGAGCGTACAGACCCAATAGGCCTGCCGCCCGTCCCGGCAGGCGAGGCGCACCCGCTCGATCACCGCCTCGCGGCGGCTGTCCGGGACCACCACGGTCTCCACCGGGGTGCGCCCGGGGGGCAATTCGTCGATCACCGAGACGTCCAGATCGGCATAGGCGGTCATGGCCAGGGTGCGCGGAATGGGGGTCGCGGTCATGATCAGTTGATGGGGATGGAGCCCCTCCTGCACCCCCTTGTCCCGCAAGGCAAGGCGCTGGTGAACGCCGAAACGGTGCTGCTCGTCGATGATCACCAGCCCCAACCGGGCGAAGCCCACCTCCCCTTGGAACAGGGCGTGGGTGCCCACCGCCACCGCCGCCTGTCCCTCGGCCAGGGCCGCGAGCATCTCCCGCCGCCCCTTGCCCTTCAGCTTCCCGGCCAGCCAGGCCACCCGGATCCCAAGCGGCTCCAACCAGCGGCTGAAGCTGTGGCAGTGCTGCTCGGCCAACAGCTCGGTGGGGGCCATCACCGCCGCCTGATAGCCGGCCTCCACGGCGCGCAATGCCGCCAGCGCCGCGACCACGGTCTTGCCCGAGCCCACATCCCCCTGCACCAACCGCTGCATGGGGTGGCTCTTGCGCAGGTCGGCGGCGATCTCCGCGACCACCCGCTGCTGCGCCCCGGTGAGCCCGAAGGGGAGGCTCCCCAGCAACTCCCGCGCCAGGCTGCCAGGCGGGTCCAGCACGGGCGCCTGCTTGTGATCGAGCAGGGCGCGCAGGCGTCGCATGCTCAGCTGGTGGGCCAGCAGCTCCTCAAAGGCAAGCCGCTGCTGGGCCGGGTGGCGCCCCTCCTCCAGCAGTTGCACCGAGGCGTCGGGGGGCGGCCGGTGGACCAGCTCGATGGCCTCGGCAAGCTCAAGGGGCGGCCGATCGGCAAAGAGCTCGGGAACCAACCAGTCCCGAAGCAGGCGCGGCTCGGCCACGAGCCGCTCGAGGAGCTGGCCGATGAGGTTGCGCAGGGAGATCTGCTGCAACCCCTCGGTGGCGGGGTAGATCGGAGTGAGGTGCTCCTCCACCGGCACCGGCGCCCCCTCAGGGGCCAGGCGGTACTCCGGGTGGACCATCTCCAGGGTCGCCCCGCCGCGGCGCACCTCGCCAAAACAGCGAACGCGGGTGCCGCGGGCGAGGGCCTGCTGCTGGGCGGCAGTAAAGTGAAAGAAGCGCAGGGTGAGGCTGCCGCTGCCGTCGGCGAGGCGGGTCAGGAGCATGCGCCGACGTCCCATCTTCACCTCGGTGAGGAGGATCTCCCCCTCCACTACGGCCTGATCGCCCGGGCGCAGACAGCCGATGGGTACCACCCGGGTGCGGTCCTGATAGCGCAGGGGGAGGTGAAACAGCAGATCCTGGGCGGTGCGAATACCGAGCCGCTCCAGCCGCTCGGCCATGCGCGGGCCCACCCCCTTCAGTGACGTCACGGGCAACCGGGCCAACCCATCCGTGGCCCCCGGGGTCCGGCGTCCTGCCTCGACCGTTCCGTTCAACAGGGACTCTCCTTTTTGTCTCAGCCCAGCACCATCACGGCATCCATCTCCACCCCCGCCCCCTTGGGCAGCGCGGCCACACCGATGGCCGCCCGGGCCGGGTAGGGCTGCTGGAAATACTCGGCCATCACCTCATTCACCAGGGGAAAATGGCTCAAATCGGTGAGGAAGATGTTGAGCTTCGCCACGTCGGCGAGGGTGCCGCCGGCGGCCTCCGCCACCGCCCTCAGGTTGTCGAACACCCGCCGGATCTGGGCAGCCATGTCGCCGTCCACCATCTCCATGGTCTCGGGGACCAGCGGGATCTGCCCCGACAGGTAGACGGTATCCCCCACCTTCACCGCCTGGGAGTAAGTCCCGATGGCCTTGGGCGCCTTGTCGGTGTGGATGATCTCTCTCGCCATGCCTTGCTCCTGTTGTCCGCTGTTGCGGCGCCGAACCGCGCCGATCGGGCAAGGATAGGGAGAGCGGGAAGGGAGGGCAACAGGCGAGATATGAGGGGCGAGTTGCGAGGGGCGGGCCGCCGGGCGATCGGCACGTCGGCGAGGGCGGTGTTTGAAGGACAAGGGGAAGACCCGCAGCGCATCCACCCACAAAGCGGATACGAGGGTCGAGCGTGATTCGAGAAAAAGCGGCGCCAGGCGCACCCGCCGCAAGCCAACCTACTCACGAGCGAAACGAGTTCATTCCCTCGAATCTCGAACTGGAATCGAGAATCTCGTGCCTGTTGTTGAATGGTGGATGCGCTGCGCTTATCCACCCTACGATTGCTACGACCAACGACCAACGACCAACGACCAGCGACCAACGACCAACGACCAGCGACCAGCGACCAGCGACCAGCGACCAGCGACTAGCGACTAGCGACTAGCGACTAGCGACTAGTAACCATAAACTGTTGCCAATCAATTCCCAAGAGTGCAGATGAATGAAAGTCCTGGTGGATTTTTGCGTGGTGCCCATGGGGGTGGGGGTATCGGTCTCGGCGTATGTGGCCGAGTGTGAGCGGGTGCTGGCCGAGTCGGGGCTGAAGTTCGCCCTGCATGCCAACGGCACCAATGTGGAGGGGGAGTGGGAGGCGGTGTTCAATGCCCTCAAGCGGTGCCATGAACGGGTGCATGCCATGGGGGCGCCGCGGATCATCACCACCGTGACCCTGGGGACCCGCACGGACCGGGACCAGACCCTCGATCAGAAGGTGGAGAGCGTGCAGCAGAAGCTCTCGGAGAGCTGAGCGCCACGTGAACACACCGGCAGGAGCCCCCACCGCAAGCCCCGAGGCGGTATTCCGCACCGAAGGGCTCGCCAAGGTCTACCGGGTCGGGGAGGTGGAGATCCACGCCCTGCGGGGCATCGATGTGGCGTTCTACCGGGGCGAGTTCGTGGTGCTGCTGGGGGCCTCGGGCAGCGGCAAGTCCACCCTGCTCAACATCCTCGGGGGGCTGGATACCGCCAGCGCCGGGCGGGTCTTCTATGGCGCCCAGGAGCTGACCCATGCCGGAGATGAGACCCTGACCGAGTACCGCCGCAACTTCGTCGGTTTCGTGTTCCAGTTCTACAACCTCATCCCCAGCCTGACCGCCCGGGAAAACGTCGCCATCGTCACCGAGATCGCCCGCGACCCCATGCGCCCGGAGGAGGCCCTGGAGGTGGTGGGCCTCGGCGGACGGCTCGACCACTTCCCCGCCCAGCTCTCGGGGGGCGAGCAGCAGCGGGTGGCCATCGCTCGGGCCATCGCCAAACGCCCTGCGGTGTTGCTGTGCGATGAGCCCACCGGGGCGCTCGACTCCACGACCGGGGTGGTGGTGCTGGAGGCGCTGGAGCGGGTCAATCGTGAGCTGGGGACCACCACCGCGGTGATCACCCACAACGCCGCCATTGCCGCCATGGCCGACCGGGTCATCCACCTGAGCGACGGGCGCATCACCGGTATCGAGCACAATGCGCAGAAGGTGCCGGCCCGGGAGATCCAGTGGTGAGGGCCTCGGCCCTCAACCGCAAGCTGCTGCGGGACTTCTGGTCGCTACGGGGCCAGGCCCTGGCCATTGCCTTCGTCATCGCCGGGGGGGTGGCCACCTGGATCATCTCCTACAGCACCATCGACTCGCTCACCCTCACCCAGGAGGCCTTCTACCGGGACAACCGCTTCGCCGAGGTGTTCGCCCTGCTCAAGCGCGCCCCCAAGGCGCTGGAGGCGCGCATCGCCGCCATCCCCGGGGTGCGACAGGTGCAGACCCGCACCGTGGCGGGTGCCATCCTGGAGGTGCCGGGGTTCACCGATCCGGTCACCGGGCAGTTCG
The DNA here is from genome assembly GCA_041690535.1 of Gammaproteobacteria bacterium. Lineage (GTDB taxonomy): Bacteria > Pseudomonadota > Gammaproteobacteria > Thiohalomonadales > Thiohalomonadaceae > JAWLHA01. The sequence goes on along the minus strand of JAWLHA010000003.1, from coordinate 3,269 downwards.
TCTCCCTGCCGGACGAGGGGCGGGGCGCGCTCAACCAGCTCTACTTGCGTAGCGGCCGTCTGCCCACGCCCCGGGCCGCCGACGAAGTGGTGATCAGTGAACCCTTCGCCGAGGCCCAGCGCCTCGGGCCGGGCGATACCCTGGTGGCGGTCATCAACGGCCGGCGCAAGAGCCTCACCATCGTCGGGATCGGTCTCTCCCCGGAGTACATCTACCAGATCCGCCCTGGCGACCTCTTTCCGGACTACAGCCGCTACGCCATCGTGTGGATGCGGGAGGAACCCCTCGCCGCCGCCTGGGGCACCGAACAGGCCTTCAACAGTGCCACCCTGACCCTCGCCCCGCAGGCCTCCGCGCCGGCGGTGATCGAGGCTCTCGACCGCCTGCTGAAACCCTATGGGGGCACCGGGGCCATCACCCGGGAAGACCAGATGTCCCACAAGTATCTCTCCGAGGAGATCCGGGGACTGCAGTCCACCGCCGGGATCGTGCCGGTGATCTTTCTTGGGGTGGCCGCCTTCCTGCTCAACGTGGTCATCGGCCGCATCGTGGACCAGCAGCGCGATCAGGTGGCGATCCTCAAGGCCTTCGGGTACGGCAACCGCGCCATCGGCCTGCACTACGTCGGGCTCATCATGCTGTTCGTGATCGGGGGCGCCATCCCCGGGGTGGCCTTCGGCGCCTGGGCGGGCCACGGCATGAGCCAGATCTACAGCGACTTCTACCGCTTCCCCTACCTCCAGTACGTCCTCACCCCCACGGTGGTGCTCTCCGGCATCGCGGTGGCGGCGGTCGCCGCCCTGTTCGGTGCCCTGCGCGCGGTGCGCCGGGCCAGCGCCCTGCCCCCCGCCGAGGCCATGCGTCCCGAGCCCCCCGCCATCTACCGCCCCACAGTCGCGGAGCGGATCGGGCTGCAGCGGTTCTTCGACCAGCCGAGCCGGATGATCCTCCGCCACCTGGAACGCCGCCCCGCCAAGGCACTGCTCTCGATCCTGGGGATCGCCATGGCCGGGGCGATCCTCATGGTGGGCAATTTCCAGGAGGATGCCATCGACTACATGATCAATGTGCAGTTCAACCTCTCCCAGCGGGAGGACCTCACCGTGACCTTCACCGAGCCGGTCGCGCGTAAGGCACTGTTCGAGCTCGGTCACCTGCCGGGGGTCCATCTGGCGGAGCCGTTCCGCTCGGTGCCGGTGACGCTGCGGGCCGCCCACCGCACCTACCGCACCGCCATCCAGGGGCTTGAGAACGGGGCGGAACTGCACCGCGCCCTGGGCGCCGACCTGCAGCCGCTGAGCCTCCCCCCGGATGGGCTGCTGCTCACCGACCACCTGGGGGAACGCCTCGGCGTTGGCCCCGGCGACTGGGTCACGGTGGAGGTGCTGGAGGGGGCCCAACCGGAACGCCGGGTGCAGGTGGCGGGGTTGGTCAAGGAGTTCATCGGCCTTTCGGCCTACATGGAAATCGCGGCGCTCAACCGTTTGATGCAGGAGGGTCCGCTGGTCTCCGGGGCCTTTCTCGCCGTGGACAGCGAGGCGATCCAGGAGGTGTTCGAGCGGCTGGAGGCCCGCCCCCGGGTGGCGGGGATCGCCATCCGCGAGGCGGCCATCCGCGCCTTCCTCGAGACCATGGGGGAGACGCTACTCATCTTCGCCTTCATCAACACGCTGCTGGCCGGCTCCATCGCCTTCGGCGTGGTCTACAACAGTGCCCGCATCACCTTCTCCGAGCTCAGCCGAGAGCTGGCCAGCTTGCGCGTGCTGGGGTTTACCCGCGCCGAGATCTCCTACATCCTCCTGGGGGAGCTTGCAGTGCTGACCCTTGCCGCCATCCCGCCGGGCTTTCTCATCGGGTGGTTCTTCTGCAAACTCATCGCGGAGAACTTCACTTCGGAACTCTACCGGATCCCGTTGGTGATTGAGCTCAGCACCTACGGATTCTCCGCCAGCGTGGTGCTGGCGGCGGCGGTGATCTCCGCCTTGTTCATGCGTCGGCGCCTCTACCACCTCGATCTGGTCGCCGTGCTCAAGACCCGGGAGTGACTGAAAAGGTGTCCGCAAGGAAAAAGATTTGGTTGCTCACCCTCGCCGCATTGATTGGGCTGCTGCTGTTTCTCAGCTTCCGGCCCCAGCCGCTGCCGGTCTCCATGGCCGCGGTGGAGCGCGGTCCCCTGACCGTGACGGTGGAGCAGGAGGGGGTGACCCGGGTGCGGCATCGCTTCGAGCTCACCGCCCCGGTGGCGGCTTACGCCCCCCGCATCAGCCTGGAGGTGGGCGATCCGGTGCGGGCGGGGCAGGTGCTTCTGGAGCTTCAGCCTACCCCCTCGACCCTCTTGGATGCCCGCACCCGCGCCCAGGCGGAGGCCCGCGTCGCCCAGGCCCAGGCGGTGCTGGAGGCGGAGCAGGCACGGCTGAGAGCGGCCCAGGCCACCCAGGAGCTCGCCGCCCAGGAGCTGCAGCGCGCCCAAGCCCTTTTCCAGCGCCGGGACATCTCCGAAAGTGCCCTCGACCAGGCTCAAGCCACTGCCCTGCAGGCGGAGGCCGGCCTGCGCGCCGCCCGTTTTTCGGCCGAGGCCGCCCGCGAGGAATTGCGCTCGGTGCGGGCAGTGCTGGCCTACTCTGCCGGAGAGCGGGAGCGGCCACTGGAGGCGGTTCCCGTGGTCGCCCCCGTGGAGGGGCAGGTGCTGGAGATCCCCCACAAGAGCGCCCACGTGGTCGCCCCCGGGGCGCTGCTGCTGAGTGTCGGCAACCCCGGTGAGCTCGAAGTGGTGGTGGATGTGCTCTCCTCGGACGCGGTGCAGATTCGCCCCGGCATGCTGGTGCGCTTCGAACGCTGGGGTGGCGAGACGCTGACCGGGCGGGTGCGCACCGTCCAGCCCTCCGGTTTCACCAAGATCTCCGCCCTGGGGGTGGAAGAGCAGCGGGTCCTGGTGGTGGCCGACTTCACCTCCCCCCCCTCCCAGTGGGCGTCGCTCGGGGACGCCTATCGGGTGGAGGCCAGTTTCGTCCTGTGGGAGGAGGATGAGGTGGTGAAGGTCCCCGCCAGCGCCCTGTTCCGCGACGCGAGGGAGTGGATGGTGTTCGTGGTGGAGGGCGGCGTGGCCCGCAAGCGTCCGGTGAAGGTGGGACGACAGGGGGGGCTCGCGGCGCAGATCCTCGAAGGCCTCACCCCGGGAGAGGTGGTGATCACCTATCCCGAGGATGCCATCCACGACGGCGCGGCCGTGGGGCCCCCCCCCCCCGCGGCGCCGCCCCCCGGGGGGCCAG
>JAWLHA010000002.1:0-148811 GCA_041690535.1 Gammaproteobacteria bacterium | reverse complement strand
TGCGCTGCGCTTATCCACCCTCGGTTCGCTGCCCCCGCCACCTGCGGCGCAATTTGGCTGCGATTGGCGATCTTTCCGTTTACCTGTTCGGTGCTCTAGTAGAGTGCCGCAGCCATCAGGCGGCGGTAGCGCGTCACCAGCTCTCCCTGGTTACCCAGGATCTCGAACACCTTGACCAACCCGTTTCGCCCGGCATCGTCGCCGTAGCTGCGGTCCCGCTTCATCAGTTCGAGTAACTGCTCCAGCGCCCTTTCGTACTCGCCGGCCATGACGTGGCGGGCGGCCAGTCGGTAACGGGAATCACTGTCCTTTGGGTCCGCGGCCACTTGTTCGCGCAGCTCGTCCACCCCAGGAGCGCCTTGGGCGGCCTGGCCGAAGTCAAGGCGTGCGGCGAGCTGTTTCACCTCGGGTTCCAGGCGCAGGTTGGCCGGCAGGTTATCAACCACATCCGCTGCCGTGGCCAAATCCCCTTCGATCAGCAGCAGCTCCGCAAGGGTAAGCTGAGCCTTCAGGTTGTCGGGTTCTGTCTCCAGCACCTCCCGAATCCGGGCAATGGCGTCGTCCACGTTGCCCTGCTCGGCACTGGCACGTGCGCGCGCCAGCTGCCGATCCGACTCTTTCTCGATGTGCCGGTCCAGAAAGGCGCGGATCTGCCCCTCGGGCAGGGCGCCGAGAAACTCATCGACCGGCTGCCCCCCCCGGAACAGCTTCACCGTCGGGACGCTCCTTACCCCGTGGCGCATGGCGAGTTCCTGCTGCTCGTCGATATTCACCTTGGCCAGCACGAACTGGCCGCGGTAGGCCTCGGCAAGGCGCGTGAGCATGGGCATGAGGGTCTGGCAGGGGCCGCACCAAGGGGCCCAGAAGTCCACCAGTACCGGCACGCGATGGGAGCTTTCGAGAACCGCTTGGCTGAAATTCTCCGATGTGACGTCGATGATGTGGGCGTTGTCAGTCATCTCTCTTCCCGAAGTTGACCCGTATCGTGTTGCCGCCGTTATGGACAGGGGCGGTCTGGCGGGGTGTGAACAAACAAGCAGATGCCGACCATTATGGAGGCACAAAGGGGTTTTTCAATGTGCCCGGCGACGCGAGGGGCATTGAAGGGCAGCGCGTCGGCGTACCGGCGGCCGGGCGATGCCCACGGGGTAACCGTCCCGGGTAGGAAATTGCCTATTTCACTGTAGGCGTCTCTTGACTGCATCCGCCGAACTGAGCATAACCCGTTGAAAAGCTTCCTCTCCGCGAGGCGGGTCGGCGCTGACCCGGGTCTGTGCAACTTGTGGGGGGAGGGGGCTTTGCTAAGCTTTAGGCACAACAAGAAAACAGCGTGTCCGTTTACAACTTCGCAGAAGAAACTGGATTGGGAGAGCTGGCCAGGAGGGCTCGCCACAGGCTGTGGCGTGGGCGGGATGCCGCAGGGAACATGAGCATGAAGGCTTAGGGAGGGGGTTCAGGGACGGTCACGGAGGACACTCACAGGGTAGTGAGAAAGGCGGGGTGCCAAACAAGGAGCATGGAAGGGGTGGCTTGGCCGCCCCTTCGCTTTTATGGGCGGACTCAGCGCTCCAGGTATTGCAGTTTTCCTGTTTTCCCGTTCCACTCGTCGGCGTCCCGCGGCGGGGCTGTCCGCACGTTGATCACCGGCCAGTTTCGCGCCAGGGCGGCATTCAGTTCGGCAAAACGGACCTGATCGGCAGGCAGCTCGTCCTCTGCAAAGATAGCCTGCGCCGGGCACTCCGGTTCGCAAAGACCGCAGTCGATGCACTCCTCCGGGTCAATGGCCAGAAAAACCGGACCTTCGTGGAAACAGTCCACCGGGCAGACTTCCACGCAGTCGGTGTACTTGCAGCGGATACAGTTCTCCGTCACCACATAGGTCATACGCGTCCACTCCTGTCTCCGGTGAGCCCGGAGGCCGTCGGCTCATAATTACGATAGCTTACGATAGCTTAGCGGCCGAACGGAGGTGCCTGCCGCCGAGCGGCGCAAGCGTGGTCAGCGGGCTTGTGACCCTTCCGGGAGATGTGCTGTGGCGTTCAGGCGCCGTGCCGGGGAGCCGCCGAAGAGGTCATGGGGTGTGGCGCGTGAACCGCACCCCCTCCTTTCAAGGCACGGGGTTCCCGGCTGGTGTGTACTGGCGTAAACTCTGGGGCTGGTGTACGGACCGGACGAACGGGCAGGGAATGAGGCCGCTGTTCACTCTCAGTGTTATGGTTGAGCCAGACAGGCAACGCTTCGCGCGGTTTGCCTACGAGGCTATTGAGTCTTTGGGGGGGAACGCCTTTACTGCGGCGCCTCGCCTGGTGGAGGCGACCGCCATGCTGCGCATCCACTGTACCGACACCGAAGTCAAAGCCCAACTCACCCTCGCCGGCAACAACCTTCACGCCACCTGTGGCAACGCCTCAGTACTTCTGGCATGTCTCCCATCGCTGCCGAGCGAGCAGCAAGTCAGTGCACTCGCGGAGCGGTTGAGGGAGGCCAGCGAGACCGCCGACCCCGAGTTGCTCAAGCGCCGCAACCAGAAGATCAAGGCGGATCTCGATCGATTCATGCGGGTTTCGTCCGCGCAGATGGCCGAGGTGGAGGCGGCGTTGGAGAAGAAAAAGGCCGAGCTGCAGGAGCTGGTCCACGTGGCGGAGACCGACGGCCTGACCGGGCTGCTGAACCGGGGCGCCTATGATCAACGGTTGCGGGATGCCGTGGTGCGCAGCCTGCGGCAGGGGGAGCCGCTTTCGCTGATCCTGCTCGATCTGGACAAATTCAAGGAGATCAACGACACCCACGGCCATCAGTTCGGGGACGAGTACCTGAGGCGAATGGCCGACTCCTTGCGCCGTGCCGCCCGGGAGGGGGTGGATCACCTCTGCCGCTTCGGAGGCGACGAATTCGCCATCATCGTCTTCGCCGCAAGCCCTGTTGCCGAGCGGATCGCCGAGCGGGTGCTCGAGTTCATGCACCACAAGGTGAGTATCGGCGTCGCCGAACTGGAGCCGGAGGATGATGTCGTCAGCTTCGTGGCACGCGCCGACGCTGCCCTCTATGCGGCCAAGCACAAGGGACGGGGGCAGTACGTCAGCGCCGCCGCGTGCCCGGAGAGCACCGCGTGATTCGGCTGGTATCGGAGCAGGCGGTGACTGGCGAGAGTGGCATTATCCTGGTGCGCTCCAAGCTGCGTGCCGTTTCCCAGCGCATGGGTTTTTCGGCCGTAAAGCGCGAGTACATTGAGCTGGCCGCCACGGAGATGCTCACCAATCAGCAGAAGTATGCGCGCGGTACCGGATTGCTGCAGATCTGGGAGGCCGTGCATCCGTTTGCTGCGCTCGATCTGTTTGCCCTCGACTTCGGCCCCGGAATCGACGATCTGGCCACCGCCAGCCGGGATGGGTACACCACATCCGGCACCCTGGGCCAAGGTCTCGGTGCAATTCGCCGCCTGTCCCAGGCGAGTGCCGTATACAGCCTTTCCCAGCGCCAGGCGAATGGTCGACCTTGGCACGGGGTAGCCGTTTGGGCCCGTTTCTCCCCCGAACGGGAACTCCCGGGGTTGCACTGCCAAGTGGGGGCCTACCTCCGTGCTTACCACGACGCTCCCTTCAACGGGGACTGCATCTGTGTACAGGCGGAAGAGGGCACTCTAAGATGGCTGCACATGGATGGGTTGGGCCATGGCCGCGAAGCGGCCATGGCCGTGGAGGGGATGGCCGACTTTGTGGAGCGGGACATCCGGCTGGATTGCCTGCTCGATCGGGTCAGCTCGCGCTTGCGGGGTGGACGGGGTGCGGTCGGGCTGGCGGGGGAGGTTCGCGCGGATGGGGCGGTCAGTTTGTGCGGGGTCGGCGACATGATGGCCGCCTCGGTGGGCAGCGGAGGGCGGCAAAACATTCATTTCGCCCCCGGCATCCTGGGACATGCCCACCGCAGCTTTGTCATGAACGGTCTACAGCTCGAGCCTGAGCAACTGCTGATCACTGCGTCCGACGGTCTGCGCACCCGGTGGACGGAAGAGACGTTTCCGGGACTCTGGACGCTGCATCCCCAGATGGTGGCGCTGCTGCTCGGAAACACCGTCGGCCGCTCCAATGACGATAAATCCGTTTTTGCGTTACGTGTTGGCCATGAAGAGGGAAAAGCCAATGGCGATTACAAAGAAAAAGCCGGTTGCGCCAAAACCGGTTAACGAAATTCTCATCGAACAGCTCAAAGAGAATCTGGGGCGGATCGCTCTGGTTATCGAGGAGCAAGGCAAGGGGCTGTTCGGTGATCGCAACATCCTCTCGGACGATGATATCCACGAATACAGCCTGGAGTTCCTTGAGTTGTTGGTCATGCTGCTCCAGGCGGGTGACCAGTTTGGCCGGCGCAGCCCCGAGTTCCAGGCCATGCAGCAGTTCTTCTCCGGGTTCGCCCGCCAGATCCAGGGGCGGGGGGGCGACCTCGACATCTTCATTCGTTACGTTCAAGCCTTGCAGCGTGTGTTGATTGAGGAGTTGGAAGACAGCGATCAGTACACCTTCGAGGAGTCTCGCGAGGTCCTGCTGCTGCTCGCGCGGATCTTCAACCAGCTGGTATTGGATGTGTTCCACATCTACCTCAAGGAGAAGGAGCTGACCATCAAGGCCCAGGAGGAGGAGCTGCGTCAGGTCTCCACCCCCATCACCGAGATTTGGGACGGTGTGCTCACCCTCCCCATCATCGGCAGCCTCGACTCATCGCGAACCATGATGGTCATGGACAATCTGCTCAACCGCATCGAGAAGGAGCGGGCCCAGGTGGTGGTCATGGATGTCACCGGGGTGTTGGCTATCGACTCCCAGGTCTCGCACTACCTGATCCAGATGGTGCGTGCGGTCGGGTTGATGGGGGCCAAGGCGATCCTCACCGGTATTCGGCCCGACATTGCCCGCGCCCTGACCAGCCTCAACATCGATCTGGCGGGCGTGACCACAAGGGCTACCCTCTCTGACGGGCTGAAAGAGGCATTCCGCAGGCTGGGCGTCGAGGTGCAGCAACCGAAGGCCCATTGACGGGAAACACCCATGAATGGCGGCATGCATCTGACGCCCATCGGCAGTGGCGTCGTCCTGCTCGAACCCAAGGAGGGGCTGGACCCCTCCGACCCTGACGCCTATCTGGATGGCCTGCTGCACTACCTTCAGGGCCGTGCAGCCCGCCGTCTGGTCTATGATGCCGGTGCGGTGGTGATTATCGACGCGGTCTACTACCGGTGGCTGGCGCGGCTTGCCGCGGCCTGTCGGGTCACCGGAATTGACGTGACGGTGGTCAACATGCGGCCCTCGGCCGCTTTCGCCCTGGCCCGGCAGCTGGATGATGACCCACCCTTCGCCTGCGCCCTGGATGTGGATCACGCCCGCTACTGAGGCGCACCCGCCCCCACGTCTTCGCCTTGAGCGGCAAGGCAAATCCCCAGGCCGTCCCCCCAGGGTGAACGCATACTAACGTCACCGCCGTGCTGTGAGCGACGTAAGTCCTTGAAAGCAGGTCCGCTGTAAATACGACCGACATGGACGTCGGGAGTGAAGATTATGCAGGAGCAATCATCTTCCATCCCTGTGCGCTCGACGGCCCTGTCCGTGCGGCCGACGACCTGCTTTCAAGGACTTACATCGCTCTTGGGTAAGTATGCGTTCACCCTGGCGTCCCCCGCGGTGACGCCTTGCGAAGGTGAAGCGGCTATGATCAAACCGGACAGCCGCGCCGGAGGTCTGTCGTCATCGCCGCTTCGGCCTTTCCACTCCCGGGGGGTACCGATGCCTCGCCGGGGAAGGCCGGCATGCGGCCGGGTCTGAGAATGGCTGAAGATGGGAAGCCGCAATGCATCCTTTCGCAATCTTCTACGGCCTCACGCTGCTCTTTCTGCTGACGAGCGGCTATCACTTGCTTACGCGCCTGTTCGCGCGCAGCCCCTGGACGCGCGCCAGCGCTTACCCCCTCACCATGCTCATCCTGATGCTCGCCTTCGGATCCCTCATCCTCTGGCAGTCGGAGTTCTCACCCGAGGCGGTGTGCGCCCGCTCCCTCACCAGTGTCTTCGCCGAGTGGCAGGAGGCCGGGCGCGCCGCGGCCATGGAGGAGCTGGAGCGGCAGATCGCCCTTCGGGGCGAGGAGTGCCGCGGTTGAGATTGAGGCACCCTTGCCCCGAACCGGTGGCGGGGCTTGGAGCACTTCGCCACTAGAGCACCGAACAGGTAAACGGAAAGATCGCCAATCGCAGCTAAATTGCGCCGCAGGTGGCGGGGGCAGCGAACCGAGGGTGGATAAGCGCAGCGCATCCACCGTGCGGCGTCGAATTGGTGGATGCGCTGCGCTTATCCACCCTACAAGTTGGGCGCGTCGGATTTAGCTGTTCGGTGCTCTAGAGAAGCCGCTTGAGACGGTAAAGCTCTTCCAGCGCCTGACGGGGCGTCAACCCGTCGGGGTCGAGACTCTCGAGGGCATCCACCACCGGATGGGGTTCAGGCTCCTGCAGCAGCGGGATCTGGTCGCCGCCGGGCTCCACCGGGGCAGCGGCGCTGGCGGCCTCCAGATGGTGGAGCTTCTCCCGTGCCTTGCCGATCACCGCGCGTGGGACGCCGGCCAGGGCGGCCACCTGCAGCCCATAGCTCTGGTTGGCCGGTCCCTCCTTCACCGCGTGGAGAAAGACGATATCCTCCCCGTGCTCGACCGCGTCCAGGTGGACGTTGACGATCCCGGGCAGCGACTCGGGGAGGGCCGTCAGCTCGAAGTAGTGCGTTGCGAAGAGGGTGAAGGCTCTCAGTTGGCAGGCGAGGTGGCGGGCGCAGGCCCAGGCCAGCGACATCCCGTCGAAGGTACTGGTACCCCGGCCGATCTCGTCCATCAGCACCAGACTCTGCGCCGTGGCGTTGTTGAGGATGTTGGCCGTTTCGGTCATTTCCACCATGAAAGTGGAGCGGCCGCCGGCCAGATCGTCCGAGGCGCCGATGCGGGTGAAAATGCGGTCGAACGGTCCGATGGTGGCCCGCTCCGCCGGAACGAAACTCCCCATATGGGCCAGCAGCACGATCAGCGCGGTCTGGCGCATGTAGGTGGACTTGCCCCCCATGTTCGGCCCGGTGATGATGAGCATGCGCCGGTCGTCATCCAGATGGATGTCGTTGGGCACGAAAGGGGATTGGGAGACCTGTTCCACGACCGGATGGCGTCCCCCGCGGATCTCCAGACCCGTCTCGGCGCTCAGGTGGGGCCGGACCAGTCGGAGCGTGTCGGCCCGCTCCGCCAGATTGGCCAGGGCGTCCAGCTCCGCTAGGGCATCGGCGGTGCCCTGCAGGGCGGCAAGGTCCTGGCACAGGCGTTCCAGCAACGCCTCGTAGAGTTGTTTTTCCCGCCCGAGGGCGCGTTCGGCCGCGGATAAGGCCTTGTCCTCGAACGCCTTGAGCTCTGGCGTGATATAGCGTTCCGCCCCCTTCAGGGTCTGGCGGCGGACATAGTCCGCGGGCACTTTCTCCGCGTGCGAGCGGCCCACCTCGATGTAATAGCCATGGACCTTGTTGTAGTTGACCTTGAGTGTGGCAATGCCGGTCCGTTCCCGCTCCCGCGCCTCCAAATCCAGCAGGAATTGGCCCGCGTTCTCGCGCAGGCCGCGCAGCTCGTCCAGTTCACTGTCGTACCCCGGGGCGATGACGCCGCCGTCGCGAATGAGCACGGGCGGCTGCTCGATGATCGCCTCTTGGAGCAGGGCCAGGAGCTCCGGGTGATCCCCCAGCGCGGCCATTACCCCCGTGAGTTGCGGGTCCTCTGCGCCGGCCAGGCAGCCGCGCAACTCGGGCAGCAGCGCAAGGGCGCCCCGCAGGGTGGTGAGGTCGCGGGGGCGGGCGCTGTTCAGGGCCACCCGGGTCAAGATGCGCTCGACGTCGCCGATCCCCCGCAACAGCTCCCGCAGCGGGGCGAACGCCTGGCCCTCCAGCAGGGCCCCCACCGCTCCCTGGCGGTGCCGGAGCACGGTGTGATCGCGCAAGGGGCGGTTGAGCCAGCGGCGCAGCAGGCGGCTGCCCATGGGAGTCGCAGTGTGATCAATGACCCCCGCGAGGGTGTGGGCGGGGTTGCCGCTCAAGCTGTGCTCAATCTCCAGATTACGCCGGGTGGCCGGGTCGAGCAGAATTGCCTCGTCGTGCTGCTCCACCCTCAGGCTGTGCAGGTGGCGCAGGGCTGTGCGCTGGGTGTCCTGCACGTACTGCAGCAGGGCACCTGCGGCGCCCATGGCCAAGGGCATTGCCTCACAGCCGAACCCCGAAAGGTCCTGGGTGCCGAATTGGCGGATCAGCTCCCGCCGGGCACTCTCCGGCTCGAAATGCCAGGGCGCAAGCCGCTGAGTGCCCCGGTGCTCTCTCAGCAGCCGCGCCTCGCTGAACTCCTCGCTCACCAGGACTTCTGTGGGGCGCAACCGCTCCAGCTCCGCCGCCAGCAGCTCGGTGGTCGCCAATTCGGAGACGATGAACCGGCCACTGGCGACATCGAGGGTTGCCAGTCCGAAGCTCCCCCCAGCCTCTGCAACGGCCGCCAGCAGGTTGTCGCGCCGCTCCTCCAGCAGGGCTTCGTCGGTCACCGTGCCGGGGGTGACGATGCGCACTACCTGGCGCTCCACCGGCCCTTTGCTCTTGGCCGGGTCCCCCACCTGTTCGCAAAGGGCCACCGACTCGCCGAGGCGAATCAGCCGGCCCAGGTAGCTCTCTACCGCGTGATAGGGAACCCCCGCCATGGGAATGGGCTCGCCGGCCGACTGCCCCCGTGCGGTCAGGGTGATGTCCAGCAGCTTGGCCGCCCGGCGGGCGTCCTCATAGAAGAGTTCGTAGAAGTCTCCCATGCGGTAGAACAGAAGAAGATGGGGGTGCTCGGCCTTGATGCGCAGGTATTGCTGCATCATCGGGGTATGCTGCGGTTTGGGAGGTATGCTCGTCATGGGGCGCAAGTCTATCCAAAAAGTGGTTTTGGCCGAAAGATGCGGCGGAGAACGACGGAATGGTCGGGCAGGGCTGGGCAATGGGGGCTTGCGCAAGGGAGTGCCCGGCCCCCAGACGTGTTTTCTCTTGCGCCTGTGGCGCTCCTCTGGTAGGTATTCCCCCACAAACCGGAGGTGACTTATGGCTTTGAGCCGGGCCTATGAGGAAAAGCGGGACTTCATGCGCATGGGTGTGGAGTGCCGGGTCTCGATGGAGGTGGTGGACAGCGGTGAGCGTTTGGTGGGCCAGGCCTCCAATCTCAGCGCGACCGGGTTGCTGATTGCCTGTGACCGTGCCCTCCCGCTGGGCACCATGGTCGAGATCTCGCTGGTCGCCGAGCGCTCCATTGTCCCGCCCCTCGATGCGCTGGCGGAGGTGGTGCGTGTGGTGCCGGCGGGGGAGTCGTTCCACTTGGGGGTGAAGATTACGGAGATGCGCCGCTGACCCTCGCAACCGTGTCGCATCAAACGAAGTCATCGACGCGGGGCAGCAACTCCACCTCGGGCGCGCGGGTGTTGGCCGCGTAGGTCGAGAGTGCGCGCTGCGCCAGAAATCCGGGGGCCTGCTGGGCCCGGATGTCGCGGGTGATCTCGGTTGCATGCAGGCGACTTTGGCGCACCAGGGCCGAGTAATCGACGGGAGCAGGGGCGGCGTCTGGCGACGAGCCGCTTCGGGGGCGTTCGGTAGCGCTTTGCGCCATCGCCAAAGGCTCGGCGGGAGCCGGCCTGTGCCGCGCATCCGTGCGCCAATCGGGTGTCTGACCCCGGGAGGGCAGGCGGATGGGGGGGTGAAAACGGGAAATCTCCATGGGAGACCGGTTCCCTGTGAAAGTATCCGAATTGGGCTAAAGAGTACCCGTAAGGTACACCCTTGGGGGCAACAGTCAAATGCGTTCACCCTGCAGGGTGAACGCATACTAACGTCACGGCCGTGCTGTGAGCGATGTAAGTCCTTGAAAGCAGGTACGCTGTGAATACGACCGACATGGACGTCGGGAGTGAAGATTATGCAGGAGCAATCATCTTCCATCCCTGTATGCTCGACGGCCGCGTCCATGCGGCCGTCGACCTGCTTTCAAGGACTTACATCGCTCTTGGGTAAGTATGCGTTTACCCGTGGTTCACCCTGCTCTCTGAGTGGGGATGCTTGTGGGCTGGCCTCGGGCCCGACACAGAGCGCCGCAGTCGCAGGACGGCATAAGGTGGGGCGAATGACAGGCATGGAAAAGAAGTTCGGTGAACTGGTGGAGAAGCTGGCCCTGGCGTCCACCTCGGGGGGCGTGATGCTGACCGCCGCCGAGTCGTGTACCGGCGGGTGGGTGGCCAAGTGCTGTACCGATCTGCCGGGCAGCTCCCGCTGGTTCGAGAGGGGGTTTGTCACCTACTCCAACGAGGCCAAGCAGGAGATGCTGGGGGTACGTGCCGACACACTGCAGCGCCATGGTGCCGTCAGTGAACAGGTGGTGCGTGAAATGGCTCAGGGCGCCCTGGCGCGCAGCCGGGCCCAGGTGAGTGTAGCCATCAGTGGGATCGCCGGCCCCGGCGGGGAGACGGCGGGCAAACCCGTGGGAACGGTCTGGTTCGCCTGGGCCACCACCGGGGACAGGGTCGTGGTGGAGAAGGCGTTTTTCGAGGGCGACCGGGAGCAGGTGCGGGCTCAGTCCGTGGCGGTGGCGTTGCAGGGGTTGCTCGATGTCATCACCACCGGGTGAGCAGCAGCGGCTGTTCTTTGCGCTTTGGCCGAACGAACAGCTGCGGAAGACGCTGGGGGGGATCGCTCGGGGCGTGCTGCAGGGCAGCCGCGGCAAACCTGTCAACGAGGCCAACCTGCATATCACGCTCGTTTTCCTGGGCAGTGTGCCCATTGAGACCCGCCGTCGGCTGGAAGACTTGGTGGATCGGATCCAGGGCGCCCCGTTCGTGCTGATGCTCGACCGGGTAGGATATTGGGCCCGGCCCAAGGTGGTATGGCTCGGAAGCGGTGACATCCCGCCTCCCCTGCGGGCCTTGGTGGAGGCACTCAACGGCGCTGCCACAGCGTGCGGCCTGCCGCCCGAGGCCCGCCCCTATCAGCCCCATCTGACGTTGGCCAGAAAGGTGCCCCGGCGAATCCAGGACTCTGGGGTGCCCGCAGTGCGATGGCCAGTCCGCGACTTTGCGCTGGTAGCCTCACGGACGCTCCCGAGTGGGGCGGAGTATGAGGTGCTGCGCCGCTGGCCACTCACCGCATCCCCGCCTGAGCAGGACCACTCCTGAAGGGGCGGGCCATCGCGCCCGCCCTCCTGCATCGCCGTGATTGAAGCGGCTTTTGGCTCCCCTGCCGATTTGTGGCGACGAGGCATCGTCGACACTACCGTGCATCGCTCCCGGGTAAGCACGCCTTTACCCTGCTGGTGAGAACAGGGCGAGCGCATACTAAGGTTACGGCCGTGCTGTGAACGACGTAAGTCCTTGAAAGCAGGTACGCTGTAAATACATCCCTGTACGCTCGACGGCCGCGTCCCTGCGGCCGACGACCTGCTTTCAAGGACTTACATCGTTCATGGGGTAAGTATGCGTTTACCCTGCTGGCGAGAAATGCGGGCTAGGAACGCCTGACCTATCTATGAAATAATTTCTCTTTCCGGTTCTTGATGGCGGGGCACGGAGGCGCCCGCCATGAGCGATTCCCTACGGAGGCGAGTGATGGACGATAACAAGCGGAAGGCGTTGAGTGCGGCCCTGAGCCAGATCGAGAAGCAGTTCGGCAAGGGCTCCGTCATGCGCATGGGCGATGCCAGCGCGGTGCGGGACATTCAGGCCATCTCCACCGGCTCACTGGGGCTGGATGTGGCCCTGGGGATTGGCGGGTTGCCCCGGGGACGTATCGTGGAGATCTACGGCCCTGAATCCTCCGGTAAGACCACGCTGACCCTGCAGGTGGTTGCCGAAGCCCAAAAGATGGGCGGTACCTGCGCCTTTGTGGACGCAGAGCACGCCCTCGATCCGGTCTATGCTGAGAAGCTAGGGGTCAATGTGGACGACCTGCTGGTCTCCCAGCCCGATACCGGGGAGCAGGCGCTGGAGATCACCGACATGCTGGTGCGTTCCGGTGCCGTGGATGTGGTGATCGTCGACTCCGTGGCGGCGCTGACTCCCAAGGCGGAGATCGAGGGTGAGATGGGGGACTCCCACGTGGGCCTGCAGGCCCGCCTGATGTCCCAGGCGCTGCGCAAGCTCACGGCCAACATCAAGCGCTCCAATACCCTGGTGATCTTCATCAACCAGATCCGTATGAAGATCGGGGTGATGTTCGGCAATCCCGAGACCACGACCGGTGGTAATGCCCTGAAATTCTACTCCTCGGTCCGCCTGGACATCCGCCGCATCGGCGCCATCAAGAAGGCTGATGAGGTGGTCGGCAGTGAGACCCGGGTCAAGGTGGTGAAGAACAAGGTGGCGCCGCCTTTCCGGCAATGCGAGTTCGACATCCTTTATGGTGAGGGGATCTCCCGCGAAGGGGAGATCATCGACCTGGGTGTCAAGCAGGGGGTCGTGGACAAGTCGGGCGCCTGGTACAGCTATAACGGCAACCGCATCGGCCAGGGCAAGGACAACGTGCGGCAGTTCCTCAAGGAGAATCCTGAGCTGGCTCACGAGATTGAGTCCAAGATCCGTGCCGGCCTTCTGCCCGGCGTGGCGGTTCCGGATGCCGAGGAGGCGGGCGCCGAGGCCTGATCCCGGGTGACCGATGCGGCAGAGATCCGCCGTGCGGCCATCGGGTTGCTGGCCCGGCGTGAACATGCGCGTTTGGAATTGAGTCATAAGCTCCGGGCGCGGGGTTTTGAGCCGGAGGCCGTCGAGGCGACCCTGGATGAGCTCGAGGCCGAGCGACTGCTCAGCGACGTGCGCTTTGCCGAGAGCTATGTGACCGCGCGGGTGGCCCGGGGCTACGGCCCCCAGCGGATCCGGGCGGAGCTGCGGGAGCGGGGTGTAGGCGAAGAGGCCATCGAGCGGGAGCTCAGGAGCCGTCCCGAGGACTGGTTCGCCTTGGCCTGCTCCGCCCGCAACAAGCGCTTTGGCGGAGCGCTGCCGAAGGATTTGAAGGAGCGTGTCAGACAGGCCCGGTTCCTTCAATATCGGGGTTTCGACACTGATCAGACCCGGTTTGCCCTGGAAGAGGGCGGCTGGGAGTAGAGCTTGGCGCCGGCGGGGCGCCACTCGTTTGGAACGACATATGAGAAGCAGCGCAGAAATACGAAAGGCCTTTCTGGAGTTCTTCGCCCGACGGGGGCACGAGGTGGTGCCCAGCAGCCCCCTGGTGCCCGCCAACGACCCCACCCTGCTGTTCACCAATGCGGGAATGGTGCAGTTCAAGGATGTGTTCCTCGGGCTGGAGGCGCGCCCGTACACCAGGGCCACGACCGTGCAGCGCTGCGTGCGGGCCGGGGGCAAGCACAACGATCTGGAAAACGTCGGTTATACGGCCCGCCATCACACCTTCTTCGAGATGTTGGGCAATTTCAGCTTCGGCGACTACTTCAAGCGGGACGCCATTCGGTTCGCCTGGGAGTTCCTGACCGATGTTTGTCAGCTGCCCCCCGAGCGGCTGTGGGTCACCGTCTTCGAGGAGGACGATGAGGCTGCCGACATCTGGCTGAAAGAGCTGAAGGTCGATCCGGACTGCTTCTCCCGCATCGGCGCCAAAGACAACTTCTGGTCCATGGGGGATACCGGTCCCTGCGGCCCCTGCTCGGAAATCTTCTATGATCACGGCCCGGAAGTGGCCGGTGGCCCTCCCGGCAGCCCCGATGCCGATGGTGACCGGTACATCGAGATATGGAATCTGGTCTTCATGCAGTACGACCGCTCGGCCGACGGTGTGCTCAAGCCGTTGCCCAAGCCTTCCGTGGACACCGGCATGGGGCTGGAGCGTCTCGCCGCAGTCATGCAGGACGTCCACAGCAACTATGAAATCGATCTCTTCCAGGCCCTGATCCGCGCCACCGCGGCGCTGGCCGACACCGCCGATCTGGAGAACAGCTCGTTGCGGGTCATCGCCGACCACATCCGCTCCTGCGCCTTCCTGGTGACCGATGGCGTGATCCCCTCCAACGAGGGGCGCGGTTATGTGCTGCGGCGCATCATCCGCCGGGCACTGCGCCATGGGCACAAGCTGGGAATGCGTGACGCCTTCTTCCACAGGTTGGTCGCACCTCTGGTGGAGCAGATGGGGGCGGCCTACCCGGAACTGGTCCGCGCCCAGCCCCAGGTGGAGCGGGTGCTCAGGCAGGAGGAGGAGCGGTTCGCAGAGACGCTCGATCAGGGCATGCATCTGCTTGAGCAGGCCATCGCGGGCCTCTCGGGCACGGAGATCTCCGGAGAGACCCTCTTCAAGCTCTACGACACCTACGGTTTCCCCGTGGACCTGACTGCGGACATCGCCCGCGAACGGGGCCTGAGCGTGGATATGGCGGGCTTCGACCGCGCCATGGCTGAGCAGCGCGAGCGTGCCCGGGCCGCCAGCCAGTTCGGCGGACCCTTCGCCCACGCCCTGGAGATGGAGGGGCGTACCGGCTTCACCGGCTACGAGCGCATCACCGACACCGCGCAGGTCATTGGCGTGTACGTGGAGGGCCAGCCGGCGGAGGTACTGCAGGCCGGCCAGGAGGGCACTGTGGTGCTGGACCATACCCCCTTCTACGCCGAGTCTGGCGGCCAGGTGGGGGATCGCGGTGAGCTGGTGGGCCCAGGGGGCTGCTTCGTGGTGCACGACACCCAGAAGCAGGGTGACGTCTTCATGCACCTCGGCACGGTGGCCGGGGGGGCGACGCTGCGCAAGGGCGACACGGTGGAATGCCGGGTGGATGCGAGGGCCCGCCTCGATACCGCCTACCATCACTCCGCCACCCACCTGTTGCATGCGGCCTTGCGTAAGGTGTTGGGCGAGCACGTGCAGCAGAAGGGATCTCTGGTGGCCCCCGATCGGCTCCGTTTCGACTTTGCCCACTTCGAGGCACTCACTCCCGCGCAGTTGAAGACCATCGAGGATCTGGTAAACAACCAGATCCGAGCCAATCTGGCAGTGGACACGCAGCTCATGGCGCTGGAGGAGGCCAAGGCCAGCGGAGCCATGGCCCTGTTCGGTGAGAAGTATGCCGAAGAGGTCCGGGTACTGCGCATGGGGGACTTTTCGGTCGAACTCTGCGGGGGGACCCATGTCAACCGTACCGGCGATATCGGTCTCTGCAAGATCCTGGGTGAAGGTGGCGTTGCCGCGGGTGTGCGCCGTATCGAGGCGGTCTGCGGTGAGCGGGCGCTGGCATGGGTCGATGAGAATGAAGCTCGGCTTGGGCAGATTGCGGAGTTGGTGAAGGGCTCCCGGGAGAGCGCGGCCGACAAGGTTCAGCAGTTGGTGGAGCGGACTCGTTCCCTGGAGAAGGAGCTGGAACAACTCAAGGCGAGCCTGGCCAGCAGCCGTGGGGCGGACCTCGCCGCCGAGGCGGTGGAGGTGGCGGGCATCAAGGTACTCGCTGCCAGGCTCGACGGCGCGGATGCGAAGTCCCTGCGCGACACCGTCGATCAGCTGAAGAACAAGCTGGGTTCGGCCGCGGTGGTGCTGGGCGCGGTGGAAGGGCAAAAGGTGAGCCTTGCCGCCGGCGTCACCAAGGACTGCATCGATCGTATCAAGGCCGGTGATCTGGTCAATATGGTTGCGGCACAGGTGGGAGGAAAGGGTGGTGGTCGGCCGGACATGGCGATGGCCGGTGGTACCCGTCCGGAGGGAATCGATCAGGCGCTCGCCTCGGTTTCGGTCTGGGTACGGGAGCGCCTCGGTGCCTGATCTGCGCCGTTCCTCTTTAAATCCGGCGCAGTTTGGTGTTTAATCTGCGCCCTTTATCTCCGAACAACTATGGCACTCATCGTACAGAAATACGGCGGTACTTCGGTCGGCAGCGTTGAACGGATCGAGCACGTGGCAGACAAGGTGCTCGGTTTTCGGCAACGCGGCGAGGATGTTGTCGTTGTGGTCTCCGCCATGAGCGGCGAGACCAACCGGCTCATCGGCTTGGCCAAGGACATCAGCCCGAGTCCCGACCCGCGGGAGATGGACGTACTTATCTCCACCGGAGAGCAGGTGACAATCGCCCTGCTGTCCATGGCGCTGAAGAAGCGCGGGTGCGATGCGCGATCCTACACCGGTGGGCAGGTGCAGATCCTCACGGACAACGCGCATAACAAGGCGCGCATCGTCAACATCTCGGAAGAACGGATCCGAAAGGATCTGGCGGCCGGACGCGTGGTGGTCGTCGCCGGTTTCCAGGGTGTGGACGAGGAGGGCAACATCACCACGCTGGGTCGCGGCGGTTCGGATACCACGGCGGTGGCGCTGGCGGCGGCGTTGAAGGCCAATGAATGTCAGATTTACACCGACGTGGACGGCGTCTATACGACGGACCCGCGTGTGGTCTCGGATGCCCGGCGTCTCGATCGGATCACCTTCGAGGAGATGCTGGAACTGGCCAGCCTCGGTTCGAAGGTTCTGCAGATCCGGTCGGTTGAATTTGCCGGCAAATACAACGTTCCGCTGCGGGTGCTGTCTTCCTTTGAAGACGGTCCGGGCACGCTCATTACCTACGAGGAAGACGGAATGGAACAGGCCCTCATTTCCGGGATCGCCTTCAACCGAGACGAGGCCAAGCTTACCGTGCAGGGCGTACCGGATCAGCCGGGTGTCGCTTACCGAATTCTCGGCCCCATCGGTGAAGCCAACATCGAAGTCGACATGATCGTTCAGAACGTCGGAGCGGACGGTCGGACAACCGACTTCACCTTCACCGTTCACCGCAACGATTTCGAGAAAGCACTCGAAATCTTGAAAAAGCACGCCTTGGAACTTGGCGCGAAAGAAGTGACAGGCGATGCGAAAATCGTGAAGATTTCGCTCGTGGGCGTCGGGATGCGTTCGCATGCCGGGATCGCCAGCACCATGTTCAAAACGCTCGCCCAGGAAGGGATCAACATCCGGATGATCTCCACTTCGGAGATCAAGGTTTCCGTGGTCGTTGATGAAAAATACCTGGAGTTGGGCGTGCGGGCGTTGCATACCGCTTTCAATCTTGATCAGGCCCCAACAGCGGCTGAAGCGTGAGTTTCACGTTTATTCAGCCGTAAGCCTATTGCGACCACGAAGGGATGAATTTCTTGCCCATCATTGTGGTCTATACCTTCGTAGCTCGATGGTGGCCGGTCGGCCATTATGGATGTTGCGATTTGACGGACGTAACAAGGAGACGGTAGATGCTTATTTTGACTCGGCGAGTGGGTGAAACGCTCGTAATTGGTGACGAAGTGACGGTGACCGTTCTGGGCATCAAAGGCAACCAGGTTCGCATCGGTGTGAATGCTCCGAAGGATGTTTCCGTACATCGCGAGGAGATCTACGAGCGCATCCAGCGTGAAAAACAGCAGGAAGAGGCCGCTCAATAACATCTAGCCCCTTTACCTTCGGGCTCTACACAGGTATCCTTGCACAAGTTTTGGAGAGATGGCCGAGAGGCTGAAGGCGCTCCCCTGCTAAGGGAGTATGGGGTTAAAAGCTCCATCGAGGGTTCGAATCCCTCTCTCTCCGCCAATAAAAAAAATGGAAAAACGCGTTGACAGACGTGCACTGCAAAAGGATAATTCACCGCCTCAAGCGCCCGTAGCTCAGCTGGATAGAGTACCTGGCTACGAACCAGGCGGTCGGGAGTTCGAATCTCTCCGGGCGCGCCAATTTAAGCTTGACGATTCAACGGGTTAGAGAGAAATCTCTAGCCCGTTTTTCGTTTCAGCAGGGTCAGTGTGGGAGTTTTGCGGGAGTTTGACTCGCACACCCTGTTTGCTGCCTCGATCAGTTCCTCCAGTTCTGCGGCTGAGTAGTGAGTTGTGATGTCGCCGTTCTTGTGACCAAGTAACACTTTCCTTGTCTCCAACGAGACCCGCGCCGAGCGCAGGCGCCGGCCGAAGGTATGCTTCAGGTCATGTACCCTGAGTTTCGAGAACGCCGCATACTCCGGCCAGCACTCCGAGATGAACCGCTCCATCGCACGATAGAAGAGCCGCATGCGAATATTCGGATCGGCTTTCTGGTGCGCGTTGAGCGGTTCCTTGCCCTTCTGTACCCGATAAGCGTTGTAGTCATCGATTGTGTACGTGAGAACGTAGGGTTTGCGCGCATGCGTTCTCTCGCACCGGATGGTGACTACCACCTCAAAGAGGCTCAGGCGCTCGACCGAGTGCTCGGTTTGGATGTGCCTGGGGTCGCTTCTAATCGCAGCGAGGGCCGCTTGTAGGCGGCTGTGCTGCCATGGGTTGTTGTTGATCGAGCGTAGCGGCTCGTCCTGGGTACTCACGAACACATGGGTGTCGTGCTTCCCCCTCTGAGCGTCAACGACCGACTTGGCAACCCGATTGAGAACAACCACTCGCTCCTCTTCGTTTTTTACAACCCCCTCCGGGATCAGAAACACGGATGTATCGAGCTCCGGCACCGGCACCTCCCAGTCCCACCGGAGCTGGCAGACCTCCTGTTCGCGGGTGCCCGTGTTGACCTTGAAGAGCGCCATCGCCGCGAGGTAGTCCGGAAGATGCGAGAGCAGCAGTTGCTGCTCATCCCACGAGAGCGGATACGGCTTGCGCGCATCGTCCACCTTGAGCATGGTGATCAGCGGTGCGGTCTGTAGCAGGGTCTTGCCATCGTCACGCCACCGCCTCGCAGCAAGGTTGAGGATCCGGCGCACCACGGACAGTGCGTTGTTGATACTCTTCTTCTTGATGCCCTGGTCCAGCCTGTGCTGGACGAAGGGCCTCAGCGTATCGTCATGCACATCCTCGAGGGGCAAATGCCCAATAAAGGGCATCAGCTGCCTCAGGGCGGTTGCATCATCCGCGATCGAGCGCTTGTGCAGGTTCTCGTCAAGGTACTTGGTAGCGGCCTCCTCGAACGTTTTTTGGGGCCGGATCCCGAACACGCGCTGCAGCCGAATCGCCTCGAGGCGGTGGGCTAATTGCTCTTCCGCCTCTGCAAGACTGCTTGTGCCGCAGCTTTCTCGAATTCGGACACCCCGGTAGAGTTTGTCGATGTGCCAGATGTCTCCCCTTTTGTGGAGCCCTGGCGTCTTGCTGTTGCGTCCCATGTTTTGCCTCCAATGTTGGCAGACTTACTAGGACGCCCGTTCCGTTCCTTATATGCGTCCGCCCACCTATCAAGATCAAGTCTGTCGAAGGCGACGCCACGCGCACCGATGGGAATTTCGGCCAAGTGAGGCCGGACCAACTCCCTGAAGGTGTTCTTGGACATCGCCAGATACGCCGATGCATCCCGCAACCGCAGAAGTCGCGGGGCAATTGCCGGGTTGCCGTTGTTTTCCATCAGTGAAAACCCCCTCCGGCCATACCCCGGAGCCAGGCGGCCAAGGGGATACCTTGCGCCAAGCGCTCGTAGGGCGCCCTGCTGACCGGGTAGCGTCGCGCAGCCTGCCAGCTGGACGTTTGGGTTTTCGATGCAGGACAGGGAAGGGAGCCCCTGAACGGCGGCGCACTTGCTCGCCAGCGCTGGATGGACCGTTGCGCGCTGTCGTTGTCCCCGAATGGCCCCAAGAAGGGTGCAAATTGCGATAATGCAGCTTCTCTCACGTCTTCCTCGTTATCATGTTTTGTTAACGTGAAAAGTGTACAAACTATAGGAAAAACAGGTAAATACGCGATTTTGTACAAATAAGCGGGGCAGCGATGGGCATACGATGTAATACCGATTCCTTGGTAGGGCTCGAGAAGTGGCCCGTTGAACTGGTGGAGGTCGTCAAAGAGTTGCAGCGTCGAACCCACGGGCAGGCAGTTATGCCCGCACGGGCGCGTACGCTCGTTCGCCACTACATCGACCCGCTGGTGCCTGGGCTTGGTGTCTCCCGTCGCATACGCCCTCAGCACCCCTCCTGGGAGGATTTCCGTCAGGCGGGAAGGGAAATAGCGCGACGGTCAGGAAATCGGCTTGAGGCGTGTGTAGGAGACCTCCTGATCGTCCTACCTGAGTGGGCCCGTTCTCGAAAGGCCACCGGTCGGCAATATCGGACCTACTGTGAGCTGTGCTGGCGGCATGTGGTGGCGAAGCGAAAATTCTGCTCGCACCACGATCCCCAGACCAATCAGGCCGGTTATCGTCAGGCTCGGCGCATGTTGGATGCCAATGCCTACCTGCCGGAAGGTGCCGAGCCTTATCCGCGATTTCACAGTATTTACGGTGACTGGATCGGTGCAATGCGTGAATTCGATGTGCTGGGGGCGAACCAAGCATGGGAGCAGGTGATAAAGGGGGAGCTGTCACTCTCTGACTGGTTGCACAGCTACCGTGAGCGCGTGGTGGCCTACATCTCAACCGACGTTGATACCCGTCAACCGATCACGAGATCCCAACTGCTATCCGCCCTTGACGCCCCTGACCCTGGAGCCGAGTCATCACAGATGCTCGCTGAGCGCACGCAGCTTCACGGAGTAATCGATCAGAATCCCGAGCAGTTATCAGGCATGTTGCGGAGAGCGGAAGCTTGGCTAGCCATCAAGGAGTTGTATCGGAAATATCATCCACGTGGACGGCGCCGAAAACGAGATTGACCAAAGTGATCGCCACTTGAGATTGAAAGGATTGGGCTATTTAACAGATATAACCCTACAACGTATAAACCTGATCGTTAGACGTATTTCACCTCTCTAACTTTTCCGGTTTTGGTGAATGGCAAAACACCTTGTTCACAATCGTGGGGCTGTAACAGAACAGATCTACGTAAGGTTCCAAATGCACCTTTTTTGCGATTTAAGCGGGTTTCTCACCACGGCTAGACCGAGACATCGAAGACGAAAAAAAAGGGCCTGCAACGCCGCATTCTGATGCTCGTAGCTATGTGCTGGCTCGCACAGGCACTGTGCGATGATTGTTCTAAGCGGATGTTTTTTTTCGCAGACGTCGCTTGCGGATGAAATAGTCTTTTGCGATACAGAGTATCTGTGCGCCGGTTGAGAGTTGCTGGTGGACGTGAAACTTAGGAAATTGGCGCGCGCTCCTATTATAACCATTATAACTATTATAACTGTTATAAAGTTATATAACTCCTATAAGGAAACCAAACAGAAAAAAATCAACTTTTGAGATCCTTTGGCGGAAAAGTAGAATGAAAATCGTGTCGTGAACGACAGGTTTTTTGTCGCGAAAGGCAGGAACGTTGTCGTCAACGACACACGGGCTGTGTGGATTTCGCACACCTTGTTTGCGGACAAAAGGCTTGTCGCTGGATGCGTACAGGGCGGTGAGGAGTGAAGCATGCATATGGGTACGCCCGCTGGTTGAGCGAGCATTTGCTCCGCAGTGGTAGTGTGCAAAACGTAACACCCTTGGAGTGGGTTTTGGGGTGACTGGATTAGAATAGCTGCATCCGGTTATTGAGCGGCAGCTAACAGGCCCTGTCGAGCGTTCGTAGTAGCTTGGGCCGACTATGGAAGAGACGTGCTCCCATTTGCCGGGATCGCTGGGTCTCCCGACGGCAACTCTTCACTTTGTTGCCGGTGTGGGCTTAGAAGTTCTTGTGTCACCGATTTTCTCGCTCGCATGTAGGGCAAGAACATTCTGTACGAAACGTATGCCTGCATTTCTTGCGGCAAATGCTGAAATCAGATATTGGCCTAGGAACCAGCCTACACATATCAGGATCCGTGTTAAGTCTATGCCGTTGAAGTACATCGCCACAGGGACCGCCAGAGAGAGAATGATCGACATCGTGGCAATGTCGCGAAACAGCAGGTAGTTCTTGTGGCTGTCAGCGACTGAGGGATCAGCGTCGACTTGCTTGTAGAGCCCATACCACTTCGAATTTTGGTCTCGCTCATCGACCGGGAACTCACCAACATGTTTCTTTAGCTTTTCCAAATCGATGCGATGGTCTGCAGGGGCATGTACTGAAAACGCCCGGGAACCTGGGAGTGGGTACTTGATGCGCCAGAAAACAAGGATGGCCTTCGCGTTTGCTGAGATGAGCGATGAGAGGAGCAAGGCTGGAATCGGAAGCAATGTAGTCAAGCTGCCTCGAATTGCACCCAACCGTGTTGGTGTCAATTCTTCCACCGCCGTCGGAAATGCCCAGACCAAGAGAACAAGGCAATCCAAGACGAGCGTCGCTACTAACCACG
The DNA here is from genome assembly GCA_041690535.1 of Gammaproteobacteria bacterium. Taxonomy (GTDB): domain Bacteria; phylum Pseudomonadota; class Gammaproteobacteria; order Thiohalomonadales; family Thiohalomonadaceae; genus JAWLHA01. Next base: position 126,634 of record JAWLHA010000002.1, on the reverse strand, counting down.
CCAGATTGCGACCTTTAAGAGTTTTGCTGCTGGAGCCTTCAGTGTCACTCATTCGCGATACTCGGTGTTGTTGGTAGTTTGAGATTCGCGGGGAGCGTGTGGACGTCTTGTATTACGCGGGACGTTATGGAGATTGTCGTGCTAGCCATGTCAGCGCGCCGTTCCTTGTAAAACACGAACATCCTCTTCACCCACGATGAGTTGTACGGCGGGTAGGCCGTCGTCGGCCATGCCAAGCGCCAAGTGGATGAGTTGTACAAGATCGTCCCGACTAGGTGAAGCAGGGTGCCCGGGAGGATGACTGTGCCATTCGCCGATATAGCGAACCGTACCAGCAGTTCGTTCAGCGGCATCTTTGACGGCTTCTGCGAGCCCATCGACGCCCCGCTCAAAAGACGTTGAGCTGGCTTTGCTGTCCGGTGGAGCAGGGAGTCCTTTGACCACGACTACAGCCTTGATGTTGAAATCGTAATAGCCAAGCAATACGCCACCTGTTTCGTGGGGAAATCCCTGTTGACGTAACTGACGCAATTGCTGCAACACGCCGTCGTCTATGTACAGGCCAAGTTCCTCAAGCTCAAGGCGTTGTTCCGCCATTACGGGCACATCGCGTACTTCGACACCACCGCAAGAGGGTTCTCGTTGCCAAACGCGGATCAGGGCATCCTCGCTAGTCGAGGCAAATTGAACTTGCTCGGCCAGTGTGCTCGCGTGCCCCATAATGCGGGAATAGGGCATCACAACCGAAATGTCGCGACAACTCGCTCCGCTCCAGAACGTACCTGAATGGCCCGCGAGGTGGACTTGGCCCCAGTCCTGCTCGATCAGGGCACGGTAATACTGCGCTTCCAATGTGCGGAGTCGCTGCGCCCGTTCTGCATCTTCGGCAAGCAAAACCGCCGCATTGCCATTTGGAGTCACGAACACGGAGAGATGCCGTGGTAAGGTGTCAACGGCGCTTGCGGCCCGCGGGTATTCGAGGGTCGTGGAGGCATCGACAACTAAGTCGGAATTACTGAGTGCCTGAGCAACATCCTCGTGCTCAAGGTTGCAAGCATCTGCCACGACGGGGGTGATTTCAGTCGCGCCAAGCATCGCCGCGGCATGCAATTCGGCGGCGACGGTGGCCTTGGTTTCGCCGATGTGCTGTGCATAAGCAGCGTGTCGCGAGAGGTTATGAGGCTTGACATGGTCCTTATCGATGGTGGTCCAGCGGCCCCAGCCGCTGCGGCCCCACAGGTTCAGTAGTGCGCCACCAAGAGAGCCAGCGCCGATCAGTACACTTGTTGGCCCTTCCTCTTTGATACCGGACTGGCGCCGAGCAGCAGCGCCATCATTCTGCTGAAGCACCTCCATAGGGAGCAAGGGTTCGTCACGCCATGCTGTTGAGGGGTTCGGGTTCATTACGTCCTTGTAGTAGCGGTTCTCAAGTAAGAACAATGCACTACAGGCGAGACCAAGCTCGAGGGAGCTGCCTGGGATGAAGAACGCGCGGTGGGCGACTCGGTCAGGTTCGGCGTCAGCTGTTCGGCGGATAGGTATCTGCAGGAGAATGACAGTTCCTAGGTCATTGCGCGAAGCAGCCGCTCCCTTTTCGCCGATCCCGGTCTGTAGGGCCGTACGCAAAGGGCCAATAAGGTCTACACCGCGCCGTGCCAGGAGATCCGCCAATTGCCCCAGCGTCGCCGGATCTCGCTCGATGAAGCCGTGAAGGATAGGGGGCAATACCAGTTCAATGTGCTTGGCCGGCTTTTTCGGCGTTGCATTCGGCGCTACAGGTACCAAAAGGCAGGTTAAACCTCCGTCGGGACGCTCTTGCTGGCGGATAACGACGAAACGTTGGTCTGGATTCGCTTTTAACGCGTCCAGATTCCAAGGCAGCACAAGCTCGTATTTGCTGGCAAAGAACAGGTGCTCGACGGGCTGGTCAGCAGGATGTATCTCATTTCGGGCGCTTTTCTCCAGCCACCATTGGATACGCCTGAGGAATGCCTGTGGCGTCCAGGTGCGCGTCACTACCTCGGGCGGTTCAAAATACAGGCAGAGGCTGGCAGGTACGTCGGGTACGCCCTGGTTCTGGTGCATCAGAGCTGGAAAGCCTTTTCGCAATGCAAGAACCTCGATTAAAGTCTTGGCGTCATCAGGTACGCATAGTGCCAAGCGTTCGCGATATTGGATCCCGAACGGGTTCTTTCCCGGGACGTCATCGCACTCGACGTCCACGATAAGGCACTCAAGTGTTGGTTTGCCATCATCTAGATGGCGCAATATTTCAACCAGTGAGTAATCGCGGTCGCGCTGGATCGCATCGTGCAACGCTATCGCACGGGGGATGATCAGTTCGCTTACGTCGTTGGCCATTACGACGTTCGCGAGCTCATAGTACTCCTCAGCCATTATCCAGACCGTCATCCGGCCCGCGGCGGAGTAGACGTGATAATGGCTGGCGCCCCGATGGACGTCGAACGCTTCCATGTCACACCGCCGCTTGCAATTTCGAAAACGATTGGCTCGGGCTTGTTGGCGTTTGGCTCCTCCATGGTCACCAGGAACTTGCGACCTCCGACCTCTCTCAAATAGCGCTCATACGTTTTGCGAGCCTGGATGTGCGGTGGTTGCACCTGTTCATAGGATGCCTTGACGTCGGGTATCGGTTTGCTGGAACTGACGATGTAGGCATCGGGGTTCCCTTTCAGCAGTAGTTCCTTGATCAGCGGCTTAGGCTCCGTCTCTTTTTCCCCTTTCTGGCCTTCTTCGTTCAGGGCCAGATAGCTGCAATGATGCGGAACGTTGTACAGATCCCACGCAAGGCGGTCTTCGTTCTTGTGGTACTTTGTGGTGCGAACAATGTCCTCCAGGTCCTCCGACGTGGCATCGCCTACCTCCAGGAAATCGTACTGCATGCCGTCGGCCTGGAAGCGCACGTTGAAGACGAGAGCGGCGCTGTTGCGGATAATGTCTCCTTCGTCGCAGTGCTTGATAAAGGGCGAGTGGCAGAAGAATTCGACGTCGTCGTTGGCAAGCGTGAAGCCAGGGACGATGGTTCCGGCATCGATGAATAGATGGTCACGTGCCGTGGCGGATTCTCCTCGGTCCTTGAGCCGGGGCTCCAGCCAGTCCATTAACGCCTTTGGCTTCGAGAACACCAAAATGTCCTTGCCTTCGAGTAGACGGTGCCGCGCCTCTTGCCTCAGCAATACGAACTCTTCCTGCTGATGATCTTTGTCGGCCTCCTCCAGCAGCATGGCGGCGGGTACCCAAAGCTCTTGAATCTTGATCCGACCTTCGCCTTGGTACTTCTTGGCATGCTGAAGCTCGAAGAACTCCGTGCTGCCTTGAATGTGGTCGAGGTCCGCATGGGTGAAAGCGACTACGTCAAAGTAGTCCCGATCAGCCTCCGCAAGTTCATCCTTGAGGCGGGCCTTCAGATCGAGCGCCGGAGTGCCAGTATTTTCCGCTGTTTTTCCGCGATGGCAGAAGTCGAACAGAACCCGACGGCCTTGGGAAAGGATGATCTGGGTCGTGTCCCCATTGCCTACAGGGTAGAAAACCACTTTATGAACGTCTGCCACGGGATACTCCTTATGCAGGGCAGGCATGAGGCTGCCCGTTAACGCGAATGACCATGTCCGAAAGCCGTGAGTCAGCTGCGCCTATGCAGGGACCCTCGGGAGTGTTCATCTTTTCGCCTACACCCGACCGACAAATGGAAGTGACCGGCTCGTTAACGCATCCAGGGCAAGATGGCTCAGGTACGCGATGCCGCCGACCATCAGTAGGCCGCGAAGCAGGCGCTCAAGGTCGTCTTCTGGCTCCCACTGATGGACTTTGTGAACCCCCCATCCCACCAGCCCGAGCATGGCGAAGCTGTGGAAGAATTGCCGGTGGTGCGGATTGCGCAGGGCAGGTTCGAGGGCATCCGGGAGCTTGCCCAGTAGAGCCCCTACGGTTCCGGCTGCAACCGGATGGTGCAGGGGGCTGGACTTATGCTCATGGTCATTGGCGCTGATGGCAATCGCGGCCACCGCGCCCGCCAGTTGATGGGTGGGTCCGTTCATTACTTCTCCTTGCGTACCCCTTTGAACGGGGTCTTGTCCGACGTCTTCACGTCCATGAAACGGCCCGTCTCGGCGTCCCGCTTCACCCAGTGCCCTGACGGAGTCTGGGTTTGGGAACGTTGCCTGACGGCGCCATTACGATGTCCATCGCCTTTCGGGGGATTTGTAGCCATGTCCGCCTCCGATGTTTGCCAATTGCCCTTGCGGTGATGAGCCTGTCATCATCGTTGCGATAGCGTACCATCATCAAAACGATTAGCGCAACCGCTCAAATTGACATTTATGGAGATCCGTCCGTATTATGACGCCATGACAGGTCTTAACCCACTCAAACAGGAAGGTAATATGGCTCCTACTCGCCTGGGTGACGTCAGTCAGGCTCAGCAGGAACGCCTCTCCCACATCGACTTTCGGCTCCGGTTCCTCGGGACCATCGGTCGTCAGGACCTAGTGAATCGGTTCGGAATCAAAGAGGCTGCGGCGACACGCGACCTTACCCTTTATAAGGAATTGGCTTTCGGGAACCTGGAGTACGACACCAAGGCCAAGCTGTACACTCGTGCGGAGTCGTTCCGACCACTATTCGAATACAGCAGCCACCAGGCGCTGACTGCGCTGGCACATGGATTCGGCGATGACTTTGTTGCATCTCACAAGCCCCATATTGCATGCGAGACCCCGGCTGAGCTCAACACCCCGCAGCTCGATACTCTGTCCGTTCTGACGCGGGCCATCCATCAGCGTCAGGTCGTCGAAATCACCTACCGCTCCTTGAGCAGCGGGGAGACGACACGCGAGGTCGTACCGTTCATGCTGGTGGACAACGGACTCCGCTGGCACGTCCGCGCCTACGACCGCAGGCGATCCCGTTTTACCGACTTCGTCATCAATCGGATTTCCGAGCCCCGAATACTTGAGGAGGGCAGGATCGGTGAGCATGAGCGGAAAGACGCCGATATCCAGTGGAACCGGGTTGTTGAATTAGAAATCGTGCCACACCCGAGCGTTCGATATACGGAGACCATCGAGCGCGAGTACGACATGGTCGACGGCGTGCTGCATGTCAATGTCCGCGCAGCCGTCGCTGGGTACGTGCTTCGGCGTTGGAACGTCGACTGCTCCGAGGATCACAGTCTTCATGGGGCGGAATACCACCTGTGGCTCAAGAACCGACAGGCACTGTATGGCGTAGAAAACCTCGTCATTGCCCCTGGCTACCACCTGGAATAAGGGGAGGTAGTCGGACCATGACTTGTAGGCGTCTGTCGACAACATATATCGGGGATTTCCACCAAAAATGAACTATGCAACGCACAACGCCATTGTCAATTTCATCTGGGGAATAGCTGACGATGTGCTGCGGGATGTTTACGTCCGCGGCAAGTACCGCGATGTGATCCTGCCAATGACGGTCATTCGCCGCCTTGACGCATTGTTGGAGCCGAACAAGGAAAAGGTGCTCGGCATGAAGAAGCAGCTCGATGGGGCTGGGATTGCCAACCAACACGCCGCCCTCTGCCAGGCCTCCGGTGAGGCTTTTTACAATGTGTCGCCCTTTACGCTGCGCGACCTGAAGAACCGCGCCAAGCAGCAGCAACTCAAGGCCGATTTCGAAGCCTACCTGGACGGCTTTTCACCCAACGTCCAGGAGATCCTCGACAAGTTCAAGTTCCGCAACCAGATCCCCACGTTGATCGAGGCCGACATCCTCGGCCACCTGATTGAGAAGTTCCTCGACGGCCGCATCAATCTCAGCCCCAAGCCTGTTCAGGACGTGGACGGCAACGAGATCCTTCCGGCGCTCGACAACCACTCCATGGGCACCATTTTTGAGGAGCTGATCCGCCGCTTCAACGAGGAGAACAACGAAGAGGCCGGAGAGCACTTCACGCCTCGCGACGTGGTCAAGCTCATGGCCGACCTGATCTTCCTGCCGGTGGCCGACGACATCGAATCCGGCACCTACCTTGTTTACGACGGGGCCTGCGGCACCGGCGGCATGCTGACGGTGGCGGAAGAACGCCTCGCCGAGCTGGCCGAAAGCCACGGCAAGAATGTTTCCATTCACCTTTTCGGCCAGGAGGTGCAGCCGGAAACCTACGCTATCTCCAAGGCCGACCTGCTGCTCAAAGGCGAAGGGGCCGAGGCCGAGAACATGAAGTACGGCTCCACGCTCTCCAGCGATGCCTTCCCGTCGCAGGAGTTCGACTTCATGCTCTCCAATCCGCCTTACGGCAAGAGCTGGAAGACGGACCTGGAGCGCCTAGGCGGCAAAGGCGACATCAAGGACCCGCGGTTTGTTACCCAGCACGCTGGCGACCCGGAATACAAAATGATCACCCGCTCTTCGGACGGGCAGCTCATGTTCCTGGTCAACAAGCTCTCCAAGATGAAGCCCACCACCCGCCTCGGCAGCCGCATCGCCGAGGTTCACAACGGCTCGTCGCTCTTCACCGGCGACGCTGGCCAGGGCGAGAGCAACATCCGCCGTTGGATTGTCGAGAACGATTGGCTGGAGGCTATCATCGCCCTGCCTGAGAACATGTTCTACAACACCGGCATCGCTACCTATATCTGGGTGCTGACCAACCGCAAGTCTGATACGCGCCGGGGCAAGGTTCAGCTCATCGACGCCACCGAATGGTACGTGCCGCTGCGCCGCAACCTTGGCAAGAAGAACTGCGAATTCTCCGAGGAACACATCCGCGCCATCTGCGACCTAGTGGTGAATCCGGTCGGGACCGGGAAATCCAAGATCTTCCCCAACGAGGCTTTCGGCTACTGGAAGGTGACGGTAGACCGTCCGCTGCGCCTCGCCGTCGACCTGCGCCCGGCCCGCCTGGAACGTTTCGAGCGGACCTGCGCCAAGGCTAAGGAAGAGCCGCTGGCCAATTTGGCCAGTCGTGTGGCCGAGACACTCGGAGGTGGACCGCACCTGGATTTCAATGCCTTCATGGACGCTTGCGCCACCGATGCCGACAAGCACGATGTCAAGCTTACCGCCAAGCGCAAGAAGCTGCTGCAAAGCGAACTCTGCGACACCAACGAGGATGCTACGCCGGTGGTGAAGAAGGTTTACAAGCCCGGCAAGGCCACGCCTGATCCCATCCACGGCCTGTTTGAGGTCGAGGTGAACAGCAAGACCTGTGTGGTCGAATACGAGCCGGATACGGCCCTACGCGACAGCGAGCAGGTGCCTCTGCTCGAAGAGGGCGGCATCAAGGCGTTCTTCCGGTGCGAGGTGCTGCCCTATACCCCGGATGCCTGGATCGACCCGGGCAAGACGCTGGTGGGCTACGAGATCTCCTTCACCCGCCATTTCTACCGGCCCGCGCCCATGCGCACCCTGGATGAGATCAAGGCCGACATCTACGCCCTGGAGCAGGAGACCGAAGGCCTTCTGGAACAGATTGTCGGGGAGGCTGAATGATGAAGCTGGCCCCTTATCCAGAATACAAGAACGCGGGTGTGAGCTGGGTTGGGAGCATTCCCGCGCATTGGCCTGAGAAACGGGCAAAGTATTACTTCAAAGAGATTGATGAGCGCTCCCAGACAGGCGACGAAGAAATGCTCTCGGTGTCGCACATCACGGGAGTGACACCTCGCAGCCAGAAGAACGTGACCATGTTCAAGGCCGAGTCGAATGTCGGCCAGAAACTTTGCCAGCCCGGCGATTTGGTCATCAATACGATGTGGGCCTGGATGTCTGCATTGGGCGTCTCGAACCACGACGGAATTGTGAGTCCTGCCTATGGCGTTTATCGGCCAAGAAGCAACCAGGATTACGACTACTACTATCTCGACAACCTGTTGCGGATTGAAGGTTATCGGTCGGAATACATTTGTCGCTCAACGGGCATCCGTTCTTCCCGGCTCAGGCTCTATCCCGATAAATTTCTGAGCATGCCGGTGGTCTGCCCTCCGCAGGAAGAGCAGCAAACCATCGCACGGTTCCTGAAGGCGCAAGACCGCTTGTTCCGCAAGTTCATGCGCAACAAGCGGCGGCTCATCGAACTGCTCAAGGAACAGAAGCAGAACGTCATCAACCAGGCCGTGACCCGGGGGCTTGATCCCAAGGTCAAGTTCAAGCCCAGCGGCATGGAATGGATCGGGGATATTCCAGGGCATTGGGAGGCCACGAAACTCAAACGGGTGGTCAGCTTCAACCCATCAAAGTCTGAGACACGAGCAAATCCGACGGATGAAGGAAAGGTCGTCTTTCTTCCTATGGAGAACATCTCCGTCAATGGAGATATCGACTGCACCGAAAAACGCACTCTGTCCGAAGTCTGGAATGGCTTCACCTATTTCCGACGCGGGGATGTGGTTGTCGCGAAAATCACTCCCTGTTTTGAAAATGGCAAGGGAGCATACCTAAAAGGGCTTGAATCTGATTTCGGCTTTGGCACTACCGAACTGATTGTTCTTCGCCCTTCAAGGACCATCGATGGCGCTTTCCTTCGGTTCCTCACATCAACCAAACAGTTCTTGTTGCTGGGCGAGCAATACATGACCGGCGCGGCTGGCCAGCAGCGGATTCCATCGGATTTTGTAAAAAATTATCCAATTGGTCTGCCACCAATCGATGAGCAATTGGAAATTCTTGAACACATCCAGGAAAAGTCGGCAGAAATCGACCAGGCCATCATCCGCGCCCAACGTGAGATCGAACTGATGCGCGAATACCGCACCCGGTTGATTTCTGATGTGGTCACTGGCCAAGTGGATGTGCGCGGTATCGATGTGCCAGAGGCAGCGGAGGAAGAAGTGGCGGAACTGGATGAGTGCATGGGCGAGTCAGACGAGATCATTGATGACGAGCTTGAACCGGAGATCGAGTAATGACAGTGCCTGCTCAACCGAAAATCTACCACATCGTGCATGTGGACCGCTTGCCGTCGATTATTGCATGCAATGGCCTGTTCTGTGATGCAGAGATGATCAAGCATGCCGGATTGGGAACCACGATAGGAATGAGTACTATCAAGGCAAGGCGTCTCAACGAGCTGACATTAGATAGCCATCCGGGACTGTATGTTGGTCAATGCGTGCCTTTTTACTTCTGTCCGCGCTCCATCATGCTTTATCTAATTTATCGAGCGAATGATGAGCAGCTAACTTACCGCGGCGGACAAGGGCCTATCGTGCATTTGGAGGTTGATTTTTATGCCGCTGTACGTTGGGCTGAGGCAAATGATCGGCGCTGGGCCTTCACCCTGTCTAACGCAGGCGCCTATTATTTCGAAGATCGTGCCAACGTGGCTAATCTACATGAGATTGACTGGGATGCCGTTACCGCAACTAAATGGAGTGGTCACGGATTGCCGCACTCAGGTTCTCACGGTAAACAGGCCGAATTTCTTGTTGAGACCAGCTTCCCTTGGGAATTAGTCGAACGTATAGGTGTTTGCAACAATACGACCTATCACCAGGCGGCTCATGCGCTAAATGCACATGTCCATAAGCCAACATTAGAAGTAAAGCCAGCTTGGTATTACTGACGGGGATGACAGAATGATTGAATACAAGACAGGTAATATCCTCACAGAAGATGCCGAGGCCATCATCAATACCGTCAATTGTGTTGGCGTTATGGGGCGAGGCATCGCCCTCCAGTTCAAGAATGCCTTTCCAGACAACTTCAAGGCATATGCCGCTGCCTGTAATCGGGGGGAGGTGCAGCCAGGGCGCATGTTTATCTACGACATGGGCGGTTTGACCAATCCTCGCTACATCATCAACTTTCCTACCAAGCGCCATTGGCGCGGCAAGAGCCGCATGGAAGATATTGAGTCAGGCCTTAAGGCACTGGCTGGTGAGATCCGCGAACGAGGTATTCGCTCTATTGCCATTCCTCCACTGGGAAGTGGCCTGGGTGGTTTGGACTGGTCGGAGGTAAGGCAATGCATCGAACTGGCACTTGCCGATATGGACGATGTGCGAATCATAATCTTTGAGCCCAAAGGAGCCCCCGCCGCTGAGAAGATGGTGCGTAACCGGGAAGTGCCCAAGATGACACCGGGCCGAGCGGCTTTGGTTGAGTTGATGCGCCGCTATATTGCCGGACTGCTGGATCCGTTTGTGACACTGCTGGAAGTCCATAAGCTGATGTATTTCATGCAGGAGGCAGGGGAACCGCTCCGGCTTAATTACAGGAAAGCACCCTATGGACCCTATGCCGAGAATCTGCGGCATGTCTTGAATGCCATAGAGGGCCATCTAGTGTCCGGCTATGCCGATGGCGGTGATGCGCCGGATAAGCCGCTCCAACTTGTTCCAGGGGCCATAGAAGACGCTACCACCTTTCTTGGTGAACATACTGCGACTAGGGAACGATTCGACCAGGTGACCAAGTTGGTGGAGGGTTTTGAGTCGCCCTATGGTCTGGAGTTACTAGCGACTGTTCATTGGGTGATAAAACATGAGCAGGCCACTTCTGTGGATGAGGTGGTCAGCCGTATCCATGCCTGGAATGAGCGTAAGTTGCAATTTACACCCCGCCAGATCGCTCTGGCGATGGATGTGTTATCGCATAAGGGTTGGCTTAGCAGACATTAGCCGCGAGGGAGCGCATGAAACCGACTGACACAAGCGAAAAAGGTCTGGAATCCATACTCGTCGCTTCTCTTGTGGAGGAGGCGGGATATATTCAGGGCGACCCGAAGGATTACGACCGGGAGCACGCAGTCGATCTGGCCAAGCTACTGCAATTCCTCGCCGGCACCCAAGCCGATGCCTATGAGGTCCTCGGTATCGAGGAGTATGGCCCGAAGCGTACTCAGTTTCTGCACCGACTTCAGGGTGAGATCGCTAAGCGCGGTGTGGTGGATGTGCTGCGCGGCGGAATTAAACACGGTCCGACCCATGTGGATCTTTTCTACGGGACGCCAACCCCAGGCAATCTGAAGGCGGCAGAGCGATTCGAGGCCAACATCTTCAGCGTTACCCGTCAGCTACGCTACAGCCGCGTTGAGACAGCGCTCTCCCTTGACATGGCTGTATTCATCAATGGCCTGCCCATCGCCACCTTCGAGCTTAAGAACAAACTCACCAAACAGACGGTACTCGATGCAGTGCAGCAGTATCAGCGCGACCGAGACCCGAAGGAGCTGCTGTTCCAGTTCGGTCGCTGCGCTGTCCATTTTGCCGTGGACGACCATGAGGTACGTTTCTGTACTCACCTCAAGGGAAAGGGCTCGTGGTTCCTGCCCTTTAATAAGGGTTACAACGACGGTGCTGGCAATCCGCCGAACCCGGCCGGACTCGCCACCGACTACCTGTGGAAGGAGACCCTTTCCAAGGCGGGGTTGACCGACATCCTGGAAAACTACGCTCAGGTGGTGGAGGAAAAGGACGAGAAGACCGGCAGAAAGAGGTACAAGCAGATCTTCCCTCGCTACCACCAGTTGAAGGTGGTGCGCATGCTGCTAGCTGATGCCGCTGAGAGTGGCATCGGCAGGCGCTACTTGATCCAGCACTCGGCGGGTAGCGGGAAGAGCAACTCCATCGCCTGGCTGGCGCACCAGCTCGTGGGGCTGGAGCACGAGAGAAAGGCATTGTTCGATTCGGTCATCGTGGTCACTGACCGGCGGGTGCTCGACAAGCAAATCCGCGACACGATCAAGCAATTCGCCCAGGTTTCCGCCACTGTCGGCCATGCCGAGCACTCGGGCGACTTGAGGAAATTCCTCAAGGCTGGGAAGAAAATTATTATCACCACTGTGCAGAAGTTTCCGGTCATTCTCAATGAGATCGGCGACGAACACCGTAGAGCTAAGTTCGCAATTATCATCGACGAGGCGCATTCCAGCCAGGGCGGCAAGACAACAGCCGCCATGAATCAGGTGCTGGAGGAGAGCGCGCCCTACGGTGATGAGGAAGAGACGGTCGAAGACAAGATCAACACGATCATGGAAGGCCGGAAGATGGTGACCAACGCCAGCTATTTCGCCTTCACCGCAACCCCCAAGAACAAGACCCTGGAGATCTTCGGCGAGCCCGACCGGCAGCCCGACGGCACGGTGAAGCACCATCCGTTCCACAGCTACACAATGAAGCAAGCCATCCAGGAGCGCTTCATTCTTGATGTGCTTGAGAACTATACCCCGGTTGACAGCTACTACCGCTTGGCCAAGATCGTGGAAGGCGACCCACTCTTTGACGCCAAGAGGGCTCAGAAAAGGCTGCGACGCTATGTGGAGTCACACGAGCATGCCATCCGCGACAAAGCGGAGATCATGGTGGACCACTTTCACCAGCATGTTATGGGTAGTCGGCCAAAAATCGGCGGCCAGGCCCGGGCCATGGTCATCACCAACGGTATCGAGCGGGCCATTCAGTATTTCTACGCCTTCAAGGATTACCTCAAGGAGCGCAAGAGCCCCTACGCGCCCATCGTGGCCTTCTCCGGGGAGCACGAATACAGCGGTAAGAAAGTAACCGAAGGGACGCTCAACGGCTTTCCCAGCAGCCAGATCCCGGACAAGGTGCAGCAGGACCCATATCGTTTCCTGATCGTCGCCGACAAATACCAGACCGGTTACGACGAACCGCTGCTGCACACCATGTACGTTGACAAGGCGCTGTCCGGAATTAAGGCGGTGCAGACCCTCTCGCGCATCAATCGCGCCCACCCGCAGAAGCACGACACCTTTGTGCTTGATTTCTACAACGATTCGGAGACCATCCAGAAGTCGTTCGAGCCCTATTACCGCACCACCATCCTGAGTGACGAGACAGACCCGAACAAGCTACACGACCTGAAGTCGGATCTGGACGGCTATCAGGTCTACTCCCAAGTGCAAATCGGCGACTTGGTGGGGCTCTATCTGAAAGGCGAGGACCGCGACAGGCTCGACCCGATCCTGGATGCCTGCGTGGCCACCTACAATGCCGATCTCGATGAAGACGGCCAAGTGGATTTCAAGGGGAAGGCCAAGGCGTTCGTGCGCACCTACGGCTTTTTGGCCGCGATTCTGCCGTACTCGAATGCCGACTGGGAGAAGCTGTCGATCTTCCTGAACTTCCTGATCCCCAAGCTTCCCGCGCCCAAGGAAGAGGACCTGTCCCGGGGCATCCTGGAGGCCATCGACATGGACAGCTACCGTGTCGAGGTGAAAGCCAGCCTGAAGATCGGCCTTCCGGACCAGGATGCCGAAGTCGGACCGGTGCCGACCAGCGGCGGTGGCCGCAAGCCGGCGCCGGAGCTGGACCAACTGAGTAACATCATCAAGGCATTCAACGATCAGTTCGGCAATATCGATTGGAAGGATGCCGATAAAATCGGCAAAGTTATTGCTGAGGAAATACCGGCCAAGGTCGCGGCAGATGCCGCATACCAGAACGCCATGAAGAATAACGACAAGAAAACCGCTCGGATCGAGCACGACGCAGCGTTGCAGCGGGTCATGATTGAGTTGTTGGCGGACCATACCGAGCTGTTTAAGCAGTTCTCTGATAATCCGTCATTCAAGAAGTGGCTAGGCGACACTATTTTTGGCACAACCTACCACCAAGGCAGTCAATCTGCTGGTTAAGATATGCCAAACATGAACCAACTGTTCGATTTGGTGCCGGAACGGCTTTTCTCCCCGCTGTCCGGTGGGAATAGGCGTATCTATGCGTCCCTGATTCTGGATCTGTATCCGCTTTTCTTTGATCAGATTCATGCTGATGTCTTTCCGTCTAAGGACACGATAAGACATGAGATCGAAGAGCGGTTGGCCACGATGTCTATCGTGTGGCAAGTCGAAGACGAAACGTCGTTTCCTCAAGAGCGTGACGCCAACCATCCGTCGATAGCGTACCGGCGGTTGCTCGACGCCGGTTGGTTCGAAGAGGAGAACGAAGGGTATCAGGTGCGAGTTGCCGTTCCCCCGGCGGTCGGCATGTTGTGGGGCTGCCTCATGGAGATTGCCCGACCTGATCAGGTGTTCTACGGCGGCATCGTTTTGTCGATCTACAACAACGTGCAAAAGGCCATAGAGGACCCTGATGACCAAGTATTGGCCTTGCGGCAGGCCGCGCAAGAGGCGCGCCGGTTCTTGCAGCACCTCAATACCATGATCTATGGGCTCAAGGGGCTGCTAGGGGAGATCTCGGGTGTCAGTGATCACCGTGCCGTCCTGAGTCACTTCTTTGATGATTTTGTCGAGCGCATTCTTGTTCAAGACTATAAGCGGCTGAAAACCCGGAACAATCCTTTTCGGTACCGGCAGCAGATCCTTTCGCTTATTCGCGATCTGGAATACGACGCAGAGAAAAAGAAGCGTCTGGTGGACGCCTTTATGGCGCAAGCCGGTTCAGACGATAGTGAGCGTGCGTGGCAGGCAATCAATCACGACATCGATAAATTGCGCGCGGTGTTCGAACAGGTAGACAGCCACCTTGCGCGTGTTGACCGCTACCGAGCGAAGGTGGAGCGGCGAGTCGCCGACACGGTTCGTTATCTGGACCGGAGCCAGCCCGGGATGGCGACTCACATTGCCGGGTTGCTCAAGCAACTGGGAGAGGCGATTGTCAACAGAAGCGACGATTCGGAGCTTTTTGTGGTGATGCCCTTGATTGACGTAGCTCCTGTTGCGCCGCAGAGCCTGCGAGAGGCTCCAAGGAACCGAATTCCACCCGAACCTAGACCGCTGAGGACGCACGCACTGGATCCAGCGCTTCAGGCACGGCAGAAAGCATTGCGTGCTTACCTGGACAAGCGACGTATAGATCCGAAGCGCCTTGCCAGTTATCTCGAACGGGAACTTGGGGCCAAAAGCAGCATTGATGGCAACCAGCTGAGCATTAGTGGTGTTGAGGACTTCATTGCGTTCACTCATGTGCGACACCTGGAGTATCTCCCTGGTGCACAACGGCTTACGCGTCATTACACCATCGAAAGGAAGGACGGCTGGATAGATAACGAGTGGGTGAAGTGCCCCGGCTTCGTGGTCCGTCGGAAAGCGACTATAGGAAATGAGGGAGGGACATCCAGTGCTGCGTGATTTACGCCATGTTGCTGAACGCTCAGGTGGGGTCGAGCCGGATGACTTCCGGGCGGTCGCGAGTGCACTGCTGCAACGGCAGTTTCTGATGCTGGAGCGCACCCGTGACCGGGAAGCCTATCGAATCATTACTAGTCACTATGACTATTACTCCAATCTGTTTGATGCGTTGGGCTGGAGCCTCCATCGGGACGACACTTTCAGCCTCGTCGGACTGCTACCGTCGGAAGCGGAATCGTTTGCGCGTCTTCGAATGGTTGAAGGTCTGATGCTGCTTTGCCTTCGTCTCCTGTATGAGGAGGGGATGGAGAGCTTCGAGGTTTCCGAAGGTTGCGTTTTCACGCAGTCCGAGACGTTGCTGAGCCGGTACGAAACACTTTTGCTACGGAAAAGGCCCCAACTTACCGAATTTAGGGATCTGCTCCGTACTCTTAAGCGGTACAGCTTGATCGAACTTGGGGACGAGGCGGAAGACGGTCTTCCCATGATCAGGATCTTGCCGACGGTGCGCTTGGTGACGGGCACGAATATTCAGGAGCGTATTCAGGCATTTATCGTGTCCAAGAGTGATGTGGAGAAAGCTGATGAACAAGAAGACATGGATGAGACAGAATTATGAAGAGGCTCGTGCGGCTGTTGCTGATCAACTGGTACCGTTTGGATCAGATCAGTATCGAGATCAATGGCCACACAGCGTTCATTGGTCCCAACGCTTCCGGCAAATCGTCCTTGCTTGATGCCATTCAGGCAGTCTTGGTTGGAGGGAGTAAGCAGTGGTGGAGCCCCAATGCCAGTGCCGGCGAGAAGAGCACTCGAAGCCTACGAGATTATTGCCTTGGTGTGGTTCGCGATCCGGACAATCCTGACCTTTCGCTGGAATTTCGCCCGAGAGACCACGCACTGACCTATTTGGTGTTGGTATTCGAAGACGAAATTGGAGACCCGGTTAGCATCGGTTTGGCCATGCATGCCCGCTTAGAGGAGGCCCAGGAAACCGTTGATGGTCGCTTTATTGCGCCCGGACTGGACCTGATTCTGTCAGACCTGGTTGACCGAACTGGCGGAGAATTGGGGCCGAAACCCTGGAAAAGGCTACGCGAAGAGCTGAGGAGCCGAGCGGGCGAGAAATTCAGGTCGCCGCCTCAAGTCGGGGAATACCAGAGAGAGGTCTGCGCGGTTCTTTCTGATGGAAAGCGGCACTTGGATCCCTCTCGCTTCCTGCGGGCGTTTAAGAACGCCATCACCTTCTCACCCATCCGCAACGTCTCCGACTTTGTCCGTGGGCACATTCTGGAAGAGCGGCCTATCCAGGTGCGTTCGTTGCAGCAGGCACTACACCACTATCGCGACATCCAAGCCCGTACGAGGGAGGCGCGGCAGAGAGAGGAGGCTCTTTCTGCCATCGATTCGCAGTATCAAAAAGCTGAGCAATCCGAGCGTCTGGGGATGGCCTGGCGGTGGGTTGCCAAGGAGGCAGAGTTTAACGCCTTGGATGCCGAGATAGAGCCGCTAAGGGAGATAATCGAAGGCACTCAGCAGCAGATCGACAAATTGGACGTGCGGATTAAGTCCCTCGACGACAGTTGGAAAGACGCTGATAAAGCACTAGCGGAGGCCACCAAAAAACTCGCTGCAACTGACGTACAGCAGCAGCGTGATCGGATAAAGGCGGAGCGAGGTAGTTCTGAGAAAGAAGTAGCAAGGATCGAAAAGGAGCTTGATCAGGCACGCAGAGGTCTTGGGCAAGTTCACCGCCTCTTAGACTACGCAGAACACCTCCCTTCCGTCGAGCTGGTCACTGAGCTGAAACAGTTGCCGCCTCTCATTGAGCAAGGAGAAGGACTTCTTGCCTCGGAATGGCCGATGGCGCCCGCGGATCTTATGCAGCTTGTGGCGAAGATTAGGCCGAGGTTACAGGAGGCCGTAGCAGAGCTTTCACAACGATACGAGACGCTGGTTCGAGAGGAGGGAGAGCTGGACGGACTTAATGGATCCATCCGTGAGCGAATCTGGCGATTGGAATCAGGTGAAAGTGACCTACAGACTGGAACGCTTAAGCTCATCAGACTGCTGAAAGAACATGGCATTGAGGCCGTACCTGTATGTGACCGCGTCGATGTTGCGGATGAGGCGTGGCGGGACGCTTTGGAAGCATTTCTCGGTGGCCACAGGGAAGCGCTATTGGTGGATCCATCAGTAGTACGTGACGCTATCAGCCTGTACAGGCGAGAGGGTAAGCGACTTGGAATTCATGGGAGCCGCATAGTCAACACGACGAAGACCGAGCAATGGTTGGAACGGTGTAGTCCAGGAAGTCTTGCTGAGATGGTGGTTAGCAATGACGAACATGCTCAAGCCTATATCAACCTCCGGGCGGGTAACGTCATTAGAGTGAGTTCGGAAGAAGAGCTCCTGCAGCATGATAGAGCCATTACGGTAGATGGTATGCTGGCTACAGGAGGCGCGGTCCTTCGACTTCGACCGGAGGATCCGATGCTCGGGCGAGAAGCCCGTGAAAGGGCGTTAGAGTCTTTGACGGCAACATTTGCTGAGCAAGGAAACAGGCAGTACAAAAAACGGCAGGAAAAGGAAACAGTCAAGCGTCTTCGCGAAGAGTTGATGATGCCCTTCGGCGAACATGTCACGACATTGCCCGATCTGGAGTCGTTGGTGCAGGAGCGTTGTAATGAGTTGGGTGAAATTCAGCGCCTAGATCAAGAAGAGCAGAGGCTGTCGAATGATTCTGCGTACCAAGAGTTGGTAAACGACCAGGAGAAATGCAGAAAACGTCGGGAGTCAATCCGCGAGGAGCAAGATCACGCAAGCGAGGAGTCGAAGAGACTCACTCGCCAATTGGACGCTGATAAAGGGAAACTTACCCAGGCAGAAACGGAGTCCTCGCGCCTTGGCGATGAGCGTAGTGCTGTCCAGGCTATGGCTGCTTTCGATGCCCAGCTGGCGGCAGAGAAGCTCGATGAGCTTTCTTCACAGGAAATGTTTGCGGATGAGAGCGTCGAGACTTTGCGGGCTTTGAGCGATAAGGCTATCTCGCTCGCAGGCGCTAGCGAATCAAGGGTGAGAAATGTGCGGAGCAGTGCGCGCGAGGAGTTGGCGGAGTATTGGTCGGCATGGGGAACAGAAAACCGACCGCTCAGTGGATCCTTCGACGACTACCGGCCTTTGGCCACTTGGGTCGTAAGTGAACTGAGACAGATCCAAGAGACGCAATTGAGCCAGTACGTGAAAGATGCCGAAGACGCCCTTCGTCAGGCAGAACACGCTTTTCGTGCGGATTTTGTCGGCAAACTGCAAGAGAACTTGTACTTGCTGGACGACCAGTTGAAAGAACTCAACAGAAATCTGAAAAACCGCCCATTCCACGGGCAATACTACCGCTTCATCAAAACGCCCGAAAATGATGTCAAAGAAGTCCTCGATTGGGTGCTTGACTGGAAACCCGAGCAGCGTGGTGATGTCGGGGGGCTTTTTGATGCTGCCGATGACCCAAACCATCCGCACAGCAAGGCAATAGCCCGTGTGCGCAATCTGCTGATGGAAGCGGCGGACGCTGATGGAAAGGGTAGTGGTGAGTGGGAGGCCCGATTGGCGGACTACCGCAATTATTATCACTTCGATGTCCGCATGAGTGATGAGAAGGATGGTAGCGGAAATACAGAGCTGCTGTCGCGTCGTCTGGGAAAGGGATCTGGTGGGGAACACCAGTCCCCCTTTTATGTTGCGATCGGCGCAGCCTTGGCCGCGGCGTACCGTATCGAACGAGAGGAAAACGGTGGTTTTCGTGGTGGCATGGGCATCGCTGCATTCGACGAGGCGTTCTCCAAGCTCGACCTGCAGAACACTGTGAGCGCGCTTGGTTTCCTTGATGAACTCGGCCTTCAGGTGTTGCTTGCGGCTCCCGATGAGAAATACGGACAGATTGCCGAGCATGTCGACACGATCGTGAACGTCTACCGGGACGGGCCGGTTGTGCATATTGACACTGAGTACATCAAACCTGCGGCCAGAGAGGTCTTGGCTTCAGATAATCCGGCAGTCCGCCCGGTTGCGTGATGAACGACGTCGCCCGCTCTTTGCTGACCAAGCTCTTGGCCCAGGTGGACAGAGGTGGTCGAGAGACACTTCCGATTACCGAACGCGCGGCGAAAGAGTATTTTGCGCTCGATAGCCTGTCGGACAGGGACCGAGTCCACGCGACGTTTGCCAACGTAGAGGCGGCGGGTGGGGTTGCACTTGAATGGGGAAGAGGGGCTGCGGCACAGGATCTTCTTCGGGTACGCCTTGTTGATGCCGATAAATTGGCCGATTGGCTGGGAATGCCTAGAGCTCGTGCCCACGCCGAGAGGATTGCCGTCGAACTGGACCCGCTGCTCGCGGATTCGCCGGACTGGCTCAGGGACGCATACGATGCTGCCCTCGGTCTGTGGCGGCTCGGGAAGGTCGTCTTCAGGATCCAAGCCGATGATACGGATGCCGCCGTCAGCCTATTTCGAGCAGCACGGGCGGTCAGTTTTAACGAACAAGAAGACCTTGACCTGCGGCGGTTCAGCGTTCGGTTGCTGAACGACTCCAAGGCCATTGAGAGGATGTTGGCGAAATTGGCGCCATTGCTTCGGCGTAATCCTGAATGGGAGCCATTTGACGACAACGCAGAGCTTTTTCGGGTACTGGGCTTAGAAAAATTCCCGCCGCCTGTTTACCTTAAAGGGCCATTGGTCATTAACTACTCAGGTTCTGACTGGGACGTAGGCCAGTTGCGGCCTTTCGTTGGGGTTGCACCAGATCAGGTGCTGGGCTTGGCACTCAGCGGCAGACCGGCCTACCTCCTCACGATAGAAAACCTTTCCAGCTTTCAGCGCCATGTGCGTGAAGTGGAAGACCAAGGGCTAGTGATCTATTCAGCGGGATTCCCATCCCCAGCATTAACACACTTGCTTGAGAAACTGGATGCGAATTTGGATAGAGACTGCCCCTGTTTCCACTGGGGCGATAGGGACGTAGGCGGCCTGCGCATCTTCGCCCACGTTGCATCGGCATTTGAAGGCCATACCTTGCAGCCACATCTGATGAGCGCACCAATGGGGGACGAGCAGTGTTTCGAAGCTAAGGAGCGTGCAGCGATCGAGAAGTTCGCCAACGAAGATAGCCCTGCAGGTGTTTTGGCG
The DNA here is from genome assembly GCA_041690535.1 of Gammaproteobacteria bacterium. Taxonomy (GTDB): domain Bacteria; phylum Pseudomonadota; class Gammaproteobacteria; order Thiohalomonadales; family Thiohalomonadaceae; genus JAWLHA01. The sequence goes on along the minus strand of JAWLHA010000002.1, from coordinate 106,402 downwards.
AATAGCTGGCTAAGGAAGGGGTTGGGCCCAATGGAGCAGGAGGCATTAGATCCGGTGGCGCCACGCTGAGGTGGCACTCACTGAGCGTGAGAGACCCAGTACTCTTCGAACAAGACATCCAGCTATGGCGAATAAGCTTCCGATTGAGTTACTCACGAGCTGCTCCGCGTCGGCTGTGGTGACAGATGGAAAGAGTGTCCAGATGGCCCGCTAAAGTCGTTCTAGACCCTCAAGGGACGTACGTGCTTAAGGCACGGCAATTATCGTGCAATGGGCGGTGTCGGTGAATATCTTCCAGCTAACTCCCGGAAGGGAGAATTCGATTCGTTACCAGTGGGCCCGGTCACGCCATTTAGCCCATTCGTATCCTGAAGTGTGACCGACGGTCAACTCAGGAAGGCAGGAAAGGAACATAAGGATAATCACTAGTGCCACTACGAAACCGAGTAAATCCATACGGTGACATTGAGGCGGTGTCCGCCCGCGGCGCCCTGATGGGGAATCGGGGCATACTGCACAACAAGCGGCAGGAAGTCACCCGCGCTTGGCAGAAAAGCAAACCATGGATTACCTGCCGGCTGGCGTTCAAAGGGCGCCGGCGCACTCTGATGACGCCGGGCGCCTATACCGAGCTGTTCTTTCTAGATGAAGCCACAGCACTGGCCGCCGGGCATCGCCCCTGCGCCGAGTGCCGCCGGGAGGACTTCAGTCGTTTCAAGCAGCTCTGGCTGGAAGCCAACCCGGGCCGTGTTCCGCACTGCTCGAAGAGCATTAAGCCGATTGACCAAGCCATTTTTGATGATTGTTTTTCGGATGCCCTCACCCGCTCATTCTACACCGCTGTGGCACCCGAACTCCCGGATGGCACCATGGTCGTCATCGACGATAGCCCGTGGCTCCTCTGGAATGGCAGTGCTTTGCGGTGGTCCTTTGAGGGCTATGTAGAAAGGGTACTTAGACCGACGAGCCGCCTAACTGTGCTCACACCCCGGTCAACCGTGAATACCATTGCCGCTGGATATGTCCCGGCGGTTCACGAATCCGCACAGCAATGTTGAGGAACGGGCAAGATCGTAGTTGGTGTGCTTGAACTGTTCGAGACCAAACTCTGTACAGGTGTAACATTGTTCAGCATCCCGGCCACAGATGTGCATCCACAGCACACGATGGCCGGGCGAGCGGACTCTTGACATGTTCGCGCGAGCCCTCATAAATCGTTGAAGCTGCCACTTCAGACAAGAACGAGGTTTTTCGCCGCAGCCGGTGGGTCGATGCGCAAGACCATTGCGACTTGACCAAAGGTGGGTGAACCGAGTAAAAAGCAATGGGCCCGTGTGCGCAGCGGTCAGAACTAGGCGAATGCCTGGTCACGTTCACTGAAATGCGCCCGTGTTTTGTCCCTCAGATCAATCTTGGTAACAAGTCCCGCCATGCCTTTGACCCCAGAACAAATCAAGAAACTGCGCTTGCGCGCTGGCAAGACACAGTTAGAGGCGGCGCAGGACGTGCATGTGGCGCTCCGGCGGTGGCAGGGTTGGGAGGCGCCGACCGACGCAGCTTCTCACAGAGCTATGCCTGAAGCTTTGGTGGAGCTCTTTTGTCTCAAAAACCACATCCCCTATCCACCTCGCTTATAATTACCGCTTGACAAATACGTACAAGGTACGTAAACTGGCTCCCACGTTGACCCCCTTGAGGTCAACTTTTTTTGCTCCATAATACGTACAGTGTACGTATTATGGGAAGGAAATGACTGGCACGTAAGTGCCCTTCTTTTTAAGCTGAAATACGTACAACGTACGTATGTAGTCAGGGGAGCTGACATGACGAGGATAAAACATCACATTGTGACGCTGTACTCATGGGTGACTAATCCAGTTCCGAGGAGGCGGTATTTTATCGAGAACGTGTGTTCCGGAGATCCGGCTATCCGGTACCCGCAGGGCGGGCCCACCGTGCTCTGCGGCAGACGTTTCGCACGTGAAGCCATTACTGACGCGTCCCGCGCGGCGAAAGCGAATGGGGATCGACTGGTGCCTGTGGAAATTCAGGTATCGGCGTGGAGGCCAGTCAACAGCCCACACTGGTTCGGGTCGTGGGAGCGGAAGAGTGTGTTCGATTTGCATCGCCTGAATGGGGCCTGTGAGACCGCGGTGGCAGAGTTCTGGAAGCGCTATTTGACCGATGATGGCTATCACCCGGTGGACATACGCGCGCTGATGTCAACGAAGGACTTCATTGGCAGGATGCCACACTACATCGATCGACTCCGTTTGGAGGACCCGTTTGTTGGGGTGGAGGTCTTCGTTTGGCGAACGCAGGAAAACGGGAGGCGAGTCGCTCGCGCCACTGTGTACGACACGCGATCGATACAGTCAGTAAGGCCGATCACCGCTGAGCCCGTTGAAGTGGCCTTTCCGGCACTGAGCCCGGCCCACGCCGTTCCAAAGAACTCTGCGCAGCCATCATTCACTCATTCCACGATTTGAACGGAGCAACGACATGCCAAACCTGAATCAAGAATTAGATATCGTTGACAATTCGGCCGTGAACAGCATCGGCAATTTCGCTCTCGGCGATATTGGTTTCGAGCGGCCTATTTTGGGCGTCGACCTGCTGCAGCTGCAAAGCAAACTCGGGCTGCAAGTGCACGGGATGATTTCGATTCTGGGCCTGAATACGCCGAGTTGGTATAAGCACGTCACGGATCCGCTCGTGAAGAGGCGCAAGAAGCTGGAACGAGAACTCGGGCGACTCCTCGAGAAAACGAGGAATCTTGGCTTGGAAAAGTGTCAGGGCAAAACCGCGCGCCAGGCGCTGGAGAAAGAGCAACAGCAGCACCGACCGGTTATCGCATCGATTGAAGCCGAATTGCAAGCGGATTCCGTCGCTGATTGCCGAAGTAACGGGTCGCGGTTTTATGGGATCACGGATGAAGCTCTCGCCTTGCTGATTCGTTTCTTGGATTCTAACGAAGATTATGTTGCACGAGCGACCTTGATACCGCGGACTTTTCACGATTTACGGAATCGGCTTCCTGGGGTGTCACCGAGCGAACTCAGTCAACTGCTGGGGCGAGATGCGACTGCAAGTTATCGCTGGATGAGAGACGGTGCCGAACCACACCCTACCGTTGCCCGTTTGATCGACTGTCTCGTTTATTGGTTTGACTCGACCTCTGACAAAGGCACCGTCCTGTCCAAGTTGGACCTGTGGCGGAATCTTGTGCGGCGTGAGTACGAACTCCGTGCGGCTTGGACGATCCGTAACGCACCCGATGCGGCCAACTCCGACCCAAGTGTTCAGGCGCGAGTTGCGTCCAGTGGTTCGGAGTGGTAAGGCAATGCAGCAGAGTCCGTCGCAAAAACCTTTGCCCGAGCTTCGTTGCGTGACACTGCCTGCGAAAAAGAGGGTAGTGGTGACAGATCTCGTGGAACGTATGGGTCATGGCGGCCAGGATCCCGATCTTGTGATCTCGCCTGTGCGAGAGGCTACAGAGGCGCTGGGTAAGCGCAGGAAGAAGTGTGCAGCCGATCACCCGTATTCGGATAAGCGGGGTGTCTACATCATTACTGACAACGCTGGCTACATCATCTATATCGGTGAAACGGCTAGGAGATTCCTCCCCTACCTTCGCGCGAAGCTTGGCGTGGGTAGGGGATGTTATGGCGGGGAGGGAGATTCGGTGTGTCACGGTACCTACTGGAGGAGGCATGTGCTGTTGTTGGACCGACAAAACCCCCGCGTTGCCGCCGGGCTTGCTTGTCTTCTGCAGGGTGTATTCAGGGTGTTCCTGATCCCAATTGAGTTCAAAGTACCACAAGCGAAGATCGCCGAACGACGTGCGTTCCGCGCTATTGAATCGCGACTGTTGGGCTACCACGAGGAGCTGTCAGGATATCGTCCTTCACTGAATTATGGCGGATGCGATGTTGTCACCGGAAATTCCGTGCCCTACCGAAGCAGGTTGCCGCGTAAAGTCTCTGATTATTTGAGGCGGTGCGCCCAACGGCAGAAGGCGGAGTCGCAACCCCTTGTCGCGCCGGGCAAACCGGCCAAACGGGGAGACACCGGTCGAGACGCATGATCGTTCCTCATCGTTCCCTTATCCTGCGAGGGAACGTTTGGGGAACATCCACATGCTCACCGGTGTGGCGGACCTCCCCGGCAGCAAGACTCGCGGCCTTGTTGGAGATCTCGGTTAGATTCGCCACCGCGGCGGGATAGAGCGGTGTCGGCGGAGCAAGCTCAGCCATTCGCTCCGGTCCCGAAAATCAATGCCTGTTGTTTTATAGCTGACTACCTGTCGGAGGTGCGACTTCAATACTAAAGACCTTCTCGTGATCGATCTGGAAGCGACCTGTTGGGCCGACGACGATCCTCAAGGGCTACGCCGTATCCGTGGACAGCCGTATCCCAATGAGATTATCGAAATTGGCGCGGCATTGGTGCACGGGGAGACACTAGAGACGCTGGAAGAATACCAAGCCTTCGTCCGGCCGCTGGAACGTCCGCGCCTGTCGGAGTTCTGCAAGTCGCTGACGCACATCCGCCAAGTGGATGTCGACAACGCCCGTGATTTTCCTGAGGTCTTGAGCGAGCTGGTCGATCGGTTTGGTATCGGTGGACCGAACGAGCCGCTGTTCTGCTCCTGGGGGGCGTACGACCGCAACCAGTTTAAAGCCGATTGTGATCGGCATGGGGTCGCTTATCCGTTCGCGGGTCATCTGAACCTGAAGGACGAGACTGCCAAGCGCCTGGAGACGAAACCGAAGGGTGTTGGTCGCATGCTGAATTTCCTCCGTCTTCAGTTCCAGGGCACACAGCACCGGGCACTTGAGGATGTACGAAATATCGTTCGAATTGTCCGCGAGACGGAGCGGCGTACGGGCCAACCTTTCGGTTAAAGGGCGCTGTTTGAAAGTGCTACTGAACGTGGTAAGTCGCAGCGGTTGGGTGTGCTTCGGTACTGAACGGCCAGAGAGGCGAGAACGAAATGTAATTCGTATTGGATGTGGAGGCGAGTGGCCACCCTGTACCGTTCAATATACCTGTCTATGAGCTACAGGATAACGAGGCCGTGCACCCCATCGATCTGTCGGGACCGCACCGAATCCCTTCGAAGGTGTGGCTAATCGCAACGCGCCCACTGCATAGTTCCGATAATTTTCGTTTATCGGAAGGAAAAAGCTCCAACGGGGCCTGGCGTTTCCTGCATTCGCCCCACCCCTAAGGTGCCAGATCGATGATGGTGTGTTCGATGGCCACGAGGTGGTGCCCTTATAGCCCGATGGGCGTGTCGTTATCTAAACGTGTGCCTCGCTGGGCGTCGAGATACGCTCCCTCGAGCGCTGCCCGGATCTCCCGCGGGTAATGGGCGGCATATTCGACCAGCGGCACCACCTTCCTAGTGCGCCGGTAGTCGTGAACCGGTATCAAGGGTGAGGCGCCGCAGGCGAGCAGGCACTGCACCGCCGGCAGGTCACGGTACCCAGCGGCTAGACCCAGGGCCGGGCGCCCGGTTGAAAAGCCGGGTACGACGGGAGTATCAAAGCTGGAATCGATATCCCAGTCGGTGCGCTCCAGCGTCTCGCGGATCGCCCGCTCACCGCCGAGGTGGGCCAGTTGGTAGAGGAATTTCTCCGGTCGCCGGATTGCCTCCAGTGATGGGGCGTAATCCATTAGCGCGAGCGCGTCAGTGTGGCGTGGCTGCTGCCACAACACTGCGGCGTCACCATCGAAGGCGTATTCGGTAAGCCAGTCGGCCAAGGAGAGACCGGAGCTGGTCTCGTGCGGGTCCATGCCCGCCTCAATGAGCGCCGGCACCACTGCAAACAGTGCTGTGACCACCTTGCCGGTGTGCCGGCGCAGGGAATGGAAGGGCTGGCTGGCGAGGCGGTAGCCGGAAAGGTCCAGCTGCGGCGCCAGCTCCGCCGCCAACGGGGCGAGGTCGGAATAGAGCAGGGCATCGACCAGCTCGAAAACGGCGGGTTTCTGTGCACCGGCAAAGTCATAGCCGCGCAGAAAGGTTTCGATCTGGCCCTTTACCTGCGCGTTCGGCTGGCCCGAGCTTGCCTCCAGCAGGGGCGGGATTGCGGCTAGCGCGTCTATTGCCCCCTCGTTCATGCGTTGCTGCTTCGCCATGGCGTATTCCTCCCATTCGTGCCCCAGTTCCGGCAACACTATAGTGGTTCCAAAGCAAAGAGGCAATTGTAAGTTATTGAACTGCAAGGAATATATGTGGTACACAGTGAGTGGGTAGGGGGGGCGAGGGGGCGTTAACGGGCCCTTTACAGTCCGTCCGGCTGCGGTCCGCCTAAGTGCTACCGGTTGAACTTTTTGGCCATGATCTCAGCCGCAAAGGCAACTGTTGGGATAATGCCCCGGTCGAGCGAGCCTCAGCTGTGAATCGCGAGTGGAACGACCAGTCTGTACTGGATGCGCGAGGAGGCGATGGGCGACGTTAGAGCCTAACCACGATATACTGCAACACGCGCCGGCTGCATTTGGCCTTGGGTTACCAGTCGCCGGCCCAGTACGAAAAGGCCGCTTAACCAGAGCCCGGTTTTATTGACCACAACAGAAAGGAGTCAGAATGGAGGAGGATGTGGGGCGTGAGCGGGAATATTATGGGCAGTTGCCTCGGATGACGCGTCACCTTGAGGTTCCTTCTGGACCCCGGGGCCGATTAGGGTAGGTCTCGTAATAAGGGTGGCCGGTCACGCGCAGGCTCACTCCATCCTCAGACCATAATGAATAATCTATACGTCTGGTTCGACGACAGACAGCGGGAGCGCATCGAGCGCGACCTGCAGGGACTGCACCGAAAAGCCGGTTACTTCCCTGATCAGGCCCGACATGATGATCTGTTGCGACATTTGCTTGATGTCCTCTTCCCCGATGGCATGCCGGCGCGCTTTTACGCCGCCAACATCACCTGGTCCCAGGCCTCCGAGGGTAGCGTCACGCTGTTACTGCGCCCGGAGCTGCAGCTTGGCCGTCACTGGCCTTTCCCGCCGGGACGCTCGATCTGCCTGCGCGGCTCCTGGCCGCTTCACCTCCCGAACCCGGTGTTCATGGTGCGCGGTATCATGGAGGTCTCCGACTCGCCTGCCCGGGAGTTCGAGCGCGCGCTTGACGTGATTACCTATCAACACGATCCGACAGCACGCGGCGTACGACGTTGTGACAACGTGCTTAGCCGGGAACTCGTTGAGAGCCTGGTGCCGATCTCCGTTAGGACAGAAGAGCGTCTGGCCGATTGGAGCGACTTTCTCACGTGGAAGCGTAAGCTGGTCGCGGAGAAGTACCGAGGCCTACGCTATCTGGATCGGACAGTGCGCGAGGAGGAGATCGTATTCCACGTGGTTGCTGAATCTGAGGCGGCGCTGCGGGAGGGGTATCGGGCGCTACGCCGCGCGGATGTCACCGCGTTTGATCTGGACGTTTCGGCCGATGCATGGGATTTCCAGTTGCAGACCGAAGGTCGCAAGCGCGTTCCTAGGGGGACCCAACTTGGAGAGTTAGGATCCTTTGAGCGGCTGCCCATGCCTGACGGAAGCCTTACTGACTGCCCGTGGGATAAGCCAGTGCACACGGCACTGGCAGTCGCTCTTTCCGATGATGACCTTAACGAACTGCAGGCCGCTCACGACCCGGAGGCCTGGCGACAGAGTCTCGCGCGGCAGATTCCCGGGCAGGGCTACCTCGCGATCTCTGCGACGGGTGATATGGCGCTCATCCATCGTCATGAGCGAGCGATCCAGCGCCTGCGAGACCAGGGCGGCTACGCGCCTTACCTGTCTTCGTACTTATTCGATGTAACTCAGGCTCGGGTGCCGGAAGAAACAGACGCGCAGGAGGCCCCCCTCGCCTGGCATCGTCTTGATCTCAACCCAAGCCAGCGCAACGCAGTGCGCAAGGTCTTGGCGGCGCCTGATCTCTGTCTGTTGCAGGGGCCGCCGGGCACCGGTAAGACCACCGTGATCGCAGAGGCAACGCTGCAGTTGGTGCGCCAGGGGCAGAAGGTCCTGCTGGCGTCTCAGGCGCACACGGCCGTGGACAACGTGTTGGAGCGTTTAGGGGAGGTGCCCGATCTGCGCGCGATCCGGTTGGGACCGCCAGCAAAGATGAGCGATGGCGGGAAGGCATTTGCCAACGAGGCCGCGCTACAGCGCTACTATGAAAGCCTTGCCTTGGGCTGCGAGGAACGCTTTCTCCAGGCTTGGGACGGTCAGGATCGGTGCGTGGCGGAGCTGGAGGCCTGGTGTGAAAGGGCGGCATTTGCGCTGGGAGATCTCCGGTACGCTGAGCAGGCCCTAGCCGATCACCGCTCTCGGCAGCGGGCCCTGGTGCAGGCCCAGCAACAGGCACAGGAAGACCTCGAACGTCAGTGTCAGCGTCGGGAATCGGCGATCGGTGAATCTAATCGTTTGCGCTCTCTTCTGCGCCTACTGGACGGTGCGGGACTGGAAGCTGACTGCGTTGTTGCCCTTGTCGAACCCGAAATGCATAGCTTTGCCAAGGCCATGTTTGCACTGCAAACCGAACGTGTGCAGCTCGAACTCAACCGAGCTGACTGGGAGTGTGTTCCCGAGCAACGCCCCGAGATGCTCTCCAGTCTTCTGCTGCGTTGGAAGGCGCTTGAGGCGGCACTGCCGCGGCTAGCGCAAGACGTCGAGCGACTGAAGGCCGCCGGAGAGGGGCCGCTGCGTGACCCTGCGCATGCTCTTAAGATACAGACGTGCGAAGCTGCCCTGCGGGACCTGACGGAGCGGTTAGATGAGGACGGCAGTCTGTTGCCGCAGTGGCGCGATAAGCGGCAGGAGTTGAAGCAGTTACGGACAAGTGCGGCGGGTGGTCTCGATTCTGCCTTCTATGCCGCTCTGTTCACCGACGCTCAACATTGGATGGAGTTGAGCGCGCACGCGGCACAGGCCGCCCACGAACTGCAGGCATGCTTGGAGCGGCTGCAGAAATTAGGCAAAGCCGTCGAAAGTGCAATCGGTCGGCTGCGGGAGGCAGCGCAGCGGCGACTCGAAGCCGTGGCACCACAGCCCATCGACGAATCCGTATGGCTCTCGGCGCAGCGGGAACTGGACGCCCATCGAGAGCGCGAGCGGGCGTTGGAACAGCAAATGACGGCGCAACAAACCGCCACCGGGGTCTTGCGGCGTGAACTTCCAGACATGGATGAGGCTGCATCTAGTGCCTTGGGCGAGACGGCGTCTTTCGAGGCGCTACTCCAGCAGGCTCAGGCGCAGCTTGCTCAGTACAGAGCGGTCCAAAAGGCGCACTCAGAGGAACGTACCGCCTGGGAGGCTTTGACTCGCGACTGGGTACAGGCATTGCGCAAGCCCGATGCTGCGGTTAAAGACTGGAATCACTTCGCGCCGACCTTCGTCGAGAATTGCAATGTCGTTGCCATAACGTGCAATGAGCGTGAGCAAACCCTGGAGGAGGGGCAGCACACCCACTTCGACGTCGTCATCGTCGACGAGGTGAGTAAGGCAACTCCGGTGGAACTACTTCTGCCTCTCATGCGGGGGACGCGCGCAGTGCTGGTAGGGGACCATCGCCAATTGCCGCCGGTCTTTCAGGAGAGCACTGACGCAGTGAGCTGGGAAGACGAGGTTGCCGTGGACGATGCCTCTGAGGCTCGGACTGCGCTGACACGCGCGAATTTGCGTCGCTTCGAAAACATGGTGACTGCTTCGCTGTTCAAGTCACACTTTGAAGCCGCACCGGAGGAGATCAGGGCCCGGCTGGACGTGCAGTTTCGGATGCACCCTCAGATCATGTCTCTGGTAAACCATTTCTACGAGCGTCGGCTTTCCTGCGGACTACGTGATCCCGACAAGGAGCGCGCGCACAACCTCACGATTCAGGGGGTAGGCGGGCAAACGCTGATCGAACCGGATGATCATGTCCTGTGGGTGGATACCTCGCGCGATCTTCACGGCCAGCCGCATCGGGAAGACAGCGACAGTGAAGGCCGGCCCGCCCGTACCAACAAGCTCGAGGCGGAGCTTATTGCTCACACGCTGGTGTTGTTGGATGAGGCGAGCACCAAGGCCGGATGGACGGCGGAGAACCGTCGCCCCGTTGGGGTGGTCTCGTTCTATGCACGGCAGTGCAAGCTGATCCGCACCGCCATCCGGGAGCGTGTACCGCAGGGGCGCTTTCGCTGCCTTGATGTGGAGATCAACACGGTCATCCGCTACCAGGGTAAAGAGAAGCCCATCATCCTGGTCAGCTTAGTGCGTAACGACGGAAGCGCTGACCACACCGATGGTGTACCGCGCCGTAAGCGTTCGGCCCGTGCGAACGTCGCCCGCTACGAATTCATCAACGTGGCGTTCTCCCGGGCGCAGGAGCTGCTTGTGGTATTCGGGGCGCAGGCGATGTTTGCTCCCTACGAAGTACAACTCCCCCATATGGACCGTGACGGGCACAGCACGCGGACAGTCTACCGTGACATCCTGCAGGAGTTGCAGCGAAACGGACAGCTCAAACCCGCGAGCGCTGTGATGTCCCCGCAGCGCAGCGGGCACGGTAAACGCCATCGTGCATTCAGGCAGGGAGATCGCCGATGAAGCTCTGTGCGTTTTCGGCGGGCTTTCCCGTGATCGAGTTGCGTTCGCAGGTGAAATACCAGACACCGCGAGAGCCCACTGTTTTCGAACGTATGCTCCTTCGGGTATGCCTTCAGTACGGTCGCCATCCGGCGCTCGCCAACCTTTCACTACAAGCGATTTTCGAGAGACTGGGCGTCTCGGATGTGCAGGACCTCCTGACGCCCTGTGTGGAAGATTTGGTCACCTTGGATGTGTTACGCGGCACTTCTGCTGAGGACGTGTTGGCCTTGCCGCCCAGCGCGCTCGGCGTGACGGCACGCGGCAACGAATTCCTGGTCCGTAACCGCCTGCCGGGCAGGGCCTCGACGGTACTTGTCCATCATCTCTACGATCCTTTACGCGGTTCGGTGGAGCGGCTCGTGCCGACGCGCAGCCCCGCGGGTGTGACCCCCAGTCCCGAGGATGCGCACATCGATGCGGAAACCTTCGAGGGTATAGCGCCGGAGCCGCTCGTGCGCGAGAGCCTACCGCGGGAGCGGCACGCATGGTTCACCAACAGCACCGAGATCGAGACGGTCGCGAGTAGCGTGGAACGCACGCTGTGGCGCTCCACGCGTGTTGTCGTGGACTGCGACCCGGCCGGTGTCCTGCGAGTCTCCGCCCCGGAGGATTGCGAGGTTCACGCTTGGCTCCAACGAGCGGACGCTGCGCTTGTGTGGGACCGACTCCTTTCAGTCGTACTGCACGCAGACACTGATCCTACTGTGGGGCCCGCGCTGGATCTCAGGCAAGTCCGGCGTGTCACGCTGACGTCGGCACCTGCCGGAGTGGCGGGCGAGTGCGCGGTGTTGCGACTTTTTCGGAAGGAGGCGGCGCCAGGCGCGACTGCGCCTGGACGCGGTAGTATTGATGTGGTCCTCGACACGGGCGCCGAGGCGCCCGCGCTGGCGTGGGACAAGGACGAGCAGGGCCTCCAGATGCGTGTCCCGGCGCACTGGTTTCCGTCTGGGCTGGCCGCTCTCATACTGCCCAAGCGAGAGGCCTCCCCTATGGTGTGGTCCGAGGGGATCGCAACTGTGACGTGGGCCGGGCAGGGCTACCCAGCGCGGTTGTTCGTGGAGCACGACGAGGCTTCGTCCGCGAGGCTATGGGCTGACGTGCAGGTCGTGCTGGACCAGATACTGGCGGCGCAAACTGATCCTGCGGCCTGGGCGGTCGCAGCGCTCTGGACCTCTAGCGAGGTTGTTGTCGCGCGTGCTATCGACCGACTCGCCGGAGCCGACGTCCTCCCCATGGCCGCCGCAGCCGCGCGTCTGGCCTCGAGCCTGAAAGCGTTTGGACTGGCTGGCAAACGCGGGGCGGTGGCAGTTTGGACCGCTGCGCTGGAGCAGGCGCTGCGGGACACGGCGGCAACCTGCGAAGGCCTGTCGCAGGTGCACTTGCGGGAGGTGGTGGGCCATCTGCGCACGCTCCCGGTTAGTGACCGCACTACACTAGAAACGGTACTCCTAGGGCGCGCAGAACCCCTCCAAAACCTCGAGCAACTCGAACAGCTACGTCGGGCACTCGATCCGAAGTCGCCGTTGCCAGCATCGCTCTTGCCTACGGGTTTACAACGGGCGTTGCTCGAGCGCGCACTCGCGTCTCCGGATGGGGCGCTTTGGGGACCGCACCCCTTCACGGCGCCCTTGAGTGAAATGCGGCAGGCCTACCATGGACTGAAGCGCCAGCTCAAGCAAGATCCATTGGCGTGGCGCACGGAAGATGATGTCCTGACTTCCGTCAGAGCCGTTAAGTCGGCAGCCTTGGCGCAGTGGGACCACTGGGCGAAGGCGGCAGAAGGGCTTAAGAACGTCTGTGCCGAAGCCGCAGTTTGGCGCGACAGCAGTTTTGACCGACTTGACCAGCAGTTGCAGCAGTGGAGAGCCGCGGTGGATCGTCTACTGCCGCCCGCTGATCTGGAGGGCCGCCGCCCGGTCGTGATCGACACCAATGTGCTGATCGACTATCCAGACCTGCCGTTCCAGCTCAATAAGCGCGATGTGGCCGTAGTGCCGAAACGCGTGCTGGATGAGTTAGACCACAAGAAGCGGGACACCGGCGATCAGACCGAAGAGGTTGCCGAGCGCTGCCGGCGAGCAATGCGCATCCTGGGCCAGTTGGGTAGGGCGGTACGTTACGAGGAAGCTGATCTTGCACTACTACCGGCCGATTTTGGCGGCAGTGCTGATAACCAAATCCTCTCGGTCGCCGTGCGCTTGGTGCGGTGCCGACCGCTGCTGCTGACTTCGGATAAAAACCTGCGCCTCAAGGCCACCGCGCAAGGCGTGGAGTGGATGGACCCGAAGATTTACCTCAACCGATCGGAAGTCCGGGGAAAGCGGGCTGATGATCTGACCGACGCCTGAATGAGGCCTTTGCAATGAGTCAACACGTTGACGTGCGATTTGAGCTTGAGCGTAGGCGCCGGCACGAGGAATTCGAGCGCCGCGTTCGGGCGACGACAGGGCATTACCTCGAGCGCTACCGGCAGTTGCTTGCAGATATGCGGGCGCAGGATCTGGACGGCTACGTCCCGCACGAGATGGCGGCTCTCGACCGTCGACTGGACCGGATCGAGAGTCTACTGGTGCATGATCCGGCCGCGGCCAGAACCGAGAGCATGGCGATTGCCGCTGCGGTGCAGGGGCTTCCTCATGTGGCACGAGCGGCGCGAAGCGCGGCCGTGGACGCGGAAATCGCCTATCAGCGCAAACGGCAGGCGGCTCAGGAGCAGGCGCGACAGGACCTGGAGGAGGCGTGGCGGAGCCGGCTCGCACAGTGGCCGGATGTGCTCGCCCGCAACCTAGCCTTTGATGCATTGGCCGCACTGCGAAAGAGCCTTTTTACCAAGAATGGCGACGTGTCCATCCAGACCGTGACGGCGGCGCTCGATGAGCTCCAGCAAGAGTACGAGTCGAAGGCCAGCGACTTTCGACGCGAGCAAGCGGAGGCCACCCGACAACAAGCCCAAGAGGAGGTCATTGCCGCTGAGCTGGCGCGGGTCGAGGCGGTACACGCCTTAGTTCCTGAACAAACACCAGGGATCCGCGCAATGTTGGGGAATGTCGTGACCCTGCCGGCAGATGCGTTCTCCGAGAGACTTGCCGCCGCGACGGGCTCTTTGGACGATGCGGTTGTGGACGAGAGCTGTCGGCGAGCGGTCGTGTTGGCGGTGCGTCAGTCGCTACAGGATGCGGGCTTCATCTGCGAGGCACCCCGGCGACTGCGCGATGGCGGACAGGACGAGGTGGTGATCCGGGCGCGCCGGCCGGCGGGAGCCGAGGCCGAATTTCGCGTGAAGCTATCGGGCGACATGCGCTACAGCTTCGATCGCTATGAAGGCAGTGCTTGCAAGAAGGATGTCGCGACTGTCCTACCGCGGCTTCAGGATATTTATGGTGTCAAGCTCTCAGACGAACGGGTGATATGGGAGAACCCCGATGATCTTCAAAAGGGCAGCCGACCCAGGGCCGGAGATCTCACGGAGAACAAAAAGTGAGTAGGAAGCGAGCTGCTTGGGCTGAGTCGTTCTACCGGGAGAGCGGTATCCGGCGCGGCATCATCTTGCATGGGAACATCGTCGATCTGGTTGTTGATCCAAAGACAGGGCGGTGGCTACCCACCATGGATATGGTGACCTCGCTGCTCAAGGAGCGGGGGTTTCGCCACGTTGTGTTGTGGGATCGTGTCGCCGGTGTATCCGGCGTAGATCCAGAGATTTGGCGCCACCTACAGGCCTTCACCGTTCCCGCTGCAGCCGCTGTGGAAGGAGAAGCGTACGATCTTGGGCCCGAGCCAGCCCCTGCCGCCGCGGCTTCCGTCACCGGGCCAGGGCCTGTGGTTGCCGACCCTCTGGATTTCTTTGCGGTGCTGGCCCACCATCTTCATCAGCCGGGACCGGAGCCGGTGGCGTTCGTCCTCGACTGGTCGAACTACCTTTTTGGTAGTGTCAACGCGCTCAGCGAGACTGAGCGCGCTTGGCTGCTGCTGATGGGCAAGGCGGCGCGCGATGCGCCCGTCTCTACCGTCTATCAGGAGATTGAGCGGCCAAACAATCTCATGGTTCTAGTTTGCCAGGGCTTGGCGAACTTACCGCCAGCGCTGTATCAGCACAACCCGCTGTTCAAAGACATCATTATCCCGTTGCCCTCGCGGGTCGAGCGCGAGGCCGCGCTCCTGCAGTTATCCAACGTCTTTAATGTCGAGCCGCCGATTCAGCCCCACACCCGGGAGTTGGCGGATTTCACCGATGCCCTGGACGGATTCACCCTGCGTGACGTCCATCAAGCTGCGCGACTGTCCCGGCAGAGCCCTCGGCTCTCCCCCGAGGCGCTTGTGAACCTCTACCGCTACGGTGAGCGAGATAGTCCCTGGGAAAACCTAAACCGCGACAAACTGCGTACCACCGTTACGAGCCTCGGCCGCCGGGTAAAGGGGCAGGACACGGCAATTGCGGCCGTCGATCAAATGCTGTTGCGTGCCTATACCGGTGTGTCTGGGCTCCAGCACTCGCGCACGCAGCGGATGCCAAAAGGGGTGCTGTTCTTTGTCGGACCGACAGGTGTGGGAAAGACAGAGCTAGCCAAGGCGCTCGCCGAATTCCTCTTCGGGGACGAAGACGCCTGCATGCGTTTCGACATGTCAGAGTTCAATCACGAGCATGCGGATCAGCGCCTCGTCGGTGCCCCGCCAGGCTACGTTGGCTATGAGGAGGGGGGACAATTGACCAATGCTGTTAAGCAGCGCCCCTTCTCAGTGATCCTCTTTGACGAGATCGAGAAGGCCCATCCGCGCATTCTCGACAAGTTCCTCCAGATTCTCGAGGACGGTCGTTTAACGGACGGCAAGGGTGAGACGGTCTCCTTTGCCGAGACGGTTATCATTTTTACCTCCAATATCGGCGCGGCGGTCGTGCATCAAGGAGATCCGGTCAGCGTGCGGAAAGCGTTCGTGGAGCGCGTCCGCAGCCACTTCGTCGAGAAGCTCGAGCGGCCGGAACTACTCGGACGCATCGGCGCCAACAACATTATTCCTTTCAACTTCGTCACTGATGAGAGCTTCCTTGTCGCAATTGCGCGGGCGAAGCTCGAGCCTGTACGCCATATGCTTTTGGAGAAGCACGGCATCGAAGGGCTGCGCTTTCAAGACGAGAACCGCGCGTTACGGGCGATCGTGGCGACTGCGGACTCGAGTACTGGCGGGCGCGGCGTCGCCACGGCGTTGGCCGATCGACTCTACAGTCCGCTGGCGCATTTCTTATTTGAAGAGGTGAGTGGGGGGGCTCAGGCCCGCGGAAAGGTTCTGGAGGTTGTACAGGCGGGCTCCTTGGCCGAATTCGACTTCGAATTGAGCTAAGCATCTAAGCATGGCGTGGCTAAATCTCGCTGCCATGGTGTCGTGTACCGACGCAGAAGGGCCAGGCCGACGCGCCGCACTGTGGGTTCAGGGTTGCGACAAGCGCTGCGCCGGTTGCTGCAACGCGCGCTACTTGCCCATTGTCGAGCGGGAGCTGGTCGCCGCCGACACTGTTGTTGAGCAACTGGCGGCAGCACAGCAGCGGTTTGCGCTAGAGGGGGTTACGTTGTTAGGCGGTGAGCCGATGCTACAGGCCCAGGGGTTGGCTCGGGTCGCTGCCGGCTGCCAAGACCTTGGTCTCTCCGTTCTCGTATTCACCGGCTATACGCATGAGGAACTGACTGCGCTGGCCCTGCCTGGGGTATCGGAGTTGCTCACGCATACGGACGTGCTCGTGGACGGACCGTATATGGCGGAACGCCCCGAACAGCACAGGAACTGGGTCGGCTCGCAGAACCAGCGTTTTCACTACCTGTCCGCACGGTACGACCATCGTATTGAGCGGGACCCGGCAGGGGCGCCGAGCATCGAAATACGATTTAAGTCGGATGGTTCTGCTCAGTTAAATGGGTGGCCCGTTAGCTTTACTAAAACACGCTGACATGATCCTGAGAAGCAGGAAGACCAGGCCGGGCCTACGAGGTGCCGTGGAGCGCGGGACATCAGGGATGATTTCGCCGAGGGTAAACGTAACCGAGAAACCGATTCGTGCTGCCAGTTGGCTGTCCGTCATTGTTCTCACGCCTGCGACGCACTGGCGTGCAGACTGTGACTGTCTGCCTCGCTGTACGCGAGAAAGGTGGAAAGTGTGAGTGACGCGGGAATGGCGGCATGAGGGCGGCTATGACCGGCTGATTGTCAATCCTGCTCTGCTGCGAAGAGCGCGGTTGCTGGAGAACTTAAATAATCAGGTCCGCTGCGGGGGCGGGCTGTTCTATTGCACCTTTGGTGTTGGGTATAAGATTTGGGGGATGTCAAATCGTGACTCGAGTTACGGATGCTCATAGAAACCTTTTCATCACCTTGGAAGGGATCGATGGGGCGGGTAAATCTTCTGTCGTCGCGTTGCTTGCGCGTCATCTGGGTGGGACCCATATCGAGACGCCCAGCAAAGCACTTGAAGAAGAGCGCGCTGCGGTCGAGAAAAGTGGGGGAAGAGAAAATAAACTTAAATTCTATGTTCATGCCATGAGATGGCAGCAGCAGGAAATAGAAGATCTGTTGTGTCGCGGCCATGTCGTGTGCGATCGTTACATACATTCCACACTCGCCTACCAGTGGCCAGAAGGTGCAGAGCTTCCTGTCGACATGGCTGCGGTGTTCCCGCAAATTCGCTTGCCCGACTATAGCTTTCTCTTGACCGTCCGGGATGATATCGCTCGACAACGCATAGCCGAGAGAGAGCGGCGCACCAATGTCGTCAACCGGAATGACCATGATTGGATTGCAATAGACTCCGCAAGGGAGCGGTTTCTACGCATGCCTGGGCTGATCAACGTCGACACGAGTGATATGACCCCTGAGGAAGTCTGTTCCACCATAGTGATGGAGTTGGGACTTCAAGGCCGATGAATAGGCTGAGCTTGGCGAAGATCTCCAGCGCGGCGCAGTGGTGGAAGAGCAGCGGTGGCCTGATGCAGGTCGAAGTGGCTGCTCTCGAGCCGATGCTGTGGAGGGATGGTGGGGCTAGAGTTGGCACAGTCGTAAGGACGCTGAAGGAGCTTGGCTTCCACGTATCGATGACTAGCAACGGGAGTACTTTGTCGAAGTACGCGCCTGATCTGGCGGCGGCAGGACTGGATTTGCTGAGGTTGAGTTGGCACTCCATGGACCCGGACGTCTATTACCGGATCACCGGGGGCGGAGTACTTGACCGTTTCCTGGAGGGGCTAAGAGCGGCTACTGATTGTTCGATAAATATGTCAATTAATCGTGTCCTGCTCCGAGGGTTCATTGATGATCTGCGAGAGCAAGCCGCGTTTATAGACGAGTACCGCTTGCGCTTGAAGCTGCTTGACCTGTACTGGACGTCAGATTCGGCTGGGCAGTACGAGCGATTCTATATATCTCCGGAGGAGGCAGTTGAGGCCGCCTTCCAGAATACCGGCTTCCTCAGGCCACAGGAAGAGTTACAGGACAGTGGTAGGCGGTCGCGCGCGCGATTCCGGACCCCTGGCGGTGGCTCGCTCGAGTATAAGATAAAGGCATCTGCACGAAAGAGAAACGCTGTATGCGAAACATGCGTGCGACGGCCCAACTGTCTAGAGGGGTACGGCGACTACTTCAGAGTTTTCCCCGACGGCAGTGCATCTCTTTGTTACCTTAGAGGCGATATCGCATATCACGCTTATGATAGCGATAGATTTATTATGCCAAGTGAATTTGGACGGGAAGAAGAGATCCAGTCTTGCATCAGTCGCATACCTCTGCGTTTAGTCCTTGAGGGACGCTGCAACTTCAATTGCGGCTTTCCGGACTCTGTCGCTTCTTGGTGTCTTAAGCAAGGCCGAGGCTTTAAGTTCCCAGATCGCTCAGGAGTAATTGAGATTGAGCATCAGTGAAGATAAGAAGTCGGTAATCCTAGATATTCGGGAGAAGTTGATGGGTATGCTGAGGGCAGCTCATGAGTCTGCCCGTGATGCGCAGGCAGAAGCGAACTCGCATGTAGGCGCGATGCAGAGCCGGTACGACACCTTCAAGGAAGAGGCTCAGTATCTAGCGGAGGCGCAGAAGCTGCGAGCGATGCAACTCGAAGCGTCAGTCGCTGCTTGTAATGATCTGATCAAACGCTTGGACGCTGGTGCGTTTGAGCTGGTCGAGATTGGTGCGCGCGTCAAGATCCATAACGATGCGTGGCCGAAAAGCCGAGTTTACTTTGTAGTACCCGGCGGCGCCGGAGGAAGAGTGACCATCGGAGAGGAAGACGCGCTCTGTGTAACCCCGGAGGCACCAGTTATAGCACCATTCGTAGGGCTTGCAGAGGGAGACTATCCGGAATTCGGAGCCACGTCTGATGTTGAGGACTGCTACGTGGTGGAAATTGCCTGAGAATGCACTGGCTATTACAATCTACTACGCCAAAGCGGCTAGTTGTGTAGTGGACTCTGCGTAGTGCTATCCATAAGCCTGCTGAAAAAGCCGCACCTGTGCCGGCGAGCATGGCAGAGCTGCGCAACGTTCGACAATTGGCGCGGAACGTGAGGGTGTTCAAAACTCTGTGTCAACCTTTTTCGACAGTCGCCGCGGTTTTCTCTATATACAAGCTCCGCTTCGAGGGTTTGCACCGGCTCCACGTAACCATTCAGACTTCTAATCGGGGAAGGGCGTGTCTCTAGTTGTTAATGGCCAACGCGTCCCACCTACAGGAGGCAGAAGCTGCCATTCGGTCTCGGCGTTTCCCAAGCACGACTTAAGTTAAGAACATGGCCTTATTCTTCTCAGACTACGATCACGAGCTCCTCCGGCCATCAATCGGCCGTGACCCACTCGGGCTGCAACCCATCTGGACCACTCGGGCACGCGATCTGGTGCCCCATCTGACGGCTCAGAGCAGTCGCCTGGAAGGATTTCAGGTGCTGCTGACCATCTTCGGCCTCTGGCCAGAGTTCCAGCGCAGGTACAAGGCAAAGGACGGCCAGATCCGAAATTTCTACGTGTTAATGGAACAAGCGATTGCCCGGTGTGCCTACGCTGTGAACGAGCATTGGCCATTACCGGGACGCCGAAGGCTGAAAGGAGGGCAGAAGGACCTCGTGATCTCGCTCGATCGCGATTTCCATCTCGCCTATGGTCAGCTCGCCTCGGGCACCTGGATTATTTATCGCGGTGCGGCGGAGCGGGCGGGCCTACTCGACCTCGAGACTCATCGTGTCACTGAAATTATCGCCGCGAAAATGGAGAGGGTGCTTGAGGCGCGCGCTCGCGAGCACCTGTTCAAGGCGGTGGGAGAGGCTATGGCCTCACCTAAGAAGGTCGTCCCACTGCGTGGCGGCAAGAGCGGGTTGTTGGCCACGGCACTGGCGAAGATGATTGCTAAGCCCCCGCTTGAGACGGTGCTGTTGGAGCCGCTAATGCAGCCTGCCGGGCGCCCACTCACTGCGGCGCTGACCACGCGACTGGCAGAGCTAGACAGCTGGCAACATCACTCCTTGCTGTCCCAATTCAGTGATCAGCTACCGGACTACCGAAAGACCTTCGAGCAACTCGTTCGCTGTGAACGCTGGCTCGCGCCGCTTGAGGCGAGCTTCGAATGGCTCTGCGCCAATTCCGGCCTCCCGCTTAGCGAGGCGGCATACGCTTTGCCGGTGGACTTGGATGCATTGCGGGGAGCCCAAGTGGCCTTCCGAGATTCAGGCCCGTATGAGGGTACGGGGCAGAAGCGCCAAGCCCTTTATGCGGAACTCGATCTCGCCAGCAAGGCTTCATTTATCGCCTCCCTGCTGGAGACCCATCGGCAGATCTCCGAGGCGCGCAGTGCCGGCCCTTGGGTCCTGCTCAATGAAGGAAACAGGCTTGAGGTGCGGGTCCCAATGGAGGCGCCCAATAAAGGTGAGTTGCACCCGGCAACCGCTTGGCGCAACGACTACTATCTCACTGCCCTCTGGCGCCTGAGCCGGCAGATCATCAAGGGGGTGCACGACGATGCCTAATATCCGAGAGCGCCTTCAGGAGGTAGTGCAGGAGTTCGATGAGATCGAAGCTGCGCTCTTCACCACGTTCAATTTCGACCCGGAGTTCTTCGAAGAAAACGTGCTTCCTGTGCTCTTCGGAGTTGAAGTCGGGGCTTCCCGGGCCGTGCGGCGCAGAGCGGTTCATGATGGGCTGGCGAGGACCCCGGTGGGCGTCTGCTTCGATGCCAGTGTGGCGCGCGCCGGGGTCGACGACTACCGGTACACCGCTTACCCCGTCCGGTTGCCTGGCGCTTTCTTTCACCCCAAGAACATCATCCTCGTGGGGTGGCGGGACGAGAGATTGTGGCTCTACATCTCGGCGGCATCGAGTAACCTCAGCCTCTCCGGCTGGGGATTGAATGTCGAGGGCTTCGCCGATGTATGGATCCACGCGAAGCCGCAGCAACCCTGGCAGGCGACCGACGAGTTTCTGCGCTGGGTAGCGAGCCAGCTCAAGCTCGGCAGAAACAAGGGCCACCCCATCGCGCAGATCAGGGAGCTCATGGGGGAGATGAACGAACGGCGCACCGCGGCCCTGGATCCGGAGGGGCGCGACTGGAGAGAATTGGAGGCGCATGCGCTCTACTTCTCCACCGAATACGCCGGACTCCAGGAATTTATCGACACGTATTACGGCGGGGAGCAACCCCGACGGATCTGCTTCGCCTCACCCTACTGGAGTGAGGTCGCGGCAAATGTGGAGCGATTCGGCTCGCTGGCCTGGGAACTGATTCCGGCCCTGACAACGAGACGCGACCGAACCGGCCTTGCTGCGGATGAGGCCGCTACTGTGGGTCGGGAGGGGGCGGTCACCATCAGTCGCTGGGATGACGAGCGGGACGGCCGGTTTCGCCATGCCAAGATGATCCGCATCGAATATCCAAGGCGCCGGGTTGTCACCGGGATTGGCTCCTGCAATTTCACGACGTCCGGGCTGCGGGGCAACCGCAATGTGGAGTCGATGCTCTTTTCCACTGACAGATTTCTACTGCCCCCGCGCAGTGCCCTAGCGGATGAGGAACTGGCCACGGAGGCCGTGCCGGAGGAGGAGGCCCCGAGGCCGCCCGACTGGTCGATGCAGGTGATCTACGACTGGAATAGCGCCCGCTGCCGATGGCGGGTTGAGACCGGTACACCACCCCCGGGGGCACGCCTGAAACTGGAGGGGCTGGGGAGCTACTCCCTGGATGGCGTGACCAGTGGCGAGGCCGAGTGGCCGCAGGGCCCCCGCAAGGGGCGCGGTTTCCGGGTGGTCTGGGAGGAGCGTGGGGAGAAGCGCAGCTGGTCGGGATGGATCCTAGAGCTGAATCTGGATCAGACCACCAAGGTGTACGGGGCACCCCTTGCGGCCGACGAGATCCTCGACTCCTGGCGTAACCGCACGGCGAGCGGGGTGCCGGTTGTGCGTGGTCCGCGGGGTGAGGATGAAGCGGAGGAGCCACCCGAAACGGTGCAGCAACCCTTACTCAACCTGTTCGAACTCTACCGCAGTGTCCGCGAGCTGGAGGAAGCGCTGGAGCAAGGCGAGCTGCCGGCCCACGAACTGCTGGTCACCGGGGCCAACAGCGTGTTTGCCCTTGCGCATGCCATCGTCCACGGCAACGAGCCTGTGCCTGTCCGCTATCTGGTGCTGAAGGAAGCGGATCGGCTCCTTATGCGGTTCCGGCGTGAAGACGGGGGCGAACGGAGAGGGGCTCACCGCGCTCAAGTGGAGGATTGGCTCAATCAGGCGAGAGAGGAGGTGTGTGCGATGCTGTCACGGGAGCGCCCCGACCAGTCGGCCGAAGCGCTGCTCGCCTGGTTTGAGGAGAGGTTGTCGGTATGGGAGGGGAGCTGATGAGCGGTATGGAGCTGTTTTCCAAAGAGCATCTCATCACCCCCGATGAGGTGCGCCGGCTCATCGACTTCAGCCCCGGCGAGCACACCGTCCGCTCTATGGCAGAACTCCAGTCAGAGGGGGTGGCGGTCCTTTACAACTACCTTTGCCGCCACTCCTTCGCCTATCTCGCTGATGAGGTGGGCACCGGCAAGACCTACCAAGCCCTGGGCGTAGCGGCGCTGGTGTGGCACCTGAAACCCGAAGCCCGGATCCTCTTCATCGCTCCCCGCCAAAACGTCCAGGCCGGCTGGCTGCAGGAGTACAGCCGTTTCTTCCGCAGCAATTACCTCGCCGGGATCGGCGGCGACGACCGAGCGGGCTCGCTGTTGTTAGGCACTCCAGTCCATTCGCCGGAGAAGGTGGAGAATCTGCGGGAGTGGTTGGTGCTGCTCAACCGGCCGCAGCGGGTGGCCGCCTTCCTGCGCCACACGAGTTTCATGCGACCCATCTACACCACCCGCAACGCCGATCTCGCACCTTTATGGGCCGAGTGGCGCCATCGGCTTGCCAATCTCGGGCTTCGTGGGTTGCCGGAGCGGTTGCGGGCGAGTAAGCGAGAAGACATCACCCGGGTGGTCAACATGGCCTTCGCCGAAGGGATGAACCGCTTCCTTGGCGAGCTGAGCGAGGGGCCCACCTTCGACCTCGTGGTGATGGACGAGGCGCAGTGTCTGCGCAATCCGGACAACCAGTCCAACAGCGTGCTCCATACCCTCCTTGAGGGGCGGGTGCGAAAGTGGCTATTCCTCTCCGCCACCCCAGCACACTCGGGGGTGAAAGATATCGCCACGGTGCTGAACCGGTATCCGGGCTGCGGACAGGTGATCGATGAAGCCGAGCTCAACGATCTCGTCCGGCTCCAGGAAAAGCTGCAGGGGTTCATGGTGCGCCGGCCCCGGGCCTATGTCGTGAACGGAGAGTCGCTCACCAAAGAACAGTATCGAGAAAACAAGGAGCAAGAGTGGGCCGAGGCGACCCCATCGGCTCTGGCCACCCTCTCCATGGGATTGGTGCAGAAGCGATTGGTACCGGTGCTGGGGCGGCGCAGCTACCGCTACCACATCGGGTTTCTCTCCTCGTTCGAGAGCCTGCAGTCCTCGGTGCGCCACCTGGAGAAGCCCCAGCAGGCGGCCTGCGACGAGTCGGGCGGGAGTGGGGATTTCTATAAAGGCCATGACGAATCCCGGGTCCGGGAGGATGAGGCCCCGGACAGCGGTTTTATCGACCGTCTGGCGGGGGAGTTTCAGCAGCAGTTCCACTTCCCGCTGCCCCACCCGAAGCTGGATCGGGTTGTGAAGGAGGTGGCGCGGCTCGCTTTTGGTGAGGAGGCCGCGGGCGAACAACCCGAGGCTCCAGGGGGAGAGAAGGTATTGGTCTTTACCCGGCGCATCAGCACGGTGGACGCCATGCGTGAACGGCTGGAGATGATCTACCACGAGCGGGTAGCCCGTCGGGTAAAGCGCTGCTGGAACCGCACCCTCGACTGGGAACACGGCACCGGCGATCCAGTCGACGAAGAGCAGCCAGATACCCCCCTGGAGTACGACGCGGAGAAGGCGGTGGAGGGGGGCCGAGGCCTGCGTTTTGCCATGCAGGACAAGAACTGGCTGGGACGCTTCCGTCGCACCTTCCGCGACACTGGCCGCAATGCCCTCTTCTTCGAGGAGAACTGGTTGCAACGGCTCTGCCAAGCGGGAGGA
Source organism: Gammaproteobacteria bacterium (assembly GCA_041690535.1). Taxonomy (GTDB): domain Bacteria; phylum Pseudomonadota; class Gammaproteobacteria; order Thiohalomonadales; family Thiohalomonadaceae; genus JAWLHA01. Next base: position 82,179 of record JAWLHA010000002.1, on the reverse strand, counting down.
CGCGATCCCCTCGCGGTGGCCGAATCGATTCCAGACGCACTTTGGGCCGCCTCCTGGGACTACGCCGCACACCGTTCCGGCAGCGAGTTTTCCCAGCACCGTGCGGAGCGGCTGCACTACCTTGCCCTCCAAGGCGTGCGGGAATATCCGGAGCTATTCGGGCTTGACGCCTACCAGGCGGCCGTTTGGTGTACGGCCTTGCAGAACGTCGTGCCGAGCAAGGACCGCATGAGGCCCACAGCAGGGACAGACCCGCGCCGCGACGCCGCACTGTTCACCGCATCCACCTTCTGGACCGTATGGGATGGGCGGTTCGGAGAGGGCTCCCCCCTGGCCCTGCCCGGGGCCGGCACGCAACCCGAGGCGGAAGCGTTGTACCGCCGCAAGGTGCTGCAGACTATCATCGGTCAGTTCATTCGCCTGACTGATGCCTTGGTGGATCTCTATTGTGCGGGGCCGGACGAAGGGCGGGCCGACCGATTCCTCGACTGGCTGACCGGCAGCGACCGGGATGCCCGCCGCCTGCATGGGCAGCTGGCCGACTGGATCGCCCACCTGGACCTCATCCTTGCCAGCGCCCTGGGTGAAACCGAGCCCTTGGAGAAGCTGGCCGGACGCAGCCATTTCGAGCAGCTCAACGCGCCGGCACCCGTGGTCGGCATCACGGGCGGTAGCGGCGGCAATCATCGCGCCACCCAGCAATTCCGCACGCCAGGCTATCCCCTGGTCATCGTCTGCACCGATACCCTCAAGGAGGGGGTCAACCTGCACCTCTTCTGTGATCGCGTGGTGCATTACGGCATCGCCTGGACCAGCGGCGATCTGGAGCAGCGCATCGGCCGGGTGGATCGCTACTTTGGCCGCATCGAGCGACGGCTCAGGACCCACGGCGGCGCAGGCCCCAAGCTCGAGGTCTACTACCCGCACATCGTCAACTCCATCGAGCGCGATCAGGTGAAAAGGGTGATCGCCCGCAAGAGGGCGGTCGACGCGCTGATGGACTCGCCCCTCGCCAGCGGGATCGAGGAGTCCCGGGAGATCGCCGTCGACCGGAAGGTGGATGGCGAGCCGAAACCGAAACTCGCCCCATTCGCACCCCCCACCTTTGAGCAGCGCAACGCGCCCTTGTTCGATCCGGATCGGGAAACGTTGCTGGCCCGCAAACGAGCCTATGTCGAGTGGGCCGAGGGGTTTGCCGAAGCGCTGAAGCGGCGGGGCATCGAGGTGAGCGGGAACCCGAGCGCCTTCCATGGCTGCTTCCAACTGAAACACCAAGGACGCGGGCCGACCTTCACCTGGAGCTTCGATCCCGATCTTGGGGGCTACCTGTTGAGGCTGACGCCACCGCTTGGCCATTATGCCGCGCCCCTGCATGAGGCTTGGGCGCCCCTTGCGGAGCTGGAGCAGGATCGCCCCGGGCACGACGCGCTGCTCGTGCCCAGCAATCCGACACAGTCGCCGGATGGCCTGGCCGAACGGATCGCATCACTGCTGCAAGGGGACCCTCCCCAACCTGTGCATACCCCGCCTTGGCAGCGCTTGAAGGGGGAGGGGATGGCGCATTTGGTTGAACGCGAGGCGCCGGCGGAAGGCCTCTATGTCGTGGAAGTCCTCTTTGGCACCAGACGTCACTTGGTGGAACTGGAATTGAGCGAAGGTCTCGCCCGGGCCGTTGCCTCCATTGCGGAGTTCGATCAGCTGCCCGACTCCGGCCCTTGGGACGGGCCACTGACCGAGGAGAACCTCCGCCGCTGGGCCAAGGAGGAGAGCCGGCGCCTTCCCCACGGGGCCATCGACCTCGACCGTCGGCATCGACTGCGCTATGCCGCTAACCTCGTGTATTCGCCCGACGAGTCACCAGAGCTCATTTGCCGCTTCATCAGCCTGGTAGGCGAAAGGGCGGATACTTACGAGGCGGCGCTGCAGGAGGAAGATATTTTCTGAGGGATGCGTCGCGGCCATGAGTTTGTCCTTGATTGTGATAGCTATCCTGAAGATTTCCCAATTAGGCTCCAACAGTTAATCTTGACTTTCCTTGTAGGAAAAATAACACTTATAACTCTTATAACAAGAACCATACGACACGTTACAACCGTAAGACCCTAGTACTGCTTCGACGAGAAATTGTGCTCAACTGAAGCTTCGCAAGAATATGATCTCCAGTCTTTGCTGTGGGGATTCTGCGGGAATCTCCTTGAACTTCAGTGACCTCTTCTGACGTTTGGGGAACGGGCGTCTTTGTAAGCCATTGATTTAAAAGCGCGCCTATTTCGGTTCACGTCTACGAACCAGGCGGTCGGGAGTTCGAATCTCTCCGGGCGCGCCAAAAAGAAGAAAGCGGGTTTGCTCCAAAGAGCGACCCGCTTTTTTTATTTCCAGCGCCGATTGAATGATCGCGCTCAGTTTCTCCCCGCGTTTGAAAGTAAAATTCCTGGAGCACCGAACAGATAGATCCGACGCGGCCAACATGTAGGGTGGTAAGCGCAGCGCATCCACCGTGCGGCGTCGAATTGGGAAATGCGCTGCGCTTACCACCTTACCTCGGTTCGGTGTCCCCGCCACCTGCGGGGCAATCCGGCTGCGATTGACGATCGTTCCGTTTACCTGTTCGGTGCTCTAGCTGTGTCTCCGCAATTTGCCCCCGATCAGCCGTTGCCCGTCTGTGAACAACCTTGTGGCTTTACACATCTAGCGAAGAGGTAGTGACCCGCTTCGCATCCGACCCCAACCTTTTCGCTCGCGTCGTTCACTTCACTCGAATTGCAGTGACCTCTTCCAATGAAGTTTTTCCGGTGCGAGCGAGCGCCACGGCGTGCTCGTTCAACGGCGTCATTCCCTGCCGACGGGCCTCCTCCTGAATGGCCGTTGCCGAGGCACCATTGTTGATGAGCGATGCAATTCGCGGCGTCACTTCCAGCAGTTCTGTGACCGCAACACGACCGTGATAACCACTGCCTTCGCACTCCTCGCAGCCTCTCCCTCGATAGAACACCTCCTCTTTGCCGAGCTGAAGAATTTTTCGGACGCGCGGGTCCGGTAGGTCCTCCGCGATACAGTGCGGGCAGTTCACGCGTATGAGCCGTTGCGCCATCACTCCCAACAGGGTCGAGCCGAGGAGGTAGGGTTCGATCCCCATGTCCAACAGGCGTGTGACGGTGCTTGCCGCGTCGTTGGTATGCAGCGTGCTCATGACGAGATGGCCCGTCAGTGCAGCGCGATTGGCGATCTGGGCGGTCTCAAAGTCGCGTATTTCACCCACCATAATGACGTCGGGGTCGTGGCGCAGAATGTGGCGGAGTGCCTCTGCGAACGTATAGCCTGTGGCGGGAGCGATCTGGATCTGCTCGATCCCCTCCATGTCGTATTCCACCGGATCTTCCACCGTGATGATGTGCGCTTCACGGCGCTGAACTTCGTTGAGCAGTGCATAAAGGGTGGTGGATTTTCCTGAGCCCGTGGGACCGGTCACCAAGAGAATTCCCTGGTTGTGGCTCAGCAGGGCGGTCAGGGTTTCATACTCCCATGGCCCGAGTCCGAGTTCCTCCGCTTTTCGTAGTCCGGCGCGCCGGTCCAGGACTCGGATCACCACGCTTTCGCCGCTGACGGTTGGAATGATGGAGAGGCGAAGGTCGACCGGGTTCCCGTCCCGCACCACACGTGCGTGCCCGTCCTGGGGCAGGCGGCGCTCGGCGATATCCATGCGGCCGAGGATCTTGAGGCGGCTGACGATAGGGGCGAGGAGGGATCGGTGCAGCGCGCGGGAAAATCGCTCGTGCCCGTCGATTCGGTAATAAATGGCCACCCGGCCGCGCTCGGGGCGGATGTTGATGTCGGAGGCGCCCCGGGCAATACCTTGGGAGATGATGGCGTTGACCAGGCGCACGGTAGGCCTGCGCTGGGCCTCCTGGGCAAGCGCGGTGGCCACCTCGTCCTGGTAGGGCCCCGTCTGCAGCTCCAGCTCCGCGCTGGCCCCTTTCAGCTCCTCCTCTTCCTGCTCCCGATGATAACGCCCCAGGATCCGTTCCAGTTCGGCGCGGGAGATGACCACTGCTTCGATGATGTGGTTGGTGTTGAAGCGGAGCATCTCCATGGTTTGCCAGTCAAACGGGTTCTCCATGGCCACCACGAGATGCTGCCCGAGCTCTGCCAGCGGCAGTACGCCATACTGGAGCGCGAGCTCGCGCGGGAGGAGGTCCAACACATCGGGAGGGATGATGTAGTCCCCGAGCCGTACCGAGGGGATGCCCAGCTTGCTGGCCAGCACTGCATTGACCTGGGCGGGCGTGGCGTGACCCAGTTCGACCAGGATTTCCCCCAGATGCTTCCGTGGATCGCGCTGCTGTTGCCCGAGCGCCAGCTCGAGTTGCGCCGGTTGGATATGGCCTGTCTCGAGCAGCATCTCCCCAAGCTTCCTGTCCGCAGGGATAGGTTTGGTCCCGGCGAGGGCCTGGGTCAGATCTTCGGGGTGATTGATGAGAAATTCCACGAAGCAGTCCGCTTGAAAATCCCCATTATGCACGGTTGCGCAGGCCGTTCTATCAACCCTGCTGAACCGTGCCCCCCAGACCATAAAGGGATGCTTGCCTCGACCTGGCGGTGAACCTGTCGCTGTCTGCGGGTGATGCCGGCTCACTGCGGAACAGGGCCAAGAAAATGGGGGATTTTCCTATCCATCAAGATTTTGCAAGACAACGCGCGGATAGAGTGTGTTAGGTTTTTGTCCTGCGTGAGTGGGATCGTTTGCACCTGAAATCTCCCTCCCACCAGAACAGCAGTAGGGGCGGTCACTGCATGTCCTGTGACCTGCGGGGGCCGCCATGCGTCGCAGCGCGAGGGACGCGGCCGACCGCTCACTCCCAACGAGAAGCCAATCATTTTCCGGAGGTCCTCCGATGCAGAAAAGACCCGCAGGCCGGAGCGGATCCGCCCTCTTGGGCCTTTTACTCGTGCTCGTTCTGGCACTGGCCCGGCCGGAGCCGGCCGCTGCCCTGTCGGCCGTGGACGGGTTCGACCCCAACGCCAATGGCACCATTCGCGCCGCCGCCCTCCAGCACGACGGCAAGATCCTGGTTGGGGGCGAGTTCACCACCATTGGTGGTACGAGTCGCCCCTACCTCGCCCGCCTCAATCCGGATGGTACCGTGGACGGCAGTTTCAGCGCGAAGCTGAACGGCAGCGCGTATGCGCTGGCCGTGCAGCCGGATGGCCGGATCCTGGTGGGGGGCGATTTCACCAGCGCCAACGACACCCCGCGTAACCACCTTGTCCGGCTGGAGGCCGATGGCACCCTGGACGGGAGCTTCGCGCCTGATCTCAGCTCCAAGGTATTGGGCCTCGCCCTGCAGCCGGACGGCAACATCGTCGTGGGCGGTAGCTTCGACACGGTGAACGGCGTCAGCCGCAGCCGCATCGTCCGTCTCGATCCGGACGGGGGTGTGGACGTCGCCTTCGATCCGGGGAGCGGGGCCAATGCCGATATCCTCGTTGTGGTGGCGCAGCCCGACGGCAAGTTGCTGGTGGGGGGAGCCTTCACCCAGCTGAACGGCGCGGCCTTCGGCCGCATCGCCCGGCTCCACGCCGACGGCTCACCGGATCTCTCTTTCAATCCCGACGCTGACGGCGACATTCGGGCATTGAGCCTGCTGCCGGATGGCCGGGTGGTGGTCGGCGGCGCCTTCTCCGCGATTGGCGGCCAACCCCTGGCGCATCTCGCCCGCCTCGAGGCTGATGGCAGCGTGGATGGCGAGTTCGACGCCGGGGTCGAAGGCACCGTCCAGGCGCTCGCCCTGCAACCTGACGGGGGGCTGGTGGTGGGCGGCAGCTTCGTTACCGTCGCGGAAAGCGGCCGCCCCTATCTGGCCCGTCTCGGTGTGGATGGCGCCCTGGATTTCGGCTTCACCCCTATGGCTGACGCCCCGGTCCACGTGGCGCTCGTGCAACACGAGGGCCACCTCCTGGTGGCCGGCGAGTTCACTGCCGTGGATGGCACGACCCGCAACCGCATCGCCCGCCTTGCGCCCGATGGCCGCGTGGACAAGACCCTGGAACTGGTGCCCTCCGCCACGCTTCAGGCCGTGGCGGTACAGCCGGATGGCAAGGTGTTGCTCGGGGGCGAATTCACCACCTTGGGCGGGGTCTCCCGAAATTACATCGCCCGCCTCAATTCCGATGGGACCCTCGATGACGCCTTCGATCCGCAAGCCAGTAACCGGGTGCGGGCGGTGGCGGTGCAGCCGGACGAGAAGGTGATCGTGGTGGGGGACTTCACCAGCCTCGAGGGCGTCGCCCGCAACCGCATCGCCCGGCTCCATCCCGACGGCAGCGTGGACCTCGGCTTCAACCCCAACGCCAACAACAACGTCTACGCTCTCACCTTGCAACCGGACGGCAAGGTGTTGATCGGGGGCGCTTTCTCCTCTGTCGCAGGCGTGACCCGCAACAGCCTCGCGCGCCTCAATCCCGACGGTACCCTCGACACCGGCTTCAACCCGAGCACGAACGGGTGGGTCTACGCCCTGGCCGTACAACCGGACGGCAAGGTGGTGGTGGGCGGATTCTTTACTTCCGTCTCCGGGCAGGCGCGCAGCAACATCGCCCGACTGAACCCCGACGGCACCCTGGACGCCGGCTTTATCCCCTCCGCCGACTCCAAGGTGGGGAGCGCCCTGCTGCAACCCGACGGCAAGATCCTCATCGCCGGCAACTTCACCACGGTCACCGGGGTCACCCGCAACCGCATCGCCCGGTTGAACGAGGATGGCACCCTGGACAACTTCGATCCCAACTCCAACGGCGATGTCTACGCCCTGAGCGCCCAGGCCAACGGCCGGGTGTTGGTGGGCGGCTATTTCGGTCAGCTCGGGGGGGAGATCATCAACGGCATCGGCCGCGTGAACGCCGATGGCAGCCTGGATGCCACATTCAAGCCGGGGGGCGTCACCATGCCCATCCTCCATGGCCTGTCGCTCCAGGCCGACGGCAAACCCGTGGCGACAGGCTATTTCTCCACGCTGGGCGGGGAGAGTCGCACCAACCTGGCGCGCCTCTCCGTCACCGACGCCGCCAGTCAGTCGCTCTCGGTGGCGGTGGATGGCTCCGCCGTGGCCTGGGCGCTCGGGGGTGGTTTCCCCCTGCCCTATCAGGTGCTGTTCGACGCCTCCGCCGACGGGCTTGCCTGGAGCCCCCTGGGCTGGGGCCGCGCAGTGGCCGGGACGAGCGGCGTGCGCTATGAGCTGGAGGGGCTCGCCCTGCCGCTCCAGACCCACCACTATGTGCGGGCCACCGCCTGGGTCAACAGCGGGGGGATCTACGGCAGCTCCGTCTCCCTGTTCCGCTCGGTGGTGCGCTACTTCGCCAACGGGCCGGTGGCCACCCCCACGTTCGAACCGGCGCCGGGGCTCCACACTGGCGCGCAGAGCGTGATCATCACCAGCGCCACGCCGGAGGCGGCCATCGATTACAGCTTGGATGGCGGGGATACCTGGCACGCCTATACCGCCCCCGTCAGCGTGGAGACGAGCCTCACCCTGCTGGCCCGCGGGCGCAAGGTGCAGTGGGCCGACTCCGCCGTCGTCAGCGGGGCGTACACCATCAACCAGCCGCCGGTGGTGGCGGACCCCACCTACCATGTCGAACCGGAGCAGCCGGTGACCACGGATCTCCTCGCCCTCGCCAGTGACCCCGATGGCGACCCGCTGGAGGTGGATGGGTTCACCCAGGGGACCCACGGCAGCGTGACGGCCGTCGGGGAGGCCAGCGTCACCTACACCCCGGCAGCGGGGTTCAGCGGCACCGATACCTTCACCTACACGGTGGCCGACGGGAGGGGCGGTAGCACCACCGGTACGGTGACCGTGGTGGTTTCGGCAGACTGGGACGGTGACGGACTGCCCAATCTCTGGGAACTCGAGCATGGCCTCGATCCCTTCGATGCCACCGGGGCGAACGGCGCGGAAGGCGATCCCGATGGTGACGGCCTCTCCAACCTGGAGGAGTTCCAGGCCGGGAGCCCGCCCAACAACCGTTTGCCCGTGGCCGCGCCCGATGCGTACGGGGTCGCCGCCAACGGGACCACGAGCTTCCCCGCAGGCCGCGGGCTCCTCGCCAACGACGGCGACGCAGATGACGACGCTCTCACCGCGCACCTGGTCAGCGGCCCCAGCTACGGCATCCTGAGCCTCGCGTCGGATGGCAGCTTCAGCTACACCCACGACGGCAGCGCCGGGGGCAGCGACGGCTTCACCTACCGCGCCTTCGATGGCAAGGAGTTCTCGCCGGAAACCACGGTCACCCTGACCGTCCGCAGCCGTTCGGCGCCCGATGCCGACCTTGTGATCGACCGTGGGGTGGTGCGCTTCACGGCCGTCCCGGCTGGCAGCACCGCCAACGCCTACGCGGCGCTCGTCAATGTCGGCAGCGAGCCCCGCGAAGTCTCCGGGATCACGGTTACCGGCCCCCACGCCGAACAGTTCGCCGTGGCACCGCCCCCGTTCTACCATCCGATGTTCTGCAACATTGACCCCGTGCAGCCCGGGGCCTACTGCATCATCAATTTGAGCTTCACGCCGGACGGGAGCGGCCTCCGCTTTGCCAATCTGCAGGTGAGCTCCGATGACCTCCACACCCCGCTGTTGAGTGCCTTGCTCACCAACACCGAGACCGAGGGGGACAAGGCGCGCCGCCGTCTGGCCCCGGTGCTGGCCGGGCTGCGCCTCTTCCCCGAGGGGCAACCGGACCAGCCGGTCGGCGCATTGGCCGCCGGCGAGCGCTACACCGTGGAGTGGGAACTGCTCGGCTATCACCAGCAGTACCACTCCCTGGTGGCGCTGTTCGACTGCCGCGGCATCACCGATGGCAGCTGTGCGGACAGCTATGGCGACCCCGAACGCTTCGCCACTTCCGGCAACCTGACCCCGGTGCTCACCGAGGTGGGCGAGTGGGTCTACAACGGGGTGACCTCCGGGCGTTTCACCTACCGCTACACCTTCACCCTGCCGGCGGAGCGTTTCGCAGGGGAGGGCGGTGATGTGGTGCTGCGTTTCTACAGCAAGTCCGACCTCGACCAGATCGCCGGCAGCGGGAGTATCTCCCTCCTGGTGCCGGGCAATCTGCCGTTCCGCTACTACGACAGCGCCGGCCGTCGGCTGGTGGTGGAGGTGAGCCCGTGAGTGACCTACCCATGAATGCACGAGGCACTGTGATGTCTTCACCCAATGACCCCTGTTTGGCGCGGCCGACGGGTCGCTGCCGTCGCGCGATGCAGGGCGCGCTCTTCGCGGTCGCATTCGCCACCGCCGCCCTTGCCCCGGCGGCCGATCTCACCATCGAGCCCGGCGTCCTCTACTTCGGCCAGACCGACTTCGGGTCCCGGACGCTCCCGGCCGCGGTGACCGTGACCAATGGGGGGGCCGAGGGGCGGACCCTCGGCGAAGTCTCCTTGAGCGGGGCCCAGGGGGACCAATACCACCTGGAGGCCGACGGCTGCAGCGGTGAGAGTTTGGCGCCGGGCGGCCGTTGCACCCTGCAGGTGAGCTTCGCACCCACCGCCCTCGGCGCCAAGACCGGCAATTTGCTGGTACCGTCGGACGATCCGGAGGCACCGGTGCTGGTCACCTTCCTCTCCAACGCCGATACGGTCGGGGCCGAGGCGGGGCGGCGCATGCCCCCGGTCCTGGTGGCGGCCAACCTACCGGACACTCTCCTGGGGGGAAGCTCGTACGGGTTGGAGTGGACCGTTGTCGGTTATCACGGCGGCATCACCACCCGCGCCGTGGTGTTCGACTGTACGGGTCAGACCGAGTGCGGGGCCAATTACACCGATCCGAAGCTCGCCGAGTCCGCTGTTCTCGACGGCATGACGGTGGAGGACGGCAGTGTGGAGAGCTGGAGCTATCGGGGCGTCGTCTCGACCGCCCGGCGCTACTATTGGTGGTTCACTCCGGAGTGGCGGCCCGAGCCCTACAACGTCGTGGTGCGCTTCTACTACCGCAGCTTCGATGACCAGGAGCTCGGCTATGACAGCCTCTCCCTGCTCATTCCCGGCAACCTGAGCGGGCTCGGCGCGGGCTACTACGACACCTCGGGGCGGCGCCTGGTGGCAACGGTGCTCCCGTCCCCGTGAGTTCAATGCACGCTGGCGTTGCTGGTTGCGGACGTGGGATGATCATGGACCTTGCAACCACCATCCGATGAACATGGAACCCGCATCCTCACCTGAATCGAACCACATCGACTTTGCGAAAGACGCAGAACCCGACGCCATCAGGCGCGAATTCCTGCGGCGCTTCGGGGCCTACGCCGCCACCACCCCGGCGGCGGTCTTCGCCCTCATCTCCCCGCGCACCTCCAAGGCCATCTGCTCGGACGGCTGTTCGGACTCCGCCCCTTGATGGGCGTGGCGCCGGTGGGGCGGGCCAGAGGCGGGGTTGTCTGCCTTCGTGTCGATTCGGCGCAAAGGGTGCCGGTCCTGGAGTACATCGAGGAGCAGTGAGGAGACTGCCAGGGGTAGCTATTCCTCCCACCCTCCCGCGCTTGAGCCGCTCAGAACCCGTGACCAATCGTCTGTGCCAGGCGGCGAAACTCCAGGCCGTAAAACATCTCCAGGTAGCGGCGGGTCTCGTCCCGCTCCAGGTTGGTGACGAACTTCCAGAAGCCGTAGACGCAGGAGAGAGTGAGCATGCGCTGCGCATACAGCTCCCAGGTGTAGTGCTCACGCACCCGCTCCACGGCGGCCTGGGAGAGGCGCTCCCAGTGGGCGGGATCGGCTTGGCAGTCTTCGAAGAACTGCACCAGCAGCGCCGCGGCGTCGGCGCCGTGATTCGGATCGATATGGAATCCCGAACGTCCGTTCTCGATGATCTCCCTCGGCCCGCCGTAACGGGTGGCAAAGGTGGGCAGTCCTGAGGTCATCGCCTCGATCACGGTCAAGCCGAATGCTTCGAACAGGGCCGGCTGGACGAAGACGCCCTTGCGATCGGCCACGAAGCGGTAGAGCTCTCCAGCCAGGCGCTTGTCCAAATGCCGCCCCAGCCAACGAACCTGTCCCTGCAGCCCGTAGTGGTTTATCAGCGCATGCATGCGCTCGATTTGAAGCTGTTCCTCCCGGTCGTCGGATGCCTGGGGGTCCACATGGCCCGCGATCACCAGCAGATTGGCAGCCTCCCGCAGTTTTGGCGAGCGGGCATACCACTCCACCAGACCGGTGATGTTCTTGATGTAATCCAGCCGGGCCATGCTGAAAATGAGGGGCTTGCTGCGATCGTTCAGCTCGCCGCGGCTGTCGGCCCCCGGGGGGCCGAATACCAGCGCCTCGATCTCCTCGGACAGACCCGTGATGCGGCGCTCCGTTTCGGTGTGGGGAAAATAGATTTCGCTGTCCGCCCCCGGCGAGACGATATTGAACTTGGGATCGAACACATCAATGCCGTTCACCACCCGGTAGAGCCCGGGCATGGTATAGGCCATGTAGCTTTCATACTGTCCGACGCTGTCGGAGGTGCCGGCGATCTCCTGGAAGGTGCTGGTGATGATGAAATCCGCCGCGTTCATGGCGATGAGATCAGCGGTGAACTGACAGGAGAAGTGGTATTGGGGTTCGTTGTCCTGCCAGTAGAGATCCGAATAGAGATACTTTGTCTTCTCCAGTGCATGGGCGATGTTGCATTGGGTCACGTGCAGGCTCTGGGAGAGCAGCGTGGCCACCAGCGAGCCATCTGAGTAGTTGCCGATGATGAGGTCGGGGCGGCTGCCGAGCTGGGCCAGGATCTCCTTTTCGGATTCGCGGGCAAAGCGCTCCAGGTAGGGCCACACCTCAAACCGGGAGATCCACGGACGGATCACCTCACCGCTCTCGTTGCGAAAGGGCACCCGCAGGATGCGCGCCGAGTGGGTGCCGACGATGGGTTCCAGCGGCTGGTCGCAGGTGGTCCCCTCGGAGTCGGGGATGAGCCGTGTCACCACCAGGATCTGCGGTTCCAGGTCGAGGCCCTGATCATAGACACGGGCCCGCATCTCCTTCTCTAATGCGCGCACCTGATCGAGGATGTAAACCACCTGACCGCCCGTATCCGGCAGCCCGAGCACATTGGACTGACCGAAAAAGCCATGGGGGGAGAGAATGACCAGGTTGAAGATCATCGGCATGCGGCCGAGAAAGCGCTCCAGGATTTCGGGGGCGGGGGCCTCCAGCAAATCGGTGAGCAGCGTCAGGTTCTCGCGCATGCGCCCGGCGCTACGACCCCACCCCTGCTCGAAACCCAGCTGCTGAAGGGTCTGGCCCACCGCGTCCCACTCGGCCTCCCGGGGGCGGGTGGCGAGGTAGTCGTCTGCCCGGTGAAGGGCTTGTCGCAGCCCCGGCACATCCCGGATGCGATCGTTGAGCATCAGTTGGCGCCCCTGACACTGGTGGACACGCAGAAACTCCAACAGGCGGCGATCGCCCTTGCCGATCTCCTGGAACAGCTGACTGGAGAGGCGGCGGTTGAGAAACTCGACGCCGCGACCAATGGAGCGGGATTCCTGCAGCTTCGGAAATTCGCGGTTGAAGGGGCCGAGGTCGATCTCCAGCAGCCATTCGTCACTGCCTCGACCGTCCTTCACCCGCTCCTTGAACCGCAGGAACTCCGCCGTGGAGACCTCCTCATGGGTCATGCTCTCGGCGTGGAACCGCAGGTAGGCCCAGCGACCCATGCGCTGGCGCACCGCCAGATAGATCCACGGGGGCTCCAGGACCGCCTCCTGGCTGATGGAGATGAGCTTGGCCAGGATAGAATCGCAGAGCGCCGCACGCTCCTCCTGGCCGCAAAACCCTGTGAACTCATCCCACAGTTCCGAGCGCAGCAGAAACGGCCGCTTCAGGCCGAGGAAGTGGCGCAGGAGCGAATAGACCGCTTCGCGGTGTTCATGGAGGTACTCCGAGAGTGTCGTGATCATGGTTCCTCGCCCACCATCGGCGAACTTGTCTCCTCGCGCAGAAAGTCGTAATGGTCGATCCCTTCGAGTACCCCTGCGGCGTAGTGGCCGCTGGCGAAATGGATGCGGGGTTCGCCCTGCAGCCGCTTGAGTTCTCGGCTGAAGTTGCCGACCACCACCCCCAGGGTGTCACCCCGCAGCATTTCAACATCGTTGCCGGAGTCCCCGGCGACCAGCATCGCCTCGGGCGGGATCCCCCACTTGGCTCCCAGATAGCGCAGCGCCGCCCCTTTGCTGGCCCGTATGGGGAGCAGGTCCAAAAAGGCCTGATGAGAATAGATGACGTTGGCGTGGAGATCGTTGCTGCGCAGGTAGCGGACGATCTCCCGAATGGGCGGGGCCTTGTCGGGATCGATGACGTAACTGAGTTTGTGGGAGCGTTGATGCTCCTCCGCCTGCGGCTCGATGCCGGGCATCGCCTCGACTGCCTGGGCCAACCGGTCACGCTCCCAGCGATAATCGATGTGGCGCTCCCAGCCGCGATCCTTGGTGAGCTGATTGCCGTAGAAGATTTCCGTGCCCACACTGGTGATGAATAGATCGGGCCGGGGGACACCCCACTTCTCGAGGGCCTTCAGGGTGCTCTGCAGGTGCCGCCCGGTGGCGATCCCCAGGCCCACTTTGAGGGGACTGGCGGCCAGACGTTCCAGGAGCGTCTGCAAACTTTCCGGATCACCCAGCAGGGTGTTGTCCAGGTCACTCACGACCAGGCGATTGATGGTGGGCAGGCGGTTTTGCATGGGGCGGAACAGCCGTGCGCGGTGACGCTGTCCGATGAGCCTGCGTACCGACTTGAGATAGACATTCACGTGGCTGGACCAGGCGTAGTGACGGTGGGCGCCGCGAATGCCATTGTTGGCCCACCCCTTCCACTGGGCGCGGGATGAGAGCACCTCCAGAAGCGCCGCGCTCATGCCGTTACTGTCCAGTGGGTCCACCAGCAGACCGTTCCTGCAGTGGCGCAGGATGTCCCGTGGGCCGCCGTCCTCGGTAGCGACGATGGGCAGCCCGCTGGCCGCCGCTTCGATGAGCGTGAGGCCGAATGGTTCGGTGAGGGCCGGGTTGACGAAGACCCCGCGGCTCTTCGCCGCCACGCGGTAGAGGTCCGGTACGTCGTCGGGCCGGTGTTGCTTGGGGTAGGCCACCTGCCCGTAGAGGTCGTAGCGGTCGATGAGCATCAGCAGGTCGGTGATGACCTTGCGGGCGCCCTTGTCCAGGGTGGCGATCTCGTCCCGGTTCCCGGCCACCACCACCAGATTGGCGAGTTCACGCAGTTGGGGGTTCTCGCCGAAAGCGCGCAGGAGCGTCTGAATATTCTTGCGCTCGTCAGCGCGGGAGATGGCCAAAATGAGGGGCTTGCGGGGGTTGCTGAGGAAGCGGCCGATCTCTTGACGAATGGGCACGTCGTACAGCAATCCTTTGGGCGGGTGAAAGCGGCTGAGGTCGGTACCCGGGGGGATCACCACCATCCGTTTGGGGTGGTAGTTGTCATAGAGACTGTACTGCTGTTCCACTTCCTGGTTAGTACTCGCCACCACCAGGCTGGCCATGTCCATGGCGGCTTCTTCCGCTTCGATGCGCTGGGTGATGTTGTAGTGGCCTTCCAGCACTTGGGGTTTGACCTGCTGGTCCAGCAGGCGTCGCCGTTTTTCACGGCCGAGGGAGTGGCCGGTGTGGATCAGCGGCACCCCCAGCAGCCCGGCCAGGCGCACCCCCACGTAGCCGGCGTCGGCATAGTGGGTGTGTATGACATCCGGGATCCGCCCCACCCGGCGGATGTGCTTGAGGGCCTGATCGGCCATGGAATCGAGATAGGGCCACAGGCGCTCCTTGCGCAGGTAGCGGCGCGGGCCGAAGGGCAGGCGGACGATGTTGGCGCACGGGGCGAGGGGTTCGACCGGTTGGGCGTAATCGGGATCGACCTTGGGATCGACCACCTGCCGGCTGAGGAGATCCACTCGGGCCACTTCCGGATGCCCGGCGAGTGCCCGGGCAAGCTCCACCACGTACTTGATCTGCCCCCCCGTGTCCGCATCCCGTCCCAGTTCCATGTTGTGGCCCCGAATGAGGCCATGGACGCTGACTAGTACGAGGTAAAGTCCGTCATGTTTTTCATTCATCATTCCATCGTTCAAGGTAGCGAGTGTAAAAGCCTTTCTGCTCGACCACCGCGCCTCTCACCCGGCAGACGGCGGCGGCGAAGTCGGTGGCGCGGGCCAGGATGCGCCGGGTGGGCCAACCGCGCAGCAGCCCGAGAATGGCCACCGCACTGAAGGCATCCCCGGCCCCTACGGTGTCGGCCAATTCATGCTCCGGTACCACTTGCGGCGAAACCGTGGAGGCGCCATGTGCATCGAGGATCATGGCTCCCGATGCCCCCCGGGTCAGTAGCAGCACGCCAATGCTGTAGCGCTGGCGCAGCGCGGCTGCCGCGGCATGCGGTTCGTCAGTGCCGGGGAGGAGGGCGGTCAGTTCGGTGTCGTTCAGCTTCAACCAGTCGCAGCCCTGCAGCTGCGCATCCAAATGGGGCCGTTCCCACCAGGGGGGGCGCAGGTTGATGTCCATGAACCGAAAGGAGGCGCGTTCACGAACGCTTTGCAACGCGGAGCGGGAGAGCGCGCTTCGCCCGGCCAGGGTGCCGTGGTAGAGAAGGGGTGGGGGAATGTCCTGCAGGGCGGATAGGGCCAATGCGGCCTCAATTCGGTCGTAGGCGCAGTTGGGCAGGATGTCGAAGGTGGGATGGCCCGCATCGAGGGCGATGCGCACCATTCCGGTGGGGCGATGGGGGTCGCGCTGGACCCCTGAGCAATCCATGCCCCACGCCTCCATGGAGCGGAGCACCGTTGCCCCTTCTGCGTCCTCGCCCACCCGGCTGATGAACAGTGGGTCGAGACCAAACCCTTTCAAATGCCAGGCCACGTTGAAGGGGGCACCGCCCAGCACGGCCGAACCGTCCGGAAAGGCATCGAACAGCACCTCGCCGAAGATAACGGGGCGCTTGCCGGTGTCGCTGGGGTCGCCAGGGACCATCACCATCCTCCCTAATAGCCAAGTGCTCCCGCGCGAGTGATCAAATCGATGGCTGCGCCGCCGGACAACCCCCCGGCGGCCTAACGACGAAGTGTGTCGATTGTTCAGCTGGGGGAGGCCATGGCCTCCTGGCACATGGCCTCGTACTCATCCTGGAAGAAGAACTTCTCCTCCCCAAAGGCCGGCTGCAGCTGATCCAGCCATGTCGCGTCGGGATCGAATCGGGCAAAAAACGGCCGCTGCACCCATGCGGGGTTGCGGCCCTGTATGAAGCGTAGCACGAAAACCCGTTCACCGTTGACGTCCGCCACCCCTTGGAGCTCCACCTTGCCCGGTCCGGCGCTCATGGACGGCCCCCGTGCGGTACGGGCAAGCCCGGACACCCGGCGCACCGCGTTCCGGTAAATTTCCCACGCCTGCACCAGCGGCACCTCGAAGTAGTGCTTGGCCCCCGTATCCCGCTCTACAAACATGTAGTAGGGGATGACCCCGAGCTTCACTTGTTCCCGCCACATCCTGGCCCATACCTCGGCACTGTCGTTGATGTGGGCGATGAGCGGCGACTGGCTTCGGATCACCACGCCGGTGTCCCGGATGCGTCGAATGGCCTCCCGGCAGATGGGGGTGTCCATCTCGCGCCAGTGGTTGAAATGGGCCATCAGGGCCACCTGTTTGCCGGCCTTCACCAGCGCCTCCAGCACCTGCAGCAGCTCATCGGCGTCCTCGTCGAGCACAAAGCGCTGCGGCCAAAAGGTGAGGGCCTTCGTGCCCAGCCGGATGTTGGTCACGTGGTCGAACTCAGGACGCAGCAGTGGCTCCAGGTAGGTCTTGAGGTGCTTGGTCTTCATCACCAGCGGGTCGCCGCCGGTGATCAGCAGGTCGCTGACTTCGGGATGGAATTGCAGGTAGGCGTGGAGCTTGCCGGCCTCGTTGGCGGAAAAGCGCAGCTCCTTGTCACCCACGAACTGCGCCCAGCGGAAGCAGAAGGTGCAATAGCTGTGGCAAGTCTGCCCCTGGCTGGGGAAGAACAGCACCGTCTCACGGTACTTGTGCTGGAGCCCCTCCAGTCGCTCACCCTCCAGGGTGGGCACATTGAGTTCGCGCTGACCCGCCGGGTGGGGGTTGAGCTCAAGGCGGATCTCCTGGGCCAGGGTGCGGATGGCAGCCTTGTCCTCGGTCCGCTCCATCAGCTCGGCCATGCGCTGGAACTGGAAAGGTTCCAGCATGCCAGGCTGAGGGAAGGTCAGTTGGAAGATGGGGTCGTTCGGAACATTGTCCCAGTCAATTAACTCATCGATGACGTACTGATTGACTCGGAACGGCAGAACGTTGGCGACCACGCGCATGACGCGGCGCTGTTCATCCGTCAGCCTGGCAAGCTGAGGGATGGAATCGAACTGGCGCTCAGTGTAAACGCGAAAGCGCTCGACACCAGTCAATACAGGACGTCGAGATCGGATCTCGTTCTGTACGTGAAGGGTCTTGCTCATGTCGGCCACTGCAGCTGGTTTGATGAACAGAAAAGCGGGAGGCGCCATTGTGACGGGCCATCCAGCGAGAGGTGCCTGGGGGGGCGGGCGTGTGGTATCCCGGTCCCGGTTCAGGGCGAGGGGCAAAGTGTACCAGAAACGGCCTAGAGCAAAAAGAGTGCCAATTCCCTGTGAAACGGGGGCTCTGGCAATGAAGATCCCGCGGGAGGTTGGAAACGCGCCCGTGGCCCTTGGCGCGGAGACGGCGAAGTCTCTGGAGCACCGAACAGAAAGCCCGATGCGCCGTACATGCAGGGTGGATCAGCGCAAGCGCATCCACCGTATCGCGGCCGCAAAGGGTAGCTGCGCTGCGCTGACCCTCTGACCGGTGCCCTGCTGGGAAAGTGGCGGTGGAGATCAGCGCCGCGGCGGACTCTCCTTCAGCCGGTAGACGACCCCGTGGGGGGTGCGCACCAGCGCAAAGGCATCAGTGTAACTGGTGGGTGATTCCGACCCGCCGAGAAACAGGTATCCGCCAGGGTTCAGAGTCTGGGCGATCCGCTGCAGAATGTCCCGCTTGAGGTCGTTGGAGAAGTAGATCAGGACATTGCGGCAGAACACGATATCGAATCGGCCCAGCATGGCGTAGCTGTTCATCAGGTTCAGCTCGCGAAAGCTTGCCCGGTTGCGGATCTCCGGACGCACCTGCCACCGTTCGCCCTTTTGAATGAAGAACCGCTGCAGGCGCTCCTCAGAGAGTCCGCGGGCAACGCTCATGCGGTCGTAGCTGGCCTCGCTGGCCTCGCGGAGCATGGAGGCCGAAATGTCGGTGCCGATGATCTGGATGTTGGTGGGGAGGGCGCCGGGCTTGGCCATTCCGTACTCCTGGAGCGCCATGCTGATGGAGTAGCCCTCCTGCCCGGAGGAGCAGGCCGCCGACCAGATCCGAAGCTGAGCGGGGCGCTTCTGAGTAATTTCAGGGAGAATGACCTGCTTCATCACCTCGAAGGGGTAGATGTCCCTGAACCACAACGTCTCGTTGGTGGTCATGGCATCGATAATGCGCTCGCGGAGCTTGGGAGGGTTGCCACTCTTCAACCCCTTCAGCAGTTCACTGAACGAGGGCATGTCGAGCTCCCTCATGAGCCGGCTGAGGCGGCTGGTGACGAGGTAATGTTTGTTGTCGCCCAGGGTGATCCCGGATGCTTGTTCCAGAAAGCGACGAAATTCCTCATATTCCTGAGGGGAGATTTTGTTGCTCGTCACTGTTTGGCATCCAGGGCGGAGGTCATGGTCGGTGCATATTACCACATTGCCTCGGCGATCCACTCGAAGGCCAGGGTAAACGCCAAGGTGAACGCATACTCACGTCACTCTCTGGTAAGTGTGCGTTTACCCTGGTCCGAACGCAATGAATGCAACGCCGAGATTGCGCGGTATGCTTGGTTTCATGTCCGCCCTGTCTACCTGTAGACACTCTCTAATGGTAGACGGAAAAACGTGGGCGCATGCTTGCAAGCAAAGGAGAGGCGGGGCTCAAGCGCACCCGCCGGTGCATTTGATGCGCTGCACTGTGGAGGCCTCTCACGAGGCCGTCGCGAGGCCCCCCTTGGCGCCACTCTGCGGCAGATGCTCGATCACCGCCTTTGCGAGATCGTCCGGGCGGAACTTGGGAATGAAGAGATCGGCGCCGACCTTCTGCACCAGGGCGTTGTTGAAGACCCCACTGAGGGAGGTGTGGAGAATGATGTAGAGGTCCTTCAGGCGTGCATCGCTGCGGATTTCCGTGGTGAGGGTATAGCCGTCCATTTTCGGCATTTCCACATCGGAGATGATGAGGTCCACTCTTTCACCGATGGGCGCGCCTTCGTCCGCCCACGCCTTCAGGATGTCGATGGCTTCCTTGCCGTTATTGGCCAGCACCGACTCGATGCCCATCTGATCGAGGGTTCGCTTGATCTGGTTGCGGGCCACGCTGGAATCGTCCACCACCAGCACCCGCCTGCCGGCATGACTGCGGCTCTCTTCCACGAAGGTGTCGGTCACCCGGGTATCCACCGGGATCACCTCGGCGAGCACCTTCTCCACGTCGATGATTTCCACCAGGTTATCATCCACCCGGGTGACCGCCGTCATGTAGTTGGCCCCCATGCCCTTGGGCGGTGGCAGGATCTCGTCCCAATTCAGGTTGATGATACGGTCGACCCCGCTGACCAGGAAACCCTGAGTGGTGCGGTTGTATTCGGTGATGATGACATACGCCCCCTCGGTGCCGTCCAGAGGCTGGCGGCCGATGGCGAGTGCCAAATCCATGACACTGACCGTCTTGCCCCGCATGTTCGCCACCCCACGGACCACGGGGTGGGCATGGGGGATGTGGGTCAGGGGCGGGCACTGGATGACCTCCTGCACCTTGAAGACGTTGATCCCGAACCGCTGTTTGCCGCCGAGCCGAAAAAGCAGCAATTCCAGGCGATTGCGCCCGGCAAGTTGCGTGCGGCGATCAACACCATCAAGGACGCCAGCCATTTCGGGTCTCCGAGGAAGTTGTGTTGCACTCTATCGGCCGGACAGCGGAAAACTTGAATCGCCGCATGAGGCATGATTTCTGCATGATTTCTGCAGGAGTTCAGCCGCCGCGTCGTAACCGTGTCCCTATGCCGCATTAGGTGTGCTATGGCCAAAGCAGATTACAATGAATGACTCAGCTATGAAACATCGAAGGCTCCGCCCCGGTATTGCCCGCTGCGGGCTTGTCCGTGCGGTGTTGCTCGTGCTCGCGCTATCTGTGGGCGCTGTCGAAGCCGCTGTGCAGTCCCATGAGGAAATTGCGGACGCTGCGCGGGACTTCCTTCAGGAGCAGGCCGCCGCTGTGGCGTCGGCGCCGGAGGTCACGGTTGGCCATTTGGACAGCCGGCTGCGGCTGGAGGCGTGTGATGCACCCCTGGAGGCGTTTCTGCCTCCCGGCAGTCGCCCCCTCGGAAAGGTGACGGTGGGGGTGCGATGTGCCGCCCCCAAACCGTGGTCGCTCTATGTACAGGCGCAGGTCAAGGTCCTTGGGCCGGTGGTGATCTCCGCTCGTCCCCTCGGCCGGGGGGCGGTACTGAGCCCGGGTGATCTGGAGACGGCGGAACAGGACTTGGCTCAGTTGAGCGGTGGATACCTCTCGGAACTGACCGATGCGCTGGGAATGACCCTGAAGCGCTCGGTGCGGGCCGGAATGCCGCTTACCGCCGCAATGTTGGAGGCGCCTCGGTTGATTCGGCGCGGGGACCGGGTGACCATTGTCGCTCACTCCGGGAGCCTGGAGGTGCGCATGGCGGGCGAGGCGCTGGCAGAGGGCGGTCGTAACGACTTGATCAGGGTGCGAAACCTCTCCTCGAAACGGGAAGTCGAAGCGGAAGTGGTCTCACCGGGGGTGGTCCGGGTTAGAATGTAACCCCATTGGGGATCCGACCCTAAAGTTTTCGCGCCCAGGGACGATACTGAAGTCAGGGAACGAGGAGAACAGCAATGCCCATCAACAACATCACCGGTTTTCCGGGGCCGCAGAGCCAGCGAACCCATGAGGGGTCGCAGGTGCAGGTGGCGCGCAGTGAGCCCAAGGTGCATCAGGAACAGACGGGGCGCCCGTCCACCGTCGATACGGTGAGCCTGACCGACACCGCGGCGCGGCTTCGCGAGCTGGAGAGCACTCTCGCCAACCTCCCCGTGGTGGATACCCAGCGGGTCGAGGACATCCAGCGTGCTCTTGCCGAAGGGGCCTTTGAAGTCGATCCGGCGCGGGTCGCGGAGAAGATGATGGCGTTCGAAGCGCAACTGGGGCGCGCAGGCGAGTAGTCGCACGGCCATGACAGCACACGAGCAACTTCAGTTCCTGATGGAGCGTGAGAACAAGGCGCTGGAGGAGTTGCTCGGGGCCCTGGAAGCGGAGCACGAGGCCCTGAGGGCCGCGCAGTTGGAGTCGTTGGCCGTTGCGGTCGGCGACAAGCAACGGCTCTTGGTCGAGCTGGGGGAGTTGGAAGTCCAGCGTGCCTCCCTGCTCGGCAGGGTTGGTCAGCCCTCGGACAAGGCGGGGCTCGCTGCTTTTCTCGCCGAGGCGGACGGGACCGTGGCAGAGAAGCTTCAAGTCAGCTGGGGGCGGACTCAAGCGTTGCTGGATGCGTGCGCACGACAGAATCGCACCAACGGCCAGTGGGTGGACGCCGGCCGCAAACATGTTCAACAGGCCCTTTCCATCCTCTCCGGCAGTGCGGAACAGACGGAGCTGTACGATCAGAAAGGAAGCACCCACCTTCCGGTCGGGAACCGAACCTACGCCAAGGTCTAGTCCTCCTCACGATGGAACAGAGGGAACCCTCAGTCTCCGAACCGCGGCAATTACCCGCAGAAATCACCGATAAGGCATACATTATCGCCCTGCTGCAACGGCTGGTGGGCGAACGGCTGTTCGTCACGGTGATACTGCCAGGGTCCAGGGAGCGCTTCACCAGCACCGTATTGCTTGTTGATCCGCCCGGGGAGAGGTTCACTCTTGATCGGCTCTTCCCCGAAGCGGGACATGGTCTGATACAGCAGGCCGGGAAGGCCCGCATCTTCGCCCGCGCCGCCAATGCGGCACTTCGGTTCGACGCCACGCTGGAGGCGCTCGAGGATGAAGGGGGATTTGCCTGCTATCGCATGCGCTTTCCCGCCACCATCCACTACCTGCAGCGCCGCGACAACTACCGCGTCAGTGCCGCGAGCGGCGAGCCCGTAGCCGTGACCTTGAGGCGTCGCGACGGGGAGGTGATCGATGGGGTGTTGCACGACATTTCAGCCGGCGGCGTAGGGATCCTGATCGAAGGGGATACCGACCTGGAGCCCGGCGAAGTCATTCCCCACTTCGTTGCCGCCATTGCCGAGGAATCCCTGGAGGTGGCCTTGGAGGTACGCGACGTCCGCTACTCGCCAAAAAGCGATCTCACCACCCTGGGTGCCCACTTTCGCGCCCTGGACCCCAAGCTCGAGCAGCGTCTCCGGCGCACAGTGGCCCATTTGGAGCGTGAGCGGGTGCGGACAAGGCGCCACGCACGTTGAGGTGCCGGCATCGGCACGGGTGGAAGGGTGGGGTCGGATCAACGTGGGTTGCACTGCTGTATGGCAGGCGCGGGATTCCGGTGTTAGAATTCCACTGTTTTGGGGCGGTAGCTCAGCTGGGAGAGCGTCGCGTTCGCAATGCGAAGGTCGGGAGTTCGATCCTCCTCCGCTCCACCAAACAACCCAGAGACGAGAGGCGATGCGGGATGGCAACTCCCCACGCCTCGTCTTTTTGCCTTTCATTTGCCCCGGTAGCTCAGCTGGATAGAGCGTCCCCCTCCTAAGGGGAAGGTCGTACGTTCGAATCGTATCCGGGGCGCCATTCTCTCCTGCAGTCGTCACCGTCTCCAGCCTGGCTGGGGACGCTTGGCCGCGAGCAACTCGCTCGTTCATACTGGCCGTCTCCCGAGGCTGCTCTCTTCGTCAGAGGAAGGGTGGGTCGGGGATGACCTCGAACAGCTCGCCAACGACGTACCGCTCATCGCCGACCCGGACCACCCGTCCCGTCAGGCCCCGGTGCGGTGAACTCTCCGCAAAGCGCGGGCCAGCCCACTCCATCTCGCCAATGAGGCGTCGACACATGACCTTGGCGATCCCGGTGGGCCGGCGCGCAATGCCGGTGACCACGCAAAGGTTGCCGTCGATAACGATGGGGTTGGTCGCCACCCCCTCTCCGAGTGCCCGTTCCACCGGCAGTGCCCCGGAGAGGAGATCGCGCGCAACAACGACGACCCTGGGACCGTTAGGTCCGGGCGAGGGGTTGGGTGGCGTCGTTGATTGTTGGTTAGGCAACATGCCCGAAGTTTAGCAGTTCATGATGGTTCTCGCCGAGAGATTCGCTCGACTGAACAACCGTCCTCCCCGGGCATGCCCGCTTAATGTGGAGTGGAGTTTGGGGCATTCCTGGCCTGGATTTCTCGCCGGTGCCGCAGGTGTAGGTGACCAGTGAGAAATCCGGGCCAGAGGGGTGGATGGGATGGGAGGGGCGCTCGTGATCTGCCGCTCAGGTGTCGGGCAGGGTCACATTCAACTCCAGGATCTCGCAATCTCCCTCTCTCTCCAGTTGGACCTGGACTTGATCATTCTCAACGGGGAAATACCTGCGAATGACTTCCAGCAGGTCCTGCTGCAGTTCGGGCAGAAACGGATGGCGACTGCGTTCGGTACGCTGGTGGGCGATGACCACCTGCAGACGCTCCTTTGCCGTCTGGGCCGTCCCCTTCTTGGGGGTGCGTAGATAGCTCAGTAGACTCATTTCAGGCGACTCCCTAACCGAACAGACGCTTGAGCAGCCCTTTCTTTTCGGCTGACAGGAAGCGATGTGGGCGTTCCTCGCCGAGAAAACGGGCGACGACGTCGTCATAAGCCAGGCCGGCGGGGTCCTTGCCGTTGAGGATGATCGGCTCCCCGGAGTTGGAGGAATGCAGCACACCTTCCGACTCGGGCACCGCGCCCAGGAAGGGGATGCGCAGCAGCTCCACGATATCATCCACGCTCAACATGTCGCCCTCTTGCACCCGCTCGGGGTCGTACCGGGTGATCAGCAGGTGCTCCTTCACCGGCTCGCCCCCCTCCTTGGCGCGTTTGGACTTGCTGGCGAGGATCCCCAGCATGCGGTCCGAATCGCGCACGGAAGAGACCTCCGGATTAGCCACAATCAATGCTTCATCGGCGTAGTACATGGCCATGAGCGCACCGCTCTCGATGCCCGCCGGGGAGTCGCAAATCACGTACTCGAATCCCTCCTCCCGCAGTTCGTCCAGGACGCGGCCCACGCCATCGAGGGTCAGGGCGTCCTTGTCACGGGTCTGGGAGGCGGGAAGGATATACAGATCCTTGATGCGCTTGTCGCGGATGAGGGTCTGGTTGAGATTGGACTCGCCGCTGATGAGGTTGATCAGGTCATAGACCACCCGACGCTCGCATCCCATGACCAGGTCCAGGTTTCGTAATCCCACGTCGAAATCGATGACCGCTGTCTTGTGGCCTCGCAGGGCGAGGCCGGTGGCGAAAGCCGCACTGGTGGTGGTCTTCCCTACGCCACCTTTCCCGGATGTCACAACAATGACTCGACTCATAATTCTTCCCCATTCCACTTAAATGCGGCCGCTATAGCGGCTCTATCACAATACGTTCTTCGTGAAGCGACACCTGGCAAGGACATCCAAGCAGTGTCGTCTCAACATTTTCCAGCGTGCGGTACCGCCCGGCGATGCAGACCAGTTCGGCATGCAGGCTCTGGCAGAAGATGCGCGCCTCCGTGTCGCCCCGCGCCCCGGCAATGGCGCGGCCGCGCAGGGGGCTGTATACATGGATGCAGCCGTCGGCCACCACCTCCGCCCCGGCGCTGACCTGTGCAGACACAACCAGGTCGCCTCGCGCATAGATCTGCTGGCCCGAACGAACCGGGCGAGTCAATACGGTGACGCCTGCCCTCGGTTCCTCGGTCGCACCGGCGGCGGTTGGGCCTTTCTGCCGAGGAACCGGGCGGCCCTCGGGAAGGAGCGCCCATCCGGCCGCCCGGGCCGCCGCTTTCTGGCGCTCGCTGCCGCTACGCACGGCCACCGGCACCATCGCCGCACTCTCGAGCAGTCGCCGTATGCCCTTCAGGTCGGGGACCGCCTCGGCGATCGCCTGCAAATCAAGTATCACGGGGGCGTTGCCGAAAAGGGCCGGTGCCTTTCGGACGGTCTCCTCGAGATGGCTAGCGAATGCATCGAGATCGGTATCGAGAAGGTGCACACTGGTCAGCAGTTGCATGCCTGCGCGCAGTTCAAAGGGTTTGTCGCCGCTCAAGTTCGCTCCATCCCGCTTGCCCCATTAAAATCATAGACCAGTATATAAGAAGTGCGTTGGGCGTCTACCGCCAGTTAGGATACGGCCCGAGGTGAGTGCATACTTACGGCGGGGCCGTGCAGTGGGTGATGTAAACCCCTGAAAGCAGCAACGCCGTGAATGCGGCCGACACAGATGCCGGGAGTGATGCCTATGCCGGTGAGTGTGCGTTCACCCCGGGTTTCGGTCTGTTGGCCCATGCCGCGGGCGGAAGGCGAACGGCGGGTGGGCGCTTGTCGCTCTCATCTGGCAGAGGTCATAGGCACCTTTCCTACAGAAAGGTGGGCGAAAGACCGACGTACAGAATGTAGGGGATTGTGCAAACATCCATGCCCAGGTAGCCGGATGGAGAGGAACTGTGGGAGAACTGCTGAAACGGGCCGCAGAGGGCGACGAGAAGGCGCAGTACACCCTGGCCATGATGTACCTCTGTGGTTGCGAAGACGGACCCAGGAGCATCTACCTGGGGCTGAAGTGGCTCGAGCGTGCCTGTGCGGGCAACCATGGGCCGGCGTGTACCCTGTTGAGACGGCTTGAAGCGGTTGCGCTCCAGTGGAAAGACGAGCAGCCTCAGGACTGCTGCACCTCGCTCTCCGGGTCTTGACCTTATAGCCCCTGCCTGTTCGGGCTGTGCCTGCCTGCCGCTGGCGACCACCGGGCCCTCGCCCGCCAGCCTGTCTTTTCTCCCCCCGACCGTCGTCCATCTGCCGAACACCAGCGGTGCAGTTCGCACCAGTCGCTTGGCACGGGCACTGACGTGCCGCAGTTTCCGGCCGTACTCCCGTTGGGCTCCCCGACATCGCATCGATGAGACCCACGCCGCCAGACACTGCGTGCCTCTGGACTGCGCGAGTACCCTGACTTAACCGCGACGGTGACAGGGGGCGGGCGGATGCCGTCCGTTTGACGCGAATACCGCCACGCTGCCTGCCGCGGGCAGAGGACGGCGGCAGGATCTTGCCGCTTGCCGGCGTCCAGGTCGGTGCCCAGCGGGACTAATGCGTTGTTCGTTCAAGAAATCTGTCTCGTGGCATGCCATTTGCTTGTGTTTCGGCAGAGAAGCTCCGAGTGGAGGGAAGAGATGCCGAATCTGGATAAATTGCTGGGGTTACATGAGCCCGCGCTGCATCTGCAGGCACGCCGTGCGGAGATCCTGGCGTCCAACCTGGCCAATGCCGAGACGCCCAACTACAAGGCGCGGGACATCGACTTCCAGGTGCTCTTGCGCCAGCACCAGACCGCGCCCGGCTCCACCGCGACTGCGGTGAAGACGACCCATGCCGGCCACCTGCCGGCGGCGGGGGGGGCGGGACCCGGGGCCCCGCTGTTATACCGCACGCCCCTGCAACCGTCCATTGACGGCAACACCGTCGACAATCAGGTGGAAAAATCGGAATACATGCAGAACGCGTTGCGCTATCAGGCCACGCTCTCCTTCATCGAAGGGCGTGTGCAGGGTCTGCGCAAAGCGTTGAAGGGAGAGTGATCATGTCCATGTTCAAGGTGTTCGATATCGCCGGCTCGGCCATGAGTGCCCATAGTCTGCGGCTCAACGTCACCGCCAGCAATCTGGCCAATGCCGAAAGCGTCAGCAGCAGCACCGATCAGACCTATCGCGCGCGCCAGCCGGTGTTCGCCGCCGTGCTGGACGAGGCGCAAGGCAATCGGGGCGAGGCGGTGAAGGTGGCGGTACGGGGGGTGGTGGAGAGCCAGGCGCCCCTGCGGCAGCAGTACGAGCCCAACCATCCACTGGCCGACGAGAACGGCTATGTGTATCTGCCCAACGTGAACGTGGTGGAGGAGATGGCCAACATGATCTCCGCCTCCCGCTCTTACCAGAGCAGCGTGGAGGTGATGAACGTGGCCAAGCAGCTGGCGCTGAAGACGCTCCAACTCGGCTGATCGCGGAAGGAGCTTGAGTCATGTCCATTACCAATGATGTCAGTGGCGTCTACAGCGACCTGGGTTTGACCCGGCCGGCTGACAGTCAGGCCAAGAAGGATCTGGGGCAGAAGGAGTTTCTGGACCTGATGATGGCCCAGATGAAGAATCAGGACCCGTTCAAGCCCTTGGAGAGCGGGGAGTTCCTGACCCAAATCGCCCAGTTCGGCACCGCCAGCGGTGTGCAGGAGCTGCAGGCCTCTTTCGAAAGTCTGGCCAACTCCCTCTATTCGAACCAGGCCCTCCAGGCCTCCGCCCTGGTGGGGCGGACCGGGCTGGTTCCGGGGGGCGGGGGCGAGCTCCCTGAAGGGGGGGGGCTGACCGGTGCCGTCAATCTGCCGGCCAGCACCGACAACCTGACGCTCACCATCACCGACGGAGCGGGGCAGATCGTTCGCAAGATGAACATGGGCATTCAGGCAGGGGGATTAGTGGATTTCAGCTGGGACGGGCTGAAAGACGACGGCACGCAGGCGGCACCGGGGGTCTATGGTGTGACCGCCGAGGCGAACCTCTCCGGCCAGGCCACCGGGGTGCAGACGCTCATCGCCGGGCGCATCGAGAGTGTCGACCTGGGCCGGGGGGCCCTTACTCTGAACATGACGGGTTTGGGGCCCGTGGCGTTCGGCAGCATAAAACAAATCCGATAAGGCTTTACTGACAGGAGGACGACCATGTCATTCAACACCTCTTTGAGCGGACTGAACGCCGCCCAGTCGGATCTGGGTGTGATCAGCAACAACATCGCCAACGCCAGCACCGTGGGGTTCAAGGAGTCCCGGGCGCAGTTTGCGGACATCTACGCCGTCTCCGCGCTGGGGAGCGGCTCCACGGCCATCGGCAGTGGGGTGCTTCTCGACAAGGTGGCCCAGCAGTTCAAACAGGGCAACCTCGATTTCACCGACAATACCCTGGACCTCGCCGTGAGCGGCCAGGGCTTCTTCGTCACCACTCCAACCATCGACAGCCTGAACACGCAGTACACCCGGGCGGGCATGTTTGGGGTGAACAGTGACGGCTACGTGGTCAACAGCGGCGGTCAGTTCCTGCGGGTGTTTCCCACCAACGAGGACGGCACTGTGACCTCCACGAGCCTCTCTTCCACCGTACCGCTGCGCCTGCCCGCCTCGGCCGGGACCCCCACCGCCACCACGGAGGTGGAGGTCGGCGTGAATCTGCCGGCCGCCGCCTCCGGGCTCGATCCGGCGCTGTTCGACCCCACCGATGCCAACACCTACACCGCATCCACCTCGCTGACGGTGTACGACTCCTTGGGCAACAGTCACATTGCCACCACTTATTTCATCAAGGACGCAGCGACTCCCAACACCTGGAGCGTGCAGATCGCGGTGGATGGTGCCATCGCCGGCCCTGGGGGCACGCTGGAATTCAACAGTAGCGGCCTTCTGACCGCCTCCACCCCCGACCCCATCACCACCGGTGCCGTGGTGCTGACCAACGGTGCCGATGACCTGAACCTTGCCTTTGACTTCGCCGGCAACAACCCGGTCCAGCACGCCTCCGCCTTCTCCGTCACCACCTTGAGCCAGAACGGCTACACCACCGGCCGGCTCGACGGGCTCGACATCAGCGAGACCGGGATCGTTCGGGCCAACTACACCAACGGCCAGTCGGTGGCGCTGGGCAAGGTCGCCCTGGTGGACTTCCAGAATCCCCAAGGGCTGCGCCAGCTCGGCAACACCTCCTGGGCCGACTCCATCGACTCGGGGGAGCCGTTGGCCGGCGAGGGCGGCACCGGCCGCTTTGGTCTGATTCAGTCCGGGGCGGTGGAGAGCTCCAACGTGGACCTCACCAAGGAGCTGGTCAACCTCATCACCGCCCAGCGCAACTACCAGGCCAACGCCAAGGCCATCGAGACGGCCAACACCGTGACGCAGACCATCATCAACATGCGCTAAGGAAACGCTGATTGATCCCGCTTTTGTCGCTCCCGCCCCCCAATTAAGGCATTCGAGGGCAGGCTTCGGCGGGAGCCCAGGAAAATCAAGGTACTGGATGCCCGCCTTCGCGGGCATGACGAATTACCCAGGGTTTCTAAGCCGTAAGGAGCTGACCCATGGATCGCATGCTCTATCTGGCCATGTCCGGCGCCAAGCAGACGATGCTGGCCCAGGCGGTCAACACGAACAACCTGGCCAACGCCTCCACGGCCGGATTTCGGGCCGATCTGGAGCAGTCGCGCAGCATGCCGGTGTTCGGGCCGGGCATGCCGTCCCGGGTCTACGCCATGACCGAGCGGCCGGGGGTCGACTTCACCCCCGGGCCGGTCAACGCCACCGGTCGCGAGCTGGACGTAGCCGTCCAGGGTGAGGGGTGGATCGCCGTGCAGGCCCCGGACGGCCGCGAGGCCTATACCCGGGCCGGCGACCTGCGGATCACCAGCGCCGGGATTTTGACAACCGGTGCCGGTCATCCGGTGCTTGGCAATGGCGGAGCGCCCATCGCCATCCCGCCGGCAGAAAAGCTGGAGATCGGCGTGGACGGTACCGTCTCCATCCGGCCGGTGGGTCAGGGACCCAACGTCTTGGCGGAGGTGGACCGCATCAAGTTGGTCAATCCCCCCCTTCAGGAGCTGACCAAGGGCGAAGACGGGTTGATCCGCATGCGCAACGGTGAGGAGGCCCCGCCGGATGCGGCCGTGACCCTCGCGACGGGCTCGCTGGAGGGGAGCAATGTCAGCCCGGTGGAGGCGATGGTGAATATGATCGAGCTGGCCCGCACCTATGAAGCCCAGGTACGCATCATGAATGTGGCCAAGGAAAATGAGGCCGCCACGGACCAGATGATGCGCATGGCATAGCCATTGCAATCCTACCGGTAACTGTCGGGATCGCGTCGGCTCTTCTCGACGCCGCCACACGGAGATCACAAGAAATGAACACTTCCCTCTGGATCGCCAAGACCGGCCTCGAAGCGCAGCAGACGCGCATGGGGGTGGTCTCCAACAACCTGGCCAACGTCAACACCAGCGGTTTCAAGCGCGACCGCGCCATGTTCGAGGATCTGCTCTATCAGAATCTTCGCCAGCCGGGGGCGCAATCGAGCCAGGACACCCTGCTGCCCTCGGGGCTGATGGTCGGCACCGGGGTGCGCATGGTCGCGACCGAGAAGCTGCACACCCAGGGCAATCTGGTGCAGACCGGCAACGGTCTCGACGTGGCCATCCAGGGGCGTGGCATGTTTCAGATATTGCGCCCTGACGGGACCATGGGCTACTCACGCAATGGCTCGTTCCATCTGGATGCCCAGGGTCAGTTGGTGACCTCCAACGGCTACCAGGTGCAGCCGGTCATCACCATCCCCGCCAACGCCCAGAGCGTCACCATCGGCGCGGACGGCGTGGTCTCCGTGACCATGCAGGGGGACCCTGCCCCCGTCCAGGTCGGCGCTCTGCAGCTGGCCGACTTCATTAACCCCGCCGGACTCCAGCCCATCGGTGAGAACCTCTTCCTGGAGACGGCCGCCAGCGGTGCCCCGCAGCTCGGCAATCCGGGGCTGAACGGCCTGGGAACCACCCTCCAGGGTACCCTGGAGAGTTCCAACGTGAATGTGGTGGAAGAGCTGGTGAACATGATCGAGGCGCAGCGCGCCTATGAGATGAATTCCAAGGCGATCTCCACCAGCGACCAGATGTTGCAGTACATCAACAACAACCTCTAGGGAAATGCTGATTAAATGCTGATTAGATGATCGTCATGCCCGCGAAGGCGGGCACCCAGAAAAATCAAGGCACTGGATGCCCGCCCCCCCCCCGACTGAAGCGCTCGGGGGCAGGCTTCGCGGGCACAACGAATTAATCAGCGTTCCCCTGGTGTCCGAACGCGGAGGACTCCCATGAAACGGGCTCTTGTTGCTGGCGTGGCGATGGCACTGTTCGCCGGTTGCGCCACGGTCACGCCGCCCCCGGCGAAGGACCCGGCCTACGAGCCGACCTATCCGGCCACGGCGGTTCCGCCACACTCCGCCAATGGCGCCATCTACCAGTCGCACACCAGCGTCTCGCTGTTCGAGGACGTGAAGGCCCATCGGGTGGGCGATACGTTGACCATCGAACTGACCGAGAAGACCGACGCTGCCAAAAAGGCGAGCACCTCCAGCAGCAAGGAGCAGAGTGTCGGCATCGAGGGGCCGACCATTCTCGGTCGACCCGTGCTGCTCGGGGGGAAGGAGGTCTTCGATACCTCCGTCTCGGCCAGCCGGGAGTTCGCCGGGGATGGGGCGAGCAGCCAGAGCAACCAGCTGAGCGGCAGCATCACCGTGACCGTCGCCCAGGTGCTGCCCAACGGCAACCTGGTCGTGCGTGGCCAGAAATTGTTGGCGCTCAACCAGGGGGACGAGTTCATTCGCATCCAGGGCATCGTCCGCCCGGTGGACATCACCGCCCAGAATACGGTGCCCTCCACCAAGGTGGCCAATGCGGAAATCACCTATGGCGGACGGGGCGCCATCGACGACTCCAACCGCATGGGCTGGCTGGCCCGCTTCTTCAACAGCTGGGTCTGGCCGTTTTGATGTGAGGCATGGAGCTCGAGAGCAGGTCGCAGGTCAGGGGAGCGCGGCACCCGCGCCGCCGCCTGACAAAACGGCTTCAAACGGAGCAGAATCGTTCCTAGAGGGTGAGGCAACATGCGTAGCAAAAAAGAAGTATTCAGGGGAGTGCGCATCCTCGCCGCAGTGATGCTGATCGGCAGCGGATTGGCACTGACCACTGTCGCGAACGCCGAGCGGGTGAAGGACATCGCCTCCGTGGCCGGCGTGCGCAGCAACCAGCTCATCGGCTATGGGTTGGTGGTGGGGCTGGACGGCACCGGTGACCAGACCACCCAGACCCCCTTCACGGTGCAGAGCCTGAAGAGCATGCTCTTGCAGCTCGGGATCACCCTGCCGCCCAACACCAATCCGCAGCTCAAGAACGTGGCGGCGGTGATGGTCAGCGCCGATCTGCCGCCCTTCTCCAAGCCCGGTCAGTCCATCGACGTCACCGTCTCCTCGGTGGGCAATGCCAAGAGCCTGCGGGGCGGCACCCTGTTGATGACCCCCCTCAAGGGGGCCGATGGGCAGGTCTACGCCATGGCCCAGGGAAATCTCATCGTGGGCGGTTTCGGCGCCTCGGGCAATGACGGCTCCCGGATCACCGTCAACGTCCCGAGCGTCGGGCGCATTCCCAACGGCGCCAGCGTGGAGCGCAGTGTGCCCACCGCGTTTGATAGCGGCCCCAGCGTGGTGCTGAACCTGCATACCGCCGACTTCACCTCGGCCACGCGGGTGGTGGAAGCCATCAACCGGATGATTGGCCCCGGCACCGCCCAGGCGCAGGATGCCACCTCGGTGCGGGTCAACGCCCCCATGGACCCCGCCCAGCGGGTCTCGTTCGTGGCCATGCTGGAGAACATCGAGGTCCAGCCCGGCGAGGCCGCCGCCAGGATCATCGTCAACTCCCGGACCGGCACGGTGGTGATCGGCCAGCACGTCAAGGTGATGCCCGCGGCCGTGGCCCACGGCAACATGACCGTCACCATCAGCGAACGGCCCGCCGTCAGCCAGCCCGCCCCCTTCTCCGGCGGTGAGACCGCCGTGGTCCCCCGCAGCGACATCCGCATCGAGCAGGAGAACAACCGCATGTTCCTCTTCGACCCCGGCGTGAGCCTGGACGAGATCGTCCGAGCGGTGAACCAGGTCGGTGCAGCGCCGGGAGATCTGGTGGCGATCCTTGAGGCCTTGAAGCAGGCTGGGGCGTTGCGCGCGGAACTGATAGTGATTTAAGCGCTTATCGCCTCGACCGACGCCCCATGACCGCTCCCATCTACACCGAATTCAGCGGCCTCGCCAACCTTCGGCGCGAGGCGAAGGAGAATTCGCCCGAAGCTCTGAAGGAAGTGGCCAGGCAGTTCGAGGCCATCTATCTGCAGATGATGCTGAAGAGCATGCGCGATGCCCAGCTGGCGGAGGGGATCTTCGACAGCGAGGGGGGAGAGCTCTATCGCGACATGTTCGACAAGCAGATGGCCCTGGAGCTGACCAGTGGCCGGCAGGGGCTTGGGTTGGCTGATTTGCTGGTGCGGCAGTTGGGGGGGGCGGACTCAAGCCCGGAGGAGGGGACGGGGGCCGCGAGCGCCTACCAAGTGCCGGCGCGGGGACACGCCACCTTTCGGCTGCAGGAGGCCTTGCGGTTAGAGAGCGCCGGCCCGACGGGGACGGGGGAGAGTGACGCAGCGCAGGCCGGTGCGCCGGAGCAGGAGGGGTGGGACTCGCCTCAGGGGTTCATCCGCGCCCTGCGTCCCCATGCGGAGCGCACGGCTGCCCGGCTCGGAGTCGCCCCGGAGGCCCTGCTCGCTCAGGCCGCGTTGGAGACCGGGTGGGGCAAGAAGGTGATCCGCCACCCGGACGGGCGCAGCAGCTTCAACCTGTTCAACATCAAGGCGGACCACCGCTGGGAGGGGGCACGAGTGGCCAAATCCACCCTGGAATTCCGCAACGGCGTGGCGCAGCAGGAGATGGCCCCCTTCCGGGCCTACGACTCCTACAGCCAGAGCTTCGACGACTACGCGGCATTCCTGCTGTCGAGCCCCCGCTACGAGAAGGCACTGGCCGAGGGGAATGACCCCAAGGCCTTCATTGCGGAACTCCATGCCGCCGGCTACGCCACCGACCCGAAGTATGCAGAGAAGATTGGCGCCATTTTGGACCGAACCGTGCTGCAGGAAGCGGGCACTAAAGTTTCTGGTTAGTCCGCCGATAATGAGCCTGGAGGGGCGAGCAAATGAGTATTCTCACCAACGGCACGTCGGCACTTCTGGCCTATCAGCGGGCGTTGAACGTCGTGTCCCACAATATCGCCAACGCGAATACCGAGGGTTACAGTCGGCAAACGGTCGATTTCGTTGCCCGCGTTCCAGAGGGGTTGGCGGCCCGGCTCGGTGGCTCAGGGGTCGAAATCGGGGGGATCAAACGGCTTTATGATGAGCACTTGGCGGGCCAGGTGCGTACCAATACAGCTTCCCTCCAAGAAGCAATGACTTATCACAAGTATGCGGAACACCTGAGCAACATCTTTGCTGATCCTGATGTGGGGCTGGCCACTCGTCTGCAGGGGTTTTTCGACGCTATTCAAGAAGTGGCAAATGATCCCGCCTCAACTTCCGCACGCCAAGTGCTGCTTTCCGAGTCTCAATCTCTGGTGGACCGTTTCCGGGAGATTGACGCCTACATCGAAGGGGTGGCCGAGGAGACCAATAGCCAGATAGCCACTTCGGTCAGTGAAATCAATCAGTTGGCTGGTTCGATTGGCGAGTTGAATCGGAGCATTGCTGAGTTCGGTACCAACGGCCAGGCACCCAATGACCTTCTCGACCAGCGTGATCTCTTGATCAAGAAGCTGTCGGAGCATGTTGCCGTTCAGGTTGTGAACCAGGGGGACGGCACAGTCAGCGTCAGCATCGGCAATGGCCAAAGGTTGGTCGTCGGGGCGGAAGTCGAGCGGCTGGTCGTTCTCAACAATCCCCTTGATCCCTCCCGCAGTGAGGTCGGTTACACAAGTGACGACGGCGCGTTCAACATCTCGAAACAGCTGAGCGGCGGGATCTTGGGTGGCGCCCTTACTTTCCGCCGGGAAGTGGCCGATCCGGTAAGGAATGATCTCGGCCGCCTTGCCATTGCCCTGGGGAGTGATTTCAATGCGCAGCACGGACAGGGCGTGGATCTCTATGGCGAATTGGGCACGGACTTCTTTGAAGTTGCCACCCCTGGGGTGACCACTCATCCGGACAACACCGGCGCGGCCACGGTGGATGCCGCCATCACCGATGTCTCCACCCTGGGCACCTCGGACTATGTGCTGCGTTTTGACGGCGCAACCTGGTCGATGGAGCGGTTCGAAACGGGAGAAGCCGTCTCCCTTTCAGGAAGCGGCTCTGCTGCCGATCCGTTGACGGCCGAAGGTCTCAGCATCGTCGTTTCCGCCGGTGCCAATGCGGGTGATCGCTTTCTCGTTCAGCCTACCCGCCGGGGGGCGAGCGAACTGGGGCTGAATATCTCTGATACACGGCGTGTTGCCGCAGCCTCGGTCGCCTACGTCAGCGAGGACATTGCTAACAAGGGCTCCGGAACCATAAGCGCCAGCGGCATCCTGGATGGGACCGACCCTGCGCTGCTCAACACCGTCCGCATCCAGTTCACGGCGCCCGGCGTCTATGACGTCGTCGATGAGACGGCCGGTAGCGTCCTGGCGACTGGCGTCGCTTACGTCGACGGTGGGAACATCGACTACAACGGCTGGCGGGTTCAGATCAGTGGTTCAGCAAACCCGGGGGATGTATTCCGTGTCAAAAGCGGGGGCCCGGGCAACAATGAGAACGCCCTCAGCCTGGCCGGTCTGCAGAACCGGCGGGTGCTCGACAACGGCACCACCACCTACCAGCAGGCCTACGGGGAGATGGTGAGCGGGCTGGGGACGAAGACTTACACGGCCCAGATGAGCCGCGATGCCCGCGAGGCCGTGCTGGAGCATGCCCAGTCCGCATTCGACAACATCTCGGGAGTCAATCTGGACGAAGAGGCCGCCACGCTGATCAAGTATCAGCAGGCCTATCAAGCGGCAGCGAAGGTGGTTTCCGCTGCGCAGGATATGTTCCAGACACTGCTTCGCTCTTTCTGAGGTTCCGAACATGCGCGTGTCGACACATCAGATGTTCCAACGGGCGATCTCTGGGATGCTGGAGCAGCAGGCCAGGCTCTCCAAGACCCAGGAGCAGATCGCGACCGGTCGACGGGTGGTGGTCCCAGCGGACGACCCCGCAGCGGCGGCGCAGATCGTCGCCCTGCAGCGCGAACTGCAGATGACCGAGCAGTATCAGAAGAACACCGACACCGTCGAGAACCGCCTGGGCTACGAAGAGGGGGTGCTGCAAAGCGTGACCGAGTCTCTTCAGCGGATCCGGGAACTGACGGTGCGGGGAAACAACGACACCCTGACCTCGCAGGATCGCGGTGCCATCGCACTGGAGCTCCGGGAGCAGCTCGACGGGTTGGTGCGCCTGGCCAACTCCAAAGACCTCAATGGGGAATACCTCTTCTCGGGCTACGAGGTCCATACCCAGCCGTTTGCCCATGATGGCCGCGGGGGCTTCACCTACGCCGGGGACCAGGGGCAGCGTGACATCCTGGTGGGGCCGCGGACTCAGCTCGGCGCCTCTCATTCCGGGGCGGAGGTCTTCATGGCCATCCTCAACGGCAACGGAACCTTTGTCGCCCGCGCCGCGGATACCAACGCCGGGACCGGCGTGATTGGGGTGGGGAGCATCACCGCCCCCGCCGCTTATGTGGAGGATGACTACACCATCAGCTTCGTCACCAATGCCGCCGGGGAGCTGGGGTACCGAATCGATGGGGTGAACAGTGGCCAGGTGACCCCCGTGCCGCCTGCGGACCCCGCGCTTGATGCACCGGCCTTCGTGAGTGGCCAATCCATCGGGTTTGCCGGGATGGAGGTGGAAATACGTGGCGAGCCCCAGCCCGGTGATCAGTTCACCGTGACTCCCAGCGAGCCGGAGGCGCTCTTCGCCACGGTCTATCAGCTGGCCAGCACGCTGGAGCAGGGGGGCGGGCAGCCTGCCGACAGCGCCCGCTTCCACAGTGACGTGAACCGGCTTTTGCAGGGTCTTGATAACGCCCTTGGGCATATAGTGGATATCCGCGCCGAGATCGGGGCCCGGCTCAGCACCGTGGATTCGCAACGCAACGTCAACGAGGACCATCAACTTCGGGTCAACTCACTGCTGGCCGAAGTCCGCGACCTTGACTATGCGGAGGCCATCAGCCGCATGAACCAGGAGTTGATGACCCTGGACGCGGCACAGAAGACCTATGTCAAGGTGCAGGGCATGTCGCTTTTCAACTACATCTGATTGCGGCCAAAGGAGTTTCCAACCTGACTGCAGTCGGCACTCGAGCGCTCCCGACCGCAGTCGCCCCGAACTCGGGGCGTTGGGCGCTCCAGAGTATCCTCACCCTACCCCGGAAAGACGCATGGGGCTGGTCAGTCCCCTCGGTTGCGCCGCCCAAGGTGCCTCGTAAAGAGGGGGCGCCGTCGGCGCAGCGCACCTGATCTCCTGAAGCTTTGAATTGGCGCCCTCCGTTTTGCCCGCCCAAGGTAGGACCCTCTGCTGATCCTGACGAGACCCTCAAGAAAGGGCGTCGCCCGGGTTGCCTGGGCCCTAATGGCCGGAAAGTGGTTAGAGGAATGGAGGCTCTGGCCGACTCCCTGCCGAGGGCAAGCAGTACCGCTTGGATGGGCTGCCTGATGGGGGTACGGAGCACGTCCGGGCGCCGGCCAAGTGGCCAAACGGCCCGAAGTAGAAGAAACCCTAAAGTCTGACCGGGGGGGGCCGATAAATAGGTCGGGAGCGGTGAACATTCGGTAGCGAATGTATCCGCTAAGTAAAAACAGCCGGCCCGAGGCCGGTGCAGAAGTTAAGGAGAAGCAGTCATGGCTTCCGTAATCAACACCAATGTCATGTCGCTGACCGCCCAGCGCAACCTGGGCAAGTCGCAAAGCACCCTGCAGACCTCCATGCAGCGCCTCTCCAGCGGCCTGCGCATCAACAGCGCCAAGGATGACGCGGCGGGTCTGGCCATTTCCGACCGAATGACCTCCCAAATCCGCGGCCTGAACCAGGCCGTGCGTAATGCCAACGATGGCATCTCGCTGGCGCAGACGGCCGAAGGTGCCCTGCAAGAGTCGGGCAACATTCTGCAGCGTATGCGCGAACTGGCCGTCCAGTCGGCAAACGACTCCAATAGCGCCAACGACCGGGCCAATGTGCAGAAAGAGGTGGTACAGCTCAAAGCGGAGCTCGACCGCATCGCCAGCAACACCACCTTCAACGGTAAGAGCCTGTTCGACGGCACCTTTAGCGCCCAGAAATTCCAGGTCGGTGCGATGGCCAACGAGACCATCTCTTTTGGCTTGGGAGCCGCTTCGTCGGGGGATATGGGCTCGAACACTGTTACGGGTGGTGACCAGTTTGTTGGGGCGGCGACCAACACTGGGATCACCGGCGACGCCGATGGCATTGTGATCACCGGGTCATTGGGCTCTGCTACCACAGGAGCCATCGCAGCCGCAGCGTCTATGCGCGATGTGGCCTCTGCCGTGAATGCCGTGACCTCCAGCACAGGTGTCAGTGCGTCGGCTCGCACGGAATCCACGCTGACCGTCGCTACTGCGGGCGCAGTCAAGTTCACGCTGGAAGGCAAGAACGAGGGAGCAGGCGTTACCATCGATGTAACAGTGGCGAGCACCTCTGACCTGTCCGGGCTTGCTCAGAAGATCAATGATGTCACTGCCACCACCGGCATTACTGCCACCGCTGATGCCGGTACCATCACCCTTACCAATGAGGACGGGTATGACATCACGATCACCAATGATGCAGCCGGCCAGGCTTTGACGATGGACGGAAACGCCGTTGCGGCCGCAGCTTCGGGTACTGTTTCAGGCTCGCTGACCCTGAATTCCTCCTCCTCCTTCAGCCTCTCGGACGTGGAAGGCGGATTGGAAGCGGCCGGTTACTTTGGCGCCGCCACGGCCTCCAGCTCACTCACTGCGGTAAGCTCGGTTAACGTCGGAACCCAAAGCGGTGCCAACGATGCGATTTCAATCATCGACGGTGCGCTTGCCTTCATCTCCGATACTCGGGCGACTCTTGGTGCAGTGCAGAACCGCTTCGAATCGACCATCGCTAATCTGCAGAGCGTGAGCGAAAACGTCTCGGCTGCCCGCTCGCGGATCCTGGACGCTGACTTTGCGGCGGAAACGGCCAACCTGACCCGCGGCCAGATCCTGCAGCAGGCGGGTACCGCGATGCTCGCCCAGGCCAACGCGGCCCCCCAGAGCGTGCTGTCACTCCTGCAGTAGTGCCGGAGTTCCCGGGGCCGTAAGGCCCCGGGATTCGGTAAGGGTGAAGAGCCATGGACAAGATTTCGTCGATAAATTCCCGCTTTATTCCGAGCCCGAGCCAGAGCCCGGTCTCGAGTCGGGTGGACCCCCACAAGCCTGAGCCGCACCAGGACGCCCCGTCGCAGGCGGAGCAAGGCGGGCCCCAGGTGCCGCCTACGCAAACCGAGTTGGGCCAGGCCGTGGATGAATTGAACGGCTTCGTCCAAAGCGTCCAGCGGCAACTGCAGTTCAGAGTGGATGACACCACCGGGCGCACGGTGGTCAAGGTAATCGATCGGGAAACTGACGAGGTGATTCGCCAGATCCCGCCTGAAGAGGTCCTCCGATTGGCCCAATACCTGCGTGAGGGCGATGAAGGGCTGATGTTCAGGGCACAGGTTTAAGACAAGGGCATTGCGATGGGCATCACATCCTCAGGTATCGGTTCAGGGTTGGACATCCGGGGGTTGGTCGGCCAGCTGGTCGCTGCCGAGGGGCAGCCTGCCGCAGCCCGGTTGAACCGCCAGGAAGCCGGTTTTCAGACCAAACTCTCCGCCTTGGGCACCCTGAAGTCGGCCTTGGCGGATTTTCAAACCAGCCTCGAAGGCTTGAGTGAGTTATCCGCTTTCCAGGGGCGGACGGCCTCCACCAGTGACAAAGAGGTATTTACCGCCACCGCCGCCTCAGATGCAATGCCGGGTGCCTACTCCATCGAGGTACTGCGGCTGGCACAAGAGCACCGGGTCGGCTCAGCTACCTTCGCGAGCGGCGCGACACTCGGCGGAACGGCGGGAGACAACTTCACAATCACGGTGGGCACCGCCTCGGTCGACGTGGATCTCTCCACTGCTATGACGCTGGAGGAGATTCGGGACGAGATCAACCGGCAGGCCAAAGAGAATGGTGCCGGCGTATCGGCGACGGTCATCAACGGCGACGGCGGTGTGCAGCGGCTGGTGCTCGCGGCTGCCGAAACCGGCTATGCCGACCGCCTGCAGTTCGGGGGCACCATCGATCAGGCGGGCACCCCGACGGATTCTGCAACGGTTCTGGGACTGGCGACGTTAAACGTGGATGCCAACGGGGTGGTTCTTGCAACAGAGGCGGAGTTGGACGCCTCTGTCAAGGTGGATGGCCTCACCGTCACCCGCGGCACCAACAGTCTCAGCGATGTAATCGAGGGGGTGACCCTGGAACTGGCAAAGGCCTCGCCGGGGACAGTGGAGGAACTTACGGTCGCCCTGGACACGGACAGCGTGAAATCAGCAGTCAAGAGCTTCGTGGACAGCTTCAACGAGCTGAAAGCGACCATGGATGAGCTGGGTCGGTATAACTCCGGGACGGGGGAAAAAGGCGCGCTGCTAGGCGATGCGACGCTGCGCAACATCAGTTCCCAAACTCGCCAGGAACTCGGCAGGTTTCTTTCCGGAGATGAGAACACCCTCTCGTCCTTGGCTGATATTGGTGTCGCGATTCAACGCGACGGTACACTGGCCCTTGACAATTCCGCGTTGTCCGAAGCAATGGACAGCCATTTCGATGAGATCGCCCAGCTGTTTGCGTCCGAGGAAGGAATCGCCACTCGCTTGGATACAGTTTTAAGTGGCTACCTGGGGAGCACGGGTTCTCTCGAATCGAGAATCGGTGGTCTCAACGAAAGCGTTGAGGACATTGGAGACCAGCGAGAGAGCCTGAGTAGACGCTTGGAAGCGTTGGAAAGACGTTATCTGGACCAATTCATCGCTTTGGATACGCTGGTGGGGCAGTTGCAGTCGACCAGCACTTATTTGGGCCTGCAACTGGCCAACCTGCCGGGCACGTACCGGAAAGATTGACGGATTTCGAGGGGAGAAGACGCATGAATGCTTATAGTGCCTTGCAGCAGTACCGCAAAGTGGGGGTGCAGACATCCGTTGAGGGGGCATCCCCCCACCGGCTCATTCAAATGCTCCTGCAAGGGGCGCTGGAGAAGATTCACCTTGCTCGGGCCCAAATGCAAGCCGGCGCAGTGGCTGAAAAGTGCACCAATATCACTTGGGCGCTTTC
This sequence comes from Gammaproteobacteria bacterium, assembly GCA_041690535.1. Lineage (GTDB taxonomy): Bacteria > Pseudomonadota > Gammaproteobacteria > Thiohalomonadales > Thiohalomonadaceae > JAWLHA01. The sequence goes on along the minus strand of JAWLHA010000002.1, from coordinate 40,854 downwards.
TATTATCGGAGGCTTGCGCGGAAGTCTGAACCAGGATGCGGGGGGGGAGATCGCCGCCAATCTGGACCGGCTTTATGAATATATGGAGATGCGGCTGTTAGAGGCCAACGCCAAGAATGATTCCACGCTGCTGGAAGAGGTGAGCGGGCTTCTTGGGCAAATCAAATCGGCATGGGATGCCATTGGGTCCGAGCAGAGATGACCAAATGGGTGGAACCCCCGAAGCGTGGTCCGAAGTCTTGCGCATGACAGACGCGATGTTGTCTTGCGCCGAATCCGGAGCCTGGGACGAGTTGTCCGAGCTGGAGCGGCAACGCCGCTCCAAACTCGAGACCTTCTTCTCCCGGCCGGTTGACCCTGCCGAGGCCGAGCTAGTCAGGGAGTACATTACCGAGCTGCTGGAGCTCGATCAGCGAATCATTGCCATGGGCGAATCCGCCCAGCAGGCCCTCTTGGGCGAGGCGAGCCAGATCACGCGTGGTCGCCGCGCCGAAACGGCTTATCGCCAGAACAGCAAGTAGCTTCCCAGAACGCTGTTCCCTCAGTCAGTTATTACGGTCCGAAGTTTGCTTCTATTCCTGAGCATACCTTCTGTCGTGCTGGACCGACAAATTTTTGACATGCCATCAGCACACAGGTAAGTTACTCGCCATAACGTCGCAAAAAAACGATGTGTGGGGAGGGGAGCTCGGTAATGTCTGCTGACAGCGTTTTGGTTGTGGATCACGATATCCGCCGACGCGAGCGGATCGCGACGGTGATCGAATTCATGGATCATGGCCCCGTACAGCAATTCTCGGTCGGCGAATGGCAGGGGCATTCTGCCCGGGAAATCAAAGCCGTTTTCCTGTGCGGCACGCTTTCGGACTCCTCCCTTGAGACCGAGCTCGAATCTTTGAACCGGTGGGCGCCCAATGCCCCCGTGTTCTTGTATGGAATGGCCGAAGGCAGCAGCCTCCCCGCCGGGGCATTGGCGGGCATCGGCTTCCCGCCCCGCTACGACCAGTTGGTCAGTTGTCTTCATCGCGCGGAAATTTGCGTCCAGAGCGGCAAGTCGGCGGAGCGCAATTCCGGGCGCCTGGAGCGGGTGTTGGTGGGGAACAGCCCCGCCATTCGCCAGGCCCGCCATCTCATCGAGCAGGTGGCCGCATCGGACGCCACTGTGCTTATTCTCGGGGAGTCGGGCACCGGCAAGGAGGTGGTGGCAGGCAGTTTGCACTACCTGTCCACGCGCCGCTCAGCGCCTTTCGTCCCGGTAAATTGCGGTGCCATTCCCGGGGAACTGCTGGAGAGCGAACTTTTCGGCCACGAAAAGGGGGCATTCACCGGGGCGTTGACGGCCCGTCAGGGGCGCTTCGAGATCGCCGAGGGTGGAACCCTCTTTCTTGACGAGATTGGGGACATGCCCCTGCCCATGCAGGTGAAGCTGCTGCGGGTGCTGCAGGAGAAGACCTTCGAGCGGGTGGGCAGCAACCGCAGCATCGCTGCGGATGTGCGGATCGTCGCGGCAACCCACCGCAACCTGGAGGAACACATCAAGGAGGGCACCTTTCGGGAGGATCTCTACTACCGGCTGAATGTTTTCCCCATCGAAATGCCTCCCCTGCGGGAGCGAGCCGAAGACATCCCCCTGCTCGCCAGTGAGCTCATCAATCGTCTGGAGCAGGAGGGGCGGGGATCGGTGCGGCTGACCGCTTCGGCGATGGCGTCGCTGATGCAGTATCCGTGGCCGGGCAACGTGCGTGAACTGGCCAACCTTCTGGAGCGCCTGGTCATCATGTATCCCCACGGGATCGTCGACTTCCGCGATTTGCCACCCAAGTTTCAGGCGGCGCAGATGCCGCCGGAGGAGATCCCGATGCCGACGGTCGCCTCCCCGAGTTCGGAAGCGCCCGAACCGGCGCCGCTCGCCGGACTGCCACGGGAGGGGCTCGATCTGAAAGAGTACCTGGCCGAGTTGGAGATGGCGTTCATTCAGCAGGCCCTCGATGAGGCCGACGGCGTCGTGGCCCACGCGGCCAACCGGCTCAAGATGCGCCGCACGACCCTGGTGGAGAAGATGCGCAAGTATGGGCTGCAACGGCCTGAAATGGCGTCATGATCTTGACTGGCGCCGCGGCCCCGTCGTAAACCCAGCGCGGGGCGGCCGAATCGGGTGAGGCGCCTGGGCTTATCCAACTAAGACACCCGCCGGCTCCCCCATGCACGCTCGAGCCCCGCGCCCGCTGTGAGTAGCCATCGGGCGGATAAGCGCAGGGCATTCACCAACCCGCTTCAATCTCCATAGAAGACCCCGGCACACATGTTGCTTCACCTCTCGCAAGTGTCAATGCGAGAGTGAAACAATGACGATCCACGCCATTGCCCCGGCCGGGGACCGCCCCGTCCCACCTGAGCTGGCACTGCTTCGCGCTCAACTGGAGCGCGCTCGCGAAGAGCGGTTGGCCGAGCTGCATGCCAAGGAGCGTCTCGCCCACCGCCTGCAGAGCCTTCTGGATGTGATGCCGGCCGGCGTCGTCGTTCTCGACGGTTTTGGCCAGGTGCAGGAGTGCAATCCCACCGCCGTTGAACTTCTCGGCACCCCCCTGAAGGGGGAGGCGTGGCGGCACGTGATGATTCGCGCCTTCGATCCCACGCCCGGTCATGACCTCCGACTGCGGGACGGCCGGATGGTCCACCTCTCCACCTGTCCTCTCGGGGGCGACCCGGGGCAGATGCTCCTGCTTCAGGATGTGACCGATAGCCGCCTGCTTCAGCAGCGGGTGGAGCACCATCGGCGCCTCGCCGACATGGGGCGCATGGCCGCCAATCTTGCCCACCAAATCCGCACCCCGCTGGCCTCGGCGCTGCTGTATGCCTCCCAGCTGCGCCAGCCCGGCCTTGGCGAGGAGCGCCGTCACCGCTTTGCGGAAAAGGCGGTGGCCGGCCTCAAACAGCTGGAGCAGCTCGTCAACGACATGCTCCTGTTCGCGCGGGGTGAGGTGGAGGCTGCCGAGTTGCTCCCCGTGCGCGATCTTCTCGAGCAGGCGCTTAGTGGCAGCAAACCACTGATGGAGGAGGCCGCGATTCGGGCGGAGCTGACGGGGGGGGAGGGGGTGGAGGTGCGCGGCAATCGGGCCATGCTGGTGAGCGCCCTGCGCAATCTCATCGACAACGCCGTGGAGGCGGTCGGAAAGGGCGGTTGTATTCGCCTTGCCGCCCAGCTCGTGCCGCAGGGCGGCGTTGACCTCCTGGTGCAGGACGATGGGGCCGGGGTCCCGGAGGCCATACGGGCGACCCTGTTCGAGCCGTTTCAAACCACGCGCTCGAACGGCACCGGCCTCGGGCTTGCCGTGGTGCGCATGGTGGCCCGCGCCCACGGCGGAGAGGCCTGGTTCCGCTCGGACGCGGAAAAGGGGAGCGTGTTCGCCATGCGCCTGCCCCACGCCACCCCGGCGCAGGGAGGTGGCCCATGTCTGTGATTCTCATCGTGGAAGATGATGCCGCACTCGCCGAGGCCCTGGCGGATGTCCTCGATGTGGCCGGACATCAGGTGGCGACCGTCGCCGACGGCGGTGCTGCGCTGCAGGTGCTGGAGCGGCAGCGATTCGATTTGGTGCTCTCGGACGTTCACATGGAGGGGATGGACGGGCATGCGCTGCTCAAGGCCATCAAGACCCGGTGGGCAACCCCGGTGCTGTTGATGACCGCCTACGGCAGCATTCCAAAGGCGGTCGAGGCGATGCGGGAGGGGGCTGCGGATTACCTGGTCAAGCCCTTTGAGGCGGAGGCGCTGAACGGCATCGTCCTGCGCCATCTCACCCCCCTCGCCGGTGAGGGGGGGCCGGTGGCCATTGACCCGAAGAGCCGCGATCTGCTGGCGCTGGCGGAGCGGGTGGCGGCCACGGATGCCACCGTTCTGCTCCTGGGCGAGAGCGGCACGGGCAAGGAGGTGCTGGCCCGGTACATCCATCGCCACTCCCGGCGCGCCGCCAGACCGTTTGTGGCCATCAACTGCGCTGCCATTCCTGACAACATGCTCGAGGCGACGCTCTTTGGCTATGAAAAGGGGGCCTTCACCGGGGCCTGGCGGGCCACGCCGGGCAAGTTCGAGCAGGCCGAGGGGGGCACGCTGCTGCTGGACGAGATCTCGGAGATGGACCTGGCGCTGCAGGCCAAGCTGCTGCGGGTACTGCAGGAGCGTGAGGTGGAGCGTCTGGGCGGACGGGGCGTGATCGCCCTCGATGTGCGGGTGCTGGCCACCTCCAACCGAGACATGCGTGCCGAGGTAGCGGCGGGCCGCTTCCGCGAAGATCTCTACTACCGGCTCAATGTTTTTCCCCTGATGCTTCCCCCCTTGCGTGATCGCCCGGCCGACATCCTGCCGCTGGCCGAGCGCGCGCTGTTGCGGGCGGCCCAGGCCGCCGGCCGCGCCGTGCCCGGTCTGACGGAAGAGGCGCAGCAGCAATTGCTCCACCATGGGTGGCCCGGCAATGTCCGTGAGCTGGAGAATCTGATGCAGCGGGCCACGATTCTGGCCCTCGGCGATGGGGTGGAGGCCGGTCACCTCCTTTTCGAAGGGGAGCCCCTGTTGCCCTCCGCTCCCCTGGTATTGGAAACACCCGCGCCTGCACTGCCCCGGCAGCTGCGTGATCGTGAGGAGCAGATGATTCTGGAGGCCGTTCGGGAGGGTAGCCGCAAGGCCGCCGCCGAGAAGTTGGGCATCAGCCAGAGGACGCTGCGCTACAAGCTGGCCCGCATGAGAGAGGCGGGAATCACTGTTCCCGACTAGCCGCCAGTTCCCAAAGAGCACGGCAGCAGCACGCCGAAGGGCCCCGCCGCGGGGGGCAGCCGCCATGGAGGGCAAGGAGTGTGGGCAAGAATTGGCCCGCATTGTGCATCACCCGGGTATGGATGTCGTTAGGCCGACCTCTCTTGGAGGCTTCAAATGAACAGAATCGATACCAATCAACTGCTTGCGCAGCTCCGCATGGCCGCCACGCAGGCCCGGGCCGAAGCCCCCAAGCCTGCGGAAAATGTCGCGGGTGCCAATTTTTCGTCACTGCTGCTGCAGTCCATCGACAAGGTCAACACCATGCAGCAGGAGTCCTCGCGGGTGCAGGAGGCCTTTCAAGTGGGGGACCCCAATGTCTCGTTGCCCCAAGTGATGATCGCCAAGTCCAAGGCCGGTCTCGCCTTTGAAGGCATGGTGCAGGTCCGCAACAAGATGATCGAGGCCTATCAGGAAATCAGCCGCATGCAGGTCTGAGCTATTCAGATCGCGGGAAAATAAGAACGCTCAACGGGCAAATTGATGCAACTGGTAAAGGCGGAAAACATGGCCTCGCGGTTTGAGGGCTTCGTCCAGCTCCCGGCCGTGCGGCAGATCGGGATCATCGTGGTGTTCGCGGCCAGTATTGCGTTGGCCCTCACCATGGTGCTGTGGATGCAGGCCCCCAGCTACGGGGTGCTGGTGGGGGGGCTGAGTGATCGGGAGACCTCCCAGATCATGGATGTGCTCCAGCAGCAGAGCGTGGAGTACAAGATCGACGAGCGCACCGGGGCCATCATGGTGCCCGCGGCAAAAGTCCACGAAGTGCGTCTGCAGCTGGCCAAGGAGGGTTTGCCGAAGAGCAGCGGAATGGGGCTGGAGGCGCTGGGCAACAAGCAGGAGTTCGGCACCAGCCAGTTCATGGAGACGACGCGCTACAAACACATGCTGGAGACCGAGCTGGCGCGCTCCATCATCACCATCAACAGCGTGGAGAGCGCGCGGGTGCACCTGGCGCTGCCCAAGCAGACCGTGTTCGTGCGCAAGAAGGAGCAGCCCAGCGCCTCGGTGCTGGTCAACCTCTATGCAGGTCGTACGCTTGAGACCGGCCAAGTGGCGGCCATTGCGCATCTGGTGGCCTCCAGCATTCCCCATCTGGAGCCCTCCCGGGTGACTGTGGTCGATCAGCATGGTCGGCTGCTAAGCACCAGGGAGCACTCGCCGGAGATGGCCGCCAGCCAGGAGCAGCTGGAGTACACCCGTCGGGTTGAAGCCGACTATGTGCAGCGTATCGAGGGGATCCTCGGGCCTATCGTGGGGCGCGACCGGGTCCGTGCCCAAGTGACTGCCGGCCTGGATTTCACAGTTACCGAACGCACCCAGGAAAACTATCAGCCCAACCGGGAGGCCATCCGCAGCGAACAAATTTCCGAAGAGCGTTCGTCGCGCCCCGGTGCGGAGGGCGTCCCGGGGGCGCTCTCCAACCAGCCGCCGGGGGAGGCCACCGTCCCCGAGCGGGCCGGTGCTGCAGATGCCGCGGAAGCGAACCCCATCAGCAGCCGGCGCAACTCGACCACGAATTTCGAGCTGGACCGCACCATCAGCCACACCCGGGTCGCCACCGGCGCCATTCAGAGGCTCTCCATCGCCGTGGTGGTGGACGATCGCACCGTCCTCAACGAAGAGGGTGTCGCGGTGCGGGAGTCCCGCACCCCGGAGGAGATCGAGCGGCTCACGGCGCTGGTGCGTGAGGCGGTGGGATACAATGCCCAGCGGGGCGATACCGTGAACGTGGTGAACGCCCCCTTTACCGGCCCGGAAGTGGTCGACGTTCCAGAGCCTCCCCTTTGGCAGCAACCCCTGGTGCAGGAGTGGGCGGGCAAAGGGCTGGCGGTGGTGGCCTTCCTGCTGTTCATCCTGTTGGTGCTCCGGCCCCTGCTGCGAAACCTTGCCTCCATTCGGCCGCAGCAGGCCGCTGGTGTGCCGGTCCCCGCCGACGGCGTGCTCGCCCTGCCCGAGGCGGAGGGCGAGTTGGGAGAAGATCGCCTTAGCCTCACGGGCGGGGTCGATGCGGTGAAGCTTCCCGCTCCCGGCGCTTACGAGCAGAATATCGACATGGTGAAGAAAGTGGTCAAGGAGGACCCGAAACTGGTTGCCCAGGTGGTGAAAACCTGGGTGGCCAACGACTGACAACCAGCTGAAACCGCACCATGGCAGAGACAAGACACACATTGAGCGGCTCCGAGCGGGCCGCCGTCCTTCTGATGAGCCTCGGTGAGCAGGCCGCGGCCGAGATCATGAAGCACCTGGGACCCAAAGAGGTCCAGAAGGTGGGTGAGGCCATGGCCTCGGTGGGCAACATCACCCGTGACGAGGTCAACCAGGTGGTGGCTGACTTCGCCGATACCTTGAGCAATCAGACCGCCCTCGGCACCGGCAACGAGGACTATCTGCGCAACGTCCTCACCAACGCCCTGGGGGAGGAGAAGGCTAGCAACCTCATTGACCGCATCCTCATCGGCCGCTCTTCCAAGGGGCTGGAAGCGCTCAAGTGGATGGAGCCCCGCGCGGTGGCTGAATTGGTGCGGGTGGAGCACCCGCAGATCGTCGCCATCGTCCTCTCCTACCTCGATTCGGATATGGCCGCCGAAGTGCTCTCGCTGCTGCCCGAGGGGATGCGCCCGGACGTGCTGCTGCGCATCGCCAGCCTCGACGGCATTCAGCCCCAGGCCCTTCAGGAGCTGGACGACATCCTCGAGAAACAGTTCTCCGGCAGCAGCTCCACGCTGAAGTCCTCCAGTGTCGGCGGGACCAAGACCGCGGCCAATATCCTCAATTTCATGGACAGCTCCGTGGAGTCCACCATCCTCGACCGGGTCAAGCAGGTGGACCCCGAGCTGGGGGCCAAGATTGAAGATCTCATGTTCGTCTTCGACAACCTCGTCGAGGTGGACGACCGCAGCATTCAGGCGCTGCTGCGCGAGGTCTCGTCCGATACCCTCATCACCGCCCTCAAGGGGGCCGACGACCTGCTCAAGGAGAAGGTCTTCAAGAACATGTCCAAGCGTGCCGCGGAGATGCTGCGCGACGACCTGGAGGCGCGTGGTCCGGTGCGCCTCAGCGAGGTGGAAGGGGCCCAGAAGGAGATCCTGGCCATTGCACGGCGCATGGCCGAAGCGGGCGATCTCTCCCTGGGTGGCAAGGGCGATGAGTTCGTCTGAGGGCCGCGCGCCTTTGCGCATCGCCAGGGGCAGGCTGGGCCGGGGGGCGGTGCAACATGGCCGAGGGTAAGCTCATCCCCAAGGAGAGCCTCACCGCCTTCGAGCGGTGGGAACTGCCGAACATGGGCGGTACGCCCGCGCCGGAACCCGAGCCTGAGGTGGAGGAGCTCGACGAGTCTGATGCGCCACAGCCGCTGACCGCCGAGCAGATTGAGGCGATTCAGCAGGAGGCCTACCGCGAGGGATTCGAACAGGGGCGCCGCGAGGGGCTGGAATCCGGCACGGCCGAGGTGCGGGCCAACGCCTTGCGCCTCCAGCATATCTTCAAGTCGCTGGCCGAGCCGCTTGCGGAGCTGGATGAGCGGGTGGAGAACGAGCTGCTGGAGCTGGCCGTGGCGGTGGCGCGTCAGGTGATCTATCGGGAGCTCCAGACCGATCCGGGCCACATCGTGGGGGTGATCCGCGAGGCGATGAAGTTGCTGCCCACCCATCAACAGGAGATCCGCATCCTGCTCCACCCCGAGGATGCCAAGCTGCTGCGCGAGAAGCTGCCGATGGCCGCCGATGGCGAGCAGAGCTGGCGCTTGGTGGAAGACCCGGTCCTGACCCGCGGCGGCTGCCGGGTGGTGACTGAAAATGCGCAAATCGACGCCACTGTGGAGAAGCGTCTGAACACGACGGTGGCGGAGCTGTTCGGGGGGAGGCGCCAGGGTGAGCGCCCCGAGTGAACGACGCAACGAGCGGCTGGCGCTGGCCCTTGCCAAGCGTCGGCAAGCAATTGCCGAGCGGTTGCCGCTCCAGGTGGAAGGCAAACTGACCCGCATGATCGGCCTTACCCTGGAGGCGGTCGGGATCCGCGCCAACATCGGTTCGCGCTGCCTTATCGAAAGCCCCTCCGGGAGCGTGGTGGAGGCCGAGGTGGTTGGTTTCGCGGGCGAACACATCTACCTTATGCCCACGGGCGATATCCGCGGGGTGGGCCCCGACTGTCGCGTCATTCCCACCGGCCATGTCTATGAGGCGCGGGTGGGGGAAGGGCTGCTGGGGCGGGTGATCGACGGCGCCGGCAATCCCCTCGATGGAAAGGGGCCGCTCGAGACCACGGGGACCATGCCGCTGACCGGGCGCTACATCAATCCCATGGTCCGCGACCCGATCGCCAAGCCGCTGGATGTGGGCGTGCGCGCCATCAATGCACTCCTGTCGGTGGGGCGCGGCCAGCGCATGGGGCTGTTTGCCGGCAGCGGGGTAGGCAAGAGCGTGCTGCTCGGCATGATGACCAAGTTCACCACCGCCGATGTCATTGTGGTGGGGCTCATCGGCGAGCGCGGCCGGGAAGTGAAGGAGTTCATCGAGCAGATCCTGGGGCAGGAGGGGATGGCCCGCGCCGTGGTGGTGGCTGCCCCTGCCGATAATCCGCCGGTGATGCGGCTCCACGGGGCCTCCCTGGCCACCAGCATCGCCGAGTACTTCCGTGACCAGGGCAAGGACGTGTTGCTGCTCATGGACTCGCTGACCCGTTTCGCCCAGGCCCAGCGCGAACTGGCCCTCTCCATTGGCGAGCCGCCGGCCACCAAGGGGTATCCCGCGTCGGTGTTTGCCAAGCTCCCGCAACTGGTGGAGCGGGCGGGCAACGGTGAGGCGGGCGGCGGCTCCATAACCGCCTTCTACACCGTGCTGACCGAGGGGGACGACCAGCAGGACCCGGTGGCCGATGCGGCCCGCGCCATCCTCGACGGCCATGTGGTGCTCTCGCGGTCGCTGGCCGACATGGGTCACTACCCGGCCATTGACATCGAGATGTCCATCAGCCGGGCCATGCATCAGATCACCGGCGAGGCACATCAGCAGGCCGCACGCTGGCTGAAGAAGCTCTACTCCACCTACGAAAAGAACCGCGACCTCATCAGTGTCGGGGCCTACGCGCGGGGGGCGGACCCCCGCATCGACGAGGCGATCCGCCTCCAGCCCCGGCTGGCGGATTTTCTCCAGCAGGGCATGAATGAGCGAATGGGCTTCGATGAGAGTCTGCACGACCTCCAGACCCTGATGGAGGATCGGGGCGGGCAGACGCTGGCGCGCTAACTGAGAAAGGGCAACGATGGTCCGTTCCGAACGTATGAGACCGGTGGCCCGCCTTGCCGAAACCAAGGAAAGCGAGGCCGCCAAAGCGTTGGCCGACGCCACTGCCCGGTTGGCCGAGCAGCAGCAGCGGCTTGATGACCTGACCGCCTATCGCGACGAGTACACTGCCCGCTTCAAGGAGACGTCGGGCCTCGGAGTGAGCGCTGCCAGATTCCAGCAGTTTCAGCGTTTTCTTGCCAGCCTGGGAGAGGCCATCGAGCAGCAGAGGCGCGTGGTCGATTCGGCCAGGCGGTTGCTGGAGGAGAGACGGCGGCTGTGGCAGGGGGCCCGCAGCAAGACCAAGGCGCTGGAGAGCGTGGTGGAGAAATACCAGCAGGAGGAAGCGCTTGCCGCTGGGAGGAAGGAGCAGAAGGAGATCGATGACCTGGTTCAGGCCAAGGCGGCGCGGAAGCACGACAGATGAAGACGGTCCACGGTTCCTGCCGCTGAAGCCGGCTGGCCCGGTAGTTGCTGAGCATTAACCCTGAGAAGAGAAGCTTGGAGCACATCATGGTGCAATCGAGTGCGAAGATGCCCGAGGCCACCCTCACGGCCCTCAACCCCCGGCCGGTCGCCAAGGGGCAGGCCGAGCGGCCCGACGGCGATCCGTTTGCACAGGCGCTCGACAGTGAAATTCAGGCGCGCAGCTCCACTGCCACAGAGCGCGGCGAGTCCAAAGCAACGGCCCAGGCAGCCTCAAGCCAAGGGGGCGCGGCGGCTGCCGATCGGCAGGCGAAGTCAAACGCGCCAGCAGCGGATGAGAAGCCGAAGGGGGGAGGCGGTGTCACCGGGACCACACCCGGTACGCGCACCGACACCGGTGAGGAGGCAGAGTCCGCTACCCTCGAAGGCGGCATCGCCGAGGGGGAAAACGGCACGGACCTGCCGCCTGGGGGGGCGCTTGTTGCCGCTCCCCTCCTTGGGGCGGAGAGGCCGGAGCAGGCCGACATCTCTACCGCCGGGGGCGATGGGGGCACGGGAGAGGCAGCGGACGAGACCGCTGCTGCCGAGGCAAGCGGCCCCGCCCCGGTGGCCGGGCTGCCGATGGCAGAGGGAGAGCTCCCCCCGCCGTCGCAGGCACAGGCTGGCGTTAGCACCCCGCCGAAGATGGAGCCGGCGGCACAGCCGGCCCCAGCCGGGGACGAAGTGCAGGTGACTGTGCAGGACGGCGCGAAGCCAACACGCGTGCAGGCCGGCTCGGAGATGGCGACCACCACTGCGCCACTCACCCCCGAGCGGGGAAACCGAGTGGCCGAGGGGCGGGGCGTCGCAGCCGGTGATCCGCTGGGGAGCGCGCCAAGGGAGCCCGATGCACCGCCGAACCACGGTGGCGGCGAGCGCCAGAGCCAAGGAAACGGGGCCGCCATGGGACGGGCTGCGTTCGCCTCGCTTTATCACACCATGCGGCGCCTGGAGGGGGATGGGCAGCCGCCAAGGTTCTCCATGGAAGCGAGTTCCCTTTCGGGAGCTGCGAGTCCGACCGCCCCCTCCGGCCTGCTCGGCACCCCTTTGCCGGCTCCAGCCAATCTTCCGAGCGCCTTCACGCTTGCCATTCCCCTGGCACAGAAGGGGTGGGATCAAGCGCTGGGCGAGCGGGTGGTGTGGATGAGCCGCGAAGGGATGCAGGAAGCCACGATACAGCTCAACCCCCGCCACCTCGGGCCCATCGAGGTGCGCGTGAGCCTTCATCAAGAGCAGGCCTCGGTCCACTTCACCGCGCAACACGCCGAGACGCGGCAGGCCCTTGAGGGTGCGTTGCCCCGCCTCCGCGAGCTGATGCAGGAGCAGGGACTCAATTTGGTGCAGTCGGAGGTCTCCCAGCAGAGTCCGCAGCAGCAGGGCATGGACGGCCGGGGAGGCGGCAGCGGTGTGGGTGGTGCGCATGGGGGCGGCGACGGGGGGACAGAGGAGGAGACTGTCGTTACCACCACCACGTCCGTCTCCCGGAGCGGGGTGGATTTCTACGCCTGAGGGGGCGATGAGCCACCCGCTGGTCCCGAGAGCTTTTTGCTAACGCCATCACGTCGGAATGGGGCGAAAGGTCCAGGGTGAACGCATACTAACGTCACCGCCGTGCTGTGAGCGACGTAAGTCCTTGAAAGCAGGTCCGCTGTGAATACGTCCCTGTACGCTCGACGGCCGCGTCCATGCGGCCGACGACCTGCTTTCAAGGACTTACGTCGCTCTTGGGTGAGTATGCGTTCACCCTGGTCGGGGGTCGGGCGCCGTTGGGAGTGCCCGTGAACTGTGCAATAATCCCTTCTCCCGGCTTCCGACATGAACCTCATGTACACCGCTCAAGGGCAGCAGGCCTCCAGCAAGAACGATCTGGTCATTCGCCACGCCCCGTTGGTCAAGCGGATCGCCTATCACCTGATCGGGCGGTTACCGGCCAGCGTATTGGTGGACGATCTCATTCAAGCCGGGATGCTGGGCCTGCTGGATGCCGCGAACCAGTACGACGCCCGGCAGGGGGCGAGTTTCGAGACCTACGCCACCATCCGTGTGCGCGGCGCCATGCTCGATGAGTTGCGGCGCAATGACTGGGCGCCCAAATCGGTGCACCGCAAAATGCGGGACCTCTCGGAGGCCATTCAGCAGGTGGAGGCGGAGACCGGGCGCGATGCAACCGACCAGGAGGTGGCGCGCAAGCTGGGGGTCTCCCTGGATGAGTACTTCCAAATCCTTCAGGATGCCAGCAACAGCAAACTGATGAGTCTGGACGACCTCAGTGGCGTCGACGGCGGCGGTTATGATGAGTGGCTGGCGTCGGGGGAGTCCGCTCCGCCGGAGGCGCTCCAAGGGGAACAGTTTCGTCGATCACTGGCCGAGGCCATCGGCAAACTCCCCGAACGCGAGCGTCTCATCATGGCGCTCTACTACGACAAGGAACTCAATCTCAAAGAGATCGGTGCCGTACTGCAGGTCACCGAATCGCGGGTGAGCCAGCTTCTCAGCCAGGCCCACGCCCGACTGCGGGCCCGCCTGAGCGAATTCCGCGACTGAAATCGCAGCCTCTTGCCCCCCGGTCAGGCGCGCCAAAGCCCATTCCTCTTTCATGGACTGCGGCCAACACCGCGCTCGCGGAAGGCAGGGCATCGCTCACAGCACGGCGGTGACGTCAGTACGCGTTTACTCTGGTGCGGGAGGACCCACGGCGCGGGCAGAGGGAAATGCTATGGTAAGATGCGGAGTCGGAATCAACCGTCCCGTTCGCTGTCTTACTGCTGCATATGAGCCACACCATCGCCCGCTTCGCCCTCGAAAGCCCCATGCGGTTGTACGAGGAGAATTATTGGCTGTTCCAGCGGCTGCTGCTGCAGCTGGGCGGCGATGGCGCGCATCTCTCCTTCTCGGCCCGGCGCGGGGATGAGGACATCCAGGTCCGCCTGGTGGAGCGTTTCCCCTACACCGCCACGGTGGAATTGACCAAGGCGTTCGACGTCCAGGGTGAACTGATCCCTGACCTGGTGATGACCGCCCGGGTCTACGACGATGCGCGGGTCATGGAGGTCCTCTCCTACCAGGACTGCACCCATATCCCGGCCAGGTATGAGGTGTTTCCCGGCGGTCGCTACCATCGGGATGAACGTCGCCAGGTCAACCTGCTCCTCAATGAAGTGCTCAAGCACTGCCTGGGCAGCAGTTTCCGGCTGATCCTCCCCGGTGTGACCGGGGCGTAGTCAGCGCGTCTCCTCCCCCTCCAGAGTGCTTCGATGGCGCCGGTAGACGGCTCCCGCGCCAAGGCAGACGGCCCCGAACAGCAGGACCGCATCCGGCGCCCCAAGCAGCGCGGCGAGTCCCCCGGCCAATAGGTTGCCGATGGAGGTGAGCCCGATGAACACCACTGAAAACAGTGCCATGATGCGTCCCCGCATCTGATCGGGGGCCAGCATTTGGATGAGCGTGTTGGTGGAGGCGATCGTGGTGGTGAGGGCAAACCCCAACACCACCAGTGCGGGAAGCCCGAGAGTGAAGATCTCGAGGCGGGAGAAAACCGCCATGGCTGCGCCCGCGACCATGGCGCCAATCCCGATGTGATGTTCCAGCGTCTGGCGACCGGCGAGCCAGGCCAGGAGCATCGCGGCAAAGATCGCCCCCAACCCGCTGGCCCCGATGAGCATGCCCAAGCTGCGGGCGTCCCCTTGGAACACTTCTCGAGCGAATACCGGCATGAGCACGGCGTACGCGGTGCCGGCGGCGCTCACACTGGCGATGAGCAGCAGCGCGGCCCGGATCCGCGGGTGTTCCCAGGCAAACCTCAGCCCTTCCCTCAGCGTGGCTTTGCCCCGGGCTAGGGGTGGGGCGGCCGGGCGCGAAGCACCGATGCGGATAAGACCCGCGAGCAACAGCAGGAAGCTGCAGCCGTTGATGAAGAACACCACCCCCTCGGCGGTGATGCTCACGAGCCAGCCGGCGATCGCCGGCCCCACAAAGCGCGCCATGTTGAACACGCCCGAGTTGAGGGCAATTGCATTGGGCAGATCCGTCCGTGGGACGAGCTCTGCGATGAAGGAGTGGCGCGCAGGCATCTCCACCGCATGCACTAGGCCGAGCAGAAACGCGAGCGCGACGATGTGCCAGATCTCGATGTGTCCCGACAGCGCCAGGGCACCCAGCCCGAAGGCTTGGGCCATCGCTGCCACCTGCGCGGCCATGAGTGTCTGGCGCCGCGGCAGCCGATCCACCAGCACTCCTCCGAGCAGCCCGAACAGCAGTACGGGGAAGAGGCTCATGAATGCCACCAGGCCAAGCAGTACACTGGAGCCGGTCAGGCTGTAGACGAGCCACGCCTGGGCGACATTCTGCATCCAGGTCCCCGTCAGAGACACCGCCTGACCGAGAAAGAAGATGCGGAAATCGGTATGGCTCAGCGACCGCAGTAATTGTCTGAACATGCATCAATACCGGCGGGTTGAGTGGCTGACCGGCCAGATCTGGCCCGGGTTCTCACCGCACCTTCTGCGACCGCCGAACCCGGGGGCTCCGGCGCGCTCGCATTTGGTCTCCTCGACATAGTGTCGACCATGCCCGCGGCGCCAAGCACTGCGTGCAAGGGGAATCTACCAGCACCTCCGCACCCTCGCTACGGCCGGCGGGGAGAACCCGGGCTGGGGGGGGCAATCTCAGGTGGCGACTCGCCTTGACAGAACAGCGGGGTCACCATATAGTTGAGAAAAACGCTAAGGAATAGCCCCAGGCACGCAAGGGCTTTGATTTCAATGCTTGTTTTTGACAAGGCAACCGACAGCCCGTTAGGCAGACGGAGGTGAGAATTAGACATGGCATACAGCGACAAGGTCATCGATCACTATGAAAATCCGCGCAATGTCGGATCCTTCGACAAGAACGAAGCCGGCATCGGTACGGGCATGGTCGGTGCGCCGGCGTGCGGGGATGTCATGCGTCTGCAGATCAAGGTGAATGCCCGCGGCATCATTGAAGATGCCTGTTTCAAGACCTACGGTTGCGGATCGGCTATTGCCTCCAGTTCGCTGGTCACCGAGTGGGTGAAGGGAAAGACCCTCGATGAGGCGTGCGAGATCAAGAACAGCCAAATTGCCGAGGAGCTCGCCCTCCCGCCGGTAAAGATCCACTGTTCGGTCCTCGCAGAGGACGCGATCAAAGCAGCCATTGCCGATTTCCGCGCCAAAACCAGTGGTGCCGAGGCCTGACTGCGACTCAACCCTAGAGCACCGAACAGGTAAACGGAAAGATCGCCAATCGCAGCCAAATTGCGCCGCAGGTGGCGGGGGCAGCGAACCGAGGTAGGGTGGATAAGCGCAGCGCATCCACCAATTCGACGCCGCACGGTGGATGCGCTGCGCTTATCCACCCTACATGTTGGGCGCCTCGGATTTATCGTTCGGTGCTCTAGTGCCCCTCCTTACAGGTCGGCTTCGCGCCGACCTTTTTTATGGCGGAGGGCTTTATCTGCCATACTACAAAATATCCCCCGTTTGTGGCCGGTGCATGAATCTCTCCTACGATCTACTGCCCCCGTCGTTGTACTGGATGTCCCACATTGCCTTTGCGGTTCTGATGGGGATTGCCTTCTACACGGCGCCGTGGAAAAGGTTTCGGAAGAGCGAACAGTTGCATGTGTTTCTCGGCAGCGCCGTGATATTGCTCCTGGTGTGGAGTCTCAAGGCCGGTATCAACCCCGGGCTCAATTACCACTTGCTGGGCGGGACTCTCTTTGCGTTGATGTTCGGTTGGCAGTTCGCCCTGATCGGGGTGAGTCTGGTGCTATGCGGGTACATCTTCAATAGCGGCGGGGAGTGGGCGACCTTCTCGCTCAATGCGTTGCTGATGGGCGCCATTCCGGTGCTGCTCAGTTCCCTCGTACTCCACCTGGCGATCCGCCACCTCCCGCATCATTTCTTCGTTTACGTGATGGTGAATGCTTACTTCTGTGGGGGGCTGGCGATGGCAATCACCGTTGGGACCGCAGCCGGTCTGCTCCTGGGGTTCGAGGCCTACAGCTTTTCCGAGTTGGTGGACGGTTATCTGCCCTTCGCCCCGTTCATGATCTTCGCCGAAGGCTTCTTCACCGGAATGCTGGCGGCGAGCATGGCCCTAATGCGCCCCGACTGGATTTGGACCTTCGATGAGGGGCGCTATATCACGGGGAAGTGACCGTCAGAGATCGGGGGCAGAGTCCGGAGGCCGCAATCATCAGAGAACTCAGCCGCGGCCCCCATCTGCGCCCCTCGATCCCTGATCCCGGACACCTCCACTTAGCAACTCCGCGGCAAACGGCTTGCTGGCCTCGCCGAAGTAGAGGGTGCGGTGGGGAAAAGGGATCTCGATGCCGCAGGCATCGAAGGCCTTTTTCAGCCGGCGCCGATACTCCCGGCCGATCTCCCACTGCTTGATAGGCTTCGTCTTCAACCGGCCCTTGATGACCACGGCAGACTCGGCAAAGGCGTCGACCCCGAAGATCTCAATGTCGGCGATGATGTGGGGGCCGAAGGAGGGGTCCTCCCGCAACCCCCGTCCCACCTCCCGCATCACCTCCATCACCCGATCCACGTCCTCCTTGTAGGCGACACCCACATCGAAGACATAGGCAGACCACTCGTGGGTCAGATTGGAGAGGGTGGTGATGGTGCCGTTGGGAAAAACGTGAACGACTCCCGAAGTATCCCGCAGCACAATGGTCCTGAAGTTGACCTGCTCCACCAGGCCGCCGGTGCCGTTGATGACGGCCACATCCCCCACCCGCACCTGATCCTCCAGCAGCATGAAAAAGCCGGAAATCACATCCCGCACGAGGTTTTGTGCCCCGAAGCCGATGGCGAGCCCCGCGATCCCGGCGCTGGCCAGGATAGGGCCGATGTCGACGCCCAACTCGCGAATGATGATGAGCAAGGCGACCACCCAGATGAGGATGATGGTTCCCTGGCGCAGCAGTTTCACCAGGGTGTTCACCCGCTTGGTCGCCTCGGCCGGCACCTGCCCCTGCACCTGCCTGGCCGCCAGCAGGCGGTTTTCCAGCCGCAGCAGGCCGTTGCGCAGGAGCATCAAGGCGACCCAGGTCACGGCCAGGATCAGCAGGATCCGCACGCTGGTGAGCAGCGCGTGCTTCCAGTCGATGTGATCGAAAAGGAGAGAGAAGAGGTCCATGGCCCGTGTCCGGCCACCGCGGAGGTGGTCGATCCCAGTTGACTTCGTTGCTACCTAAATTAGCGCCCAAGCTTACCAAAGCGTAATGGGGACCAGAAGGGCCGGTGCCCCGCCGCGCACCAGATGATTCGGGGGCGTGCATGTGGGTTCATCAAGGCCGGAGGCCGGGGGCGGAGGAGAATGGCGAGTGACGGCATGGCCGCAAAAAAAACGGCGGGAGCAACCCGCCGTTGAATTCGCTCATGGGTAAACTGACAAATGCAGAAGCTGCATTTCGCTCCGAGAGCTTCCAGGATGGCTACATCCAATTAGGGAACGGCGCCATCTTAGCGGCTTGTCCCGTCGCCGACTGTCGGTGCAAACGCCGGTGTCGTGTCCGTCTCTGTCCTACACGCGGCCAGGTGGGCCAATACACCCCTCAGCGCGTGCGTGCCGCCGTGTCCCCTCTCTTCTCTGCCCGGTCACTCCGCCGCTGTGCTCTGCCCGAGCGAAGACTCGGGCCTGAGCAGGCGTTTGTTGATGGTCAACAGGGTGAGCAGCGTCCTGAACTGCAGATACAGGAGCGGCAGCAGCATGATGAAATAGGTGACGCCGAACTTCTCCAGCAGGCCGTTGTGCACCAGACCCATGTGGATGAAGAACATGCCGAAGACGAACAGTGCCACCCCGGGACAGATCAGGGCGTAGCTCCCGGCATGGCGTTTATCGCCGTGCAGATAATCGGCGAAGTAGTTGAGCCGTTTCATCACCGCGTAGCCAATCAGCCCCGCCATCAGTTGCAGGGAGAGAACGGTGGAGGTGAGGATGAACAGGCCGGTGCGCGGGGCGGGGTCGCCAAAGCCATGGTGCACGCCGAAGGACATGCGGATGAACGCGATCCCAAGAAGGGTAAGGATGGGGATCACGATCCACAGACTTGGGCTCGCCGCTTCGGAAATTCCGTGACGGAAAATGGATTTGATCCCGAGTACGAACTTGAGCAGGCCGAGCACCATCGCGATCGCGGCGAAGAAAATGGCGAAGAAGATCCCGATGGCGTTGACCTCCACATGGTGACTCATGGCGCCGGGGGCGGCCAGGCCCACCGATACCATCGCAAAGGCGAAGATGGCGATCATCTGGCTCAGGCTGTTGTTCTCCACGAAATCAAAGTCGCCCGCGGTGATAAGGCGCGTCATGTAGTGGGTGAAGATCTTCAATGCATAGATCCCCACCGCCAAAAACCCAAGAATGGCGAAGGGGAAGAGGTACTCCACCACCTCCCAGAGGTGAGGGACGAACACGGCGCCGAGCACGAATCCCACATTGATGGTCATGGCGAGTGTCAAGGGAATCGCCATCAACGCCACCTCATTGTTGGAGCTGATCAGCTTCTGAAAGGCATCGGTCTGGCGGAAGCGGCGGTACTCGCGAATGTTCCACACAAGAAGCCTCAGGTGCTGAAAGGCGAGCACGAGAATGGCCATCAGGGCGAGCGCGACCAGAGTGCGGGCGACCGGCGATCCCTGTTGCAGCAGCGGCATGATGTGGCTGTACGTGGGGAGGGGGGTATCCGGGTGGTCCACCATGAACATGAGATACATGAAAAAGGAGACGGAAAGTCCCCCCGCCCCCAGCGACCCGAGGAAGAAGAGGGGCGAGTAGTGGGCGTCCAGGTTTTTACGCAGCATGTTCGACTCCAAGACCGGTGAATACGGGTATATTAGAGTATGCTAATGTTCTGGGTCATTGAGATCCATCACACAAGCCGCAAAAGGCTGCAGGAACTCACATTAGACCAAGAAAATCATTGAGAATTCGAACGCCTGGGGTCTCATTGAAAACGCCCGCGGTGCGTGCATTTGCCTGATTGACAGGGTCAACAATGTGATGAAGGATGGAAAATCGTTTTCATCCGTGAGTTGCCGGCACGCCCCCGATGAGTAACAAGAGTTCGCTTGCACTGGCCACCGAGGCCATTCTCGAAAGCATTTCCGACGGTGTCTTCACCGTTGACCATGCCTGGCGCATCACCTCCTTCAACCGGGCGGCGGAGGTGATTACCGGCATCCCCCGGAAAGAGGCCATTGGCCGGCCGTGCGCGGAGGTGTTTCGCTCCAGCATGTGTGAGGGGGATTGTGCGCTGGGGCGTACCCTGAAGAGCGGGAAACCGATCATCGGCAAGACCGGGTACATCGTCGATCGCAACGGGGCGCAGATCCCCATCAGTGTCTCCACTGCCGTACTGAAGGATGCGGCCGGCCGGATCGTGGGCGGGGCGGAGACCTTCCGGGACCTCAGCGAAGTGGATGTGCTCCGCAGGGCGTTGGAGGGGCGCTTCCGCCTGGGGGATCTGGTCAGCCGCAGTGACGCCATGCGCAAGGTCTTCGACATCGTTCCCGCCGTGGCGGCCACCACCAGCACCGTGTTGATCACCGGCGAGACCGGAACGGGCAAGGAGCTGCTGGCCAGGGCCATCCACGCAGAGAGTCCCCGCAGGGCAAAACCCTTCGTGGCAGTGAATTGCGGCGCCCTGCCCGACGCTCTGTTGGAGTCGGAATTGTTTGGCTACAAGGCGGGTGCCTTTACCGGCGCCACCCGGGACAAACCGGGCCGGTTTGCCCTGGCCAGGGGCGGCACCCTGTTCCTTGACGAGATCGGCGAGGTGAGTCCGGCCCTGCAGGTGCGCCTGCTTCGGGTGCTGCAGGAGAGAACCTATGAGCCCCTCGGTTCCATCCGTTCGGAGCAGGCCGATGTGCGCGTCATTGCAGCGACTCACCGTGACTTGCGCGGGTTGGTGCGCGAGGGGACCTTTCGCGAGGACCTGTTCTATCGAATCGATGTGGTACGGGTCGACCTGCCGCCCCTGCGGCAACGCAAGGAGGACATCCCCCTGCTGGCCGAGCATTTACTGGCGCGGCTCAATCGTCTGCACAACAGAGGGATCTCCGGTCTGACACCCGACGCCCTCGGCCTGCTCATGGCCCATGCGTGGCCGGGCAATGTGCGGGAGTTGGAGAACGTTCTGGAGCGTGCCGTCGTGCTCTGTCCGGGGGAGTGGATCGAACCGGTCCATCTGCCTGAAGAGTTGGCGACGCGCAGAGCCGGTGCAACGCAGCGAGATCTGAAGGCGCTGAAATCCCGGGCGGAGGCCGACACCATCAGGGAGGCGCTGGTGCGCAACCGTTACAACCGCACTGCAGCGGCACGCGATCTGGGGATCCACAAAAGCACCCTCTTCCGAAGAATGAAGGCGCTTGGCCTCGATCTTCCCCTTCAGGACGGGCGCTCCCACCGCGACGCCTGAGCTGGCTTGCACCTGAGGCCACCCGCGGTTGAACCATCGGGGGGCGGTTCCACGCTCATCTTCTTTGGCCTTCTTTGGCGGCCCCCTCCACAACTCACCTGTCGCAACTCCAGAACCTGGGCGCCATCGCGGACTCATGCAACGGTGCAGTGTTGCGACTGTCGTTGCGCCGACCGTCGCGCAGATGCGACTCAACTGTCTTCCCTGTGCCCTTTCCGCGCCTGTGATGTGCGGCTTTCCAACCAGTCGTGCAGGTTGGCACAGCTGATGCAGTAGTGGATCTGAAGCTATCGCTTGAGGGGCCGCAATGAAGATCGCCCTGCCGATCTGGAACGGGCGGGTGGCGCCGGTGTTTGACGTGACGCACCGAGTAGTGGTGGTGGAGGCCGATTCCGGGCGGGCCCTCCGCTGCACCGAGGCACCGCTCCCCGATGGAGAACCCGCGCAAAAGGTACTGGCGCTCGTCCAGGAGGGGGTGCACGTGCTCATCTGTGGCGCCATCTCCCGACCGCTTCAGGGCCTCGCCGTGGCCAAGGGGCTGCAAGTGGTGCCGTTTGTCGCCGGAGAGGTCGACGAGGTACTACAGGCCTGGTTGGAGGGCAGGTTGCCCGATAAGCCATTCGCCATGCCGGGCTGTGCCTGCGGCCGCCCTCGGCGACACCAGGGCAAGCGCCGGTTCGGCGTGCGCCAGTGACCGAAAACAGAGGAGGGCATGCAATGCCGGGACGTGACGGGAGTGGGCCCCTGCCGATGGGCCCCCTGCAGGACGAGCGTACAGAACTTGAGCTGATGGGCCGGCCTTCCGCCCCCGGGCGCGGCCGGCAGGGCCGGGGGGCGAGGTGCGGAGCGGGCCGGTTGGGCCGGCGCGCCCGAAAAGGGAGGGGCGGAGGGGTTATCGACGCGAATCCCTCGTTGGTCCCCCCAAAGAGGCGGTGGGGCATCTGGCGATGATGGCCGTACCCCGCCCGGAATGGTTGACAGAAGGCGCGACGGCACTCGCCGTCGACCGGTCAGGAGGCAAGAATTTGGAAATCGTGATTACCGCCCGGGGCGATACCCTGGACGCCCCGTTTGACACTCAGTTCGGCCGCGCCCCGACCCTGATCCTGTATGACCTGGAGCAGGAGGAGTTCTTCGTCATCGACAACCGCCATTGTGCCGAGGCTGCCCAAGGGGCCGGCCTGCAGGCGGCCCAGGGCGTCGTTCGGCTGGGCGCTGCGGCGGTGGTGACCGGTCACTGCGGGCCGAAGGCGCTTCAGCTGCTGTCGAGTGCCGGCGTCGCCGTCTACAGCGCGGCGGCAAATACCGTGGCCGAGGCCCTGGCGCAGTTTCGCGAGGGCCGCCTCAGCCCCCTGGCGCAAGGGGAGGGGCGTTCATGAGCGGCCAGGAAGCCATTGCCTACACCCCCATCGGCTACATGCGAAGCCCGTACACGGAGCCGCGTCAGACCCCCATCCAACCGATTTATGCCGAGGCGATCACCGGTCGGGTGGAGCTGAAGCCGGAGTTTGCCGAAGGGCTGCGGAGCATCGAAGGGTGGTCCCACATCTATCTGATTTATGACCTGCATCGGGTAGCCACACGCCGGCTGCTGGCCACCCCCTTTTTGCAGGATCGGCCGCATGGCATCTTCGCCACCCGGGCACCCTGGCGCCCCAACCCCATCGGGTTGAGCATCGTGCGGTTGCTGGAGGTCGAGGGCAACCTGCTGCGCGTGGCGGGGGTGGACCTGCTGGATGGTACGCCGATCCTTGATATCAAGCCCTATTCGGCCCGCTTCGATTGCATCCTTGACACCCGCAATGGTTGGCAGGATGAGGTCGATGAGGAGACCGCCCAGCGGCGGGGGCGACGCCTCGAGCAAGGGGAGGGAGGAGAGCTGCAATGAGGATTGCGATCGCCTCGGGCAAAGGCGGGACGGGCAAGACCACCGTCTCCGTGGCGCTGGCCCGTACCGCCGAGGGGCCGGTGCAGCTGCTGGACTGCGACGTGGAGGCGCCCAACGCCCACCTCTTTCTCAAACCGGCAGAGGTGGCGTCCGAGACCGTCTCCGTGTCCATTCCGCGCATCGATGCCAACCTCTGCGACGGTTGCGGTGAATGCAGTGCCTTCTGTGCCTATAACGCCATCGTCATGGCCGGGAAGAGGGCCATGGTCTTCCCCGAGCTATGCCACGCCTGTGGCGGTTGCGCCCGGGTCTGCCCGCGGCATGCCATCGGCGAAGTGGACCGCCCCATTGGTGCGGTGGAGTCGGGGCAGGCCGGTAGGGTCGACCTGGTCTCGGGGCGGCTCAACGTGGGTGTGGCCATGGCGCCGCCCCTCATCCGTGCCGTCCTTGGCCGCGCCGACGAGGAGGCATTGACCCTTGTGGATGGTCCGCCCGGCACCAGCTGCCCCATGGTCACCGCGGTCCGCGGGGCCGACTACGTGGTGGTGGTGACGGAGCCGACCCCCTTCGGGCTCCACGATCTGACCCTTGCGGCGGAAACCCTTCTGGAGCTGGGCCTGCCTTTCGGGGTGGTCATCAACCGCGCCGGAATGGGGGACGAGCGCGCGGCCGAGTTCTGCGAAGAGGCCGGGATCCCGGTGCTGCTGCAAATCCCCCACGACCGGCGGATCGCCGAGGCCTGCTCCCGTGGTGAGTCCATCGTGGACGCGCTGCCGGCCTACCGTCCGGTCTTCGAGAGGCTCTGGGAGCGGCTCGTTTGTGCCGCGAGGGGGCCGCAGCGACCGGCCTTTCCCCAGCTCCGGGTGCACCCCGGTTCGGCCGACGCCGGATAGAGGGCGGTGGTGCCAAGCAGACCAGGACACCGCCACTGGCGCTCCGAACAGATAAATCCGATGTGCGAAGTACGGTGGATAAGCGCAGCGCATCCACCATTCATGCGACTTGGTGGATGCGCTGCGCTTATCCACCCTACGTAGCTGTCAGGTCTGCAGTGCCGGGGCGCAGAGGATTCATTGGTCCGCCAAGGTTTTCCATGCGTAATAGAGCGGCGTTGCTCTTGGGGCAGTGCCAGCGTTCGTGAGAGAGCAGGAGATGATGAAGTCCTCCAGACGGGATCAGTTGGTTGAATTGGTGGTGATCAGCGGCAAAGGCGGCACCGGAAAGACGAGCATAACCGCCTCCCTGGCGCTGCTCGCCCGGTCGGCGGTGGTGGCGGACTGTGACGTGGACGCGGCCGACTTGCATCTCATCCTGCAGCCGCAGCTGCGGGAGCGGCACCCCTTCATCAGTGGTCACGAAGCGGTGATCCGTGCGGAGGACTGCGTCTCTTGCGGCCTGTGCCTCGACGATTGCCGCTTCGGTGCTATTGAGGTGTACGAGGACGACGAGGAAGAGGAGCGGTTCCGGGTGGATCCCTTGCGGTGCGAGGGATGCGGTGTCTGCGTTCGCTTCTGTCCTGCCGAGGCCATCGAGTTCCCCGAACGCACCTGCGGTGAGTGGTTCGTCTCCGAGAGTCGGTGCGGGCCGATGGTCCACGCCAGGCTTGGCATCGCGGCGGAGAATTCGGGGAAACTGGTCTCCACCGTGCGCCACCAGGCCCGGCGGGTGGCGGAAGAGTTGGGGGCTCACCTAATGATCATCGACGGGCCGCCGGGGGTCGGTTGTCCGGTTATCGCCTCGGTGACCGGTGCCTCGCTGGCCTTGGTGGTGACCGAACCCACGGTAGCCGGGATCCACGATCTGGAGCGGGTCCTCGCCCTCACCAACCACTTCCGCATCCCCACGGCGGTATGCGTGAACAAATGGGACATCAACCCCGAAATGGCCGAGCAGGTCGAGGCCGCTGCCCTGAACCTGGGGGTCCGACTCGCTGGCCGCATTCGCTATGACAGCGCTTTTTCCAAGGTGCAATCACAGGCGCGGGCCGTGGTCGAAACACGTACCGCGGCCGCCGATGACATCCGTTTCCTTTGGCACCGCCTGCAGGGGATCGGGCGGGAGCACGGCCTGCTCCTGCAACCGCTTGTTTCAACGACTGGAGAAGACACCATGCGTATCGCAGTCCCCGTGGTCAACGGGAAGTTGTCCGCCCACTTCGGACATTGTGAAACCTTTGCCCTTATCGATGCCGACCCCCAGGCCAAGTCCATTCTGCAGCGGGAGGATGTGGCCGCGCCGCCGCACGAGCCGGGTCTGCTGCCGGGGTGGCTGGCTGAGCGGGGCGCCAATGTGATCATCGCCGGTGGCATCGGTGGACGGGCCCAGAGCCTGTTCGTGGAGCGGGGGATCTCGGTGGTGGCCGGTGCCCCGGCGGAGACCCCCGAGCGGCTCGCGAGCGCCTACCTTGCGGGCACGCTTCAGCATGGTCGGAATACCTGCGACCATTGACGTGGGGCTAGGCTCACTGGCGCTGCGGGAGCGGCTCAAGGGTCAGCCGACAGCCAGCCGGTGTTTCTGATGTGAAGGAACTTGGCCTGTGAGCCGCCCCGGATCGCGGGTGTTCCGAGATCCGAGGCGGCCAGGGCTCCACTACTCCATCGCGGCAAGATGACTGGTGCCCCTGGAATCCAGGCTGGCGAGGAGTTCCTCTGCGTGTTGATTGAACTCCGCCATCAGGCTGGCCGGGATGGGTTTGGCACCAGGCAGCTTCACGGTGAGGGGGTCGCGATGCTCGCCATTGACGCGGAATTCGTAATGCAGGTGAGGACCGGTGGCCAGCCCGGTCTGTCCCACGTAGCCGATGATCTGACCCTGCTCGACCCGGCCGCCGGCGCGCACGCCAGAATGGAACTTGGACATATGCCCGTAGAGCGTCGAGTAGATGCCCCCGTGCTCGATCACCACGGTATTGCCATAACCGTTCTTCCAGCCCCGAAACACAACCCGGCCATCGCCCGCTGCCTTGATGGGCGTACCCACAGGGGCGGCGAAATCTACCCCGCGGTGAGGACGCTTGACCCCGAGCACGGGGTGGTAGCGTTCGGTCTGGAAGCGTGAGCTGATCCGGCGGAAGTCCACGGGCGAGCGCAGGAAAGCCTTGCGCATGGGCCGGCCTTCCGGCGTGAAGTAGTTCGAACGCCCGTCGGGGGCGGTGAACCGCACCGCCCGGTGGGTGGTGCCCTGGTTGACGAACGCGGCCGCCAACACGGCGCCGTCGCGCACCTTTTGGCCCTCCACGTACTCTTGTTCATAGAGCACGCTGAAGCTGTCGCCGCTGCGCACGTCGTGCACGAAATCGATATCCCAGCCGAAGATTTCCGCCAGCGCCAGGATCACCCCATCGGGCAGCCCCGCTTTCTTGGCGGCGCTGTACAGGGAGTCTTCGATGATGGCGCTTTGGTGCGCAAGCCTGCGCTCCACCGGAAGCTGTTTGACGGTGGAGACGTAGTCCGCCCCCTCCCGGCTCACGCAGAGGATGGCGGTCGGTGCCATCTCGTAGCGCAGCGCCAGCAGTTCGCCTTCACGAATGTCGAACTGCAACAGCTCGCCGGGCATCAGCCGTTTCAGAGTGTCGGTCTGTTCGCCGGCATTCAGGACCGCAAACAGCTGGCGCGGTGTCAAGCCTACCCGGTCGAAGATGCGGGATAGGCTGTCGCCGCGGTGTACCCGGATGTCGTGCCACGCCGGATCGGCCTCGACCCCGCGTTCCTCCAACATGGACATGGACGCGGTAGCACCGCCCGCAGTCGTGGTTGCCGGAGAAGAGAGTTCCAGGGACTGATGCGTCGCGAGCGCCTGCCCCGAGCCCAGCATCGCCGCCAGCACCGCCAGAGTGGAGGCGGCGAGAAGGGCGCGCAGCTGCCTTCTGGGGCGGCTCAAGGAGACTTCACCGTGGTTGCTGCGGTTTATTATTGACATGCGATCAATCGCCTCTTTTCATCAGCCGTTTCGCCGCAACCTGGCCGTCGCAAGAGGGCGGAAGGTCGTCATGACGCACCGGCGTGGAGCCGGGGTCACTCCGAGGTACGCTTTATCATTCCATTGATTCCGACGAAAGGGGCTTATGTTAGGCCCAAGTACGGATTAGGGCATTGATAATGCGCAACGGGATGGATGGTACGCTTTGCGTCCCGGGTCCATCCGTGATGTGAATGGTGCGCCTCTGAGGGGACGATATCTGTGCGGGAGGTAACGCACCGGCCGTGACCGACCGCACCCCGCCCGCATTTCTCCACCAGGTGCCCGATGCGCAAACGCCGATCCGCGCGCGGCCCGGTCCCTGCCGCGACAGCAGGAAAGCGGGCCGGCACGGGAGCGGGCATCAGGGCGCCAGGCAACTGTTCAGTGAGGCGGCCAAGCCGCGCATGAGCTGGAAATAGTGGGCGGGCCCGGGCACATAGGCGGTCCCCAGCGGGTCCAGCTGGCCCTGGCGGGCCGCTCCGCCTTCGAGCAGGACCTGGACAATGGGGGAGGGGAACTGTGGTTCGCTGAACACGCAGCGGGCCTCGAGGCGCTGCAACTTGGTGCGGATATCGCGCACCCGGCGTGCCCCCGGGCGCTGTTCGGGACTCACCGTGACCGACCCCACGGCCTGGAGGCCGTAGCGTGCTTCGAAGTAGTGGTAGGCATCATGGAAGACCACAAAAGGCGCCTCACGCAGCGGCGCCAGCACCGCTTCCAGCTCGCTGTCCAAGGCCTTCAGCTGTCGGACCACGGTCTCGGCGTTGGCCGCATAGCGAGCGGCATTCTCCTTATCGAAATCGGCCAGCGTCGTGGCGACCTGCTTCACCAGCACTTCGGCATTGTGGGGATCCAGCCAGGCGTGCGGGTCGACGTGCCCCTCGTGGGCGGAGTGGTCGCCGTGGGCGTGATCGTCATGTGCGGTCCCGCCATGGTCCGCTTCGCCGCGGCGCGGATGGGGGTCCCACTCCCCCCCCTCACGGGAAGGCAGTCGGTGCAGGTCCGGCAAGTGCAGCAGCGTGATCACCTGGGCGTGTTGCCCCAGGGCCTCCATGGGGCGCTGCATGAACGCCTCCAGGGGACCCCCGACCCACACCACCACATCGGCCTGCTGCAGGGCGCGTGCCTCCGAGGGGCGCATGGTGTAGTGGTGCGGCGACTGGCCGCCGTGGAGAAGAAGCTTCGGCGTATCCACATCGGCCATGACGCCGGCCACCAGCGAATGGAGGGGAGGGATCGAGACCACCACCTTCGGCGCTTCGGCCAACGCGGCCCCGGAAACCAGCAGGAGCAGAGGAATCAGTAGCTTGCGTAGCATCTCAGAAGAACTCTCGGCAGTGACTCGGTTGTGTTATAAAGTAACATTTCCGGGTGGCCCTGTGGAGGAGAAAATGCCAGAGAATCCGTCGGAGGGTTGGCGCTTTCCGGAGCCGACTCACAATCATCGCCAGTGCGTGCAGTCTGCGCTGGAGCGGGCCGAATCCCTCTGTCGGGCACGGGGCTGCCGCCTGACCGAGCAGCGTCGCCGGGTGCTGGCGCTCATCTGGCAGAGCCACCGCCCGGTGGGGGCCTATGCCTTGCTGGATGGGCTGCGCGAGTCGGGGCATAACGCCGCGCCGCCCACGGTCTACCGCGCCCTGGAGTTTCTGCTGGAGCAGGGGCTGATCCACCGGGTCGAGAGCCTCAACGCCTACGTGGGGTGCCCCCAGCCGGAAGAGCACCACCACGCCCAATTTTTGGTTTGCCGCGCTTGCGAAACGGCCCTCGAACTGGATGCCCGGGCCATCGACGAGGCGGTGGCCGACTGTGCTGCGCATTGCGGTTTCAAGGTGGAGCGCCAGACCGTCGAGGTCCGGGGGCTCTGCCCCCGCTGCCAACGGAAGACCCACCATGGATAAGACCCTGTTGGCCTCGCTCCGCGACATCACGCTCCGCTACGGGGGGCGCGATGTGCTCAGCCGCGTGGATCTCGACATTCGCCGCGGTGAAATCGTGACGGTCATTGGACCTAACGGCGCCGGCAAGTCGAGCCTGTTGCGCATCCTGCTGGGGCTGGTTCGGCCCGACGGCGGTCGGGTCCGGCGCCAGGACCACCTGCGCATCGGTTACATGCCGCAAAACCTGAGTCTCGACCCGACCATGCCGCTGAGCGTGGGGCGTTTTCTCACACTCACCAAGCGGGTGGGGCCTCCCGGAGTCCTCGCTGCACTGGAGGAGACCGGTGTCGCCTACCTCCTCAACAGCCCGCTGCAGAGCGTCTCCGGCGGCGAACTGCAGCGCATCCTGCTCGCCCGCGCGCTGCTGCGCGATCCGGAGCTGCTCATCCTCGATGAGCCCGTGCAGGGGGTGGACGTCAGCGGCCAGGTGGAGCTCTATCGCCTCATCGGCCGCATTCGAGAGCGCTACGGCTGCGGCATCCTGATGGTCTCCCACGATCTCCACCTGGTTATGGCCGCCACCGATCAGGTCATCTGTCTCAACCACCACGTCTGCTGTGCCGGCCACCCGGAGGCGGTCAGTCGCCATCCGGCCTATCTGGCACTCTTTCCGGGCACCGACCTGCGCGGCATGGCCGTCTACACCCACCACCACGACCACTGCCACACCCCTCACGGGGATGTGGTACCCACTGCCGAGGGGGCTTGCGATGCTGGATGATTTCATAACCCGCGCCTTGTTGGGCGGCTTGGGGGTGGCCCTGGTGGCCGGACCGTTGGGAGCCTTCGTGGTGTGGCGGCGACTCTCCTATTTCGGCGACACCCTGGCCCATGCCGCCCTGCTCGGGGTGGCCTTGGGGGTGCTGCTGGAGATCAACAGCAATATCGCCATCGTGGTGGTCTGCACACTGCTGGCGCTGGTGCTGGTGCTGTTGCAAAAGCAACAGAAGCTCGCCTCCGACACCCTGCTTGGCATCCTCTCCCACAGCACCCTGGCGCTCGGGCTGGTGGTGCTGGCCTTCATGGAAGGGCTGCGTATCGACCTGATGGGGTATCTGTTCGGCGATATCCTCGCCGTCTCCGCGACCGATCTGGGGTGGATCTACGGCGGCGGGGCCGCCGTGTTGCTCTTACTGGGGGCCATCTGGCGGCCTCTGCTGGCCGCGACGGTACACGAGGAGCTGGCGCGGGCCGAAGGGGTGCCGGTCGATGCCGTGCGCTTGGCCTTCATGGTCATGATGGCGCTGGTGATCGCGGTCGCGATGAAGGTGGTGGGCATTCTGCTCATCACCTCTTTGCTCATCATTCCGGCCGCCGTGGCGCGGCAGTTCGCCCGCAATCCGGAACAGATGGCGCTGCTGGCGGCGCTCTTTGGTGCGCTGGCGGTCAGTGGCGGTCTCTACGGCTCACTGACCTGGGATTTGCCTGCCGGCCCCGCCATTGCCCTCTGCGCTGCGTTGCTGTTCTTCCTTGCTCCACAGCGGCTGATGCAGCGGGGCCGGTGAGGCCTTGTGCCGGCAGGTCTCTCTCCTGCCGGAAGGATGCAGGTCCGCCTTCAGGCGGAAGAGGTTGTGCTCAAGCGCCTGAAGGCGCGCCTGCAGCGGTCCGGAGCGGACTCCGACGAAGGCGCGCCCCAGGTCGATTTCGATGGCGTTCTGATCAACCCAGTCCGCAGGCCCGGTTGGCGGGGACGGCGATATCGATCAAGCGCGGTTTGGGCAGGTTGAGCCGGGCCATGGTCTCCACAAACTCCTCCCGGCTCTTGCGCGCAATATAGGGGTTGCTGCGCCGCTCCTCGCCGATGCTGCTGACTGTGCGGCCATTGTAGTCGTGGCCTGGATAGACGAGAGTCTCGTCCTCCAACGCCATCAGGCGCAACAGGCTGTCGTAGAGGGCGTCGGCGCTTCCGTTCTGAAAATCGGTGCGGCCGCAGGCGCCAATAAGCAGTGCATCGCCGGTGAAGAGGCGATCGCGCCACTGATAGGTCACGCTGCCGGGGGTGTGTCCGGGGGTCGACAGCACGCGAATCTCCTCCCCGCCGAAGCGGATCAGCTGCCCGTCCTGCAGCTGAAGGTCGGCGCATTCGGCCCCGCATTCGGCACCGACGGCCATGCGGGCCCCCGTGCGTTCCCGCAACAGCCCGGCGCCGGTGACGTGATCGGCGTGGACATGAGTCTCCAGCACATAGCGCAGTTGCAGCGCGTGTTCCCGCAGCACAAACAGGTCCCGCTCCAGCTGCTCCCTTACCGGATCGATCAACACCGCGTCCCTGGTGTGGGGATCGGCCAGCAGGTAAGTGTAGGTTGAGCTGATCTCGTCGAAGAGTTGCTTGAAAAGAACCATATCGCCTCCTGCCTCACCCGGAGTTGTTTCAGTAATTGAGCTGGAGCTGGATGGCCATCCCTTCGGCCGGCAGCGTCACGGCCGCCTCATCGAACTTCGGCGGGCCCGAGAGCTTCGGGTTGTTGCTCAGGCCGTATCCCTCGGTGGGGATCATGCCCAAAAAGCGGTTGAGATCGCCGTTGCCGTCTTCATCGTGGTACGCGATCACCGCATAGCGACCGGCCGCCAGATCATTGAATTGGACCGTGAGATCGCCGGCGCGGGCAGGGAGCTGTCGGAGCTGAATGGCATTCTCCTCCTTGCGAAAGCCGTCCTTGCGATCATAGAGCGCCACCCGCACATTGCCCTCGGCATTTTTCACTCCCGAGATGGTTACGGTCAGTTCTGCGGCCGTTGCCGCGCCGGCACCCATCGTCAGAAGGAGACCCAGGAAGCCGGCCTGATTGAGAATCGTCTGTTTCCGCATGGTCACTCGCAAGATTGGTTGAACGTAACTACTCGCCCCCCCTAAACCGTCATTCCCGCGAAGGCGGGAATCCAGAAAAGTGACAAGTGAACGAGTGGTGTCCTCCACTGTGTAGGGAGGATCAAACAGTCCTATGCCTTTTCAGTCTTGACCAGACTAGATTCCCGCCTTCGCGGGAATGACAGGGGGGGCGAGTAGTTACGGTTGAACAAGGAAAAGGCCGGGTCCGAAGACCCGGCCTAGGGATTACACCGACTTCTTGCAGAAGTACCAGTCCACACACTCATGGCCTTCCTGCAAGCGGGCTTCGGCCTCCTTGACGCCGACCGGCGGCGGAACGATGACCTTGTCACCGGGCTGCCACGCTTCGGGGGTGGCCACGCCGTGCTTGTCGGAGGTCTGCAGACCCTTGACCAGGCGCAGGATCTCGGCAACCGTCCGGCCGTTGCTCATGGGGTAGTAGAGCATGGCACGCAAAACCCCTTCAGGGTCGATGACGAAGGTCGCCCGCACCGCGGAGGTGTCGGAGGCACCGGGCTGGATCATCCCGTAGGCATTGGCCACCTGCATGGAGAGGTCTTCGATGATGGGGAACGGGATCTCCACATCGAACTGCTCCTTGATATTGCGCACCCAGGCCACGTGGGCGAACACGCTGTCGATGGACAGCCCCAGCAATTCGCAGTTCACCGCCTGGAAGTCGGCGTGGGCCTTGGCGAAGGCCATGAACTCGGTGGTGCACACCGGCGTGAAGTCGGCCGGGTGGGAGAAGAGCACCAGCCACTTGCCGCGGTAGTCTTCAAGACGCTTCACCCCATGGGTGGTGCGGGCCTCGAAGGCGGGCGCCGCCACGTTCAGACGGGGCATGGCGGGGATGGCGGACTGTTCTTCACGAATGTCGGACATTGGGTCTGTTCCTCGTTGGGTTGTGCGTTGAAAGTGGGGCCAGTATGGGCAAAGTCGAATGTCCCGGGAAATCGTTTGAAGTGATTGCAGTGATAGACAGGACTTATCAAATGGGCGCGGCTCTTTTTCCCTCCCCCATCCCGACCACCGGCGGTTTGCTGCCGCACAGGTTGAAGGGACCTTAGACCTGGTCTAGGTTTTTCTTCGACCAGCGTGGTTTTTCTTCACCCAGCAGTAGTCGACAAGGAGAATGCGATGCAACTGAAGGGCAGCAAGACCGAAAGCAACCTCAAGGCCGCCTTCGCCGGCGAGTCACAGGCCAATCGGCGTTATCTCTACTTCGCGGCCAAGGCCGATGTGGAAGGCTATAACGATGTGGCCACGGTGTTCCGTTCCACCGCGGAGGGTGAAACGGGGCACGCACATGGCCACCTGGAGTATCTGGAGCACTGTGGCGATCCGGCCACCGGGCTTGCGTTCGGCGAGACCGCGGCGAATCTGAAGTGCGCCATCGCCGGTGAGACCCACGAATACTCCGACATGTACCCCGGCATGGCCAAGGCGGCCCGGGAGGAGGGGTTCGATGAGGTCGCCGACTGGTTCGAGACGCTTGCCAAGGCGGAGCGCTCGCACGCCAACCGCTTTCAGAAGGCGCTCGATTCCCTCGACTAGCCACCCGCGGCGTGCCCCGGAAATGGCTCCGGGGCGGCCGCAATGGACACGTCGGCCAGGAGCGTGGAGGAAGCATGGCAGCTCCCACAAAAATGAAGCGGGAAGGGAGTCTCGAGGCACCGACCCGACACCCGCTCCATTGGAAGAATCCATCCTTTTTCGATGAGGCGGCGCTCTATGAGGAGATGGAGCGCGTCTTTGATATCTGCCACGGCTGCCGCCGTTGCGTCAGCCTCTGCAACGCCTTCCCCACCCTGTTCGATTTGGTGGACGACTCCAGGACCATGGAGATCGACGGGGTGGCCAAGGCCGACTACTGGAAGGTGGTCGACCACTGCTACCTCTGCGATCTCTGCTCCATGACCAAGTGCCCCTATGTGCCCCCGCACGAGTGGGAGCTGGATTTTCCGCACCTGATGTTGCGGGCCAAGGCGGTGAAGTTTCGCAGCGGGAAGGTGAAGACCCGGGACCGAATCCTCTCGGCCACCGATACGGTCGGGCGGCTGGCGGGGATACCCGTGGTTTCCCAGGCGGTCAACTGGGCGAATCGAAGCCGGCCGATACGAAAGGTCCTGGACGCCACCCTTGGGGTGCATCCGCGGGCGAGGCTGCCGGAGTATCACAGCGCCACGCTGCGCAAGCGGCTGGGGCGACCTCCTGCGGAGGGGACCAAAGCGGTGCCCACAGAGGGGACAACCGGCAAGGTCGCCCTGTTCGCCACCTGCTACGGAAACTACAACGCACCGGCGCTCGGGGAGGACTTGGCGGCGGTGTTCGAGCATAACGGCATTCCGATCACCCTCGTCCCCAAGGAGAAGTGCTGCGGCATGCCCAAGCTGGAGCTGGGTGACCTCGAGGCTGTGGAGCGGGCCAAGGAGTTTAACATTCCCCCCCTGGCCGCCCTGGTGGAGCAGGGGTGGGACATCGTGGCGCTGGTGCCCTCCTGTGCCCTCATGTTCAAGCAGGAGTTGCCCTTGCTGTTTCCCGAAGACGAACAGGTCCGCAAGGTGGCGGCGCGCCTGTTCGATCCCTTCGAGTACCTGGCCCTGCGACACCGGGGCGGCAAGCTGTGCACCGACTTCAAAACTCCACTGGGAAAGGTCGCCTACCACGCCTCCTGCCACTTGCGGGTGCAGGGAGTGGGACTGAAGGCGCGGGAGATCTTGCAGCTGGTACCGGGGACGGAGATCCACACCATCGAACGGTGCTCCGGCCACGATGGCACCTATGCAGTGAAAAGAGAGTTCCACGAGATCGCCATGAAGATTGGCAGGCCGGTGGTCAATCAGGTCCGGCAAAGCGAGGTCGATCACTACGGCAGCGACTGCCCCATGGCGGGGCAGCACATTGCCAACGGGTTGGGCGACGGACGGGAACCGGAACACCCGTTGAGGCTGCTGCGCGCCGCCTACGGGATCTAAGACCGGGAGCGCCGAACAGAAACAGGGAGACATGGCCCATCGCCGCCAAAATTGCCGCGCTCATCCGCCCTGCTCATGGGCGCTCGGTGCTGTGGTTCGGGTCTGCATGATGGCCTCTGTCGGGCATCACGCCCACAGTTAATCGCGAACGACGAAGTGCTTGGAGAGTGGGATGCGCAAGCTGACGCGTGAAGAGTTGTACAGTCTTGAGGCTTATGCCGAATTCAGGCCGGAGATCCGCGCCAAGGTGATGGCGCACAAGCGGCGCAGACAGGTGCCGGTGGGGCCGAACGCCACCCTCCATTTCGAGGATCGTCTCACCATTCAGTACCAGGTGCAGGAGATGCTGCGGATCGAGCGCATCTTCGAGATCGGGGGGATCGAGGAGGAGTTGGCTGCCTACAATCCGCTGATCCCCGACGGTGCCAACTGGAAAGCGACCTTGATGATCGAGTTCGATGACGAGACGGAACGTCGGCGCCGGCTGGCGGAGCTTAAAGGGATCGAGACCACGGTCTGGATGCAGGTGGGCACGCACCCGCCCACCTTTGGCATCGCCAATGAAGACCTGGAGCGCACCAACGAGGAGAAGACCTCTTCCGTCCATTTCCTGCGATTTGAATTGAGCCCCGCCATGGTGGAGGCGGCAAAGGAGGGGGCGCCCCTGGCGATGGGGATTGAGCACGATGGCTATCGCCACGTGGCCGCGTCGGTTCAGGAGCCCGTACGCGCCGCCCTCGTTGCCGATCTGGACTGACGAGCCGTGAAAGTTCGCCTCGGAATCAGACTCTGAATCCACCCTCCAGGGCCTGTAGATCGGCGGCCAGGCGCGAGAGGTTGTCGGCCGCTTCGGCCAGCTGCTGGCCGTGGTGGGCGGTCTGGTCGGCGATTTCGCTGATGCTGGCAATGTTGCGGCTGATCTCCTCCGAGACGCTGCTCTGTTCCTCGGTCGCACTGGCGATCTGGGTGGTCATGTCCGAAATCGTACTCACCCGCTCCGCAATGGCCGCCAGCGCTTCGCTGGTGGCTCGCGACTGGTTGACGGTCTCCTCCGCCTTGGTGCGCCCTTGCTCCATCACCGCGGCCGAGTGGCGGGCCTTGCTCTGGAGCCGCTCGATCATCTCCTGGATCTCATGGGTGGAACTCTGGGTGCGGGTGGCGAGGGTCCGCACCTCATCGGCCACCACAGAGAACCCTCGCCCCTGTTCCCCGGCACGGGCCGCCTCGATGGCCGCATTCAGCGCCAGAAGATTGGTCTGCTCGGAAATCCCCTGGATCACATCGAGCACCGAGCCGATCTGCACGCTCTCCTGCTCCAGCTCCTCAATGGCTTGAGCGGCCGTCTGCACCTCGGCGGCCATGGCGCGGATGGTGGTGATCGCCTCCTCCACGGTCCGCTGGCCGGTCTTGGCGGCCCGATCCGCCTCTTGAGACATGGCGGCCGTTTCGGCCGTGTTGTGCGCCACTTCCTGGATGGTGCTCGACATCTGGGTGACGGCGGTGGCGACCTGGTCGGTCTCATGCTGCTGCCGCTCAACGCCCCCGAGCGACTCGCGGGTGGTCATCGACATCTGCTCGGCCGCCGAGGCGAGCTGCGCGGTCGCCCCCACCACATCTCGCATGAGATTGTGGATCCTTTCTACGAACTGATTGAAGGCCCGGGCCAGTTCCGCGGTTTCGTCCCGCCCCGAAACCTCCAGGCGTTTGGTGAGATCGCCGTCGCCCCTGGCGATCTCGCACATCCCGGTTTTCACCTGGCACAGGGCGCGGGAGAGCATCCGCATCACCCAGAGCATCAGGGAGGCGCCCAACACCAGGGACACCGCGGCCGTTGCGAGGCTGGCCAGGCGGGTGGAGTCGGCATCCGAAACCACCTTCTCACCCATGGTCTCGACCTTCTTCTCCTGATCGGCGATGAGCCCGTCCAAGGCCTTGCGGATCTTCTTCCATTCCATGATTTCCTCTCCCGCGAGGACCTCGTGGGCCCGCGTCGGCGAGCCTCCCTCCACCAGTCCGAGGGCCTGCATGCGGACCGCCTGCACCTTGCTCCAGCTCCGTTCGATGTCGTCGAGGGTGCTCAGGTTGTCGCGCGCATCCGGAGGGGTGAGACGGCGGACCTCGGCCA
This sequence comes from Gammaproteobacteria bacterium, assembly GCA_041690535.1. Taxonomy (GTDB): domain Bacteria; phylum Pseudomonadota; class Gammaproteobacteria; order Thiohalomonadales; family Thiohalomonadaceae; genus JAWLHA01. The sequence goes on along the minus strand of JAWLHA010000002.1, from coordinate 4,126 downwards.
GATAGTGCAGGAACATCTTGCCCGTCTCGGTGACCACGGGGCGGGCTTCGGTGAGGGCGGGATCGAAGATTTTGTTGCGTGCCGCGAATCCTCCCAACAGCCCCCGTCCATACATGGAGTGGAGGGCACTCATCCGCACATTCTCCCGCTGCTGGAGCGCCCGAAAGTCGTCCACCGTGTGCTGCATCCCCAGCAGGGAGAAGGCGAGGGCCACGAGGAAGAGGATCGAGGCGATGGCGAACGCCCCGAGAATGCGGGTGGTGTTGCCGTGGACATTGATCATGTCGATCTCCCTATGGGGAGCGGGTGGGACATTCGGAAACGGTCACCGCAGAGTGGCTGGCTGGCGCGAACTCCTACACTTCGGGCCGAAGCGCACTGGAAATCCGGTCGCTCCCGAGTCGCTGGGGAAACAGTGGGTTGGACTTGCACGTCCGGTGCCGAGTTCCCGCAAGCCGGTCAGCCTCCCTCTTCAGCCCAGCCGGCTCGCCCCGCGTGCGCATTGAATCGGACCGATTGTCCGTTGCCACCCGTGATGAAACGCTCCCCGAAGGCGGCTCGAAGCCCCACCAACCCCGGATCGCCGGTGCAGTGGGTGGGCATGATCTGTCGCACCCCCAAGGCGAGTAGCGCATGGGCGATGGCGTCGATGGCCGCGGGCGGCTCCTCATACAGGTGAAAGCCTCCCGCCAACAGTGCGATGTTGGTTCCACTCTGCTCGGTGGCCCGAGTGGCAATCGTTACGATCCCCGGGTGGGCACAACCCGTGACCACCACCGCTCCTTCGCGGGTTTCGATAAACAACGCCTGTTCCGGCATCTTGGCGGCCAGCGTACCGGTTGAGGAGAAGCCGAAGCCGAGGGCCTGCGGCGACTCGCCGACGGTGACGACCTCGCGGGCGAGGGTGTTCAGGTCCTGGCGGAGCCGTGGCGAGAGGCTGGATGGCACGATCAGCCGCAACGCGGGATTGAGCTCCAGAAGGGAATCGATGCCGCCGGTGTGGTCCCAATGGGCATGGGAGATGAACAGGTCGTCCACGGACGCGGGGTCGACACCGACCGCATGCATGTTCTTCAACAGCACCCGGCCGTTGCTGCCGGTATCGAACAGCAGGCGACGGCCGGGGACATCGATCAGGCAGGCGAACCCCCACAGGCACTGCAGTCGCCCATCGAAGGGGACGTTGTCGAACAGCACCCGGAGGGTCACATCGGACAGAGATCGCGGTGCTGCCGCCGGCTCCGTCATCGGCACCACTTCCGGCCGTCGACCTGAAGGCCGTTGCCGCATGCGAAATCCATCAGGAAGGCGAAGATTTCCGGTTCCTCGGTTTCCAGGCTGTCGTCCACCACCACACAGGTAACCCCGTCCACGGTCGCCAGGGCAACCGCCGGATGCAGTCGGATCCGGCGATCGGGACCGAAACGGCCCACTGCCGTGGTCAGCCGTTGAGCCCAGTCGCTGGGTCGGAATTGGCGCCCGTCCTTCGTCAAGCCGCAGATGAGCACACGTCCCTCTCTGAGGTATAGCGGCTTTTGCGAGGCGTCCGGGGTGGGGGAGTGTTTTCTCGAGTGCAAGACCATTGGCCCCTTCTGGTGGTTGGAGATGTCTGGGTTACACGTGCTCCTATGCTTTACATCGATCAAGGTTCATGCCATCCGCTGAAAAGGGCCGGATCAGGTAAGGCATTTTCTGTATTTATGGGCAGATTAGCTTGGTTTATCGATAGGCCGGGCCTGCCCTCCAGGCTTCGTTCTCCTTAAGCTGGGTATGCCACCGATGGCATTTAAATGGCGTGTATGGGCCAAAAATGGCGGTTGATTGTGTTGTATTGGCGTATCGACCGGTCGCCCGCGGCAAGCGGATCGGGCTGTGAATGACTATGCTTTCTCGGTGCGCTTTCGCAGGTGGAGCAGCGCACATTGCGGCCAAGGGGAACGCATACGCACGTCGCGGTCCGTGCTGCGTGGGTTGTCCGTCCAGTTTCACCGTTAGCGAAATGCCCTGACTGAATCGGCTCAGGCCTGCACGGAGGGGGGTGAATGGTGGCTATCGAAGAGGTGCGGGAGGTCATGGGGGAGGCGGTTCGGTGCCGCAGGCGGTGCCTGGTGGCGGTGCTGCTCAGTGGCCTGCTGACCGCCCAGGTGACATTGGCCGTGGTGCTGCCATCCGAGCCGGTTTCCTCGGCAGTGATTTTCGCGCTGATCCTCGGAACCGTCTTCATTCTGGCTGTCATCCGGTTCTGCCGAATGAACGCCGCCTTGGCCGGGCTGGAGTTCTCGGCCTGGATGTTCCATCTGCCGGTCAGCGTGGAGCCGCGCCCCGCCCGTCATCTTGGAGAGCATCGGCCACTGCCCCACTGGCTCTTTCCACGGGGTGACTTTCCGGCGCCCCACCGCCTCGCCAGTGCCGTCGCCGAGGTGGTGGAGCGCGATCCCCGGCTTATCGCCAAGCGTGCCGAGTGCATTGCTGCCCGTGGTGAGCTCACCGTGTACGACGGGGTGAACCTCATCTTCGCCGCACGGGCCCTGGAGCGTGCCCGCTGACGGAGAGCTGATCGCCCCCGAGCCCCCTGGAGCACCGAACGATGCGCCTAACGTGTAGGGTGGATAAGCGCAGCGCATCCACCGGCCGCGGCCGTGAATGGTGGATTCGCTGCGCTTATCCACCCTCGCCGGTTCGCAGCCCCCGCTTACGGGGCAAGCTGGCTGCGACTGGCAACTCGCTCCGTCCATCTGTTCGGTGCTCCAGGGCGAGCGACTGCCCACGCAGCGGCCGTCCGGGGGCACTGTAAGTCGTTGCAAGGAGGCGTGCTGAAAATATGCAGGCTCGACGCCGCCATCCTGTAACCGACCCCTGCTTTCAAGGATTTACATTGCTCACAGTACGGCTGTGGCGGAAGTGTGCGTTCACCCTGTCATGGCTGGGAAGGCTGCTGACAGGCGAATGCTTCTGATACTATTCGGTCCGATAGACCGATAGGCCATCCCATGAACCTGCGAGACCTCGAGTACCTGGTTGCCCTGGCGGAGGAGCGCCACTTCCATCGGGCCGCCGAGCGATGCTTTGTCAGCCAGCCCACCTTGAGTGGGCAAATCAAGAAGCTGGAAGAGGAGCTGGGCGTGCAGCTCGTGGAGCGTGCGGGTCGGCGCATTGGCATGACCGAGGCGGGGCTGGCCATTGCCGCTCAGGCCCGGCGGGTGCTGGCGGAGGCTCGCATGGTGAAGGACTTGGCTGCCGGATTCAAGGACCCCATGGTGGGACGGCTGCAGGTGGGGGTCATCCCTACGGTGGCCCCCTATCTGCTGCCTCTGTTTGTGCCCCACGTGCGCAAGCGTTTCCCGGGGCTGGAGCTGTTCCTCCATGAGCATCAGACTGTGGTGCTGCTGGATAAGCTGCGTCAGGCTGAGTTGGACCTGTTGATCCTGGCCTTGCCGGTGGAGACCGACGAATTTGCCGAGATCGATCTCTACCAGGAGCCCTTTGTGCTCACGGTCCCCGCCGACCACCCCCTTGCGGAGAAGCAGTTCGCAAGCCTAGAGGTGTTGCACGGGGGCGAAGTCCTGCTGCTGGAAGAGGGGCATTGCATGCGCGGGCAAGCGCTTGATGTATGCCTGCTGGCGGGGGCGAGCGAGTACAGTGGCTTCCGGGGAACCAGCCTGGAGACCTTGCGCCAGATGGTGGCGGAGGGAATTGGCATCACCCTCATGCCCAAGCTGGCGGTTCCCACAGATCCCCTGTTCGGCGCAAATGTTCGCTACATCCCCTTCGCCGATCCACCCCCGAACCGGCGCATCGGACTGATGCATCGCAAGGCAAGCTACCGCGCCGGGTGCTTCAAAGCGCTGGCCGAACTCATCAAGGAGTCCGTCACACTCTGAGTCATTTGCCTCGTTTTTTTGTAACTACTCACCCGCATCCGCCATTCCCGCGAAGGCGGGAATCCAGTGCTGGACTTCAGAGGGCCAGGGGTATTGGGCTGGGTGCCTTATGGATTTCCCGCCTTCGCGGGAATGACGAACAGTACAAGTAGCGAGGATCGAGTGCGGTGAACCTGCGATCGCATCCAAAATTGCATAGCGGGAGGCAGTCGGGGGGGCGAGTAGTTACAATTTACGTTTTTTTT
>JAWLHA010000001.1:139334-227401 GCA_041690535.1 Gammaproteobacteria bacterium | reverse complement strand
GCTGCGCATCCACCGTGCGGCGTCGATTTGGTGGTTGCGCTGCGCTTATCCACCCTCGGTTCGCTGCCCCCGCCACCTGCGGCGCAATTTGGCTGCGATTGGCAATCTTTACGGTTTACCTGTTCGGTGCTCTAGTAGCCCGCATTTCTCATCAGACGGCCACTGCGTACGCCGAGTAACAAGATTTGTTGGGACATTGGCCTCGCAGGAGTGGGGCATCCAACCCGGCTTAGCGCAGGATTTCGCGAACCATAAGGAATGCCGCCAGGGTGGAGAGGATGGCCTCCCGCCAGGCCGTCGCGTGACGGGCCGTGGGTATCCTCTGCTCCCGGCCGGGGGGAATGTAATCTTCCGGGCCCATTTCGACATTTCTGCGGCCGGCATCCGGAGTGGCGGCACACGCGGTGGCCAAGGCTGCGAGGAGCAGCATGCCGATGGTTTTTCCGCCCTTCATCCGTGATCTCCCTCGCGCAGTGTGGCAGGGCCCCGGGCGGGGCTCAGCGGTATCCAGGTTCGCCGCTTCGGACGGGAGTCAGAGTTCCGGATCCCGCTGGGCTCCATCCGGGCAACCTGACTTCATTGTCCGCTATCGCTCGGCGATATTCTCTTCCGTCAGGACGACCCGCTTGATCTCCCCCATTGCGCCCAGGGGCACCCGCACGCGGATGTAATTGCCGGACAGCCCGCTGCCGGTGCTCTCCACCAGGATCTCCAGGGGCTTGCCCATCTGGGATTGAATGAACCTCTTGCGCAGTTCACTGCCGAGCGCTCGCAGTTCGGCGGCGCGGCGCTTCTTCTCCACCCCCTCGATCTGATCGGGCAACATGGCGGCGGGCGTACCTTCCCGAATGGAATAGGGAAAGACGTGCAACTTGGATAGCCCGGTCTCCCGGGCCAATGCGAGGGTCTCCTGAAACTCATGCTCGGTCTCCCCGGGGAAGCCGACAATCAGGTCCGCGGCAAGCCCCACGCCCGGACGCACGGCCCGGGCCTGCTCGGCGATGCGGCGAATCTCCTCATCGCCGTGGCCCCGCACCATGCGTGAGAGCACGGTGGGCGAGCCGCTCTGTACCGACAGGTGCAGGTGGTCGCAGATGCGCGGTTCGGCGAAGAGATCAAAAAAGGGACGGTGCAGGAATTGGGGCCCGAGAGACGAGAGCCGGATGCGGGGCATCTCGGTTTGCTGCAGAAGAGACTCCAGGAGCAGGTGCAAAGCCCCCTCCTCCGCCCGCCGTGAATCCTCACAGCCCCACGCGGCAAGATTAACGCCAGTCAGGACAATCTCAGTGACGCCCAGATCGAAGGCCTGCTTCACCTGCTCTACCACGGTCTCGGCCGGGACGTTCTGATGGCGCCCCCGTGCCACCCGGGTGATGCAAAAGGTGCAGAGGTTATCGCACCCCATCTGGACGGCAATGGGCAGGCGAGTGCGCGACCCCGTGGCGAAGGGCAAGTTCTCGGTGTCCACGTCGAAGTGACGCAGGAGGGCCTCTTCGTCCGGGAACACCAGCCGATCTTCGGAAGACTGCCACTGATCGGCATCCACCTTGGGGCCGCAGCCCATCACCCCCACCGCCTTCCGGGCGCGCTGCGCGGCATTGACCAGGCTGCGGGACTTGCGGTCCGCCTCGCCCGTGACGGTGCAGGTGTTCACGAAGACGAAGTCGGCCTCTTGCTCGTCGCTCGTCGGAGTGTGGCCGGCACTTTGCAGCGCTGCGCCAATCCGTGCGGAATCAAGCCAGTTGACCTTGCAGCCCAGGGTGCGAATGAAAAACTTCACGGGTATCCGGAGAGGCGCTCTGCGTCTCAAGCTGATGATTTTGAAAGTGCTTTTGGGTGGCGGGATGATAACGGGCCCCAAGGGGCAAATCAACCGGGACAAGCCACGGCTCTGAGGCCCTCTATCAAGGTAAGGGCGCGGGCAGGCGGTGACTGACGAGGCGCCTCGACACCACCCGCTGCAGAGGGTATGCAGCCCACGGGTTCAGCCCCCCAGGGGAGATCCCTGCATCCTGGGGCGGCTTTCCCGGCCGATCCCGTAATAGGTGAAGCCTTGGCGGGCCAGAAGGTCCGGGGTGTACATGTTGCGCCCGTCAAAGATCACCGGCTCGCGCAGCATCCGCTTCAACACGCTGAAATCGGGACTGCGAAACTTGCTCCACTCGGTGACCACCACGAGGGCATCGGCCCCTTCGATGGCCTCCAAGGGCTCCTCGCAGAGGTGGAGGTCCTCCCGCTCGCCATAGATCCGTCGTGCCTCCCTTTGGGCTTCCGGGTCGTAGGCCCGGACCCTGGCGCCGCGCTCCCACAGCGCCTCCATCAGCACGCGACTGGGGGCCTCGCGCATATCGTCGGTGTTGGGCTTGAAGGCGAGACCCCAGAGGGCGAACGTGCGCCCCTTGATATCCCCCTGAAAGTGACGCGCGATCTTCTCCAGCAGCACCCTCTTCTGCCGTCGGTTCACCTCCTGCACGGCCTTGAGGATCAATCCGTGGTGACCCACTTCCCCGCCCGTGCGCTCCAAGGCTTGTACATCCTTGGGGAAGCAGGAGCCGCCGTAACCGCACCCGGGATAGATGAATTCGTAGCCGATCCGGGGGTCCGAGCCAATGCCCAGCCGCACCTGCTCCACATCGGCCCCCAGCTTCTCCGCCAGCCCCGAAATCTCGTTCATGAAGCTGATCTTGGTGGCAAGCAGCGCGTTGGCGGCGTACTTGGTCAACTCTGCAGAGCGGACATCCATGGCTATCAACCGGTCCCGGTTTCGATTGAAGGGCGCGTAGAGGGCTCGCAGCAACTCCGTCGTGCGGGGGTTATCGCATCCGATCACGATGCGATCCGGCTTCATGAAATCCTCGACAGCCGCACCCTCCTTGAGGAATTCCGGGTTGGAGACCACGTCGAATTCGAGGGCCGCCTGGCGTCCGTCCAGCACCCGCTGCACGCACCCCTTCACCTTGTCCGAGGTCCCCACGGGCACGGTGGACTTGGTGACCACCACCCGGTAGTCATCCATATATCGGCCGATGGTGGCCGCGACCTCCAATACGTAGCGCAAGTCGGCGGAGCCGTCTTCATCAGGAGGGGTGCCGACGGCGATGAACTGAAACAGGCCGTGACGCACCCCCTCTTCGGGGTCGGTGGTAAACTCCAGGCGCCCCTCGGACTGGTTGCGCCGGACCATCTCATCCAGCCCCGGCTCGTAGATTGGGATCTCTCCGCGCTCGAGCCGCTCGATCTTGTCTGCGTCGACGTCCACACAGAGCACGTCATTGCCCACTTCCGCCAGGCATGAGCCGGTCACGAGGCCCACGTACCCTGTCCCGAAGATCGTCACTTTCATTGCCAATTCCCTGGTTCAGACGAGCGATGGGACGAAGTATAGTCCACCTGCATGGCAGGGGTGCCCAGTACTTCCCGCTCGCATCCCCCGGTCGCAACACCCGCAGATGTGCGGCAATTCCCACTTTCGCAAGCCCCGCGCGCGCTGGTCGCGGAGTGTGATTCACGTCGCGGCGCACGGGGACTTGCTGGACGAAACTAGGCGCCATCGAAGGAAATACGGAATAAAGATTCAGAGACAGGTAGACCGTGGTTGCCGGACGCCATTGTCCGGATTTGCAGGGGGCTTTCGGCCCCCTCTTCTTTTGGGGGTGGGGCACTCACTCCTCACAGAGTGGCGAACAGTCGTTCGACGTCCGGGTACTCCAGGGTCTCGCTCTTGATCAAGGCCGCGGCCAGGGCGTCGAGCTTGGCGCGGTGCTCGGTGAGCAGGTGCTCGGTCCTCTCCTCCAGGCCGACGATCATCGAGCGGACCTCCTCATCGATGAGACGGGCGGTGTGCTCGCTGAAGTCGCGCTGCTGGGCGATCTCCCGACCAAGGAACACATGCTCCTCGCCCCGGGGGAACGACACCGGCCCCAGCCGCTCGCTCATGCCCCACTGGCAGATCATGCGCCGGGACAACTGCGTGGCCTGGCGCAGGTCCGACTCGGCCCCTGAACTGAATTCGGCGAACACCAGCTTCTCCGACACCCGCCCGCCCAGCATGACGGCGATGCGATCCAGCAGATAGCTTCGCGAAAGGTTCTGCCGCTCCTCCTCGGGCATCTGTTCGGTGGCCCCCAGGGCCATGCCCCGGGGAATGATGGTCACCTTGTCCAGGGGATCGGCATGGGGCAGGACCCACGCCATGACCGCGTGTCCCGCCTCATGATAGGCGACGATGCGCTTCTCCTCTTCATTGAGCATTCCCTCTCGCTCCGCCCCAAGAATGATCTTGTCCCGGGCACGGTTCATGGAGGTCATGTCCACCTTCTGCTTGTGGTCCCGGCCCGCAAGAAGGGCCGCTTCGTTCACCAGATTCTCCAAATCGGCCCCGGAGAAACCGACCGTACGGGAGGACAGCACGTCGAGATCGATATCGTCGGCCAGGGGGACGTTGCGGGTATGCACCTCCAGGATGTGGCGGCGCGCCTCGCGCCGCGGCAGATCGAGGGTCACTTTCCGGTCGAAGCGCCCGGGCCGCATCAATGCCTTGTCGAGAACGTCCGGCCGGTTGGTCGCGGCCATCACCACCACCGCCTCGTGGGGGGCAAAGCCGTCCATCTCACTGAGGATCTGGTTGAGTGTCTGTTCGCGCTCGTCGTGCCCCCCGCCCAGACCGGTGCCGCGCGCCCGCCCCACCGAGTCGATCTCGTCGATGAAGATGATCGAGGGCGCCTCCTTCTTGGCACTCTCGAAGAGATCCCGCACCCGCGCGGCCCCAACCCCGACGAACATCTCGATGAATTCGGAGCCACTGATGCTGTAGAAAGGCGCGTGCGCCTCCCCGGCCACCGCCTTGGCCAGGAGGGTCTTGCCTGTGCCTGGCGGCCCCATTAGCAGAATCCCTTTGGGGATCTTGGCGCCAATGGCGCGGAAACGCTCCGGCGCGCGCAGATAATCGATGATCTCCTTCAGGTCCTGCTTGGCATTTTCCAGGCCGGCGACTTCACTGAAGCTCACATTGGTCGTGCCTTCGCGGAAACGCCGGGCCTTGGATTTGCCAAAGCCGAAGACGTTGTCTCCCGCCTGCCCCGTGACCCGCTGACTCATCTTGCGCATGGCATAGAAGATCAGGCCGATGATCAAGATCCACGGAAGCAGTCCCATGAGCATCTGTGCCCACCAGGGACTGTCGGCGTGATCGGCGAATACCGTCACATTGGCGGCCTCCAGCAGAGGCATCAGTTCGGGGTCCCCGAACGGCGGCATCACCGTTTCAAAGTCGGGCGTAGTGCGCCCCGGTGCCGGTGCCCCTTCAGGGTTGGGCGACTCCGATTTGGCCACATACCGGCCCGTGATGGCCTGGCCCTCGATGGTGACCTGAGCCACCTCCCCTTGCTTCACCTGCTCTTTGAACTGCGAGTAGGAAAGTGCCTGGACCGGGGAGTCCTGCAGCAGACTCACCCAAAAGAAGGAGATGAGCAGGACCACAACCATCCACACCACATAGCGCCAGTACACGGCGCTGGTCTCGTTTCGGTTCGGCTCTCTGGGTCGTTCCATGGCAACCCCCATCGAATCCGCTGTCCCGACCGTACACCCGCCGATCAAAAGTGTAGTATTTATCTCAAGATTAAGTCACTCCCGTACTCATCCAAGGGTGATCCAGCCGTGAAGAGAGATTGCCTTCACCATAGCAGGGCTAGCAAGGCGCCGCAGAATCGTCCTTGAGCCGGGAACGCAGCGGGTGATCTGCGAGAGATTAGGGCTAGTTTTTACTCCAGGAGGGCATATCGCCCAAGCGACCCAAACGGAGCTCAAGCACATGAATCGCGAGGCGACCGGCGTCGAGAGCCCCCTGAAGAGATTGCATGATCTGGGCCAGTCCTACTGGATGGACAGTCTGACGCGCGGCAAGATACAGACGGGAGAGCTCGGGCGCCGCGTCGAGCACGAAGGGCTGCGGGGTATCACCTCCAACCCCACCATTTTCCACAAGGCCATCTCCGCCGGCGACGGCTATGACGGACAGATCGGGGAGCTGTTGGAGCGCGATTGCTCGGAGGAGGAGATTTACGAGGAGGTCACCACGGCCGACGTGCGTAATGCCTGTGACGTGTTACGGCCCGTCTACGACAGCACGGGCGGGACCGACGGGTTTGTAAGCCTCGAGGTCTCGCCCCACCTGGCGGATGACACCGCAGGCTCCATCGCAGAGGCGCAGCGGCTCTGGGGCAAGGTGAACCGCCCCAATCTCCTGGTCAAGATCCCCGGTACGCAGGCCGGCATCTCCGCGGTGGAGCAGTGCCTCTCCGAGGGCATCAATATCAACATCACCCTGCTGTTCTCTGTCGAGCGTTACAAGGCGGTTGCCGAGGCGTACCTGCGGGCACTCGAACGTCGCCTCGAAGCGGGCCAGCGGATCGAAACGGTGGCGTCAGTAGCGAGCTTCTTCCTGAGCCGTATTGACACGAACGTGGACCGACGCCTGGAGGCGTTGATCACCAGAATGGTGGAGGATGAACGTGATGTGGGTGTGCCACCCTTTCCCCAGGATCTGCTGGGCCAAGTAGCCATTGCCAATGCGAAACTGGCCTATCAGCACTTTCTTGACATCCTCGAGAACGACCGCTGGAAACGCCTTTCTGCGGCAGGAGCGAAACCCCAGCGTCTGCTGTGGGCAAGCACCAGCACCAAGAATCCCCGCTATGCCGATATCAAGTATGTGGACCCGCTCATCGGCCCCTACACCGTCAACACGATGCCGGACGACACCATTGAGGCGTTCGCCGACCATGGGCACCCTGCGGAGACAGTCGGCGAGCAGATCGGCGAGGCCAAGCGAGTCATGGAGGATCTACAGCGATTGGAGATCGACTTCAGAGAAATCGCCGATGAACTCGAACGGGAGGGAATAAGAAAGTTCGTGGAGCCTTACGATGCCACACTCGCCCTCTTGCGAGAGTGGCGCCGAAGCACCTGAGTACCTGAGTACCTGAGATACTGTCACAGGGACGCCCCTCGGTCTTCAAGCGCACGGGGGAAAATCCTCCCCTTTTGACGGAGGTCACACCCCCACTTTGCATATCGCGCCCCCTTGACCGAAGCTTATGAATAACAGGCGCCCCCTCCTGCCATAAGAACTTCAAGGGATGCCGATGGACCTGCAATCCAGCCTGCTGCTCACGGACCTCTATCAGCTCTCCATGGTGAATGCCTATTACGAGAAGGGCATGTTGGGCATGGCCGTTTTCGAGTTCCAGGTCCGGGGGTTGCCCTCCAACCGCAATTTCCTTCTTGCGGCGGGGCAGGAACAGGTCATCCGATTTCTGCAGAACGCCCGCTTTACCGAGGAGGAGCTGGAGTGGCTGGCAGGTTCGGGGCGCTATTCCAACCGGGTAGTGGAGCACCTGGCCGGCTGGCGGTTCAGCGGGGAGGTCCACGGGCTGCCGGAAGGCACCCTCTGTTTCCCCAACGAACCCATTTTGCGGGTGACGGCCCCCCTGCCGGAGGCCCAGCTGGTGGAGTCGCGGATCATCAACCTCCTTCAACTCTCGACGTTGGTCGCCTCCAAGGCCGCCCGATGCGTTTTGGTGGCCCCGGGCAAGCAGTTGGTCGACTTCGGTCTGCGCCGGGCGCACGGCGCCGAGGCCGGGCTGCTCGCCGCCAGAGCGAGCTACCTGGCGGGTTTTGCCGGGACGGCCACGGTGCTGGCGGCGCCCCTCTACGGGATTCCAATCTTCGGTACCATGGCACACTCTTTTGTGGAGGCCCACGACTCGGAAACAGAGGCGTTTGAAAACTTCGCCCACGCCCAGCCGGAGAACGTTACGCTGCTCATCGATACCTACGATACCGAACGGGGGGCGATGAAGGTGGTCGAGTTGGCCCCCAGGCTGCGCGATGCCGGTATACGCATCCGCGGCGTACGCGTGGACAGCGGCGACCTTGGCGCGCATGCCCAAAAGGTACGCCAGATCCTTGATCGGGGGGGCTTGCGCGAGGTGCGGATTTTCGCCAGCGGCGACCTGGACGAGTACAGGATCCGCGATCTCCTCGCCACCGGAGCCCCCATCGACGGCTTCGGCGTGGGGACAAAGCTGGTCACCTCCGCCGACACGCCCTACCTGGATTGCGCCTACAAGCTGATGGAGTACGACCACCGCCCCCGGCGCAAGCTCTCGGAAGGCAAAGTGACCTGGCCTGGGCGCAAACAGGTGTTCCGGGTGTTCGACGGCAGGGGGCGGATGGTGCGGGACCTGGTGACATTGGAGCACGTGCGCGCACCTGGCGAACCGCTGATGGAGTGCCTGATGCGGAACGGAGAACGCACGTCGCCGGAGCGAGATTCCCGGGAGATACGGGCCTATGTCGCCGAGCAGCTTGATCGTTTGCCGGATGCCTTGAGGCAGCTGGAAAAACATGACTACCCGGTGGAAATCTCCGATGAGATCCGCCAACTGTGCAGCCAGATCGACAGACAACTCAAAGCCAGCGCAGTGATCGACTGATGCCGAATACTATCGTCTACTTCGATGACAATCGTGTGCCGCTACGCGAAAAGGTGGAGGTGTTGAGCACCTCCGAGGCCTACCCCGATAAAGTTCCGCGGGTGGAGCGGATTGAAACCCACATGTCGTGGGTTTTTCTGACCCCTCAATACGCTTACAAACTGAAAAAGCCGGCACGCTCGAGTTTCCTCGACTTCAGCACCGCGGAGGCCCGCCGCCGGGACAGCGAGGAGGAGGTGCGTCTCAACCGCCGCCTCGCCGGCGACGTCTACCTGGGGGTGGTCCCTTTGTGCCTGACCCGCAGCGGGGCCCTGCGCGTGGAGGTCGGTCAGGAGCCGGTGGACTGGCTGGTGAAGATGCGCCGCCTGCCGGCCGACTGCATGCTGGATAACGCCATCGCCAAGGGGCAGGTGAAACACAACGTGCTGTCACGGGCGGCCGACCACCTGGCTTGCTTCTACCGGGAAGCCGCGCCGGTGGCGCTCGAGCCGGCCGAGTATCGTCACCGCTTCGAGCGGGACATCGAGGCCCAGCGGGCCGAGCTGGTCCGGCCCGAATTCGATCTCCCCAGCGCCCGCATTCATGCCGTCTGCGATCGGCAGCTGGAGTACATCGATGAGGTTCCGCTGCGCTTCTACCGCCGAGTCCAGGAAGGTCGCGTCATTGAAGGCCACGGTGACCTGCGCCCCGAGCACGTTTGCCTGGCGCCGGAACCGGTAGTCATCGACTGCCTCGAGTTCAACCGGGACTTCCGCACTCTGGACGCCGTGGACGAACTGGCTTACCTGGCCCTCGAATGCGAACGCCTCGGAGCGCTGGAGGTGGGGGCCTACTTCATGCAACGCTATGTGGAAGTGACCGGTGATGAACCGATGGAGACCCTGATCAACTTCTACATGAGTTTCAGGGCGATGCTGCGGGCGAAGATAGCCATCTGGCATACGGAAGACCATCTGGTTCAGGATGTCGGGAAGTGGAGCCGCCGCGCCGCGGAGTACATCGACCTGGGCGAGCGGCACGCCGCTGCCCTGATCTGAGCGCAAGATACCGGCACCCGTTGTCAGCCTGAGCAAACACTCCCAGTCGTGAGACACCCGGGAGGTGAGCCTTCCCGGGCCCACCCCCATCTAAAGGACCGAACAGGTAAACCGAAAGATCGCCAATCGCAGCCAAGTTGCGCCGCAGGTGGCGGGGGCAGCGAACCGAGGTAGGTGGATAAGCGCAGCGCATCCACCAATTCGGCGCCGCACGGTGGATGCGCTGCGCTTATCCACCCTACATGTCGGGCGCGTCGGATTTATCTGTTCGGGCTCTAAGCGCTCGTGGTGGCCTTCGCCAACGACTCCCGGATCCGCTGCACGATGTGCTTGTCGTGGATCACTTCGTGGAACTGGCGGTCCCCCGCCACCGGGCAGCTGTCGACCCGGTAGGAGGCATCGTAGATGCGCACCGGCGCTTCGCGCAGGACCAGTGTGTGGAACGCGCCTGTGGTGTCCGGAAACCGCGAGGCCAGCAGGGTGCTGTCCCCGAATTCGGGCAGCGCCTTTCTCAGGGGCCGCAGCTTCACCTCTTTGCCCAGCTTCTCGAAGGCGCTCGGCTCCAGGAGCACACCGTTGAGGTTATAGACCAGCTCTTTTTGCGCCTTCTCCTGCCTTGCGGCGGCCTCTGCGGAGGGCTCATAGACGGCGACGTTGCCCGGGAGGGTGGCCTCCTGTCCCTTGAGCCATTCGCGAATGGCCCAGGCGCAGGCGGAGAGGCGATCCGCACGATTGATCGCGGGTGAAATGGTAATTCTCGTATCCCGGTCGAAGAGGAATCTCGGGGGGGCGTTGGTGTAGGCGATGCCGATTCCCAGCTCCAGCTGCGGCAGCCCGTGGCCGGCCAGCTGCCGGTTCTGCGTCTCTACCACCTGAATGATCCCGGCGGCCAGACCGCAGCCCCTCGCTACGATGAGGGGCGGCTGGTGATCGCCGACATACTCGTTGAGGATGAGGATGACGGCATCCCCTTCGATAAACACCTTTTCGGCACCGTACCGTTCAATGACCTCGTTGATAGGCTCGAAAAAGTGCCGACTGAAGTGGGCGGCGGGATTGAGATCCAGCTCCACCAGCCGATCGGTGATCTGGGTGGAACCACGGAGATCCGCTTTCAGGATCACGTGCCCCTTGATCGCCCTGGTGGTGGAGTCGACTTCATCGGGGGCCAGAAACTCGTGCAAGGTGAAGTTGGCGCGCGAAGTACGAATATCCTTCTCTTCCTCCAGCAGGACGACCTGGTTGATCGCCTGTTGAGTGCTGTGATATCGCACCAGATCTCTACGAAAACGCGCGAACTTGCGCATGAACGCAACCACCTGTGGACCGATTTCGCCCGCCTGCGGCCTCTGCACCCGCTCCCAGGCGCCATAGACCTCCTCCAGGGGGGGGCGGTTCGGTCCACGCAGCAAGGCCTGCAACTTCTGCTTGACTTCCGGACCCGTACCACTGGTGCGGAGCGTCTTGTGGAGCAGTTGGGGGTCCAGGTCCCACTGTCGATGTTGGAACAGCCGCCCCACCTCATGAGAGGCAAAGAGATAAGGCAGCAGCCCGGCGTGACGCAGGCTGGCGGTCACCTGCATGAGCATGCGCCGCTGGAAGGCAAGATGCCGCTTCAGCTTCGCGACCTTCTCCTTTTGCCCCTTCTCCTTTGCGTCTACCAGTCGCCGCCGAGTCCACTCTGCGTCCAGGAGAATGGTGGCATTCTCCTCTGACGTGAGGACTGAGTGGTGGGACAAGGCACGCAGATACTCGCTGCTGGCTCCCTCCAGCTCCAGGCCAAGCGCAGCTCCCCTTGCGTCTTGCCCCGCTGTGGGCATGAACTCCTGGAAGACAGAGCGCAGCAAGGCATCCAGGGCGGGAAAACTGTTGGGTTCGCGATCGAGGTGGCCCAGTAGAACATAGTGCTGCACCTGAACCGCGTCATTCACCGGCGAGCCGGCGTATACCAGCGGCACGGTCAGCGCCTCGGAGGCAATGACCCGGTGGCTGCCGAAGAGAGAGCGGCGCAGTTTGCCCAAAGTCGTGGTTTCGCACTGTAACAGGGCCAGGCCGAGGGTCTCGGTCACCCGGTAGGCGAGCAAATGGCGGTTTCGGAACAGCCACTCCACATGGGAGTTGCCGTCAGCGCCGCCGCCCCCGCGCTTCTGGTGATCCTGCAAAGTTTCACTGAAGCGCTGAACCGCCAACTGCGTCTGGCGTTGCACTTCCAGGTGAATGAACTTGAGCAGGGCGACTTGCACCAGTTCGAGAAGGGCTAGCTCGCCAGCCTGTTTGGCCTTGGCAATGGCCGATTCAACCGTGGTGCTGTACGCGCGCTGCAGGCGATCGAAGTAATGCTTGGGCAGGTTGACCTTACGGCTGCCGAGCTTGACCTGTTTGATGTACCGCGGCACGAGATCGTGGACCAGTGCCTGCGTGGTCTTGATGAGTCCGGGACTGAGAATGACGTCGATGTGTACGTTATCGATGCCCCGGGGGAGCACCGTCAGGTCAATTGACCCCTCGTCCGCAGCTCGCAAGGCGACGGCCGGGTGCGCCCTCCTCTGCTGGACAAACTCCCAAAGAAACACTCCCCCGCCAACGAGTATGGCCAGCTGACCCACCCCGCCATCGAGATGCGCGGCCTGTGAGATGCGCACGCTGACCACCGGCACCAGCTGGGCATAGAGAAACAGATCGACCATCTGGGAGAGAACGCCGCCCGCAGCCAGCTCAAGACCAATCCCGGCAGGCCCCGCCACTCCAAACAGCCCCCGCCCCCGGAACAAAACGGAGAACAGGGCGACCAGGCCGGCAGCCAGCACCCATCCGGTGATGTTCGTCACGCCTCTCAAATAGGCGGGCAGCCCGGCACTCTCGCGATGAAGGATATCGACGGCGACATCCAGGAGGACAAAACTCCCGCCGACGTCCGTATTCGCCAAGAGCAGCTTGGAGAGGAAGTCGAGGAAGGCGACGCTGAGGGCAATCCAGGCTATTGGCATAAGTGGCTACGAGAGAATCCTAACTCGATTATAAAGCCCAACGCCCCATAGGGGAATTCGCACCGGCCAATTGCCGGTCCCTGGCCGGGAATACGGGGTAAGCGCTCCAGGAAGTTCCCTACGGTAACAGTTGGGATACCAACCGCCAACCGCATGCCTATAGCCCGATGAGAGAACATCCACCGGGTCGCGGCCCGTGACTGGTGGATGCGCTGCGCTTGTCCACCCTCCCTGTCAGGCACATCGGAGTTTGCCTGTTCGGTGCTCCAGGAAAACGCTGACTGAGTCGTCATGCCCGCGAAGCCTGCCCCCGAGAGAGCTTCAGGCGGAGGGCGGGCGTCCGGTGCCTTGATTTTTCTGGGGGTATAGGAGTCTCTGGGGGCAATCGAACTGTGACTTCACCCGCGGCAACTCACGACTGCAGCAGCTCGCTGACAGACTCCCCAGAGTGGATTCGGGCGATGGCCTCGGCGAAAAGCCTTGCACTATCAAGGATCTCCACCTTCCGGCTGACCAGCTCCAGCGGCAGCCGGAACGGGGTTACCGAATCGGTGATGACCAGCTTGCCGAGGCCGGGTTCCGCCACCAGTGCCGCGGCATTCCCGACGAACAATCCGTGGCTCGCCGCAGCGCACACGTGGGCCGCGCCCTCGGCGTAGCAGGCCTTGAGCGCCCGCAGGATGGTGCCACCGGTGCTGATCAGGTCGTCAATGATAATGACCGTCCTGCCTGCGACGTCCCCCACCAGGGTCTCGCCGCTGACGAGGCCGCGTTGGCGCCGCTTCTCCATGAAGGCGAGCCCCAGGGGGCGTCCCAGCCGGCGTGACAGGGCCTCCCGAAAGGCATCGGCGCGCTTGAACCCCCCCACATCCGGAGAGACCACCGTCAACTCGTCATTGCGAAGCCAGGGGGCGAAATAGCGGACGAACAGCTCTCTCGCTTCGAGGTGATCGATGCGGCAGCGGTAGGCGTTCTCGAAGGCTGCGAGGTTATGGACGTCCAGGCTTACCACCCGGTCGGTCCCCACCGATTCCAGCAACTGGGCCAGGTAACGGGTGGTCACCGGATCCCGCGACTGGGTCCTGCGGTCCTTCCTGGCGTAGGCGAGATAGGGGATCACCGCCGTCACCCGCGCGGCGGAGGCATCCTTCAGGGCGCCGATGAAGATCAACAGTCGCACGAGCTTGTCATTCACGCTCTGTTGAGCATCGCCATAGAGCGACTGAATAACAAAGACGTCGCGGTTACGCACGTTTACCAGCGAACGGATCTTGTGCTCGCCATCCTCGAACGAGCGCTCCTCGTGGGCACTGAGCGCTATCCCCAGACTCCTGCTGACCCGCTCACCATACTCATGACTGGCCTCGATGGCGAAGATGAGCAGGTCGTCAGAGGTATCCATCGCCTCGAGTGTCGGGTTCAGCGCACCGTCGCGGCGGCAAGGTGTCGGGTGAACCACTGACGCGCAAGCCGCGCCACCTCCTCCAGCTTGCCGGGCTCCTCAAACAGGTGAGTCGCGCCGGGAACCACGCTCAATTCGCACTCGACCTCGAGGGCCCGGGCCGCCTGGCGGTTGAGGAGCAGCACCTGCTCGTCGTACCCCCCCACCAGAAGCAGGGTTGGGGCGCGCACCTGCCCCAGGAACGCGCCGGCCAGGTCCGGCCTCCCCCCTCTCGAGACCACAGCCGCCACCTCCTGCGGTCGGCGTGCCGCGGCCATGAGCGCCGCCGCGGCCCCGGTGCTGGCACCGAACAGCCCAATGCCCAACCCGAGCAGCTCCCGCTGCTCCCGCACCCACTCCACCGCCCCGACCAGCCGCTCGGCCAGCCGGCCGATGTCGAAGCGGAACTCCCGGGTAAACTGGTCCACTTCATGCTCCTCCCGGGTGAGCAGATCGAACAGCAGAGTGGCCAGCCCGGCCTCATTAAGCATCTCGGCCACGTAACGGTTGCGCCGACTGAAGCGGCTGCTCCCGCTGCCGTGAGCGAACAGCACGATGCCCACCGGGGTCTCGGGGATCACCAGTGTCCCCTCCAGGGAGACATCCCCCACGCGCAGGCTCACCTCACGCTCCACGGCCGTGACGAACTCATCCATGTTCAATCCCCTCCTTCCAGAAATCGGCAAGCAGTTCCCTCACCTCGGCATCGCTGGTCTGCGGGAAGTCTTCGTACCAGCGTCCCACGGCCATGAACGGCTCGGGGGTCGCCAGACACTCCACGCCATCGGCCTCGCGGCGAAGGATCTCCACGGTTTCAAGGGGCGCCACGGGGATTGCGACGATCTTCTTCGCAGGCTGCAGTTGGGCCAGTGCTGCGACGGCCGCCCGCATGGTTGCGCCGGTGGCCAATCCGTCATCCACCAGAAACACGGTCTTGCCGCGAACTTCCGGCGAGGGGCGGCGACCACGGTAGTTCTCCTCGCGCCGCCGCAGCTCCGCCGTTTCCCGGCGAATCGCATCATTGATGACCGACTCGGGAATGCGCAGGGCGTTGATGATGCCCTCATTGAGTACCCGCGCACCGCCGCTGGCGATGGCCCCCATGGCCAGCTCCCGCTGGCCGGGGGTGCCGAGCTTGCGAACCACCAAAATGTCGAGATCCGCGCCGAGAGCCCGGGCCACCTCCGCCCCCACCGGCACGCCGCCCCGAGGCAGGGCGAGCACCAGGGTGTCGGGGATGTTCACGTATCGCTGCAAGGCGGCCCCCAGCGCTTGCCCCGCTTCCGTACGGTCCCTGAATGGCAAGTGGATCAAGGGTGCCTCCTTGCACACTTTCGACTACCTGCCGTCACTCTGACTATAGCCCAGGGGGTCCGCCGAAGGGGATGCGCGTCCAGTGGGCGCCGTCGCGTTGCGATCCAGTGGCGCGACCGTCGGTCCCGAATTCAGGGGATCATGCCGAGGATCCCCTTCAGGGGGATGCGCACCCAATCCGGGCGGTTGTGGAGCTCGTACCGGAGTTCATAGAGCGCCTTTTCGAGGGTGAAGAGCTTGATGAGTTTCTGCGCCTGTTCCGGCTCGGGGGGGAAGCAGACGCAATCGCCCACTCCCGACCGGTAACCGCCCAGAAACGCATCGACCGCCGCGTGCTCCCATGCCAGCGCCGCCGGCTCGAGAATGTCGAAGTCAGCGGGGCGCTCGGCGGTAAGACGATAGAGCGCGGCGTAGGCGGCGTAGCTGAACGAGCGAAGCATTCCCGATACATCTCTCAAGGCCCACTGTTTCCTGCGTCGCTCCTCCAGCGATCGGGCGGGTTCACCCTCGAAATCGAGAATGATGAAGTCATTCTCCACCACCACCACCTGGCCGAGGTGGTAGTCCCCATGGATCCGGGTCCTGGCCACTTGCACTGTGCCGGGGGTGAATTCACCGATGAGACTGATGATGTGTGCCTTCAACGCCGAAACCTGCTGTACGGTCTCCAGGATCTGCTGCGGCAGCTCCCTTCGACGCTGCAGCAGCCTGATGGTCTCACGCACATCCTGGCGCAAGTGATCCATCCAGCCGGTCACGTCCTTGGGCGACGCTGGCTCCGGGTCGAAAGCCGGGTCACCGGTGGTCACGGCCAGGGCGCGGTGCAGCTCACCGGTGCGCACTCCCAGGGTGTGGATCTGAAGCAGGTAGGGGGCGTGGAGAAACTCGGCAGACGGCTCCTCCGGAGGGTTGAGCAGATAGTCCCCGAGGAATCGCTCCAGATAGTCCAGGGTAAACGACCAGGCGCTGCCCTGGTTCTCCACATACCCCTGGGCCAGGGCGAGGGTCAGAAGGTTGCCGTTCTCGCACCGGTACTCCAGCCCGCCGGCCACCGGAACCACGTGGGGGAAGGGCGAGACTTCCGTCAGAAACCTTCCCATCTCCAGCTCCGGATTGACGCCTCTGTGCAGTTGCCGATAGCACTTGAGGAACACCCGCTCGCCCAGAATGAGCGCTGTGTTCGTCCCCTCCACCTTCGGCCGTCTGATGGGGGCCCGCTCGCCGGAGCCCACGATGTCCGGTAACTTGCTGGTGCCGCTGAACACCAGCGCCCCCCCATTGGCCCGCGCCTCCACATTCTGCGCCAGCGCCCGGATGAGGGCCCACGGGAAGTTCTCATCGGCGAAGGCATCGACGAGGATACCCACGCGGGCGCGCTGGCGAACCTTGGCCAGGGTAAAAGGCAGCAGCAGCCGCGCCTTCTCTTCACTATCCTCCCAGAGCAGCGCCAGGGGCAGGAAGTACAGCTGCGATGGTTCGCTGATATAGTGCACCCGCACAAAGGTGACCAGCCATGCCCTCCCCTCGAAGCTCCATTCGAACAGTTGCTCCAGCTCGAAACGTTCGATGGCCTCCCCCTTGCCGGCAAACCAGCGTTGGGCCGGCAGGTGAGCGGCCAGGATCTCCTCCTCCAACTGCCGGCGCAAAGCGGCCGCCGCGGTACGCCGGTTGGTTTCCAGCCGGGCGGGGAAAAAGCTGCGCCACCCGTCGAACAGCACCAGCACCGGCAGTTCCAGTGGTGCCGGCAAGTCTTCATGCCAGGCGGGCACCTCGGCCTCCTGCGCAAGGCTAAACCAGTAGACCCCGAACGGAGGCAGCGTGAGCAGGTAGGGCAGTTCACCGATCGGGGGGAAAGGGGTGTGCCCCATCATCTCCATGGGAACGAAGCCCTTGAAATCGGCAAGGTCCAACTCCACGGGCTGCGCCGTGTGCGAGAGATTCGCCACGCAGAGAATAATCTCCTCCTGATAACGGCGCACATAGGCCAGGATCTTGCGATTTCCGGGGTGGAGAAACTCCAGCGTGCCACGTCCGAATGCCTTGTAGGCCTTGCGCACGGCGATCAACCGTTTCATCCAGTTGAGCAGCGAGGCGGGGTCCCGGCTCTGGGCCTCCACGTTCACCGATTGATAGCCGTAGATGGCGTCCATGATGGGCGGAAGGTAGAGCCGCTGCGGATCGGCAAGGGAGAAGCCGGCATTGCGATCGGGGCTCCACTGCATTGGGGTGCGCACCCCGTTGCGATCCCCGAGGAAGAAGTTGTCCCCCATGCCGATCTCGTCTCCGTAGTAGATGATGGGAGAGCCCGGCATCGACATCAGCAGGAAGTTCATCAGTTTGATCTTGTCGGGATCGTTGTCCATCAGCGGGGCGAGCCGCCGTCGTATTCCAAGATTGAGGCGCATGCGCGGGTCGGTGGCATAGCGCTTGTACATGTAGTCGCGCTCGCGATCGGTCACCATCTCCAGGGTGAGTTCATCGTGATTGCGCAGAAAGATGGCCCATTGACAATTGGTGGGAATCTCGGGGGTTTGCCGCATGATCTCCACAATGGGGTGGCGGTCTTCCTGTGCTATGGCCATGTACATCCTGGGCATGAGCGGGAAGTGATAGGCCATATGGCACTCGTCGCCCTCGGCGAAGTAGTCCCGAACATCCTCCGGCCATTGGTTCGCTTCGGCCAGAAACATGCGATTGGCGTAGCTCGCCTCGACCTCGGCGCGCATTCGCTTGATCACTGCGTGGGTCTCCGGCAGGTTCTCGTTGGTTGTCCCCTCTTGCACACAGAGGTAAGGGATGGCATCCAGCCGCAGCCCATCCACGCCGATATCGAGCCAGAAGCGCATGACCCAGATCATCGCCTTCACCACCTGCGGGTTGTTGTGGTTCAAGTCGGGCTGGTGGGAGAAGAATCGGTGCCAGTAATAGGCGCGGGCCACCGGGTCCCAGGCCCAATTGGAGGCCTCCGTATCGGTGAAGATGATGCGCGTCTCCGGAAACCGGGTGTCGCTGTCGCTCCAGACGAAGAAGTTGCGCTTGGCCGAGCCGGCCGGTGCGTTGCGTGCCTCCTGAAACCAGGGGTGCTGGTCGGAGGTGTGGTTGATGACCAGCTCGGTGATCACCTTCAAGCCACGACGATGAAGCTCGCGCACGAAGCGGCGAAAGTGGGCCCGGGTGCCATAGGAGGCGTGCACATTACGATAATCGGAGATGTCATACCCGTCATCACGCATCGGCGAGGGATAGAACGGCAGCAGCCAGATGGTGTTGACCCCCAGGTCCTGGATATAGTCGAGCTTCGCCGTGAGGCCGGAAAAATCACCGGTGCCGTCGTTATTGCTGTCGAAGAACGCCTTGACGTGCAGCTGGTAGATCACCGCATCCTTGTACCAGAGGGGGTCTTCCTGCCATGCGATTCCATTGGCACTGTTGTTCATGACCAATCCACCCTTGAGTCTTTCCCCAGGCCGGTGCGGATCACATGAAGTACTCAAATTCCCGCTCGGTACGAACCCGGCGGCGTAGCCGGAAGACCTGCGCCGGGGTCACCTGAGGGTCAAGGTCCACATAATTTCTGGTGCCGTGCCAGAGATAGCGGGCATCGCTCAACAGCTCATGCATTTGAAACGGATGCCTGGCATCGATGCCGAGCCGCTCCAGGGGCAGGTCGATCCACGCCGACTGCCGGTGATAGCTGTCGAGATTCACCACCACCACCACGATGTTGGCGAGGTCCTCCGTATGCTTCCCATAACAGATGACCTGCTCGTTATCCGTGGGATAGAAGCGAAGGCTCCAGTCGCTCTGCAGTGCCCGGTTTTCCCTGCGGATCCGGTTGATGCGGGCGACCAGGTCCCTGAGGCTGTCGGGCCGGGTCAGTGGCCAGTGCTTCACTTCGTATTTTTCGGAATTCAGATACTCCTCGCTGCCGGGTTCGCGGGCCTCGTTCTCCAGGAGCTCGTAAGCCGCGCCGTAGATCCCGTAACTGGCCGCCAGGGTCGAGGCCAGCACCAGGCGACTGAGGAAGGCGGGCCGTCCCCCGTACTGCAGGGTCTCGCTCAGAATGTCGGGGGTGTTGGGCCACAGATTGGGGCGGAAGTACTCCCGCGCCCCATCCTGGGTCAGTTCGGTCAGGTATTGGGTCAGCTCCTCCTTCGTGTTGCGCCAGGTGAAATAGGTGTAGGACTGACTGAACCCCAGTTTGGCCAGCTGGTGCATGATCTTCGGCCGTGAGAACGCCTCCGAGAGAAAGAGGGTCTGGGGGTGGTCCCTCTTTACCTCGGCGATGAGCCACTTCCAGAACACGAAGGGCTTGGTATGGGGATTGTCGACCCGGAAGATGGTCACCCCCTGCCCGACCCAGAAGTCGATGACACCCTTCAGCTCGCTCCAGAGCGCCCGCCACTGCTCGGTTTCGAAGTCGAACGGGTAGATGTCCTCATACTTCTTGGGCGGGTTCTCCGCGTATTGCACGCTCCCGTCCGGGCGGTGGCGAAACCACTCGGGGTGCTCCCGCACGTACGGGTGATCGGGAGCACACTGAAACGCCATGTCGATGGCCACCTCGATGCCCAGCTCGCGCGCCGTGGCCACCAGCCGTCGGAAGTCCTCGAGGCTGCCGAGATCGGGGTGAACCGCCTTGTGCCCCCCCTCCTCTGCGCCGATCGCCCAGGGGCTTCCCGGATCGCCGGGGGAGGCCAGCAACGCGTTGTTGCGGCCTTTGCGATTGACGCGCCCGATGGGGTGCACGGGGGGGAGGTAAAGCACATCGAACCCGAGGTTGGCCACATACCCCAGATGCGACTCCAAATCACGAAATGTGCCATGCCGCCCGCTTTCGGCCGCGTAAGAGCGGGGAAACAGCTCGTACCAGGCCGAGAAGCGCGCACGCTCCGGCTCTACGGTCACCGTGAGCTCGTCCGAGGCAGTGGCGAAGCGCCGCGCCGACCACAGCTTCATCAGCGACTCGAGATCGGAGCTCACAGCCAGGCGCCGGCGCTCTTCCAGGTCCCCCTTGCCGTGCAGGGCGGCAGCAAACTGGTGTAACCGAGCCGAGTCGTCCACAGAGGCGCGGCGGGCCGCCTCCTCCACCAGCTCCGCGCCGATTTGGAGGGCCACCGCCACGTCCTCGGCCTGCACACGGCGGACCAGGTCATGGCGCCAGGTGGCGAATCGATCGATCCAGGCCAACACCCGGTAGTGCCAGCGGCCCAGACGGGAGACCTCGAACTGGCCACGCCAGCGGTCATTCACCAGCCCGACCGTGGCCGCCTCCCGCCAAACCGGGGCATGCTCGTGACGGTACTGCACCACGCACGCCAGCACGTCATGGCCGTCGGCGAACACGTCCGCTTCGACCCTGACCGTCTCCCCCACCGTCCGTTTGACGGGAAACCGCCCGCCATCCACCTGGGGTGTGACCCCCTCGACGACGACGCGGCGCCTGCCTTCCGCCGGCTTCATGGCCGCCTCCCTCGATGCGGACTGGATCCGTCGTTCAGGCGTTCTCTCCAGTAGTCTAGCCCGGACTTCTCACATGCTGGCCCGGCCGGGCGGGTTGCGATTCCGCGACTTCCGGGCGCGGTGCAGCAGCGGCTGGAGAGGGTGAACGGTCAGTAGGAGCCTGACCACGAGAGCCCGTTCAGACTGCGACGCAGACCGATGCGCGGCTCAACGTAAAGCTTACGAAAAGCAAGGGCGGCAGCGCTCAACACCGAGGGCGTTTCCGATACTTCGGCATGAAGAGCTGCCGGCTCGGGGCTTTTGCCCAAGGACGCCTCGACGAAGCGGTAGAGCTCCAGGTCGGCCCGGTTGCGATCCATGATCTCCGTCCCATACGCCTGTCGGATGCGATCGGTCTCTTCAGTGCGACTGGCCACGTTGCAGCGTCTGTAGCGGGCAGCGAAGCCTTGGCCGAGGATCGCACGGAGGGCCTCCACGAAAAGGTCGAACCGCTCCACCGTACCCACCGCCACGAAGCGCTCCTCCAGAATGCGCTTGGCCGCGTCTGGATCGTCCACTCCGGCGATCTTGCGGGTCTGGAAGTTGGCATACCAGTCATTGGCGAGAAAGTCCTCGAAACTGTGCCCCCTTCCCTTCTTGTCGCGGGTATAGCGGAACTGCGATACGTAACGCGAGACGGGGTCGCGCAGCAAAGTGATGTACCGCATCCCCGGCCATCCCTCCGCCAATGGACCGTGTGGGAGCACTGCATGGCCTCCGATGCAGCGTACGAAGGGGTTGATGCGCAGCACCTGCTGCAGGTCTCGCGGGGTAAAGCGCTTGCCGGAGGCCTTCGACAGGGGGCGCACATCGCAGTAGGCGAACAGGAAATGACGCCGCAACAGATGAATGAGGGTGGTGCCGGCCGCCTTTTCGATGTGCACAAAGGCGATGATATCCCGTGGTGAGGTTTTGCTCGCTCTCATTGGCTGCTACTCCGCATCGCGCGCACCCACCTCGGCCGGGCGGCGGAAAGCGGCCTCGTAGGCCTGGAGAAGTTTCGGGGCCTCGTGTTCCCACGCCAAACGGTCACGCACTCGCTCGCGGCCGAAGGCGCCCATGCGCGACCGCTTCCCGGCGTCGTCACAGAGCTCCGCGATGCGTTCGGCAAAGTCCCGCGGATCGTTGGGGCGCGCGTAAAGCGACGCCTCCTGTGCCGAGTACCGCCCTTCGGCCAGCTCGAACTGCACAATGGGTTTGCCCAGCGCCATGTACTCCATGATCTTGTTCATGGTGGACTTGTCGTTCATGGCATTGACCCGATCGGGATTGACACAGACGTCGGCAGTGCTCAGCACCCGCAGCAACACCTCATCGGGCACCCTTCCGGTGAAGACGACACAGTCCTCCAGCCCGAGCTCATCGCGGTAGCGTTCGAGGGCATTCAGCTCCGGGCCGCTGCCCACCAGCGTGAAGTTGATGTCTGTGCGCCCAAGCTCATGCACCAGAAAGGCAGCGGCATCGAGCAGCAGATCAATTCCCTCCTGCCGCCCCATCACCCCGACATAGCCCACCAGAAAGGGTTT
Organism: Gammaproteobacteria bacterium; assembly: GCA_041690535.1. Taxonomy (GTDB): domain Bacteria; phylum Pseudomonadota; class Gammaproteobacteria; order Thiohalomonadales; family Thiohalomonadaceae; genus JAWLHA01. The sequence continues at coordinate 205,096 of JAWLHA010000001.1, read as the reverse complement.
GCCGCGCTTCAGCTCCGGGTTTGGCTCGACCGGACGCATGCGCGTCAAATCCGGTCCGCTGCGCACCACGAAGATCCGCTCCGCCGCCACCCCCCCGCGCGCCTCGGCGATGGCCCGGTAGGACTCGTTGGTGGAGATCACCACATGGGCGCTGCGGAAGGTCCATCGCTCCAGACGACACAGCAGCCGATAGAGCCGGTCCCGGCGACCAAACTTGGCTTCGTAGAGCTCCGGGTTGATGTCGTGGTGATCGAAGATGAACCGCTTACCGAACAGCCGATAGGGAGCAGCCACCAGGAAGATGAGATCCGGCGGATTACAGGCGTGAATGACATCGAACCCGCGGGTGAGGGAGATCCACAGCGACAGCCAGAATTCCCATGCCAGGGCGGCCCCGTACTCGAGCAGATACCCGAGGGCGCCGTTGGCCTCCACCGGGAGAGGGTGGCGGTAGATGTGGATCCCCTCCACCACATCGCGACGCGCCTCGTAGCCCTGGCCCGTCGGCGAGATGATCGAGACCACATACCCTGCGTCCCTCAGGGTGCACGCCTCGCGCCACACCCGCCGGTCGAACGGCACCGGCAGGTTCTCGACGATCATCAGTACACGCCGTGCCTTACCAGCAGATCCCTTCATAAGTGCACCCCAGGCAGTTGCCATCGGTGATGCAGCGGGCCAGATCGATGACGTGGTGATGCCCCCGCAACAAGGCGGGGAGCTGCTGGAACTCCTCGTCGTTGTTCCCGATGAGCAGCACCTCCCCGTGATCGACGACCGATCCCATGTCGTCCAGCATGAGCTGGGAGATATGGGGGATTGCGTTAAGAATGTAGTCGCGGTTTGCCCCCACCAGCGACGCGATGCGCACGTTGCGATCGTAGATGCGCACGTCATACCCCTTGCCGATCAGGCGCTCCACCACCTCTACCATGGGGCTCTCCCGCAGGTCGTCCGTTCCCTCCTTGAACGACAGCCCCAGGACGCCGATGCGCTTGCACCCCGGCGCGGTGGCGAGGCGAACCCCCTGCTCGATCTGGTGTGCGTTGCTGGGCAGAATCGCCTTGAGGATGGGGATCTCCACATCCAGCCGGGTCGCGTGGTACGTCAGCGCGCGCAGGTCCTTGGGCAGGCAGGAGCCGCCGAAGGCGAAGCCAGGCTTCATGTAGGCGGGGGAGATGTTGAGCTTCTGGTCCTGGCAGAAGATCTCCATCACCTTGCGCCCGTCGATGGAGAGGGCCTTGCAGATGTTCCCCACCTCGTTGGCGAAGCCCACCTTCAAGGCGTGCCAGACATTGTCGGTGTATTTCACCATCTCCGCCGTGGCCACGTCGGTACGGATCATCGGCGCCCGCAGATGGCTGTAGAGGGCGGCGAGGGCGTCGCCACTGCGGCTGTCCGTCTCCCCGATGACCGTCTTCGGCGGATTGAGATAGTCACGCACCGCGGTGCCCTCGCGGAGGAACTCCGGGTTGTTGCATACCCCAAACCCCTCGCCCGCCCGTTTCCCGGAGCCCTGTTCGAGCATGGGGATCACGGTGCCATGCATGCTGCCCGGCAGCATGGTGCTGCGGATCGCTACCGTGTGAAAGGCGTCGCGCCCACGCAGGGCCTCCCCGATTTGATTGCAGGCGGCGGTGACATAGCGCAGGTCGAGGCTGCCGTTGCCGTTGCTGGGCGTCCCCACGCAGACCATGGAGAGCTCCGACTGCGCCACCGCCTCTTCGGGCGAGAGGGTGGCACGCAGGCGCCTCTCGGCGACGTTGCGGGCGATGAGCTGCTCCACCTCCGCCTCGATGACCGGCGTCTTTCCCTCGTTGATGAGGCGGACCTTGGGCTCATAGGTGTCCACCCCGATCACTTCATGACCGTCCTGCGACAAACAGGCGGCCGTGACCGTCCCCACATACCCCAATCCGAAGATGCTGATTCTCATGTGCGCTGCTCCATGCTCACTCGGTATCAACCTCTTCCGCGGCGCTTACCGCCTGCCTGCGCTCCCCTTGATTCAACCGATAGTCCAGACGGGTGCTCACCACCTCGGTGCCCCGAATCTGCCGGCGCCACACCAGCGTAGAGGTCGGCACCTTGCATCCGAAGCGGGGGGCGATCCAGCCTCCGGGGGCGTCGCTATCCCCGCGCAAGTGATGCCACTCGCCCTCCCCCTCGGTGATCAACTCGAACTGCGCCGCCCCGTTCTCTACGTGAACCCTGTTGCCCTGCGCCTGGGCCACACAGCCCTCCGCCAGGTGCCAGGCGATCTCCAGCCGGTGGGCTCCCCTGCAGATGAGGACGTCATTGAAGGTGAAACAGTGGCCCCGCTTGTCGAAGTCGATGATGCGCCGGTGGGTCACCGGATCGCGCAGTCGGTGATAGCCGTCATGTACGCCGCGGAAGTAGTCCCGCTCCGGCGTGGAGAGAAACCGCTCGCAGCGGGCGGTGGCGTGGTGTATCCACATGAACGGCCCGCCGCTCATCGACTGCTCCTCCTCATCCACCCGTACCGTGTTGTGGGCGGCCGTGCCCCTGAAATAGCTGCGCCAACGGGGTTCGGCGTGGTAGACATAGGTGCCCGGGTCCACCAGCACCGGCCTGCCCCCCAGCGAGAGCGTCACCGCCAGGGCATCGGCATGGCCGTGGGCGGCGATGGAGCGGTAACCGAGGGGACCGGCATCCACCACCATCTTCACCTCGCCGTCGGTCTCGAACTGGTCCCCGAGGATGAAGTACCCCCCCAGGGGAAAGCGGCGCTGCGGCAGCGTGCGCCCGCGCGGCGAGGCGCGGTGGCGGGCCCCCGCCCCCAACAGCCAGCGGCTGTCGCGGACGATGCGTTCGGCCTTGGCCGAGAACTGCGGGCGCTCAAACAGGCAAGCCCCGGTGGAGAGCAATGCCCGGGTGGGGCAGGCCTCCGGTGAGGGGTCGAGCCGCAACACCACGGCATCGTCGCTGTCGCCCACCATGGGCAGGTGGCCTCCCGCATCCATCAGGGAGGCCATGAAACCCATGGAGGCCTCCAGCTGCGCCCAATAGCGCATGCTGAAGGGCTGCCCCGCGTGCTTGCCGGCCAGGGCGGCGAGGAGAAAGAGCTCCGTGGAGAAGCGCTGATAACTGGTGGCCTGCTCTGCGTTGACGCCGTCGAGATAGAACTGACGGCGGATCTGATTCTCGAGGATCCCCTTCGCCCGGCTGCCCCAGCGGCGCAGCTCAGCCCAGTGGGGCCAGGTGCAGGCGGCGATATAGACCCCGGCAGCCTCCCCCACCAGATGGTTGTTGGCTGAAGAGAAGCGGGAGTAATCGGTGGCCGCGGTGTGGGCATGCTGGTAGACGGCGCCGAGCCAGCGGCTCCGAAACGCCTCCCCCTCGGCCCCCTCGAACAGGGGGGAGCGGCGGCCGCCGGCCAGCTGCCAGGCCGCACTCCAGTTGATGAGGCGGATGCCCAGCTCCAGAGCGCTGCACCAGTTGGGCCCCTGCAAATAGGGGCAGGCATCGAACCAGCTGGCCAGCTGGCCCTTCAGCGCCTGCAGGAAGGCCGGCTCTTTCGTGAGATGCCACGCCTGGGCCAGGGTCACCAGGTGGTGGTGACGGTTGTGCTCCCACACGTATTTGATGTCGCCCACCTGGGCGGCATCGCGGTAGTCGATGGCGCCGGCGAAGGCGAGGGGGGCCTGCTTGCCCGATTGGGCATCGCCGTTCCAGCCGACATCATCCAGTTGGAACGTCCGATCGCCCAGGGTGGGGATATGGCCGGCGGCGATGGACTCCGCCTCTTTCACATAGACTTCGGGATCGAGCTCCCCCGGCTCCCGCAGCAGGGCGATGCCCTCGATGGCGAGATCGGCAGGCGGCACCTGCTCCGCACAAAAGAATCCGTGCTTTCGCCCCACCCCACGGACGGCACGCCTGGCGCGGTGCATCACCTCGCGGGCCGACATGCGGCCCAGGCGGTTTGCATACCAGCGCCAACCTGCGGACATCCATTCCTCCTTGGTTCCTTTGTGGGTCACGGCGCGATCAGGTACTGCTGGAACCATGTACCGGGCCGCGCCTCACCCTGACTCACGACACCCGACCTGCAGGAGCGGCGCCCCGCCGCCAACAACTGCGGCCGAACCATTTGGCCCGGGGCGGACCTCCTACAGGGTGCTGCTGCCCTGTGCCCGGGGCGGACCGCCGTCCAACGCCTCCCAGTAATCGGCCAGATAGACGGGCACACCCCGCCGCATGGATTCGGCTGCCCCCAAGGTCACCAGCGTGGTGTCGAACAGACACTCGAGGGTGATGGGCGGCGTGCGACCGAGTCGCACCGCGGTGACGAATTCAGCCATCTCGTCCTTCTGCCCCTTGTCCACCGCGCCGATGGAGCGCTTGCGCTCTCTGCTCCCTTCGAAGATGCGCAGGCATTCGAAATTGTGGAGTTGAACGGTGCGCCCCTCGCCGAACACCTCCAGCAGTTCCTTGGGCACCTTGGCGCCGCCCTGGGTCAGATAGAGCAGCGTCCCCACCGAACCATCGTTGTATTCCACCAGCACGCTGAGATTCTCCTGATCATCCGCGGCGGACTGGGCCGGTCGCAGGGCGCGGGCCATGACCGAGACGGGCCGGGCCCCCGTGAAATAGGCGAAGAGGTCGAGGAAGTGGCCCGCCTCCCCCACGAAACGGGAGCCTTGCTCGGCGCTGTCCAGGTACCAGGAGCCGTGATCCAGCCGGCCCGCATGCACCCGGTAGCTCATGGCGAGCGGTCCGGAGCGGCGCCGGAAGTAGGCCGCAGCCTCCCTCACCAGCGGCGCGAAGCGGCGATTGAAACCCACCATGACCCGCTCGTTCCTGCTCTCCCGAACGGCCGTCCACACCTCCATGAGCCCCTCCAGGTCGATGGCCAGGGGCTTCTCCACGTGCACCGCCTTTCCCGCCCGCAGCGCCTCGGCAACCATGGGGGCATGGGTGGCGTGGTGGGTGGCGATGATCACTGCATCCACATCGGGTGCGGCGAGCAGCGCGCGATGGTCCGTGCCGTAGCGCTCGAACTTGAATTTGCGCGCTGCGTTGCGGGCGGAGAGACTCGTGGCGGTGGCGACCTCCCTCAGGCAGACGCCCGGATTCGCCGCCAGGTGGGGCAGGAGCATGGTGGAGGCGTAGTTGCCCGCGCCAATCAGCCCTATCTGCGCACTCCCCTCCACCCCTTTTCGGACCCTGGCGGCCTCCCTGGGAGGCAGTGGCAGGCGTCTCACCTGGTCCACACCCTGTGCGTGACAAAACACCACCCCCAGCCCCGACAACTTCCCTTCGGACAGCTCCTCATAGACGGTCTCGGCCTCGCTGAAGGGACGAATCCCGGCGATGACCGGCGCCAAATCCACTCGCCGTTCCGACACCAGCTTCAGAAAGGCCTGCATGTTGCGCCGCTCGGTCCAGCGCACATAGCCGACGGGGTAGTCGATGCCCCGCTCTTCGTAGTTGGTGTCGTAGCGTCCGGGTCCGTAGGAGCGGGAGAAGCGCAAATCCAGCTCCTTCTCGTAGCAGGCATTCCAGGGCAGATCCAGGCGGGTCTTGCCGATGTCGACGATACGGCCGCGGTCCCGCGCGATCTCGACCGCAAGCTCCGCCGGACCGTTGCTCTCGCCCCCCGCGGCAATCAAGGTGCAATCAACACCGATGCCGCCCGTCAGGCGGTTGATGGCGAGCAGCAGCCCGGGCTCATCCGGGCGTAGTGCACCGCCCGCGCCGAACCGTTCGGCGAGGCGGCAGCGCTCCTCGATCAGATCGATGCCGATGACCTGAATACCGGCGGCGCGCAATAGCTGCACCAGCAGCTGCCCCAACAGCCCCAGCCCAATGACGCAGGCGGTCTCGCCCAGCTGCATCTCCGCCTGGCGAAAGCCCTGCATGGCGATGGCGCCGATGGTGGTGAAGGCGGCATGCTCCATGGCCACCCCCTCCGGCACCGGAACCACCAAATTCTTGGGCACAAAGTTGATCTCGGCGTGGTTGGCATAGCCGGCTCCGGCACAGGCGACCCGCTGGCCCACGGTGAATTCATCCGCCCCTGCGCCCACGGCCACCACGGTGCCGGCGAGGGAGTAGCCCAGGGGGGTGAGGCTGTCGAGCCGGTTCATCACCTTCTGATAGGTGGCGGCCACCCCCTGTTGCTGGACCGACTGGAGCACCTTCTTGACCTGATCGGGGCGGGCCTTCGCCTTGCCCACATAGGACATCTTGCCCTCGCGGGCCTTCATCCCCTCGGTGCCGGTGGAGATGACGCTGTAGTGCGTCTGCACCAGTACGCCGCCACGCTTCAGTAGCGGCAAGGAGACCTCCTCTAGCCGGATTTCGCCGGTACGGTAATTCTGGCTGATCTGCCTCATGGCCGTTCGTTCCCTGTCCCGTCGATCAATGCCACTGCGCCTGAAGGCGTACCGGGTCTTTCCGCCATTGTTGTCTGGCGACTGAAGAACCGCCTGCGGCGCTAACCCATCAGGCGGACAACCGGTTGACGTTTCCCCGCTCGTGAAGCCCACGGTAGAGGGCCAGCAGATCACCTACCGCCTTGCGGACGTCGAACGCCTCCTCCACCCGTGCCCGCGCCGCCGCTCCCATGGCGGCGCGCAGGCCGGTGTCCTCACACAGCCGGCTCAATCGGCCATGGAGACTGTCGATGTCTCCGGGCTGCACCAGATAGCCGTTGAGGCCGTCCTCCACCAGTTCCGGTATGCCGCCCACCGGGGTCGTGATCACCGGCGTGCCCGCGGCCATGGCTTCCAGCAGCGAGCCGGGGAGCCCCTCGTTGTAGGATGGGAGCGCATAGACATCCGCACGCTCGAACACCGCCTCTTTGGCCTCCCCTTCGAGCCAACCCGGCACCTCCACCCGGCCTTCTAGTCCCTGCTCGCGCACCATGCTGCGCACGCGCTCCACCTCCCCGTCCCCGCCGAGCACCAGACGGACATCCTGCCGTTCTCCGGCCAGGCGGCGGAACACCTCGAGCAGGTCATAGGTCCCCTTGCGCTGCCCGAGCCGCCCCATGCAGGCAATCACAATCTCCCCCGCCCCGCCCGTGCCCCTCTTCGTGGAGGGAAGTGCGGCGTTGTGCACCACTTCGATGTGGCCTTCGTCTCCCGCCCACTCGCCCACCAACCCCTTCCAGTACTCCGAGAGGACGATGACCCTTTCGGCCCGGCGAAACATCCACCGGATGAGCGCTTGCCGTACGCGCCCGCCCTGTTCATAGAACTCGCGAAAGGTTGAGCCGTGCAGATGAACCACTGCTTTCAACCGCTTCAGCCGCGTGAGCACGAACACCCCAAGCTTGCGATAGAAGCTCATGCCGCTGGAGACGTGAAGATGCACAAGGTCCAACTCCCCCGGCCGAAGCCGTGCCAGCTGCACGTAGGCGCGCATCGCCTCCAGCGCCTTGGCCAGGTAACGCCCTGGCGCATAGACGTCCAGGGTGGAGAGGTAGCGTACCTCCACCCGCTCCCCGAGCCCTGCCGCGAGCCACTTGTTCACCACTGCGGAGATGCCGCTGGTGGCGCTCAGCGCTGGGCCGAACATCACAACTCTCAGCCTCTGTTCCATGGAGTCGGCGCTCACAGGTCTGGCGCGCCGGCCACGGCCCTGTGCCCATGCCGCCAGCGCAGGTAGATGACCTCGACGCGATCGGTCATTACTTCATTCGTACGGTGCTGCTCCACATAGCGCCGTCCCGCCCAACCCATCTCGCCCCACTGCCCGGGCGCCCTGAGGATCGCGGCAATGGCCTTGCCGAACGCCTCCTCCTGCCACGGCACGCAGAGGCCGGCACCGCTCTCGCCAATCACCATCCGCTGCTCCGGGTGGTCGTTGCCGACCACCGGAATTCCCATCGCCATGTATTCGATCAACTTGGTGGGAGAGGTGGAATCGAGGATAGGAGTCGGAAAATAGGGGGAGAGCCCCACCGCCGCGTCCCGCACATATTCGAGCGCCTGCGCCATGGGCAGCCGTCCGGTAAAAACGACCGCATCCTCCAGCCCCTCCGCCGCCACCGCCTCGCGCAAAAAGGCCTCGTCCTCGGGCGCATCCCCGCCCCCCACCAGGTGCAACACCGCATTCCCCTGGATGCGCCGGGCCACGGCGAACGCCCTGATGAGAAAATCGAGCCGGCGCATGCGGTTGAGCGTCCCCAGGTAGACCACCTTTCCAGGCACGCGCGCCGTGGCCTCCAGTGCCCCGGGCAGCTCCGCGAGGTTGAGCGAGCCGGGCACGGGGGTCAGTTTTTCCGGCCGGATACCCTTTGCCGCGATGTCACGTTTCATCTGCTCACTCTGCACGAAGCTGTGGTCCGCCCAACGCAGAATCACTCTGTAAAGCAGCCACCCCTGCACATGCCCCCGGAGCCAGTAGGCCCAACGGTAACGCGCCGTGCCTTGGCTGACCTCATGGAGCGAGGCCTCCGCATGGGGAAAGGCTAGCCAGAAGAAAAAGCCAGTGCGGGTGGCCTTGCAGACCACCAAGGCGATCACCGCCGAGAGATATTTGTCCTTCACCTGCACCAGATCGTAGCGACGTGCCGCGACCAGTTTGATCACCTTCAGATCGTTGCAAAGGTCCTTGGCATGCTTCAGTACGCGCCGAACCCCGGAGCCGCCATCGTCCGTTCCCGCAAGGAAGATCTCGCCCCGGTGCATCGTCCGCCGCCCTCGTCCCACCTCCTCTCCCCGCGCCTGCACCAACCAGTCCACTCGGTGGCCCCGGCGCGGCAGCGCATGGCCAAAGATCGCCATTGCCGCGGGCCGGATCGGCGGGAACTTGTCCGAGGTCACGAAGAGGATCCGCAAGCGTCGTCTCCCTGGCGCTCTCTCCCCTATCTTTCTCACCGGGACGGCCCGATGGCTGGGCCGAAGCGTTTCAACAACCGCCTCGCGGCGTTGAAGTTGGAAATACAGAGGGTCTCTACCGCCAGCGCCTCCCGCAGCCTCTGACAACGGGACCGCCCCACCGAGTCTGGCAGCAATTGCCCCGCCCGGGCCGAGATCCCAGGGATCTCCAGAAACTCCCTGATTTCGGCCATCATCGCTTCCGGCGCCTGCACCAGCTCATCGTAGTCCACCACCAATAGCCGCTCCGGCCCGAGGCGCTGCGAAAGCCACAGGAGTTGGTGCACTTTTGCGTTGTACGACAGACACGCCTGACGGGTGCGCCCCACGGTCCAGCAGCCGAGCGTCGCCACCTTGCGCCGCTCCTCCGGCAACAGCTCCTCTCGCCCGCAGGCAAAAAAGAGCCTCGTGAGCGCGGCCCGCCGCCAGTTGTGGAGCATGGAGTACACCACCGAAAAGGGATTTCGCAACACCCACACCAGACGATAGTGATCGTGTCCCAGGTATTCGCTCACCCGGTTGTTGATGTAGGTGGTCTGGAAGCAGTGGCGACCCAACGGGCGATAATCGATGTGGCCGCAGAGAACCAATGCGCCGTGGAGTTCGCTGTCTCCCTCGCATGGCAGTTCACTCACACCAGGGGAGTCGCTGATCACATGGGAGAGAATCGTCGTGCCTGAGCGCTGACAGCCGGAGACGAGGATGGGGGTCTCAAACGCCCCCAGCCGGCCGAACAGTGGAACACCACGGTAGCGGATGTGCCGATCGAAGCCGGCCCAGTCGCGCACGGTCGGTCGTGTTGTGTCGATTGCTTGCATCGGCCACATCCTTCCGATTGTGCTGATCCAAAGCATCCAACTTCCTGGTCCTGCTCACGGTAAGAATAGCGGCTGAAGTGATTGGGGGCGGCTCTTTTCTGCCAAGGTCGTGGCGAGGCGCGGTCGGGTGGAATGCGCAGGGATGGCCGGATTTCGATTTGTAAATGAGAATAGAGCCATTGAACAAGGTATTGATACCCCTAAGCCGGCCCATATCGTTTCCGAACCGGTACTGGCACTCTTTCAACTTTTCCGCCCTTCAGGAATTATGCGCGTCTGAGACGAAACTCCTTGCCCCTTGTTTTGTGGCACCAGGCCGAAGAGACCTACTCATTACATGGGTCAATTGACCTTGAACCCTTCCTGGCAACCATGGTCTCTACTGCAGAAGGTAATTCCACGATTGGGGAAGACGCTAATGAAGGTATCGATGATGTTATCGAGCGCGGCAGTGTTAGCGCTCGCCGCAGGCAGCTGCCTCGCGGCCGATTACTACGTAGCGCCGTCGGGAAATGACAACAATCCTGGGACCGAGGCAAAGCCTTGGAAGACCATCTCTCAGGCAAACAAAACGTTGCAGCCTGGCGACACCGTTTACCTGAGAGCCGGAACCTACGACGGCCAGAGCATCCAGCCCGCCCATTCCGGCACCTCGGAAAGTGCCCGCATCGCCTACGTGGCCTACCCTGGCGAGAAACCGGTTATTCGCAGAACGAAGGTGGGACTCAATCTCGTGGGGCGGAACTACATCACCGTGGATGGCATAGGCATGGACGGCGAGATCGTCCGGGGCAAATACAAGAAGTGGCCCGGCGTCGGCGGGGGAAGCAGCAATATCGAAAACTTCGCCATGATCCAGAATTCCAACTACAACGTCATCAGGAACGTCACTTGGAGAAAGGCGCACGGCTGGGCTGGAATCAAGATCCTCAACAAGAGCCACCACAACAAGATTCTGAACAGCAGGTTCGATTTCGTCGGCACTTACGATAACGGCCAGAAGGATGATCCGGGCGACATCATCCAGATCAAGGAGTCCGCGGAGCACAATCTGGTCCAGGGCTGCACCCTGACCCACGGTGGCCACAACCTGCTCGAGATGAGCGGCCGATACAACGTCATCCGGAACAATATTTTTGATAATGACTGGTCCGATTATCTCGGGGGCAACAAGGGGAACCGCGCCCTCTCCCTGAAGGGGGAAGGGCCGAAGAACTACACGGGTGGGTACAATCTGTTCGAGGGCAACGTGATCACCAATGCGAAACCCGCCTCCGACAACCCAGCCCCCCCCGCCATGAAGGTGATCGGCGAGGGCCATATCGTCCGCTACAACTACCTCTACAACAACAGCGACAATGCCATTGTCACTGCCAATGGTGGCGGTGCCAGCAACGGCTACGTTAGCAAGAATCGTATCTTTCACAACATCTTCTACAACAATGGCGGAGCCGCATGGAACATCATGTGGAACGAAAAAACCGGCGCCACGATGGACGACAACATTTTCAAGAACAATATCGTTTACAACAAACGTTCTCCCTCGGGAAGTGAGCTGTCCGTCAACATGGGCAAGAAGTCCAACCCCTTGCGCAACAACCGGTTCGTTGGAAACCTCATCGCGAAAGACGCGTCGGGCGAGGTCACGGCCAACGTCAAGGGTATTGGAACCAAGAGCATCGCCTGGTATGGCAACAATTACCGTTCCAATTTCTCTGCAAACATTGTTGACGTGCCACAGTTCGTGACGAACTCACCGGTCACAGTGGAGGATTTCCAGCCCTCCAGCACCAGTCCTGTCATCGACGCCGGACAGCACCTGACCCGCACCACCAGCGGTGGCTCAGGCACGGTCATTGCGGTGGATGACGCAGGATACTTCACCAACGGGTTCGGGGTGGTGCAAGGCGACATGATCCAGGTAGGCATCAACGCTCCGGTTCGCGTTGTCGCTGTAGACTACGCCGGGAACCAGGTTACGGTGGAGCAGCCGCTCTTGTGGAATTCGGCGGACCCGGTGAGCCTCCCCTATACCGGCACCAGCCCGGATATCGGCCCGTTTGAATATGGGAGTGCACTCCAACCGCCTGGAACGCCTGCAGGGCTCAGCATGGAAGTCAACGAGTGACACGCGAGACAGGCGTCGCCCCTGGGCGGCGCCTGGATATGAGTCGGGTACGGCTCTTTTCCGGCGGCCGCACACGGTTGATTTAGCGGAGATTGTAACTACTCCCCCCCGTCATTCCCGCGAAGGCGGGAATCCAGAGAACAGATGCATGGCTCAAAATGGATCCCCGCCTACGCGGGGATGACGAATTTCCAAGGCATTGCGTGATCAGCTGGGGCGAGTAGTTACCGGAGATTTTCCATTTACTTCGAGATATAAATACCTTAGTAGGGTAGGTAGTGCAGCGCACCCACCGCACGGAATCGGCGTGGTGGATGCACTGCGCCTGTCCACGGTCGAGCCAACACCTGATGGACCGAGCCGCGCCGAAATCATCCCCCTGGCGCGTGCACACCCGGCGCGCGGGAGTGGCGCAGGCGCTCGCCCACTTCCATCCCGTCAGCCCATGTCAGATGCTTTCCGCCCGGGCGGGCCTTGGGCTGCCATCACCGGCTGCTGCTTCGCCGGCGCGCGCCTGACTGCACTTGGCCGCGCTAAGCGCCCGCGCCGTCAGGGGGCCGCACCAGAGCGCCTTGGGACACGGCACCCGTCTTCCACTCAGAGAGATCCCTGCCCGTCATCGCCTCGAGCGCCCTGATGTCCTGCAAATAGTACTCGGCCACAAGACGCTCGCGGGCCTCCCGACTGAGAGGCTCCACCTCGCTCCTGTTCAACTCGTCAATCCACTTGCTCATGTGAAATAGGTCAAGTCGCATCATCGTCCTATAGAGCCCGTACAGGAGACGCGAACGGGGCCTCTTGCTTGATGTCGCATTCACCTTTTGATCAATCAGCGGTGAGGCAAAATCCGCGTCCACCCCAAGAAACTCATAGATCGTCCGGAGGAAATTGCCCGGGTTCGCCTTCATGTCCTCGAAGAAGAGAATCAGCAGTTGCTCGCGATGAAAGCAGGCCAACCAACGCTCGAGATGGTGGGCGTACAGACCCTCTTCCATCAGACGCGGGGTACGCCTGAGCTTATCCTCGAAGGAGACGCCGTAGTTCGGCTCCCCCTTCCGCGCCAGGGCGGCCAACCGTCCGTAGCTTGAGTAGGCGCGGTCGACGGGGTGCCGCAGGGTCGCGATCAGTTTGGCTTCGGGAATAAGATCCCGAATGCGGCATGGCGCATCCCTGCTGCGCAAGTACCCCACGGAAGCCTCCCCAACGGCCTTCTCCCGTCGCCAGCCGGAAAACTGAGATTCGTACCAGTCGAGACCTTGCTCGTGTCGACTGGAGAAGAATCGGGTCGACTTGCGTCTCGGGAGAAAGATGTCCGGATGGCACATCAGGCTCTTTGCGATCCAGGTCGTCCCCGACCGGCCCGGCCCAATGAGAAAGAAATTTGGGAGCATGCTCACCCTTCCTTGTCAGAAGTACTTCCACCGGTTACCCACCAGGGTAAACGCACACTTACGTCAGATGTAAGTCCTTGAAAGCCGGTACGCTGTAAATACATCCCTGTACGCTCGACGGCCGCGGCCGCTTCGGGCATCCCTTACCTCCCGCGGCATAAGTGCGTCCTTGCACCCATCCATGCGGCCGACGACCTGCTTTCAAGGACTTACATCTCTCTTGGGTAAGTATGCGTTTACCCTGGGTTACCCACTGGTTGATTTGCGCTCTCTCGATTACGACTCCAGGCGACACCAGTGGTGCAAATCCCGCCCAATCAGCTCGGAGAGGCGAAGTATGTCGTCGCGAAAATAGCCGCCGAACTCCTCTCGCACCTCCTGGGGCAATGCGGGTGCCGGCGTCAGGTTCGCATTTTTGACCTTCATCCGCCACGTCCTTAGCCCCACGGGCACAAAAGGCCGAAGTCCCAGCCTGACCCGCTTGTTGCGAATGTGGAGCAGGTTGTGCAACGCCCGGCTTCTAGGAAGGCCCCCGACATTGTGACTTTGGGATAAATTGGGAGCGAAAGATGTTTCGACCTCGAGAAAATTGAACAACTCGCGCGCAACTCCCAACGCATCACGTTTGATATCCTCGAGGAGCACAACCTTCAACCGCGGCCCAAACCTGTCCCGATAACGCTTCACGTCATTGTAGTAACAACTCAGATCCAGGCGGCCATCGTCCAGGAAGTACTCCCGCACCGGGCGCGTTTCATTACCCGCCCGCACGTGCATGATGTACTCGGAATAGGCCCGCTCCAAGGGGTCCCGAAGGCTGGCGATCACCTTGGCATTGGGGCACAGATCCACCATCCGTCTGAGTGCGACGCGACTGCGCAGGTACTGAGGCGAAGCCTCTCCGATTGCCGTCTCGTGCCGCACCCCATCGAACAGGCGACCGTACCCCTCCAGGGTCCGGACAGGGAAGGAGTTGAACGGCTTCGTCCGGTGTACCGGGTCCTCTGGGTCAAAGCAGAGGTACCGAGGCTCTTTCAGCGGACTCATGTAGATCTGCGGGTGTTCCTTCAGATAGGCGTACAACGACGTGGTCCCGCCTTTGATCGCGCCAATGATGAAGAAATTCGGCAATCGCACAGGCACCCCCTGATGGGAATTCAACCCATGGACTCCCGCCGCGGCAACAGTCGGACTCCCTCACTGAACGGCTCACTCCTGCCGCCGGCCTTCATGGATCGTACCCGAAGCGACGGAGATACCTGCGGGTCACCGCCGTGATCCATAGCCGCATCCATGGCTTCAAGTGGTTACGCCACCGATGGATGGCCTCGGTGTCGAACCCCGACTCTTTCCGCACCCCGAAGCTGGACCCGACCATGCCAGGCACCAGCATCTCCTCCGCGTACTGAATTCCAACAAACGCACAAAGCCGCTGGATGCTCTGCTCTGGCCGCGACACCAAGTCCTCATATTTCGAGAGATAGTAGCGCCCTGGATACTCGTCCCTGTAGCGGCGGTGGAGCCGCACAGCGTGTAGCCACGTGACCGAGACATAGAAGGCCACTGCCAACGATCGAATCAGGCTGACACAGCGGCCAATGGGACGTCCACCGTGTTCGGAGACGAGTCGCTTCCACTCGGATGCCATGATGGCCCGGGGGTCGCGAAAGGTGTGAACCACCCTCGCATCAGGGAACCATTGCATGATAGTGGGCACGTGGTACAGATGCCCGGGCGTCTTATCCCCCAGGATCGGCTCCTTGGCCCGGCAGGCCTCATCCGCGCTCACGAGCGATGCTTCGAGAATCGCGTTATAGACTGCTTGCTCACTGCGGTCGGAGGCAAGGAGCCTCCGTTCAAACCACTCCCGATCGGCGAACTCCCGTTTCCGCAAAACCCGCCAGTAGGTGTGCTTGAGCGCCCCGGAATACATGTATTCGACCCACCTACGCACATTGGTGTCATCGCTCAAATCGCCAAACCCCTGCAGGTCCTTGCGCACACCGGGGCGAAACAGGTCGCCAAAGAACCAGGTCTCTTGGCTTATCCTGCAGCAAACCGACGGGCAGCTGTGCAACACATTCTTGGCCAGCTTTGTGCCGGTACGCGGCAAGCCGACGATGAAGACATGTTTCATCTGTTCATAGCTCCCACGCCCCATTGTCTCAAGACCTCCGTGGCACCACTCGCCCCGGCGTTCGACCCTCGCGCACTCGCCAGTGACCTCGAGTCAGTTGTGCACTAACTGGCGGTGGATGCGCCTCCCTGCCTCTCCAACGGTGGCTCCTTCGACCTTCCTCCGCTGTCCCCATCCCCGCGTTCTCCGGGCGCCCACCTGGCTCTCGCTGCCGCCGAGGCAATATATCCCGAGTAGAACCAGAAGAGGTAGCTAAGCACGTCGTTGTTGATGACATTTTTGTAGAACATTGTAGCGATCATCACGAGCGTCACACCGCACCATCCAAGACCAATAACGCCTACGACGCCTTCACGGCCCCTTAGATAGAGAGCATCCCGCAGGATCATGAAACACAGCAAAAACACCAGTGCAACGCCAATCCACCCAAGCTCCCAGGCAAGACTCGCCACCGTGGCGCCCCCGAGCCCCCCATAGCGCTGATAGTAGGCGCCCGAGAACTCATCGCCGAAGAACGAACGTGAAACATTTCCGATCCCCAAGCCAAAGGAGAACTTGGCCGGATCGGGAGCCAGTTCGTTTGCGGCCACCACTATCCCCCCAATTTTTCCGGCCTTCTCCGCATCTGCGGATTCCGATCGGATGAGATAGTTCTGCACTCGGCCTTCGGCGGTGTAGAACTCCACCAGGCCGTAGTTCCAGCGTTGCGAGACGTAGTGATCGTGCACGGGTATGAACACCGCCACGAACGCCAGGACAACGGCGGCTGAGGCCGCCACCCTCCTGATGTGGGCGGTGCTGTTCCGATCAATCAGGGCCGGGACGATCAGGGCTATGGGCGCAAGAAGAATCGTTCCCTTCGTCGCGTTGAGTGTGGTGGGGAACAGGAGGATCGCCAACACCGCGAGAAACAGTGCCAACTGTTTCCTCTCGCTGCGCAGGTAGAAGGCCAGCCACACGGAAGCGGCGCAGATGAGAAACACCGACAAATGGCCGGAAGTCCCCACCGTCCCGCCAACCAGGTCCCCTGAGGCAATGCCCGAGGATTCCACAAACCGCTGATAGGCCGCCACAGGCATCTGGAGCATGGCGAGCCATAGCAGAAAACGGAGTTGCTGGGTGAGATCACGCTCGGAGAACAGATAAACAACCGGGAGGAGAAAAAACGGCAGGTATTTGAAATAGGCGCGCAATCCCGTCAGCATCGCTTGCGGTGATACCCCATTCAACACAGCGCCAAGGACAATATCCACAGCCAGGAGCAGGAAAACCACCAGATAGCCGATCCCGAGCGTGATGCTTCGACTCCGGGCACCATAGAGCACTACGGCAATCAGTGCGACGACGGATATCACATCGGGCAACCAGGTAACGTAGCGCTCGACCGCTCCATACCGGTTCAGGGCATCGAGCGAGAAAACGGCCAGGAATAGCACGTAAACGAGTTGCTGCATCGTCGGGTTCTCCTTGCGCCGAGCGCCCTTGTCCACTTACCGCACCACTTCACCCAGCCCACCGGCCAGGAGCTTTCAGCATGACCTCACGCCGGTTAGCGCGCCGTAACTACTCGCCCCCCCGACTGCCTCCCGCTTATTCAAATCAAGATGCGGTCGCAGGGTCACCGCACTCGATCCTCGCTACTTGTACTGTTCGTCATTCCCGCGAAGGCGGGAATCCATAAGGTACCCAGCCCAATACCTGGCCCTCTGAAGTCCAGCACTGAATTCCAGCCCATCGACTAAGCTCCCGGGGGCAGGCTTCGCGGGAATGACGGATGCGGGAGAGTAGTGACGCGCGCCTTTAGTAATAGTCATATGCCTCCAGACCGATGCGGTATCGAGCGTCCAGACTACGGTTGTCGTCTTTCACTTGGTCCAGAATGCTTTCTCCAACGCGGAACAACCTGTCCGCAGCCCTGAGCCGACCTTTCCAAGGCCAACTGCGATGAAGGAACTGCATCGGACTGACCCACTTCACCCGCCCACGTTTCATAACCGGAACCCCCGGGATGACACCCCGGGGGTTGAGTCGGCTGCGGAACAGGTAATTGCAGTAGCGACTGGCCTCCAGCGCCAAGGGACCAAAGGTGGTTCGATTCATGTGGCGCAACTCCACACGGGGAAGCTCGACACCGATAAATTCGGCCAGCTTGCTCAAAAAGCGCTCCCGATGCTCGATGAACTCCTCCATGGCCAGCAGGAGGAACCGCCCTTCGAACAGGGTCGCAACTTCGTCCACATAGGGACCATACCGAAACACGTTGAGCGAAACGACAGGTTTGACATTCCCCCCCAAGCCGTAGAATTTCTCGATCCGATCGGTGCCGCCAACCTTCAGATATTGCCTGTAGAGTGATCGGGCCAGCCCGTCCTGACGCCTGATCACCAGGACGATTCTGGCATTCGGAATCGCCGCTTTGAGGTTTGCAAGGATCGGAGAGCGGTGATCCAGTCCGTGATGGGTGAACCCCGAGTGCAGAATGCCCGACAGCGCCTCCCTGGATACGAGGTTGGGCCGATCGTCACGCAACACCGCCTGCAGCGAGTTGCGTTCCGAGATCCCATCGAAATAGATTGGGTCAGTGGTTGTAACGGAGTGCACAAAATCGCCCAAGGTGGGGCGCGCGATATAGTTGAGACCCGGGCAAGCGGGAAAGAACTGCTTCTGCAGCACAGTTGTTGCAGTCTTGTGCAACCCGATGTGTACGATGACGTCAGCCATGAGCCGCCCGCTCAATAATAGCCATACCGCGCCAGGTCAAGCCCAAACCGCTCATCCAGGCGTCGATTATCATCCAGCACCCGCTGAAGAATCTCCTGCCCCACCTGATGAGGCTCACTCCACGGCCGTGGGGGCCGTCGCCAGGGCCAGCGGTCATGCAGCACCTGGACCGGACTGACCCGTCGCCTCTGCCCTGCACGGGTGATCGGATAGCCTGGAATGAGCCCCCCCGGATTCAGCAGGCTGCGGAACAAGTGGTTCAGATAGCGGGTCACCTCCATTCCCAGGGGCCCGAGAGATGTTACGTTTTCCTTTCTCAAGGTTATCCGTGGCAACGGACATCCGATGAACTCAGCAATGCTTCCGAGAAACCGCTGCTGGTCGGCGGCAAACTCCTCGAAGGTGAGGATGAGCACTCCGGCAGGAAACGCACCATGGACGGCCTGCACGTAAGGAGAGTAGAGGAACCGGTCCATGGAAAAAAGGGGCGGATTCGCCGCGTCGCAAAGCCCGAAAAAGCGGCGCATCGTTCGAGTCCCCCCCGATTTGAGGTACTGTCGGTAAAGTGATCGCGCCCACGTATCCTGGCGACGCAGGACCAGTATGGCCCTGGCGTGGGGAAAGACCGCTCTCAGGTTTTGCAGCACCGGGGTGCGATGGTCGAGCCCACCCTCGATGACCCCTGCATAAGGGGGGCCGGAGAACGACTCATTGGAGATCACGTTGGGCTTGCGCGGGTCAGCAACGGCCCCCACCATTGAGTGCGCATGCGCCCGATCGAAGTAGAGTGGATCGGTCCGGGTCACATACGCGATGAAGCGGCGCATTCCGGGAACCCGGCTGGTCAGCAAATTGATCCCGTCGCAGGCCGGGAAGAACTGGCGCTGCAGGGTCCCGGTGGCCGTCTTGTGCAGTCCGAGGTGCAGAATTATGCTCCCGCTCTCACTCATCATCGATGATCTCAAGCAGTTTCGCTGCGGCCTGAGGCGAATGCGTCTGGCGCGCGTACGTGCGTGCGGCCTCGCCCATGCGTTCCCTCAATGCGTTGTCCTCGGCCAGCTCCACGACCCTGTGCCTCAGCAGATCGTAGGACCCGGCCCAAAAGCCAATTCTCCCGTCGCTCAGTACCTGGTCGGGATTAACGTCGAGACTGACGGTGGGAACCCTGCGCATCCAGGCTTGAATGAACGTATTCGGGAAACCCTCTGCGCAACTCGTGTTCACAAAGATGTGCCCAGCTGACAGGAGCCTGTTCACCTCCTCGATGGGCTGCTCACCAAGGTAGCGCAGGTTGGGTGTCTTCTCCATTTCCCCGAGCAACTCCCCGTACCTGTCCCTCGCTCCCGGCCGTCCAATCATTACGAATTCGATACCATCATAGGCGATGCAATCCTTTGCCAGACGGACAAATATTTCAGGCCTTTTCACTGACTTGAAATTTGCCACCCAGAGTACTCGGACGGGGCGCGCCGGCTTCTGCGGCAGCGCCTCCGGGAATGGGTGAAAGTTCGGAATCACCGCTGCGGCCGTACGCCCGTAGTTCGTGGCAAGGAGTTCGGCTTGATCCCGCGTCTGCGCAATGATTGAATCCACGTTCCTCAAGCCGTACTCGCCCATCCATCGCTCCACCCGCTTGAGCCATTGGAGTCTGCCGGCTGTTTTCATGTGCAGGGGCATCAAGCTGTAGTCATGGGCAATGTGGAAAATAGAACGGCTGTGGTGCTTGCTTGCGTACCAGGCTACGACCCCCGTATACGGCTTCAGCCCACGCTGATAGATGACATCCGGGCTGATCTGGTGAAGCAGGTTCAGCAAGGCCCGGGTATCGAACACAAAGCCGAGGTTGCGGAGGCCTTTGGGGCCCACAATCCTCTTGAGCACATAGTCCTGGGCACGGTAGTCAGGGTCGAACTCCCTGGCAAGATAGAAAATCTCATGCCGACCGGTTTCACGGAGCCGCTCGACCACACACTTCGCCTGGTATTGTGCGCCACCCATGATGGCGGAGAAGTGGCTTCCCATCACCACACAAACTCTTTTTCTCTTGTGACCGGCACGCATTGCTCACCACCCTCCTGCTGCGGTCGAGGTCCGGCTCGCAGTGACAGGGCGTAACCCTTTCGGCCGGCTCGACGCAGTGCAGGCCATGCCGGTGCCCTCTCCCAGTTTGTCCGGCCTGCCACCGCGCAAGCTCAGCGCCTTCTCGACGAACGGCGACATGAACTTTTGGTTAAACATGGCGCAGCGACTGCCCGCGTGCCGCCTCATCCTTGGACGGCTCTGGCGCCGGCGCGTCGGACCCATCGATGGAGGGCAAAGCGTAACCCAGGTAATCAAGCATCTCCGCCGCCTCTGCACGGATGTCGGCGATCTCCTGCTCACTCAGTCGCGCGATGCT
Organism: Gammaproteobacteria bacterium; assembly: GCA_041690535.1. Lineage (GTDB taxonomy): Bacteria > Pseudomonadota > Gammaproteobacteria > Thiohalomonadales > Thiohalomonadaceae > JAWLHA01. The sequence continues at coordinate 184,651 of JAWLHA010000001.1, read as the reverse complement.
TGCGGCGTTGTGATCCGCGATACCATCCACGCCGTTCAATGAATCAATCGCCGGGAGGCCGAGAAAGGCCCTTATCTGCTGCACGATTCCCAAGGGATCTGCCACCAGCTGTTCATACCGCACGAGCAAAAAATGTTCGAGCGCCGCTGCATCCCTCAGCATGATCCTGTTGACGAGATTCCAATGCCGGGCCCCACGGACAACACTCTTTCCCCCTTTGCGGCGGATCCCCTCGGAGACGGCATACCCGTTTCGCACCACACCGATGAAATAGCTGCGCTCAAACACCTTTTGCAACCACCTCGTGCGCACCACGTTGGCTGTGGTTTTCTCCACGATCGTCTCGCCAATGGGGGGGGGCAGCTCACGGCACCAATCGTGCAGGAGGCGAGGCAGGGGACCGGTGTCACTGGCTTCGGTCATTCGCACCTCATGAAGGTACTCGGACCATACCCGCTCGTGCCCCCTCTTCTCCGCCCGTTTGAGGGATCGGGTGTAGCGTTGTCCTTCCTGGGGAAAGCTGGTAATACCCTCCCCCTGCTCAAGCACGTGCTGCAGTAGGCTGGTGCCGGAGTTGTTGCAGCCGACGATAAAGCACCATTTGTGGGCCCGTCCGATTTCAGCAGAGTGGTTGGCAAAGAATCGTCGCCCCCCTCCAAGATGCCAGCTGAGGGCTCGTCGGGTGTCGTCTGCTGCCGTTCCAATCCGCTTCGCGACGCGTTCCGCGCGACCAAGCCAGCGCTCGCTCCGCCCACTCGCCCCCACTCGCCGCTCCTTGCGCGTGCTTCGGTCGTTATCCGCAGCTCTGAATGCACTCTCCACCGCCGGAGCGAACGACTGGGCGGGGGTTCGCAGCGCGTCGCCACTGCGCCTTGCCCCCTTCCGAAGGCGCTCACGCAACGGCCGATCTTCGGTGAGCGCCGTGAGCGCCTCCGCCAGGGCCGCCACCGAATTCGGGGAGAAGAGCACCCCGTTTTCTCCCTGCTTTATTAGGTATCGAAACGGACCAAAGTCCGGAGCAATGACCGGAGTACCGGCCACCAGCGCCTCCATGGCCGCCATGCAACGGCCTTCCGGAAAATCATCGTGGGTTGGGGTCGCGACTGCCAAGCTCCGGGTGATCAGTGGGATCAACTCCTCGTGGGGAACATGCCCCAGCAGTGACACGCGGTCTTCCAGGCCGCGGGAACGCACCGCCTCGCGCAACTGGTCAAGGTGTCGTCCCTGGCCGGCATACACCAGCCGTACCCGTCCCTCGCCGAGACCGCACGTGGTGCACGCTTGCAGCAGATCGAATACCCCCTTGTTGCGCTCGATCCGGCCCATGTAGAGGATCACTGGAGGCTCTTCGACAGGTGAAGGCACGTGAAGACCTGGCCCTTCCGCTGGAGGGAAGTCGGTGAAGCCCACGTCAAACTCAAACACCTTCTCCCTCCCCACGCCGATGGAGAGCAACTCATCCCTGAGGTAGGGGCCGTGGCATACCACTGCATCGACCCGACGCAGAATGAAGGCATCCATCTGCCGCGCGGGCCGAAGGGGCCAACGGTCACGGGGGTGAGAGATGCGGTTGTGTCGTGAATGCACCAGAGGGATGGACAGGAGCTTCGACAGGAGGAAACATCCCCACAGGGGGGAGCCAGTCGTACCGCAGAGAATTCGCTCAGGGCGGGACCGCAACGTGGTGGTCAGCAGGCTGACCAGCATTCTCAGGTTAGCCGGCCCCCTCCCCGCGGCCCCGGTGCTTTCGGCGAACACACGCGCAGTGAACGTTTCGAAACGTATCCGCGCATTCCGCCGCGCACGGGCCATGAGCAGTATCTCTGCGCCGCGATTAGCCAACAGGAAGTCGTTCAGGAAGGCATCGGGCCCGTGGTGGATGGCCGCCGGCCACACCTTGGCGATGCGCTGCAGCTGAGCTACGGCATCGCCGTTTTTGATGTAGAGATATCGAGACGGCATATAACTTCTTCGCCCTCCCTTATCGCTCAGAGCAGAACCACTCCTTGGAATGGCGCCTTGGGCGGGACCGCCCTTTTTCCCGCGGTCACCCCAGCTTTCAAACACAGCTCCGTCACCGACCATCCATGTCGACCCACAGATACCCGGCAAGACACACCGGGGCGGCCTTCATTTGCCCCAAGCTGTGGCGGAGTTCGGAATGTCAACTCACGATTTTCCCTTGACGGTGCGGCGCACCGGCACCAGTTCCAGAAAGAGACGTACCAACTCCCCAAACTCCTTCGGTGCCAATAGCCGCACGGTGATAATGTAGGTCGCTGCGCCGCCCAGCGCCATGACCGCCGTTTGCCCAGCCAACCCAAGCACCCCGGAGACGGACTCGCGCACGGCCGCAATCACCGCGGCCATGGCCAGGCTGCCGACGAACGGTACCAGATGCGTACGAAAGTAGGCCCAGGGATTGACTGCAATCAACCGATTGATCATCCAGAGGGATGCGGGCAGAAAGAGATAGCTGGCAATCACATGCCACAGCGCCACTGCGACAATCCCCTGCTCCACCACAACGAGCAGTCCCAACACACCGATGACCGTCACCGCCATGTGCAGATACAGACGCCAATGGGGCTTTCCGAGCGCCATGATGACGCTGTCGTTCAGCGTCTCGATCAATGCCAGCAGCACCATGAAGGCAAGGATCTGCATTACGGGTATGCTGGGTAGCCACTGTTTGCCAAAGACCAGCGGAACCAGCTCGGGTGCCATCACCGACAGCGCCACGAAGCTTGGCCACAGCACCAGACAGCTCGTGCCTGTGGCAAAGAGGAACGCGTTGCGGAGGCGCTCGGGCTCGGCTTGAAGCCGCGAAAACACCGGCCAGGCAACGGACCCGAGCGTACCGGCGAGCGCTTGGGTCACCATGCGGAAAATGCGACTTGCCACCGTGAAGTAGCCCAGCGCCGATGCCCCCAGGAAGTAGCCAATGAGGAGCCCTGCGGAACGTTTGTTGAAAAAACCAACCAGGTTGTGTCCGAGCACGCTGACGCCAAATCGGAAGAGTTCCACGAAATGGCGGCCGGACACGCTCAGTCCCGGTCTCCAGCGTGTGGATGTCCACAGAATGATCAGTCTCGCAATGGATGTGACCAGTTCGCGCCCAACCAGACTCCAGACACCGAACCCGGAGAACGCCATTACCACCCCAACCGCGCCGCCAATGGGATCGGCGACCAGTTCGCGCACCGCCAGGGAGCGAAACTCCAGGTTGCGTCGCAAAATGGCGATTTGCACCTGGTTCAGGCCGCGGAACAACAACAGCGGCGAGAGCCAAAGCATGACTTCCTCGAGCTCCGGCTGGGCAAACACCCGGGCGAGTGGTGCAGCGCCGAACCAGAGCACCGCCATGGCGAGCAACGACACCACCAGGTTGGTCCAGAAGGCGGTGTCAAGATGCGCCGTCTCGATCTGGTCGCGCTGAATGATGGCCGAGGCGAATCCACCGGCGACGAACGTCTGCATGAACTGTATGGCCATGGTTGCGAGCGCGACCAACCCAAAGGCCGCAGGCTCCAGCAGTCGCGCCAAAATCAGCAGGACCACAAAAGAGACCAGGCGCACGCCGAGGTTCTGAAAAACGAGCCAACTCAGTCCTTTGAGCGCTTTATCCCGCAGACTCATAGTCGTTTCCGGGGGGTGGTTCAACAGTGGGGGACATTAGCTCCCGTCGGCGCTCACATCGCTGCGGGAGTAAGACGGTGCCGACTGTCCTCTGCCCCGCAACGGACGTTGCGCATCCTGCAAAATCAAGTTCGAGGCGAGTTCCCGCCGGAAACGCACACTCCAACGCAGCAACGTGAGCAGGCAGCGCAGCCGGCCCATCAGCGGCAGTGGCATTCTCAGAATTGACCGTAAGTGCTCTCCGAGCAACCGCCACTGCGGGAAGGTCGGCCTCCCTGCCTTCAGGGGGTTGTACCAGCTGCACCTGGACCGCTTGGTCGTGTAACGCGACCCGGTGGACTGGGCATCGTGACGCCGGTAAAAGAACAGGGGCTCGTCAACAGCGACAAACGGCCCAGCCAAAGCCAGCTCGCCCGCCAGGACGCGGTCTGCCGAGGGGAAGTCCCCAATCAGCCGTGTGTTGCGGAGGGCATCCATACGGATCAACCCGAACACCGAGACCTGAGGCGGATAGCGCCAGATGGCCGCAAATCGCCGGTGCGGTGCCGGGGCGCTCAGGCGGGGGTTGACCGGAATCTCCTTGATGAAGGTTCTGTCGACGCCGACCACCTGCGTGCGGCTGTAGCACAAGACACACTCAGGGTGCGCGTCGAGGGACTCCACGCAACGGGCGATGAAGTCGGGTGCCCAGACATCATCATGGGCTGCCCACATGAAATACTCACCCCGGGCCAACTCGACCAATCGATTGAAATTCCACGCGGCGCCACGATTTACGGCGTTTCGGTAGTATCGAATTCTGGCATCGCGCCTCGCATGCGCCTGAACGATATCCGCCGTCCCGTCATCGGAGCCATTATCCGAGACGATGAGTTCAAAGTCGGGGAAAGTCTGCCCCAATAGCGTCAGTAACGCCTCCGATAAGAAATTCGCCCCGTTGTAGACGGGTAATCCGATGCTGACCCGGGGCGAGCACTCTCCAGCCTCTTGAGGCCGCGCCCCACTGCTCACGAATTTGGATTCTGGTAGCATTCTCACCTCGCTCGCCGGGCCATATGCCAACCCCATTGCAAAGAGGCACTCATAACCGCTCTCTTCGGTATCCGTATGTGTTGTCGATGCCGGTACCGCAGGTCATGGGGTCGGTGACGACGCTCATTGGCGCTAACACGGACGCCCCATCCAGACCACCGGGCCCTTCACCAGAGCAGGGTAAACGCATACTTACCCAAGAGCGATGTAAGTTCTTGAAAGCAGGTCGTCGGCCGCACGGACGCGGCCGTCGAGCGTACAGGGATGCATTCACAGCGTACCTGCTTTCAAGGACTTACATCGCTCACAGCACGGCCGTGACGTTAGTATGCGTTTACCCCGCTCACCAGAGAAACTTGCCTGCATGTGCCTCCCCGAATAAGCCCCCGCTGTCGAACGCGGAAAGGGGGCGAGTGTTTGCAACAGCCCAGGCGGGAAGAGAGTGGAAACCACATTGCAGGAGACAGCGGTCGAGGCGGAGGGCTGACCGAAGCAGGGCCCACGGAAAGAGGTCCTTGGCGAGTCCAGTGGCGAGCGGTTCGGAACTGTCCCACCACCTCGTAAACGGTCGCGGCGAAACATGCTTAGAAAAGCGCCGGGTTCACACCGTGCTCCTGCCATGCCGAGATCCCTCTGCGACCGTGCAACGGCTCAGATGACATTGTGCAAACACCAAAAGCTGCATTAAGCATAGTGGCTGCGAGTACGACTGTGGGTGAAAACGCGTCCATTTTCCTTCCGTAGTTCGCGCCGTGTAGTGGTGACTCCCCTGGAAACGCCCTGGCGCCAGTGACCAAGACCGCCTTTGGCGACTGAACCGAGGGGCCTGCCGCAAACCCCAGTCGATGTCAGATCACGATTTTCATGGCAACCGCGGCAACGGCGACGGTCGAGGCGGCACTGATTCCGTCAAGTCGCCTCCGTGATTGGGTGATAAAGACTTCGGTGGCATAGACCAGAATGAAAAACTGCACGGCCCACCCCAGGGTGCCGCCTCTCTCCAGAGCCAGGCCGAGGAGCCCGATAAAGAAGACCCCGGTGATCATGTCCAAGGGCGAGAGCCTGAACTGACGCTTCCTGTTGGCCTGAAATGCCATCGCCAGTGCGGTGCCGAGCCCAAGCACCGCGAAGAAAGGGACCTCCACCCAAGGGGGAATTCCGAGCCGGTGGCCGCCAAGGTAGGTGACGATGGCAATGGCCCCGTAGACAGCGGCGCGCCGCACCACGGAACGGCGTCGGGTACCGAAGGCGATCTCCGCCACAAGCACGGCGAGGACAACCGCGGTCGCCAGTGCGAATTCAGGTGACGTCGCGCGGGCTGCCACCCCTGCGGCCAGCAGGTAGCCCGAGGCGCAGACGGCCACCATCTTGCGCGGCAATGAGGCAGCGCGCCACGGGCGCTCGCTAGGGCCAAGGTGACTCAAGAGCCGCAATCGCCGCTGCTCGAACCCCCTCACGATTACGAAAACGCCTGTGGTCATGATGGCGTAAGTGCCCAGAATCGAGGCATCGCCGGCCTCCCTCAACAACACCCCCGTGCCGACGAAGAGCACCTGTCCGAAGTAGAGAAGCAGCACGGCGGCGGGTTGACCGGCCCCCGCGTCGAGCAGTCGGTGGTGAATGTGGTTGCGGCTGGCCAGGAACCAGTTGGCCCCCCCGCGAATGCGTTTCGCCAGGACCACCAGGATGTCGATCACCGGAAGTCCGGCCAGCAGCAGCACCGCCGCGGGACTCACTGCGGTGGCGCTACGCTCCATGTGGACAAGGAGAAATGCCAATGTGAAGCCGAGGAACTGGCTTCCGGAGTCACCCATGAATACGCGGGCCGGGTGATTGTTGTGGCGCAGAAAACCCAGCAGGGCGCCACTCATGGCGAGCGCCAGGACGACGCCGAGCGCATCTCCTGCCACGAAGCTCAACAGGCCGACGCCTGCAAGAGTGATGAGCGCCTCGCCGCCCGCAAGGCCGTCCAGCCCGTCCGAGTGGTTCATCGCGTTAATCAGGCCCACCATGGCAAAGCCGGTGACGGCCATGGCCACCGAAGGCGGGATGGCACCGAAGAACGGCAGTGCCTGGATGTGGAAGCCGCTATAGACGAGGGGCAGCACCGCAGCCCCCTGGCCAACAAATTTCCAGTAGTGCCCGATTTCCCTGCAGTCGTCCCATAGCCCGAATATGGCGAGCACCGCCGCCCCGAAAAGGTAATGCTGCACAGGCGGTTCAACGATCCCCGTCAGCAGCAGCGTCGCAACGGTGCCGACCACCATCGGTATGCCGCCGACCCGGGCCACGGGCACCTGGTGCACCTTTCGACTCGACGGGATGTCGATGAGGCCGACGCGCGGTGCGAGACGCGCCAGCAACGGAGTCAGCGCCACGCTGATTAGCATGGCCACAGCAGGGATCCAGACGTACTTCATGGCGCCTCCCCATGTGGGCTTCGTGCACAGCCCCTGTGACATCGAGTGAGAGCGTGTAGCGATCTTAGCTGCAGTCACATGGGGATCTATGCAGGGAAGCGTGTACGTCAGATCCGCAACGGCGACTGGCGGATGAGAGAGAAGCCAAGCCTTTGGAAGGGGGTGCGCCTGGGGGGAACTGCTAGCTGCAACGGCGACACTACCGCATTCTCCCCTTGGTGCAACCGCCGGTTACGCGTGCATGCAGGGTGAATGCATACTCACATCACGGCCGTGCTGTGAGCGATGTAAGTCCTTGGGTAGGTATGCGTTTTTCCCTGCGCGTGCATGGAGGCGGGTTTGCCGCGTTCCCTGATACGAAGTGATCAGGGAACGGCACCAGTGATTGCGTTTTGATCTGAGTTGTAAGACTGATTGAGGGGCCCGCTGGCGTGGCATCTTGGTCCGTTGATACGGCGATGAGGGAGTGGGCAGCGATCGGCGTGAGGTGGATAAGCGCGGCGCATCCGCGGGTTGCGGGCGAGAATGGTGGATGCGCTACGCTTATCCGCCCTACATTACATACTTGGTATCGGACTTATCTGTTCGGCGCGCCAGGGGCGCCTTCCGGTCCACCGCGGTCGGGACGTGAGGAGAGGCGCGCCTCGATTTCGTCGCAGACCAGGCGGCTGAAGGGAAAGGCGCAGGTAAACGCGGGCGAGACGGCGTTCAGAATGTGAAAGGAGTGTTGGTCGCCTTCGTAGCGGAAGTCCATCTCCAGTGCCGCCTTCCGCAGATCGACAAGTTGGGCACGGATCCCCGGGACACCCCACTGCAGGAAATCGCGGCTGGCGACTCCGTGGACAAGCCGCCCGGCGAGCGCCACCATGCGGGGCCGAAACTGCTTCAGAAGCTCTTCCCAGGCGAGGCGCCTGAAGTCGAACGCATTGGCTCGCCACAGAGCAAATTCGCGGCGGATGATCTCGTTCGCTTCCCCCCAGCGGAAGTTCTCGATGCCGCGATAATGCTCCCGCCATAGGCAGGGAACCGCCGTCGGGCCGATCTTGGCGCGTCCGCTGGCGGTGGCCGTGAAGTGCACGCCCAGAAAGGGGTTACGGAGGTCCGGGACCGGGTAGATGTTGGTGCGCAGCGCTGGAACATGGGGCTCTGCGTAGAGGTAGAGCCCCTTGAAGGGAACCAGGGCAAAGTGCCGCCCATGGCCAAAAGCCTTGGCGATGCGATCGGCATAGAGCCCCGCCGCGTTGACCACATAGCCGCACTCCACTGTCCCATGGCCGGTCTGCACCCGTTGGCCGTTGCGTCCGAGAAACGGGCAGCCTGCAACCACCTTCACCCCGCTGCGCTGTGCATCGACCGTGAGCGCCGCCATCACTTTCCCGGGGTCCACCGTGGCGGTGGTGGGCGAAAACGCCCGTCCCGCCCCTGGCCGTACCTGCGGCTCGATCGCCGTCGCCTCCCGAGCGCTCAGCCGGTGCAACTCCACCCCGTTGGCAGCAGCCCGCCGGTGCAACTCCTCCAGGGCCGGCAACTCCGACTCATCGGTGGCCACTACCAGCTTGCCGCATCGATTGATCGCGAGGCTTCGCTCCATGCAGTACCGGGTCATCTCCCGGTTACCCTCCCGGGTGAGACGGGCCTTCAGGGAGTCGGCGGTGTAGTAAAAGCCCCCATGCAGCACCCCGCTGTTGCGTCCACTGGCGTGCAGACCACAGGCGCGCTCCTTCTCGATGAGGGTGACCACCGCACCGGGGTGGCGCCTGCGGAGTTCCAGGGCGACGGTGAGCCCGACCACACCGCCACCAATCACGAGAAAGTCGCTGTGGCCGGGAAGCCCCGGTGAGTCGAGGTGTGCCACGCCTGTTTCTCAGCCGTCCGGCGAATGCTCGACCAGCAGCTGACAGCTCACGCCCAGCGCGTCCACCTGGCGCGCGATCTCACCTGCGTAGATCGGGTTCATCACGATGATGGCCCCCGGCCTGTAGGTGCGCAGGAACTCAGGCCCCTGCACAGGGTGTCCGGTCCCAGGGACGAAGCGGCCCCACTTGCGCGGGTTTTGATCGACGGCGCAGCCGATCACCTCCCGGGTCGGAAGTGCATTGAGGAAGGTGACCCCTTTCGAGCCGGCGCCCCACAGCGCCACGGGGGTGCCCGCCTCGCGCAGCCGCTCGAGCCGTTCGCGCCAAAGCGCAAGCTTGCGCTCCACCGCCGGGGCGAAGCCCTCGGTTTGCGTGCCCTCGCCGGGTTCGGGGCGCGCGGGCGTCCCCCCCGCCAGCGCATGCAACTGGAGGAACTGCCCGCCGAAGGCTGTGTCGGTCTTGAGCACCGAAAAACCTGAAGCGGTGAACGCACGCTGCAGCGAGACCCTTGTGAAGTAGCCGCAGTGCTCGTAGATGAGATCCCAAATCCCGGCGTGCTTTACCATGTGATCGCCGTTGGGCACCTCGAAATAGAGGAGCGTCTCCTCCCCCAGCCCCTGCCGCAGCCCGGAGAGGAACTCCACCGGCCGATCGATGTGCTCCAGTGCGTGTCGACAGCAAACCAGGGCTGCATCGGATTCGAGCCGCAGCGGATCGAAGTAGTCCCGCACCACCTCAAAGTCGGGGTGCTCCACCTCCCCCTCGTAGCTGGGGTCGAAGCCGAGGCCCCGGTTGCCGCCTGCCTCGCACAACAGACGCAGGAAGTCACCCTTGCCGCAGGCCAGCTCCACCACGGTCTTGCCCACCACCCCGTAGCGCTCCACCAACTCTCTTGCGAGCCCCTCGGCGTAGCTATGAAAGGTGGTCGAGAAGTGGAGAGAGTTCTCATATCTCGGGCTGTATTCGGTCTTCGCTGGGTCGAATGCCGCGTTGAACAGGTGCCCACAGCGACGGCAGGCAACCAACTCCATCCGCCCGCACTCCGCCGCCCGCGCCTGCTGCGGTGTGTCATGGAGCACATTGCAGAAGACCGGCAGCCGGTCAAAGTCGAGGCAGCCGGAGAGCTCCATCCCACCACAGACCGGGCAGGCGAGCGCCCCCCCGCCGCCCTGCCCCGTCACAGCGGGATGATCTCCGGGCGGAGCCCCATCTCCCCCAGCGATTTCCGCACTTCGTCTTTGTAGATGGCGTTCATCAGCACCACCGTCTCGGGGCGGTAGTTGCGCAGGAATTCAGGTCCGACAATACGGTGCCCTGTTCCCGACATGAAAAATCCCTGGCGGAAGGGGTTGATGTCCACCACGTAGTCGATCTCCTCCCCCACCCCAAGGGTTGTGAGGAACGAGACCCCCTTCGAGCCGGAGCCCCACAACACCACCCTGCGCCCCTGCCGGCGCCAGAGGGCCAGGCGCGCGCGCCAGGTGGTGACCTTTTCCTGGAACAGCGACGGGAACGCCGCGACCTGCCTTCCGATCTCCTCCACGTCCGGTTCGAGCCCCGGCAGCCTCTCCGGGGCGTTGTTGCTCACGGCCTCGATGGTCAGATACTGCCCCTCATACTCGGAGCCGAGGTGGAGTATCTGAAACCCGTTTTGCTCGAACAGCTGCGCCAGAGATGGCGGGGTGAAGTAGGAGCAGTGCTCGTAGTAGACATCCTCAAAGGCACAGGTGCTCACGATGCGGGTCGCATCGGGGATCTGGAAGAAGGTGATCACCCCCTCCCGGGGGCCGATGGAGCGGCGCACCGTGCGGAGGAAATCCCCGGTCGGGTGGATGTGCTCCAGAGTCATCTTGCAGCAGACGAAATCCGCGTCAAATGCCGCGTACTTCTCCGAGTAGAAATCCTTCACGAACTCCACGTTCCCGCGGATGGGCGGGGGCAGTCGCCGCTCCAGGTAACCGGGATCGAACCCGACCCCGTGGTTGTCCCCCAACTCACACAGGAGGGCGAGGAACTCCCCTTTGCCGCAACCGATCTCCACCAGGCGCTTCTCGTTCAGGCCGTACCGGTCCACCAGGCGGCGCCCCAGCCGCTCGTGAAACGTATTGAAGGTGGGCGAGAACCCCTGGGTCTCTTCATAGCGGTCCGAGTACTCGGTAAGCCGCGAGTCGAAAGCCGTGTTGGAGATGAAGCCGCATTTCTGGCAGAACCCGAGGCGAATGGACCCGCGCGGGTAGTTTCTCGCGGCATCGGGCGAGTCCAATAGTATGCAGCTATTGGTTGGAACCCCTTCGATCTCATGGAAAACGGTGAGCTGTTCCTGCTCGCAATTGGGGCAAAACATCGCTCGCCCTCCAATTTTCCTGGTTCTCAGACAATGCTCGGCGTGGGGATGGGAATGATGAACTTGCCCCCCAGCCGGCGGTAAGCCTCCTGCTGCGAGAGGATTTCGTTGGCAAAATTCCAGGGCAGCAGCAACACGTAGTCGGGCATCTGTTCGAGGATTTTCTCCGGCTTCAGAATGGGGATGTGCTGGCCGGGCATGTACTTGTTCTGCTTGTGCACGTTGCGATCCACCACGAACTCAACAGTATCGTGTCCAATGCCGATGTAATTCAGCAGGGTGCTCCCCTTGGCGGCGGCCCCGTAGGCGGCAATCCGCTTGCCCTGCCCCTTGAGCTCATCGAGCATGGCGCGCAGCTGTTCGCGAATGGTCTCCACCCGTTGGGAGAAATCACGATAGTACTCCAGGGTGTTCACGCCCAGGGCGACCTCCTCCGCCAGCATGCTGCGCACCGAGTCGTCCACGCGTTCGCGCTTCTCTACGTAGTAGCGCATCGAGCCCCCATGGATGGGCATCCATTTCACCCTGTTGAGAAAAAGCCCGTGCTGCCGAAACAGGTGGTTGGCGGAGGTCACCGAGAAGTAGCAGAGGTGTTCGTGATAGATGGTGTCGAACTCGCAGTGCTCGATGAGGTCCCGCACGTAAGGCGCCTCAATCACTGCCACCCCATCGTTCTTCAGAAGCCGCCCGAGCCCTTTGACAAAGCCGTTGGTATCCGCTACGTGGGCCAATACGTTGTTCGCGTGAATCACATCGGCCATCTGGTTGTTGCCCACCAACTCCTCTGCAAGCTCGTAGGTGAAGAACTGATTGATGGTCGGCACCCACGCCTTTTCGGCCTCCCGCGCCGGCCCCTCTGCGGGGTCGATGCCCAGTACCGGAATTCCCGCATTGACGTAGTTCTTGAGCAGGTAACCGTCGTTGCTGGCGATTTCCACCACCATGCTTCTCGCGCCCAGGCGCCGCTCTTTGATCAGCTCCCGGGCGTTGGTTCTTGAGTGCTCCAACAGCTCCTGGGAGAAGGAGGAGTAGTAGGGATACTCATCGCAGAAGAGGAGGAAGGGGGGGACCGTCTCCAGGATCTGCATCAGGCCGCAGTGGGAGCAGAAGACCACCTCCAGGGGGAATTTCGGCTCCGGCTGCTCCAACTGCTCCCTGCGCAGCAGTCTGTCGGCAAGTGGCGTCTCGCCCAAATCGAGCACCGGGTGCAACTCCTGATGACCGCATGAACGACATGCCTTGATCTTTGCCATAGCCTCCCACCTGTGATTATGCCCCCGGACTCAGGAACCTGCCCGCAACCCGCGGCACCTCCGCCATTCGGATGGACGTTTTACGTTTATCCGCTCCCTATCTTCAACGACCGTCCCTCGTAGCTACTCGCCCCCGACTGCCTCCCGCTTGTGCAAATTGGGATGCGGTGGCAGGCTCACCGCACTCGATCCTCGCTACCTGTACTGTTCGTCATTCCCGCGAAGGCGGGAATCCATAAGGCAACCAGCCCAATGCCCCTGGCCCTCTGAAGTCCAGCACTGGATTCCCGCCTTCGCGGGAATGACGGATGCGGGTGAGTAGTTACCGTCCCTCGCTGCCCGTTCTCCCTTGCCCAACTCCCCCTGTTGCTGCCACGGCGGACCCGCGAGGTCCGCGGCAAGCTCACACAGAGGTTCCGGTTGCCGCCACTTCCCCCACCTTGTCACTCCAACGCAGGGCGTCTGTGAGGTACCCGCCGTCGACCAACTGTTTGATGTGGCCGATACGCTTGAATCTCACCCCCTCGAAATCGCTCAGTTCGAGCCCCGTGGTGCGGTAGGCTTCATAAAGCTCCTCGATGCCCCGCTGCGCCGTCCACTGCGGCTTGAACCCATGCAGCACCCGCGCGATCTTGTTGCAGTCGACGCGGTAGCAGCGCTTGTCCGGCCCTGCATCAGGGGCGTACTCGATGGTGCACCCCGGCACCACGGCCTTGACCAACTCCGCCAGTTCACGCATCTGGTAGTTTTCGGAGGTCACGCCCACGTTGAACGCCTGGCCATGAACCAGCTCCCGGGGGGCCTCCAACACGGCCAGATAGGCGCGGGCGATGTCTTCGACGTGAACCACCGGCCGCCAGGGGGTACCGTCGCTCTTGAGATAGACCTGTCCGGTGGTGTACGCCCACGCGGTCAGGTTGTTGATCACCAGATCGAAGCGGATCCGCGGCGATAGCCCGTAGGCGGTGGACGCGCGCAGGCTGGTGGGAGTGAAATCCTCGCCAGCCAGCGCCGCAAGGGCCCCTTCCACCTCCACTTTCGATGCCCCGTACGGGGTCACGGGGTTGAAGGCGGCAGTCTCGTCGAGAAAATCGGCCCCCGATGCACCGTAATTGCTGCAGGAAGAGGCAAAGATGAAGCGCTCCACCCCCGCCTCCCTGGCAAGGCGGGCCAGGCGGATGGAGGCCTTGGTGTTGATCTCCTCGGTCAGTTCCGGGCGATAGTCACCCAACGGGTCGTTGGAAAGGCCCGCCAAATGGATTACCGCATCCATGCCGATGAGGTCAGCAAGTTCGATGTCGCGGGTATCCTTGCGGTGACTCTCCACCTCGGAGAGGCTTCCACAGAAGGTACACCGCTCGAACCAGTCCGCATCCATGCCCACCACCTGGTGGTCGTGGTCGAGCAGCAGCGGTACCAGCACGGTTCCGATATAACCCTTGTGTCCGGTCACAAGTACCCGCATGGCTTAGCTCCATATTTTCCAGGGGGCGCTCTCCTCCGCCCACAACCGCTCCAGCAGCTTTTTGTCGCGGATGGTATCCATGCACTGCCAAAAGGACGAATGCCGGAACGCCATTAGCTCCCCATCCTGGGCCAGACGCTCCAGGGGCTCCTTCTCCCACTGGGTATCGTCGCCCTCCACATAGTCAAACACACCGGGCTCCAGCACGAAGAAGGCTCCGTTGATCCAGCCCTCACTGGTTTGCGGCTTCTCGGTGAAACAGGAGACACGCGTGCCTTCGAAGTCGAGGTGGCCGAAACGGGCCGGGGGCCGCACTGCCGTGAGCGTGGCCAGCTTTCCATGGGCGCGGTGAAAGCGCAGCAGGGCCCGAAGGTCCACATCCGCCAGCCCGTCCCCCCAGGTGAGCATGAACGTGCTGTCACCCAGCCACGGCGCGAGTCGCTTGATGCGCCCGCCGGTGGCGGTTTCCTGTCCGGTATCGATGAGGTCCACCGTCCAGTCGCTAGGATTCCTGTCGTGAAGGATCACGTCACCCGTGCCGGTCTTCACGGTCATATTGCTGTGCAGCCGGCAGTATTCGGACATCCAGCGTTTGATCACCTCGCCCTTGTAGCCGAGGGCGATCACGAAATCGTTAAAGCCGTAGTGGGCATAGTGCTTCATGATGTGCCAGAGGATCGGCTGCCCGCCGATCTCCACCATGGGTTTCGGCTTGACCTCGGTCTCCTCGGCGAGGCGCGTCCCGAGACCTCCGGCAAGGATCGCCACCCTCATATGCCGCCTCCTTCGCTCATTTCCAGACGATTTCAGTCAGCGTGGGGACCTGCCCACCCGCCTCGCTGCTCCCCCAATGGGATTCGGCGATGGGCGTGACATCCATCTCGCGGTCCTTGACCACGTCCGTCAACAGTGCCCGATCGATGCTCCTTTTCTGCTCGGCCATTCCGTAGACAAGGGCCGCATCGCAGAGCAGATTGATCACCCGCGGCACGCCCCCACTGATCTGCCATATGTAGTCGTGGGTGTCCACAGCGAAGATGTCCGGCGTTCCCCCGGCCACCACCAGTCGATGGCGCACATACTCCTGGGTCTCCGCCAGGTCGAGGGGCTCCAGGTGATAGGCAATCGCCACGCGCTGGGCGAACTGTACCAACTCCGCACGCCGCAACAGGTCCCGCAGGTCCGGTTGGCCGACCAGCACCAGCTGCAAAAATTGGTGCTTGTCCGCGTTGACATTGGAGAGCATGCGAAGCTGCTCCAGCGGGGCCGGGCCAAGGTGCTGGGCCTCATCCACGATCAGCACCACCTGGCGCCCCGCAACGTGTTCCTTCACCAGGAAATCGCTGAAGGCGTGATAGAGCTCGACTTTCTCCTTGGCGCGATATTCGAGGTCGAAGGCGAGCAACACCCACTGGAGCAGTTCCTCGAAACTTTCGCACTGCGTGTTGGATACCAGACCGATGTTCAGACTCCGATCAACCTGTCCCAGCAGTCGTCTCACCAGGGTTGTCTTTCCGGAGCCGATGGCACCAGTGATCACCGAAAAGCCGGCCTGATTGCGAATGCCGTACTCCAGCATCGTCAACGCGCGCCGATGCTTGCGGCTCAGGTAAAGAAAGGCCGGATCCGGGAGGATCGAGAATGGCTTTTCGCGAAACCCGTAGAACTTCTCGTACATCGTCGCTCCTTCGCCTAATCCCTCGCAGTGCGATGGCATGCAACGGCGGGAGGCTCCCTTTCCGCTGCGCTGTCGTACTCACTGGTAGTGGTAGTCGGCACCGCCGGAGGGCCGACTCGATCTGTTCAACACCGTTCCGATCACCTCCACGCCATCAAGCAGCTCCATGGCGCGAGTCACCTCTTCGCGCCGTGTGCGATTCTCTTCAACGACCATCAGCACTGCATCCACATGGGGCGCGAACGCCACCACGTCATCGCCGACCAGTACCGGCGGCAAGTCGAACAACACCATGCGTGCCGGGTAGCGCTCCTTGAACTCCCGCACCATCCCCTGCATCTTCGGCGAGGAGAGGAGCTCCGATGAGTTACCACTGCCTTGGGTCCCCGGAAGGATTACAAAGCGTTCGATGCCGGGGTTGAACAGGATTTTCTCCAACGGAACGTCGCCCCGCAGGCTGTCCCGCAAACCATATTCGGGATTGAGGCCGAAGTAGCCGTGAATGCTCGGCCGGCGAAGGTCCGCATCCACCAGCAACGCGCTGTGACCGAGCTCCATCGCCATGCTGATGGCGAGATTAATGGCGGTGAGACTCTTTCCCGCCCCGGGTCCCGGGCTGGTGATGGCCAGAGTATTCCAGTTGTTCTGCCGCATTCGCCGCAGAACGCGGGTACGCAACAGCTTGTAGGCGTCGACCGCATCGTCGCTCGTGTCCATGGCCCAAATCACCCTGTTGCGGGCGAGGGTGGTCCTGGGGATTGAGACGGTGCGCGTGTAGGTGTAACCGAAGCCGATCTCCACCGGCCCCTCGGCTGCGCCCGACTGTTCTCCCCGTGCCAGTTCCAATGCGCGCGCTATTCTGTCCATGTGTCCGTCCCTCGGTTAGTCCCGTTGTCACGCCTGGCCGGCTCTCATCGCCCGGTCAGCCATTGCGTGGCCTGGGCCACGGTGACATCGATGGGCTGCCACCAGACGTGGGAGGCCAGCAGTAGTAGTGCCACCGCGGCAACCGCGATCAGGCCCTTGGGTAGACCTTCTGAACGCGTTTCGGCCTCTGACCGGATGGTGGGAATCGCCGCCAGTGGCAGGGCCCCGGTAAGGCCGGCCAGATCGCGTCCATCGTGGATGGAGGTATCCCTGTACTCCGCCACCGACGCGCCGCCTATTCCGCCGACCATGCCCAGGAACGCAGCCACGGCGAGGATGCCGATCTTGTTCGGCTTCACCGGCGCCGTGGGCACCGACGCCTCCTCGGCCAAGGCAAAGTGATCGCCCTTGCGCTCCGACTCAAGCTGTTCGGCCAGCCGAGCCTGAGTCTCCTTGTCGCGGATCTCCTGATACTTGTTGACCGCGTCCTCATGGTCCCGACGCAAACTCAGGTACTCCCGCTCCACCGCCGGGGCGCTGGTCAAGCGCTTCTGGTAGGTGGCGAGCCGTTGTTCGAGGCTCTCTTTGCGGGCGATTTCCATGTTGAGGTTGGCCACCACGCTATCAAGCCGTGCCTGCAGGCTCAGATAGGCGGGATTGGTGGCCGGCACGGCATCAGTGGGTCCTTGCTCTTCACCGCTCAGCACGACCCCGGTGGCGATCCGCCCCTTCAGCTCATCCAGCCGCCGGCTGAGTCGCTGCACATCCGGGTGCAGCTCGGAGTAGCGCTGGCGGGCCGTCACCAGCTGGAGTCGGACGTTCTCGTAGGCCTGCACCAGCCGGGACAACTCCGAGCCGCCGGGGATCTGCCCACTGAGGATCTCGATCTCACTGCGGATCCGCACCAAATCCGGATGATCGGGCGCGTACCGGGCCGAACCCTGCAGGTACTCGTTCTTGAGCATGTTCAGCCGCTGGTTGGGGCTCATCAGCGCCTCGCCACCGGCAGCCGCAAGAGGAGCGTGCCGCTCGGTCTGGGCGAGCTGGGCCGAGAGGAGGATGCGCTGCTCCTCGAGAGCACGCAGGGCCTCGACCAACCGATCCAGCTCCGCCTGGATGGTCTCCACCTGACTGCGGTTCAGCTCAGCCAGCTCCGGCAGCTCCGATGCATGCTTTCGCTTGAAGTCCGCCAGCTTCTGTTCGAAATGGGAGACCCGCTCGGCAAGGCGGGCGGACTCCGCACTCAGGAAATTCGCCACCTCGCCCGCCTGGCGGGTGGCCATCCGTTCGCTCTCCCTGACATAGTTCTTCGCCAGTTCGTTGGCGACGGCCTGCGCCGTGGCAGGGTCCTCCGAGTCGTAAGAGATCGTGAACGCGATGGTGGACACGGTGGCCCGGCCGCTGCTGGGATTGGTCACCTCGACGCTGACCGGCTCGCGGTGAATGTTCTCCCTGACGCGTCCCACCAATACCCCTCGGGCCTCGCTCCGGGAGATCTCCGGGTAGAGGTTGTACTTGACGGCGATTTGATAGAGTGATTCGCCACTGAGCACCCGCCTCGAGAGGTTTTCGATCTGTTCGTCCACAAAACCGCCAACCACCGTAGAGGCCACGACGCTCGATGGGATCTCCGCCCTCTCCACCTTGACGGTGGCAGTCGCCCGATAGACCGGGGGCATGATGCCACTGATGAGTGTTCCGATGACGAGCGCCAGTGCGAATGGCCACAGCAGCCACCCTTTGCGACGCCGTATCACCGCCCCATAGTCACTGATCTGCATCCCTTCCTGTCGATTGCCGGCGCTCACTGAACTCCTCCCCTGTCACTGAAGTCCCCTTGTCTCGCGGCTCTCGATTCGCTCAACGGGGCATAGGTCACGGAGATGAACGCCGCGTTACTCTCTGCCTGCGGACTGCCCTCCGCATCCTTCCACCGGTAACGATAAGCCGCATCCAGGCGCCAGGACGGCGTGAAGTAGTAGCGGTAGGCCGGTTCGATGAAGAAATACTCCCTCTCCACCGATCCGGTGCCGTCGATCGGCTTGTTGCGAAAATAGCGTACCCTCAGGTCGACGCGACTGCGTTCGGAAAGTGCCTGCTCCACCCCCAGGAGGATCTGATCGGTCTCCACCAGCTCACCCCGACCGCTCGGATTGAGCACCCGCTCCACACTCCCCTCCCAATGGCCGAGCTCCGTCCGTCGCGTAAATCCGAGACTGGCCAGGAATCCTTGATCGTCCCCCTCCGTGCCGTTGAGATCGAAATCGGTCCAATGCGCACCGACGGCGAAGGTGGCATTGGTCACCTCCGAAACGTCATAGGCCATGACGTAGTCGGCAATCAGGCTCTCAAATGTGCTGTCCCGATCCGGCGCCTCGTAGAGTCGCGCCGTCGCCCTGATGGCGTGTCGGCTGCGCTCGCTCGGCAGGTAGCCCCACTCGCCCACAACCTCGTGCTGAACGTAGTCCTCCAGGCCGACGGCGGATCCGCCATCGAAATCCACATTGATCCCCTTGTAGGCGAGCGTCCCCTCCGAGCGTTCACTGAAGGCGTAGGTAATTCCGGGGTTCAGCATGGCGCGGTGCCGATCCACCTTTCGCTCAGCAAGACCGATATCCACATCATCCTCGTCCAACACCCTGTCGGTTCGAAGCGTGGAGTCCAGTTTGTAGGTTCCGTCGAGAAAAAGGGTATTCCGCTCCGAGCGCCGGTACCTGGAGTGGAGCTCAAGGAGCAGCAGATCCTCATCATCGAGACCGGCCTCGTCATACTCGACGTGGGTCACCTGAACTCCGGCATTGACCTCCGAGCGCGCACCGGTGCTCTCCACACCGACACGCAGCCCAATCCGCGTGGCGACGGAATCAACCTCGTCCGCAGTCTGCAATCCCACGTTGTCGTCGTATTCGACCCCGACACTTCCCGAGAGCACCACGTCGTACGACTCCCCGCACACGACCGTCGGGGTCGTCAGCAGGGCGGCTACCACCACCGCCACCCCGCGCCCTCGGCAGGAGGCGGGAGAGCTGTCCCGTGGGTTGGACATGGTCAAGGGCATCCTGTCGCTGACGTTCACCATCGGCTCAGGGGACGACGACCACATCGCCGCTTCTGAGGATAACGTTCTGCTCCAGCTCCCGCCCCCGGGTAGCGGACGAGTAGGCAAATGGAATCACGCTCTGCCCTTTGTCGCTTCGGCGAAGGATCTTGATATTGTTCTCCGAGGCAAATGGAGTCAGGCCGCCCGCCAAAGAGAGCGCCTGCAATACATCCACGTAATGGCCCACCGTGAAGCGGCCCGGATTGTTCACCTTGCCCAGGACATACACCTTGTAGCCCGCCGACTGCGCGAGCGACACCGTGACCACGGCGGCGGGGATGTAGCGCCTGATGAGCTTGGTGAGCTCAATTTGAACATCCTCCGGGGTCTTTCCCGCCACCTCGAGATCCCCCGCCAAAGGGAAGGAAATTCCCCCGTCCGGCCGCACCAACACCTGCCGCTGCAATCCGTCTTCCTTCCACACCGAGATATCGAGCACATCCTCCGGGCCGATTCGGTATTCCGCCTGAAGCGGTGGTTCGGCCACCGCGCTCTGGAGGGGAAGACAGACACCGGTTGCCACCGCTGCGCAGAGCAGCATGCGCCTGAGTTGTACGGCCGCACCCGGCCGAAGTGGACGAATTTCCATAGCGCTTACCTCCAGAAGGCTTTGCCGCGATACAGGTTCCGCGTTCTGAGCGAGAAACTTCGCCCGAAGCGCTGCCACAGACGGTAGATCAATGGTCGTCTAACCCGTTCAGATGTATCTCGACGTGCAATGAGTGCGAATGCGAGCAATGCCACACAGAGGACGGCCAAGGCATCTGACATACCCCATGCCCCGCCGCCTTGCATCCCTTCGACCCTGGATGCGGCATGAACTGGCTGAGCCTCCGTGGCCGGCACGCCCAAGCCGGAATGTTCCCCTTTCGACAGGGCAGGCGCGGCAAGCACCAGGGTGTTCTGTTCGAGAACTGCCGTACGCCCCGAAGCCATATCCCAGCCCCCATGGTTGAGTCCCGGAAGGCGCAGAAGGCACACGCCTCCGCATGGCTGTCAGCTACAAGGCTAGTTACGGGCAGTGGAAATACGAGTGGGTGAATACTGTATTTTTGAGGCGGGAAGTTGGGAAATTAGAATCAGTTCAACGCCCGTAGACGTCTTCGAGCCGAACGATATCGTCCTCGCCCAGGTAACTGCCGGTCTGCACCTCGATTAACTCCAGAGGGATCTTGCCGTGGTTCTCCAGGCGGTGCGCCGAACCGATGGGCACGTAGGTGGATTGATCTTCGGTGAGCATGAAACAGCGTTCATCGCAGGTAACCGTCGCCGTCCCTTTGACCACGATCCAGTGTTCGGCGCGGTGATGGTGCTTCTGCAGGGAGAGGCTGGCCCCCGGGTTCACCATTATATGTTTCACCTGGAAGCGGTCGGAGGCGGTGATCCCCTCATAAAATCCCCACGGCCGGTATACCTTTTGATGCACAATGGCCTCATCGCGACGCATGGTCTGGAGTTGCTGGACCAGCGCCTTCACCTCCGAGGCCTTCTCCCTGGAGGCGACCAGGACCGCGTCCGGAGTCTCGACCACAATCTGATCGCGCAGCCCCACCGCCGCAAGGAGGCGCCTCTCCGCGCGCAGATAACAGTTCTTTGTATCACTGTGGATCACATCACCCACGGTCACATTGCCATCGCTATCGGGCAATGATATCTCGGCAAGGGCGGACCACGACCCGAGGTCGCTCCACCCCACGCCAAGGGGCGCCATACACGCGCGTTCGGTCCGCTCCATTACGGCGCAGTCGATGGACTCGCTGGGACACCCCTCCATCGCTCCTCTGTCGAGGCGCACGAAATCAAGATCCTTGCGGTGGCCATCCCAGGCGCGTCGGCACGCCCACTCGATGTCCGGCGCGTATCGGCGCAACTCGTCCATGTAGACCGAGGCCTTGAACAGGAAGATGCCGCTGTTCCAGAAATAGCCCCCGCTCTGCAGCAAGCGCTCGGCCGTGGGCAGATCCGGTTTCTCCACGAAGTGTTCTACCTTGAAAATGTCCCCCTCCACTGGGGCGGACGCGGCTTTGATGTAGCCAAACTGGGTAGCCGGGCTGTCGGGGGGGATGCCGAAGGTAAGAAGATGACCCTGACGTGCAGCGGCCGATGCCGACCCGATCCGTTCACAGAACCTGGGGGTCTCGGCAATCGCATGGTCGGCCGGCACCACCAGCAGCAGAGCATGCGGGTCCCGCTCCTGGGCGCCCAAGGCCGCCACGGCTACCGCAGCGGCGGTGTTGCGCGCCACCGGCTCCAGATAGATCCCGCCCCATGCCGCCCCCAGTTGCCTCAACTGTTCAGCCACCATGAAACGGTGCTCTTCATTGCAGACAACCAACGGGGGGTGGGCGTTATCCAGTGCATTGAGCCGCTTGACCGTGGCCTGGAAGAGGCTCTCGTCGCCGTGCAGGGAAAGGTACTGTTTTGGGTGCAGCGCACGCGACAGCGGCCAAAGCCGCGTGCCTGCGCCACCGGATAGGATCACGGGCTGCAAACGTCCACCGCCGACTTCCACGACTATCTCCTTGGGACAGCAACTCCAATTAGCCTAGCCCAGCCTTGCGCCAATGCGAGGGCCCGCACAGCGAATCAGGCGCGTTGCGCATCGGAAATTCCACGTGCCCCAAGGCCTGTATGCCGAGGCCACACCACCCACCACTCCAGTTCCCACGCTCCGCGTGGCAATGCCGTGCCATATACACGAGGAATCGCGTGGCGCACATGCATGGAAGCAGGATGAAGTATAGGAGCGAGCCCCTTCCAAAAGGCTCACCAGTGCCGCTTGCGCTCCAAGGCGATGCCGGTGCGATCGAGATAGAGATGGCCGAACTGGACCACCGCAATCCCGCTTTTCTCCACAGGAGTCAAAATGCGAATGATCCTGCGTCGAAAGTCGATCACCTGCACAATCCCGAGTTCGGTCCGGCGCGGCCACCCCACGACTCCGCAGAGGAGCCCTTCGACAAAATCTGAGGGGAGTAACAAAAACCCCCTGCGCCTGGCGCTTGACTTCCCCCGCGCGACAGCAGTGAGAAATCCGTCACGCTCCTCCGCATACTCGAAGCGGTGGTCATCCACAGGCCTGCCGTCGAACAGGGGCGAGCGCTGGAACGCCAGCGCATCCAGGTGAAGCTCACACTCCTCGGCACCGCTGAAGTACTCTGCGAAGGCTTGCTCGCGCAGGCGCCGCCGCGCCATGGCCGACTTTCTCACCGCCTGCGGCGAGGGCCTCAAGCGAATCACCCGAACGTGACGCTGGGCCCGGACCAGGTCGTCGAGCTCGCCATCGCGTTCAATACACACGATGACATCCGGCTCAAGCGCCTCGACCTGCCACCCCTTGAGCTCGCGACCGCCGTCTTTCACCAGCCCGGTGGTGTCGATCACCACCCGCTCCGCGCACTCGCTCGCTTTGTGCACCAACTTGAGCGTACCGACCACCATCGGCAAGAAGTGTCCCATCGGGGAGGTAGCACCCACGAAGAAAAGCTCATGCGCCGCGGTGTGCGTCAACGCCTCTCCCCGAAAGAAGGCAAGGGAAATGGTGGCCGGAGGACCAATATCCTTCTGTCCGATGTCCGCATCGACGAATGCCACCGTCGCTCCACTCTCCCATAACTTACGGCACAGGAGCGCACAGAACGTGCTCTTGCCTCGGTCTGAAGCACCCACGACTAGAATCTTCCGCGCCCCCTCTCTCACCAATTGGTCCAGCGCCTCTGCCCACCAAACGGGAACCTCGATCCTCCTCGCCTGCAGGTCTTCCCCCATGGTGCATCTCCCGCCGTTCCTCTCAAGGAAAATTATGTACCTAAACGCTGCCTGCCCGATGCCATGCCGTCACTGCCCGAGCAATGAAGCGTTGGCGGAGATATCGAGAGCAGTCCGATTTTGGTCTCTTGCGCTCCCCGATGGCGCTCCGGGCCATGTCTCGGGGACGCGGGCCGAATCCATCCTGCGAGGCGCTCCGCGCAGACCGCAGGGACAGGAGTGTCGCCGAACGCAGAGCGGCCATTTAGAATGTTTTCAGGGAATGCGGCCATGAGGAGAGGACCATGCACGTTCTACTGGTCACCTACGAGCTCAACCCCGGCGACAACCTGGAAAAAATCGAGTCGACCATCGAGCAATATGATTCGTTGCGTTTCTCCCCCACCTCCTATGCAGTCCACACCGATCTGTCTGCCGAGGCACTGTTCCAAAAACTTCAGCCGTTGCTTGGAATCGACGACCTGGTCTACGTGCTGACGCTCGGTGATGCATGGACGGGCTACGGCTACGATGCGATGAACGAGTGGCTCAAACGAAACCTTGGTTGAACGATACGACGCGGTTTTTTACGAGATTAAGGGGGCGTCCTCGCCGTTGGTCGATTCAGCCTGGAACAATTCCGCGACTCAAATATTTGCCGCTCACAGTTCATCTTTTTTTCATTTTTTGGTCTTTTGTCGTTGTAATCATTAGCAGTTTCAAAATCACACTGTTATACTTTTGGCGTTTTCTTCCGAAACAACGTAAGAGGGTTGCGATAAATGGCTGTTAAGAAGAAAGCGACACGCAAGAAGGCAGTTGCCAAGAAGCGAGTGGTCAAGCGCACAGCAAACGTTCAGGCTGTTGCCCCCATGACCGAAGCTTCGCAGCAGGCCGCCGCCGAGCATGCCGCTGCTGAAACTGCACACCGAAAGGCGGTCGATGCCGTAGCGAAGGCTGAAGCCAAGGTGCAGAAGCAGAAGGATCGCGCCGCAAGCGCTAAAACTCCTGCCGCAGCCCGGCGCGCTCGCGAGGCCGCTGCCTCCGCCCGGGAAGAGTTGCGTCTGGCCAAGGGGGAAGAGCGCGAGGCCCGGAAGGCCCTCAAGGCTCACAGCGATTGGATGAAAGCGCTCGATTCCTTGAACCAGCGCACCGAAAAGGCATACCTGAAAGCACTCGCCACGCTGAGCAAGTCACGGACCAAGAAGAGTGCCAAGAAGAGTGCCAAGGAGGCTGGCCCCAAGCGCAAGGTAGCGCGCCGCACTCGCCGTACCGCCGAAACGGCGACCACGGAAGAGTAAGTGGTAAGAAAAAGGGGCTGATTTTCAGCCCCTTTTTCTTGGATCCCGATTCACTATTGTTTCTTCCCCCCTCTTCCTGAACACCGCGGCTCTTGCGCTCGACCCCGGGCTCCTCACTGGGCGCCGCAGCTGCCGAGGTGCTTAAAAATCCCCAACGTGCACCAAAAGCCGGCGACAAGTTCAGGCGCCACGTCCATTCATTCTCCTGGAATTCAAAGAGTGCGGGTAACTACTTGCCCCCCGACTGCCTCCCGCTTATGCAAATCAAGATGCGGTAGCAGGCTCACCGCACTCGATCCTCGCTACTTGTACAGTTCGTCATTCCCGCGAAGGCGGGAATCCATAAGGCACCCAGCCCAATGCCCGGCCCTCTGAAATCCAGTACTGGATTCCCGCCCCCCGACTAAAGCGCTCGGGGGCAGGCTTCGCGGGAATGACGGATGGGGGTGAGTAGTTACGAGTGCGGTTGTGTTGATGTGACGACGACAGCCGCCCCACTGACATCTGCTCTCCCGGGTTCAGTTGCTTTGATTGCTCTGCGATCCTCAGGCGCGGTGTCGTGCCTCTCCCCTATCGCTACTCTGTGAGGAAGAATTCGTTTCGTCGCCACCGACTGGCTGCAAACGGCATCATCAGCGCTGCGTGGTGAACGTATCCGCCCAGAAGCGCTCAGTCACACCGAGCGGGTGGATGTCCGCAGCGGCTCTTTACCGCAGTCGGCTGTGTCCGATGGCTATGCGCTGCGCTTGTCACCTATTGAGGTAGGTTCGCATCCCGAAGAGAGTGGCAACCGGCAGTCGATCAAGTAGTTGCGATCGTTCGGAAAAGAGTTACACCCAAACGAAACACTGTCTGGGCACCGGGAGCATCGCCAGACGCCCGGCTACACAATTGCAGGTTGGTACAGCGGTGAGGCCTGAGCTGAACTTCTCACCTGCTTTCCACTGCAGATGTTCAAAGCCGTTCCTTACGATGGAGATATCGGGGATGAGGTTGGTCTCGGAATTCCTTCACAACGGCGCCTGAGCGCCTTCGCGAAATGCAGGGCAAAAAGGCTCGCACTAAAGGCAAAAAAAAACCGCTCCGGTGGGAGCGGTCTTCTTTATATGGAGCGGGAAACGAGACTCGAACTCGCGACCCCAACCTTGGCAAGGTTGTGCTCTACCAACTGAGCTATTCCCGCAATGTGTTTCCCTGTAGCCCCTGTTCCCCCGCCGCCGGTCTGAAATGGTGCCCGGGGCCGGGCTCGAACCGGCACGGCCTTGCGGCCGAGGGATTTTAAGTCCCTTGCGTCTACCAATTTCGCCACCCGGGCGAAGACCTTCAGTGGCAACTCAGGTGCTTGTACTTGGAGGCTGGGCCCGGAATCGAACCGAGGTACACGGCTTTGCAGGCCGCTGCACTTCGTTATATTTCAATCACTTACCCGTTAGTGCCACCCGTGTTTGCCACCCTTATCGCTAGCCCGCCTCCAGGATAAGGTTGTTTCGGGTGCCTTTAGGGCTGGCCGTACCTCGTCAATGAGGGCGCATCCTATCTACACGGGCTTATGCTGTCAAGACATTTTCATGGGATTACCTTTTGGAATTGGGGGCTCCCCTGCCCTTTCGATTAGCGTTCGCCCCCTCGGAGAACGCCTCCGCCAAGTGGCTCCTGGGGACCCCCCAGCCAAGGCGAGGGCAGATAGACTATCCTCCTGCCCTGGTCTCGTTACCCTTTGCGTGAATTCGTGCCGGTGTCATGGTAAATTTTGTTTAACCATATATTGAATGCGAATTTGCGCGAGGATGCCATGTCGACCACCACCGAATTCACCCCTCCCTCGGCCAAGACCGTTCCCATGCTCCTGGTCGGGCTCTTCTTCCCTCAACTTCTCCTGTCCCAAGGCCACACCGGTCGTCGCTGGGCTACCGGCTTTTCTTCCGAGGAGGCCACCTGGGTGGCCGGCCTTCACGGGGAGCTGGTTCTGCGCTGGGTGATGCTCTGGATGGCCTTCATGATTGGCACCAGTTTCGTTGCCCCTTATGTGGGCCTGCTTGGCTTAGGGATAGCCTACTTTGGCTTCGCTTTTCTCTGGTTCTTCCAATTCATCTGCCTCAAGCGCATCGCCAAGCAGGCCCAAGCGGCGGCTGCCGCAAAGGGGCTCTCGGCATGAGCACGCTCCTCTTCTGGTTCGGCATAGGGGTTGTCGGCCTGATGATCCTCATGCTTATCCCCGGCATCCGGGAGGTCATGAAACCCTTTCTCGACCTGTTCGCAAAGGGTCTAGGGGCACTTCTAGTGCTACTCGGCACTTACCTCCTCTGGCTCGTGCAGCGGATTTTCCGTGCCCACGTCGAATTGGGGACACATTTGGTAATGCCGAGAACTTGGTTCGATCCCACCAGCGAGATCCGGCAGGAAGTTGAACGCCGGCACTGATTTGAGCCCTCCCGGCTTTCGGGGCATCCTCTATCTGGAATTCGATGATGTGACGCCCGACAGCGAGGGGTTTGTGGTTAAGCCCCATGGGTGAACAGCAGGCCGCCGCTATACTGGATTTCGTAGCGGCACCAGCCGGTCGTCGCCTTGGTGGCCCAGTGGCGGTATGGGGCCGAGTTACTGCCCCCGGTGGATAACCTCAAGCCCAACTCGCACGTCCTCAAACTGTTGCTGTCGTAATCTTCACTCCCCCCGGTATGTCCTCCTGAACCCCGACCAACGTCGGCACGAGAGGAGAACCGATATGACAGCAATCAGCACCGCAGCAATGAAAAGGCAAACCGTGACCCAGGACCAGATCCGCCCCCACTTCGAGCAAATGAAGCGGCAGCCGGGGTTTCTCTCGGGCATGGTGGTGGAGCAGTGGGACGGCAAGTTCGAGTGCATCAGTTTTTTCGATCCGCAACGCGCCGATAAAGCTGTTGCCCAAAAGGTCTTTCTGATTGCAACGTAAGTGACTTCAAGGCCCGCTTCCCGGCGGGCCTTTCCCTTTTCCAAGCCTCATAAAAGAGAAAGGCGAGCCCTTGGCCCGCCTCTCTTGGTACCGACCCCCTCTTCGGGTTACTGCCCCCAGGTTTCTGACCCGTACTTCGCTTTCAGGGTCCGGTAGGGGAACGAAGCACCATCCTCGGCCCAGATCCGGACGTTGCCGGAGTCCATTTCGGCCGGGGCGTAGCCGGTGGCCACCTGCGCCGGGGTGGCCCAGCCCCCCTGCTCGATGAGGTACATGGTGGAGTAGATAGCCCCAGGTTGGAGCAGACCATTGGCGTACTCGGCCCAGGTCAACATCAGGTTCCCGATCCCGGAAAGGCTCAAGTTGGTGGCGGCCACGCCGCTGACCGAACGCACCAGTCTCGGAGTGGCGGTGGCGTCGCCGTCCGCCGGGGAGCCGCTGACAGACCACAAACGGCCCTCGCCCGTCGAGCCATTGACATCAAACCAGGCGAGACTGACATTGCCGCCACTATGGGTGAAGGCGGGCTTGTACCCCAGCCGCCCAGCATCCGAGTCCCCCAGGAACGTGGCCAGGGAGGCGGTCTCGCTCCAGGTGGTCGAGGACGCGGGACGGTTGCGGACACGCAAGGAGTACCCCTCCGGCTGATACTCCATCCAGATCACCGACGCACCGCTCTCGTCCTGCAAGTCGGCCACCACCGCGTTTACGGCGACACCATCTGGGGTATAGGACTCGATGGTCCCGCTCCACCCCAGCTCGTGCTCTGCAAAGACGACCACCCCGGACTGTTCCTTCCAGACCACGAGGGCCTTGTCCCCCAAGGCGGCGCCGCTGGCGGCGACGTTGTGGGCGGCGGTATTGGAAAGGACGTGAGGGTCGCTCCAGACGGTTCCGTTGAAGGTCGAGGCCACCAGTTCGGCCCCACCGAGATCATCGAAGCGGAACCAGGTTGCCACCCCGCGCCCCGTGGAGAAGTCGAGGTCGAACCGAACCTCGCCCGCATCAGTGGCGCTGGAGTCCAGGCCCACCGTCGATTGGAGCACGCCATCTTTCAGATGAGCCGCATAGACCCTCAGTACGTCGTTTCCATCCTCCTGTGTCCAGAGGACATGAACGTTTCCAAAGGCATCTCCTTGGGCCAGCGAAGCCGGGACATCCCCGGACACGGTGGCAAAACTGCCTCCTGAGGTGTCAATGCGCTGGGCCGTGCTCCACACGGGATTGGTGGCCCCTTCCAGTCGAGCTACATAGACCCCATTGAGGCCCGCGTCGAGCCAGACGGCCGTCGGCACACTCTGCCTCGGGTCGGCATGGTCCGTTGACCGCGTGAGCGCGGTGCTGATTGGCATGGAGGTCGCGCTGGTACTCAACGTCACCGATTCCGGCTCCACCGTCGGGACCGGAGCCGGGTCTGGGGTCAACGGGGCTGGGTCGGTTGTTCCGCCGCCACACCCCATCAAACCGAGGGTGAGCACCCCGGCAAGTATCCCTTTCCCCAAAAAACGATTTCCCAATTTCCCTGAGTATTCCATTTGTTTTCTTTCTCCTGAACGTAAACCGCTCTACGGCGGAAATGTAATTAGACCAACCAACGTGTTTTACTGCAAAGCCCTGCTTCGTCGTTCTTCCTTATATATGGAGGTCGTGTTTCCAAGTGCTCTGGTAAACGGAGTGGATTGGCAACGGAAACAATGGAAAGCCGGGAAACGAATCCGTTTCCATGCAGGTTAAGCCATTGAGACACAAGGCGTTTTCAGCGTCTCCAGTCAATTTTCCTCGTTGGAAGGCGTGTTGGCCAAAACCTCCGTTGCGGCTGGCCGATACCGTGCCCTTTCCCTCGGCATTTCCGCCCACAGCCCCCGTTTCCGAAGCCCCGGTTCCAGTGTTTCCCGGTTCCCGGTCGCCTTTGGCGGGCAGGCGGATGTTACAAAAGGCCGGGTTCTGGTCCGGCCGACCCGATCAGCCCATGCAGGGCAGAGAGCACGCCGGTCGGGACATGATTGATGGGTTCACTCCCCCCTCACCCGGATAAATGCCGCCTCCACCCGCGTCGCCCGCTCCGCCTCTTCTTGGGTTAAACGGATACGGATAGGGTTGCTGCTCGGAGCCTTCGAATAATAGGAAATCCCACGGAGGTCGGCATCCTCGGCCCGATGAGCGACCAGACAAAGGACATGGATTGCATCCCCCCGGACGAACTTAGGGGAGGTGCTGCATTGGTCGTGGCCGTATTCGGAGTAGAACACCGGGAGACGGACCTGATGGCCAACCAGCGTAACCTCCAGATCCACCCCTTGGGTGACGAGATAGCGATACATCTTATCGCTCAGTGGCGAAGGGCCGCGCCCAGAGGTATTCGGCAAATAGCTCGCCTTGATTACAGGAAAGTCGTCAAAAAGCCCCTTTCGCAGGTCGCTTACCTCCAAATATTGAGCTAATTCGCGCTTTCCCCGGTCGAGGTCTACGTCCCACCCCACCCGAACGAGAGCCACATACCCGTCCTTATCCCTTTCGACGGCCTCGATTTTGGCCGTAACAGGCGACTCCATCAGGGGCTTGAAGAATTCTTTCTCAAGGCGCTCCTTGGCTTGGGTAAACTCATCGGCCGTCCTGACTGCCATTTGGAGCAGTGTCCCGCGCTCGAAGACCAGGGCAACGGTCTTTTCGTTGTTGGACAGGCGCTTCATGGTGGCGCTTTGGCGCGTCAGCAGTGCGGCGACCTGCTCGGGGTCCGCCTTCTTGGTCAAGGCGGTGCGTATTTCGGCCACATCACGGCGCAGGGCCTCGTTCTCTTCCTGGAGGGCGGCGATCTGGCGAGCCTTCTCCTTGTCCTGCTGGAGCGCTTTGATCCGTCGGCTCAGCTCAGCATCGTCAATCGCGACGTGGGCCTCCACCCGAAGCACCACCTGCCCGGTTTTGTTGACGGTCAGGGATTCCTGAACCTCGCCGAGCTTCACCATCGAAGCCCCGATCATCTGGATGGTCTCGGACAGCTCCCCGCCTTCGGTCAGGGTCGAGGTGCTTTGGATATAGGTGCCGGCCTCATCACTGGCTTTGCGCTTGATCTGTTCAAGGGCGACCTGCCGGGCCGTGACGCGGCTGTCGCCGTCCCCCATCAGGTAGTCCACCGAAAGGGTTTTGCTCCACTCAGCCTGGGCGGAGGCGACGAACAGAACGGGCGCCAGCAGCAGCGCGAATCGCCTTACAGCCTCTCTCATCTCTCTTCCTCCCCCGCCAGCACGCACAAATGGGTCAAATCGTCGATCACCACTACCTTCTCCTCGATAACTGTTACGGGCCGCAGACGCCCTTCCACCTCTTCGGTGATGGTGTTGAAGTAGCGAGCCCCTTCGCCCTCTATTTCGAGACGTTCTGTCCCCGAAATCTTCACCTGTCTGGCCTTGGCGATATTCGCCAGTGCTTGCATCAATGCGACCTTGCGGACCTGCTGAGTCGGCCCTGTCTCCGTTGGAGCGCAACCGGGAAAGGCGAGCACTGGCCCGAACCGGGTGCCGCTGGTGGCGAACACCCAGTCAGGCGGCTCGTTGGCAATGGCCACCATCGCGCCTCCTGCAAGCACCACGGGCAGCCACTTCATCGGCCCTCTTCCCCTCAGTGCCCGGTAACAATGGACTGGGCCTGCGCCACGGCGCCGGGGGTGAGCGCCGCTTCGCTGGTCTGGTCCTTCGCCTGCGCCTCATCAGCCGGGCGTTTGGGGTCCTGCGGCGACTTGGCGCCGTTGAGGATCTCGTGGCGCAGCTTCATATCCTCCGTCTGTTGCTGGTGGGTGATCGCCTGCTCTTCGAGGCGTTGCTGGCGGCGACGCTCCAGGCGGCGCTCCAGATCGTCAAACGCGGTCGTGATGGACTCATCCCGCGCCTTGGCCCGCTGACTCTGCAAGACGCGGTTGAATTGGTCGTACGGGAGCTTGAGCAGCACGTAGGCGTGATACTGCCCATCAATCGGTTTCACTTCCTGGTGGATCACCTCGAACCCGACCACGGGTACCTGACTGACCAGTTTGTCGACCAATGCCGTGTACTGCTCGGTCAGGGCGTCATCCCCGTTGTCCTGAGCGTAGGCCCGCTCCGAACCGGAGAGTTCCTGGTTGTAGAGCTTGGCCAGGCCGAACTCCGCTTCCAGCGTCGCCTTCCGCAGGGCCAGGCGCAACTTCGAGCCCTCCCCCATGCCAACGGCATAGACGCCGGTTCCATCCGGTTTCGGTGACTCCAAGGCCCACTCTGGGACTTGGCTGAGGTTCGCTTCCATGCGCTCCTGTTCCCGTTGTCTATGATCTTCGGCGGCCTTGGCGCGGATCGCCGAGGCGTCGGCCTGCTCTTTGGCCAAATCCTTCACCGTCGGCGAGGAGGCGCAGCCAGTCATCGCAAACGCCCCGGCGAGCACCAACAGTCCTGCAAGCATTCTTTTCATTATTCTGTTCCTTTGACGTATCCGGCCACATCGGCTTTCAGGTAAAACTATACCAACAAACACCTTTTATGTCAATCAGACCATAACGACTTGCAGTTGCACTCCCCTCGATATGTTCCCTCGAACCCCGGCATTGGTCGGTATAGCGAGGAGAAAACAGATGAGCGAGCAAATCGAACATTCCCCCGAGGAGCAGGACGCACGCGGTCGGGCGATCCTTCGGCTGCTTGGGGTGCGCCTCAAAGCAAACGGCCGGGTCGATACCCCAATTGGCGACAAGACGCCGACCGGGATCTACCAGACCGTCAAACGCATCTTGGAGCAGCCTGATATCGCCGAGAAGTTTGAGGAGTTGTTCGACTAATCCCAATTCAGCCCCTCTTCGGAGGGGCGGTTCTTTCCCCCTCCCCTTCACTCCCCCCGGTATGTCCCCTCGAACCCCGGTGATCGCACCGGCATTTGAGGAGAGAACCGATGCTTGCCGCTATCAAAAAGCTGGGCGCCAAATCGTTGCGTCGTGTCGTCACCAAGGAACTCATCGAAGAGGTCCAGGTTGCCGCCCGTCCAGGGGACATCATCGCCATCGGCGAACACGGCCGGACGGTGCTTCGCCAGATGAACACCCCTTTTTCGGCGTGTTCTCGTAACGAGGCACCCAAATGTGGGGGGCCTGGTGACTGGCTCGTCTTCTTGGCTGCCGACCGGTTCGATGTGATCGAAGGCTCGATGATGAATATCGACGACCTTCCCCGGTCGCCCGCTTGATTCCACCTGCCCCTCCTTCGAGGGGCTTTTCTTTTTGCTCCCTACACAGGGCTTTCACTCCCCCCGGTATGTCTCCCCTGAACCCCGGCACCTCGCCGGTTTACCAGTGGAGAACACGACTATGCGATTGGTTGATATTGAGCAACGGACCCCGGAATGGCTTGCCTGGCGCGCTCAGGGCATCGGCGCTTCGGAGGCCCCGGTGATCATGGGCGAAAGCCCGTACCAGACGCCCCATAACCTCTGGGGGGTCAAGTCCGGTCTCATCGAACCGCCAGACCTCTCCGGAAATCCCAACGTCCGGCGTGGGGTGGGGTTCGAGGATGCGGCCCTGGCCTGCTTCGAGGAGATGACGGGCGAGATCGCCATCCCGACCTGCGGTGAGCACCAGGACTTCCCGTTCGTGCGCGCATCGTTCGACGGGTGGGCACCCACCAAGACCACGGAGATCAAGTGTCCTTACCCCGCGCATGCGTGGTGGGCAGACCTCCCCGAGATGGTGAAACGTCTCGACGGTCCTCAGGTGCTCAAGGAGATCGGACTTGGCGTGTATTACGGGCAGACGCAGCACCAGATGTTGGTGGCAGGGGTACGGCAGTCCACGTTGTTCCTTTATAACGCAGAAACGGACGCAGGCTATCCGCTGCTCATCCCGGCCAACGACGACTACCAGATCGAGCTTCTGAAGAAGGAGATCGAATTCTGGCAGTGGGTTCGGACCGGCAAGGAGCCGCCGCTTGACAATAAGCGGGATATCTTCCGGCCGGCCGACCGGTTGACGCCGGAGCAACTGGTGCAGTGGCAGGAACTCCAAGCCAACTGGCTCGCCGAGGAGTCCAAGCGGCTTGCCAAGGCGAAGGAGGTGGAGGACATCAAGGCGGAGCAGGAGAAGTTGCGCAACGCTCTGGTGGTTCTCATGGGCGACTTCCTCAAGGCCCAGGACGAAATCAACATCACCCGCTTTACCAAACGGGGCGCTGTTGACTACGCCAAGGTGCTCAACGAGGTTGCGCCCAATACGCCCGAGGAGGTCATCGAGCGGCACCGTCGTAAGTCCTCCAACCAAATCACGGTCACCGTGCCTAAGGCGGAGGGCGAGAGCAAAGGGAAAGGCAAGGGTCGTTCACGTACCACGAAGGATGAAGCTGCCGTCGCAGCCTAGTCCGCGATTCAGAGCCCCTCTTCGGAGGGGCTTTTCATTTGTGCCCCCCCTCACTTTTCACCCTTTGCGGTATGTCCCCTCGAACCCCGGAACGCCGGGCCAAGGGAGAGTCGTAATGCAAATCATTTTCAAGCAGTGGACGTGCGAGGTTTGGGTCAGCCAATACCAGAACGGCCGACCTGCCATCCAGCTTCTGGATGCGATGACCGGCGCGCCAGTGGCAAGGGCCACGGTCAACTTCCCGGACATGAAGATGGCCCCCAACGAGGTCGCGATCAAGGACTGGGCCGAGAATGAAGGGATGCTCGACACCCTCGTTGCCGCTGGCCTGGTGGAGCCGACTGGCCGTGCTGTCCTCTCTGGGCATGTGGCCGCACCGATCTGCCGCGTCCTCAAACCCGAGCTTCTCGCCATCCACTGACTTCCGCGCCCCTCTTCGGAGGGGCCTACTTCCAGCGGCCTCTGTCCGCACGCCGCCATTTCACCGCCCCCGGTATGTCTCCTCGAACCCCGGCATCTCGCCGGCACCAGAGGAGGACTACCATGACCACGACGTACGTGGAAGATAAGGCCACCCAGCTCATTGAACTGGGCTGTCCACCGCTCAACGCCCTAAAACGAGCGCTTCACGCCGCCTCGATCAAGGACCGCCTGAAACTTCGGTTCCGTGTCGAGTCCATCAAAAGCGGCGACATCGTTGAGTATCGCGAGTGCTCGATGCGCGTGCGCTGGCGAAAGAAGGACACGGGCTATGAGGTGGAAGTTGCGGGGCAATCGCCAAAGGGGAGCTACACCACGCGCTCCTACCTTCGCGATGTCTCTGAAATCGACCTGGCTTCTGGAGCCATTATGGACAAGGTGTTCCAGCTCGCCGATCAGGTCGCCCATGCGATATGGATGGAATTGGCCGCATGATTGCCGCCCCTCTTCGGAGGGGCTTTCTATACCCTTTCGTTCTCCCGATACTCCCGAACCCACTCGAACAGCCGCTCCAGTAGTTGCTCCTCATCATCCACCGGGCATGAGGACAAGACGGTTCCGAGCAAGACCGTCAGGGCTGCGACCATAGACGGTGGGGTGTATCCGCGCCGACTTAGCTCTATCCCCAGGTCGAAGGCCGTCTTGGAAGTACTCTCCCGCTGCATGGTGTCGTGGATGGTCGCGGCGAATTCCTGCCATTTGGGGAGAGACGCATCGACGCTACACAGTGGCGGGGGCTCCAGCGTGCCGGGATGGACCTCGGCTGGGACCTTCGGTCGGGTGGTCCAACGATCCGAATAAACGACGATTCCTCTCCGTTTGTGTTTGTCTACCTGCATACCACTTCCACATGGGCGGTCTGCTCAAAAATGGCGAGCAGCTCATTGGCCTTCCCGCGCTTTGCCCCGTTGCAGCTTATGGACCGGCGGACCTTGAACTTCTGGATCTTGGCACCGGCATACACCTCGCGAGTGAATTCGGTGTCATGGTTCGAGAGTAAAACCGGCACCCCCTGCTCCGCCAACTCCCTGGCACGGATGGCCAGGCCAAACTGCTTGTCTTTCCCGAACCCCCCGGCGCTGTAGGCGGTGAAGTTTGCCGAGGCACTCAGCGGAACGTACGGCGGGTCGCCGTACACCACATCGCCAGGGCGTGCCTGGCGCAGGGTCTCCTGGAAATCGGCACAGACGAACCTCGCACGCGCCGCCTTCACGGCAAACCGGTGCATTTCGCGTTCGGGGAAGTACGGGTGCCGGGCGTATCGCCCGAACGGCGCATTGAATCCGCCGCTGCGGTTGTATCGGCAAAGCCCGTTGTAGCCGTGCCGGTTCAGATAGACGAACAGGACCGCCCGCCGCTCGGGGGTGTGGCAATGGTTGAACTCATCTCGCAGGTCGTAGTACCGGTCTTGGGCGTTGTTCTCCGGGATGAACAGCTCGCGGCACGCCTCGATGAATGTCTCGCCATGCTGCTGGAGTTGGGTGAAGAGTGTAATCAGGTCCGCGTTGGTATCGCCCAGAAGGTACTCATCGTAGTCCGTGTTCAGGAACACGGCCCCCGATCCCACAAAGGGCTCAATGAGGCGCCGGCCTTTTGGGAGTTTCTTGATCACCCGCTCGCGGATGGCAAACTTGCCTCCGGCCCATTTCAAAAAGGGGCGAGTAGGCTCGGACTCGGCCCGCCGAGTGCCCGCAGGACGTTTCTTACGACTAGGCGATGCAGGCACTGGAGGAACTCAAAATTGGCGCCCTACGCGACGACTCCGGGCCAGAGTGAGGAAGAACCGACGAAAGGACGAGTCGCGCTCCGCCCCCTGTGCAACTTTCGATTATACCTTCAAGCACTTTTCAGTCAACCTTCGTAATTTCAACTCGGACAGCGTATTCGCCGGCCGCATTGTCGGTGACGCACCGCCGCATCACCTTCGGGTTATCTTCGCTGATCACGCCCGCATGGCGCAGTCCGTCGATCACCGCCTTAGGCACGATATTGTCGCCATCGAGAGCGCGAGGCGCCTGTCGTACCACGGTAATGTCGAAAGGCCCGTCGCCCAGCGCAAACCGTTGTCCACTCTCGGCGCGCCCCAGTAAGCACGCCCTCATCACCGCATCGTGCCACGCGCTTGCGTAGGCGTGCCGTTGGGTAAAGTGCAACCGATAGATGGCGTTGAGCGATAACAGTCGCGCCCCAGGGAACGCGAATTGCGCGCCCACTGCCGTAAGCGCGGCCGATGGGATGCATGTCTTCAAGGACTCAAGGGCCTTCGCAATGTCAGAATCGCGTCTGGAGGGTGTCTGCGCCCCCTGCGCTCTGCTGGGCTGCCCGAGCCCAAGCCGGCTCCTGATTTCGGGCGAGAGCTGGTTAGCGCGCAGACCACGGCCTTGCCGCCTACCTCCCATCAGCGGCCCCGGTGTTGTAGTTGCCGCTCAGGATGCGTTTGAATTTCCGGAAGCGAAAAAGGACATAGAGCGGCCAACCGGCCCCAACCATCACGTATGCCAAGGGCTCCAACTGCGGATTGCCTTTGTGTATCCCGCGAGCGGTCGCGACAACCCCCCCTGCCCAAACGGCTACACCACCTACCGCTATCTCCAGAACACCCATATCAACCCTATCCGGCGCTTGCATGAACTTTTCCCCATTATACAGTCAAACGGGTTTTATCTCAACGCGAAAAAAGTCGCCGACTGGCCAGCTCAAGGCGCATTCCCAGAGGTGTTTCAAGGTGATGGTGCCCGTCACCAGCCTTGTGAAGGCCCCGTGCAATGGGTGGCTGCACCCTTCAACGATGATCTCGCCGATCAGCGCCTTTGCCTGGGACACCAAGCGCTGGGTCGAGTCAAGATCCGCTCCTTCTTCGTCCAAGTTTTCGTCAAGCTGACAAGTAAGCTGGTACAACTGCTGTGGGCTGGTAATTTTCTCCACTGCGCTAATCTCCACGGCACGCCCTTCCCCGCTCTCGCACGAGTCACTACAAAGCGACATAAGTCCGTCCCTGGATAAACTCCGCCTATCTTGCCTTCACCAACGCCAGCCGCGCTTTGCCTTCGTACTCATCAGCCGCCACAACTGGTTCTTTAAGCATGTCGTTCCACAACCGGTTCAGGGTGATTGTCCCGGTTACGAGTCGTGTGAACTCGCTCCACAGAGGATGGTTGCGGCCTTGCCGGAGGATTTCACCCAAAAACTCCTTGGCGCGGACTACCAACAGTCGATCCGAATGCAGCACAGAAGCCCCGTCCTCGAATTGCTCATCAAGTTGGCAGGCCAAGTCGAACAGCGTTTCCCTGCTGGCAATCATTGGTTTCCCGTTCATTTTTTTACCCTATTGTTGTTATGGTGATACAGCCACAGCTCCGAAAGAGACTGCACAATACCAATCATATTCAGAGGGGGGAACCAGACCCTACCCAAACCTATAGGTTGGTACCTCTCATCTATTTCTGATACCCGGGCTCGGGTTCTGGGCGTCTCCGCTGCGCCTTTCACTCCCTCCGGTATGTCTCCTCGAACCCTGGTCAAAGACCAGCACCTGATGAGGAGAACTCCATGGCTATCGCCGTTAGTGCCGACAAGTTTTTGGTCCACAACGAATACTTCGATGTCAGTTCCGGTGTGGTCTTCGCTGACACCACCGTCACCGACGAGAAGATTCAGGACGACCTGCGTAGCCGCCTTCTTCGCAGCTACCGCCAGGCCAAGGACGTGGTTTTCATCATCCTTGCCTGATTTCATTCCAGCCCCTCTTCCGAGGGGCTTTCCATTTCGGGCTGAAATGCCCCAGCTCCGAGCCCGAAAACCCTGCTTTCTCTTTCACTCCCATCGGTATGTAACGGTGAGGACAATTGAAGGAGAACCGCAATGCCCCCTGTGAACACCGTTATTACCTGCCAGTCCGTTGGCGATCACGTCACGGTTCAGATCGCACCGAACACTCCCCCCAGGCTGCTGATGCGCCTTGCCGAGGCTCTCGCCCAGCAAGCGGTGCGCCAACACCCCGCCCTATGCAAGGCCAATCATGTCGTGGAGGCGGCGGTTGGCTAATGCATCGGCTCAGTCACCTCATTTTCGGCGGCGCCCTCACCGTGGTTGCGGGGGCGTTGTTGTTGCCGAAGGTCGGGGAAGGGACGGTGGTGGTGGCTTCGCTTGCCTCATTGGTGGGGACCACCGCGCCGGACACGTTGGAGGTGCGGTATTGGCGCGGTAACGCCTCCGTGACGTTGCTGCCGCACCGCACCATCACCCACTACCCTCCGCTGTGGCTGGCCCTGTTCGTGGCAGGGGTGTGGCTGGCGTGGAACATCAGCGCCCCGGCCGGGATTGCGCTGACCGGATTTTCTTTTGGGGCATTCACTCACCTACTAGCTGACATGATGACACCGATGGGCATTCCAATCTGGCATCCATACAAGCACCGCAAGAGTTTGCGGATCATCACCTCCCGCTGGCGCAACGCCCTTGTGATCGCTGTGGCCTGCCTTTCGGCAGTCGTCGCCTCCAAGGACGCTTTCGCCGCCCAAGGGCTTGCTGAGGAGCCGCCAAACCGGTGCGTTCAGGGCACCGAGTGCGGTTGGTGGTTTGGGTACATCGATCCACTGGCGCAACAGGAGGAAGAGCCCGAGGAGGAAGCGCCCACGCTAAGCGCCCAGCCCCCCGAGGAAACCAAAGACCCCTGTCGGGACAAAACCACCTGGACGGCGAAGTGCGGGTTCGTCGATCCGGAAGGCGACTTTGCCTTCCAGGCCATTCAGCGCGATGCCCTGTTCGAGCAGGCGACGATGAACCCGAGGGACTCCAAGGCGGTGGAGGCGCTCCAGTATTACCACAAGTGGATGCTGGACCAGGCGACCTTGATGACCCGCATGTGGGAGTGGAACATGATCCAGAATTCCGACCTCAACCCTGCTGTCTCCAACGCCGTGACCTCCTTCGGTCTGCGGGCCGCCGCTCTCGCTCGCGACGAAAGGCGCAAGACTGTGTTTCAGGATCTCCAGGACCAAGGTGCCTTCTTGGTCTGGTTCACCCGTCCCTCATGCAGCTACTGCGGTGCCATGGCCAGCGTGGTTCAGCGTGTGGGGCGGTACGCCGGCCTGCCTGTGTGGGACGCCTCCCTTGAGGACACCTGTATGCCGGGCTTCGAAGATCGCTGCAAGACGGCCCCGGAGACCATCGAACCGGCCACGCTGCTGGGGGTCAAGAGCGTCCCGGACCTATTTTTGCACCTGCCCAAAGACGACGTGTGGGTTCGTGTCTCCTCCGGCATGGACGCGGCCCAGACCATTCTGGGGCGGATCGATATGTTCTTCTCCGCCATTCGCTCGGCGGCGGCCAAAGGGATCGCCTCGACCAATGGCCGTCCCCCGGTGGATTTTGACGAGCGGGGACTGCAAGCGGCGCTCGTGAGCGCCGGCGTTGTCCAAGATCAATCTGAGTAGGAGCTACGGTATGTCGACCTTCACTTCAAAATCATTCGCTCTCTTGCTTCTGCTCGCGCTCTTGCCGCCGGGGTTGGCTCGCGCCGATTCATTGAGCGACGCATTCACCAATTTGCTAACCGGTCAGGCCCATACGGCGGCCGAAACCTATAAGAGCAAGTCCCGCATCACCTACACGCTGGGGGGCTACGATCTCCGTTTCAAAAGCAAGTCGGTGCAATTGGTGAGCATTGCGCCCCCTAGCCTGGAAGCCGGGTGTAACGGCATTTCCGCCCACTTCGGCGGCCTTTCGTTCGTCACGGGCGATGAAATCGTCCAACTGCTTACAAGCATCGGCTCCGGTCAAACGTTGGGCTTCGTCTTTGTCACCGCCGTTAAGAGTCTCTGCGGCCTTTGCGGCGAGGTCATGGACGTGATTCAAAGGGCCGCCCAGTTGGCCTCGCTGGCGGCGATAGATAGCTGCCAGGCAAGCCAGTTGATCGCCGAGGCCATCACCAGCCCCATGGCGAATGCCGCACAAGATCATTGCAGAAGAGTCGTTACCGGGACGGGTGAGGTCAGCGACCACATGTCAGCACGCGACAGACTGATGTGCGGCAGCAAGGAATATGCGAAAAAGAATCTTCAGAACTCCCTGGACAATGGAGACATCACCGCTTCGGACTGGTGTTCCGACTTCTCCTTCTCGAACTCCACTTGGTGCGCCCTGCGCAAAGCAGGCTTGACCAACACCACCGACAAGGACAACCAGTTCCTGGGTGAGCTGATGATGTCCACCATCGGCACACTCATCCTGGGGGATCTTCAGCCGCCAACAATGGAGCCCCGCGATGTGCTCACCATCTTTTTGTGTGGCACGGAGTACAACACTCTCAGCAGTGATGATGATGACATCAAGAAATGGTGCGAGGCGAGAAAACCGAGGGACTACGAGATCCTTCGGTGTCTCACACCCGAGAACCGCATGTGCGATACGATGGAGAAAGTCAAACTGAGTGCTTACCCAGACGCTGCGGACCGGGCCAAGCAAGGCTTTCTCAAGAAGATTAAAGACGCAATAAAAAATGCTGTGGTCGAGGTCAAGAAATCGAACGGAACACTAAAACCGGAACACCAGAATCTTATTGCGCTCGCTCCATTCCCTCTTTATCAGCTAATCAATGTGGCTGCGGTTTACCCTGAGCAGGCCGAGCCGCTCTTGCGGGACATGCATCACGCACTTGCTCACATGGTCGCACACAAATACATCGAGGACGCCCTTTCCGATTCCTCCAAATTTGGCGAATCCGTTCTGGGACTCCTGCCCAAGACGGACACCCCCCCAGAGGCGTACGACGATTTCAAAAAACAACTCCGCGAGGTCCGGGAGAAGTTGAAAGCCGCATCAGAGCCTTTGCAAGATTTTGGCAAGACCCAGGAAGCGGCCATGAAGCAGATAAAGGAGGCGAATAAATCCATGCTTGAATCAGTTTACGCGACAGGCATTTCCGGCCTGGACTTCGCTCGCGGTCGCTAAGTCGACAAAGGACACTGTATGCGCAAGCTCATTACCCTTTTGCTGCTGTTGCCGTTTCCCGCTCTGGCGGCGATCACGATCAACCCGCCGAGCGGCAATTCCTGGGATTACTACGTTATTGCGGGCAACGTCGATGTCGTATGGGCGGTCCTGAACGCAGTCAAGTCCATGACCGCCGATGCGGAGTACAGGACCTTGGTGGCTACGCTCGCCACTGTGGGCGTTGCAGCCCTCACGTTTACCAGCGTTGGCGCGGGCTCGCCTCAACGGCTTGGCAAGTACCTTATCGCGGTCTGGATGCTCACCTACCTACTGTTCACGGTCAAGATCAACCTTCAAGTGACGGATAACAGCAATCTCGGCACTCGGGTGATAGCCGATGTCCCAGCGGCGGTCGGATTCCCAGCCGCCGTAGTCGGCAGCCTCGGAGATTGGTTGACCAGCAAGACGGAGGAGAATTTTGCCATCACCGGGTATGACAAGCTCAAGCTGTCGCAAGGCGCCTTCATCAATATGAACGCGATGATGCTTGAGGCGTTAGGGGATGTGAGAATCAGCTCGCCCACACTCCAGGCGTCCATCCAGAAGTACACCATGGATTGCGTGATCCCCCGTGTCGCGAGCGGGCAGATTTCGGCCGCCACACTGCTGAAGTCCAAAACGCTTTGGAAAGACTTGGAGGTAAGAAATGCCGCGACCATGACCGAGCGAACCAAATCCGACGGCACCACCGTTATTGAGCCCTGCAACACGGCGTGGACCAACATCAACACCGAACTCAGCGCCTACAAAAATACCGTTCTGGATAAAATTGCAGAGAAGTTTGCATTTCTCAAACCCAGCGGCGGTGCAACAGTGACGCTAAACGCATTTACCTCTGACGCCCTGACGGCCGCCTTGAATTTTTCTGGAGCAAACACCCCCGCCAAGGATGCGGCGATGCAACAGGGGGTCATCGAAGCCTTCCGGCGTGGCTATCAACAAGCGGCCCAAAGTACCGGCGCAAATGAGTTGATGCTGGCCATGAACACCGAGCAGGCCAAGGTATCGCAAAAAACGGGCTGGCACACCACGTTAGAGCTGTTCAAGGAAGCGGTTATCAATATGTATGGCGTACTCCAGGCATTTATCCTGGGGATGGCCCCTATCGTCATGGCCGCCTCCGTGATCCCCAAGGCGGGCACGGCGGTGCTCAAGGGGTGGGCGGAGGTGATGATTTGGCTGATTCTCTGGGCGCCGGCCTTCGCCATAGCGAACTACATGATGGCCGTGCGCGAGAAGGCCGCGCTCACCCCCGTGTTTGCAAATGGGCTGACCCTCTCCTCGGACGTGGCCATGTCCCAGGCGGCCAACGACTATATCCTCCAGACCGGCATGATGATGACCCTCATCCCCACCATCCTTTGGGGGATGGTCAAAGGTGGTTCCATTGCCATGACCAGTGCCATGGAGCGCTCCAGTGGCGGTTCTCAAGCCGCTCAGGCGGCCGGAGCAGCGGCGTCGGGGTCGTTCTCGGGCGCACAGGTGAGTTACAACAATACCAATGCCAACCACCACGATACCGCTTACGCCCATGCGACGGGTCATCGTGCCTCGGTGGTTGAAAATGGTCTTGGCGCCGTGCTTCGCAAGGACGATACAGGGGGCTTCCAAAACATTAAAGACGGCATCAATCAGACCAAGAGCGTCGATGTGTCTAAGACCGCCGCCATGGAGCGCGCCGTCCAAGAAACCTCCCAGGCATTGACGGAGGCCGGCCACTCCTTCTCAGCGCAGCAACAAAAGACCTTTGACGATGCCCTGAACTTCAACGAACAGGCGGTGATGAAGGAAGCGAGCCTCACCGATAGGTCACAAATGACCCAAGACCAAAAACAGCTCGCAATGGCCCGCACGATTGCGGACACAGCAGCGACGCTGCACCAGTCAGGACTCAGTAAAGAGCAGGCAACGCGCAAATCCGTCGCGATGGCTTTGGGAGGACCGAAGGGAGGTGCAGACGGCAAACCGGCAGGCGATCCTGAGGCACAAGCGTTGGCCGGCGCGGTCGACCGAGATGGGAACCTACGGGCAGATGAACGGGCTGCGGGCTGGTGGGATAAAGCGGTTTCTGCGCTCAAGAAGGGGTTTGGTGCTGGATTACTGAAGAACCTGGGTATTTCGTCGGGTGCTTCAGTGGGGGTGCATGACCACAGTACCGTAAGCACAGGCGAGCAAACTCAGTCCGGTGAGAGAACGGAGGCGCGCTCCGACGAGTCGGCTGCCCATAACATCGTGACGAGCGCAACAACCCGCTGGACACGCAACGATGAGCATGGCACCACCGGGGGCAAACAGGAGAGCTTTAAGGATACCGCCACCTGGGGCGAAATGGTCACTCACGGTCAGAAGTACGCGAACGCAAAAGCCGCGTCTGAAGCTGCGAAGATCGGTCTCAGCGCCACTGAGCGAGTCAGTGAAACAAGGACCGTATCAAACGAAGAGCTTGCCGCTATGCACGAAAAGAAAAAACAAATTGGAGAAAAGGTAGATGGCGACACTGGTAGCGACCCCCTTGATCCTCAAGCGCCCGGCTCGACTTTCGAAAAGATCAAGGACACCGTAAACGCGGGACAGCAGGGCGCCGAAGCGGCCGTTGATGGCCAAGGGAAGAAAATAACGGCAAGCGGCGGAGCATTGGATAAGGCTGTTGGCGAGCATATTCTCACGACAGAAGGAAATGAGGTTGCAGGGAAGGCTGCGGCCGGAACTACGAGCGACCCAACCAAACTCCGGGAACAACGCAATGCCCTCGTGGCCGGCGCCAACAACGCTGCGGCCCAGACGCTCGTCAACACCATGGATGCACAGGGACAGATTGATGGAATGCAGACCGCTATAGTAGGCGGTGCGGCGGCCATCTACGCTAATGAGCAGTTTGGGCTTCTTGGCTCTCTCGTGGCGGGGGGGGCGGCTGCCGGCATTTCTTCCTTGGTGAATAACTTTGGCAATGGCGCCATGGATCGGCTGAAGGACGGTTGGGAAGGTGGCATTGGCCAAAAACTCCAGCCGATCAAGGATGCAGATGGTAATGTCACGGCCATGCCTGCGTTTATTGCCACTAGCGAAGGGCCGGACGGGAAAACATCTGCCGAGATGGTCTACTACGCGCCGGGGAGGGAGCAAGATCAGGGCTATTTCGCCACCTTCGACTCGAACTCAGGAACGCTACAGCGATGGGGTACGGAAACAAAAGGCGAAGGCGGTAGTGAGATCGACCTGAACCTTCCAAAACCCAATCAAACTGGAATCGACGCAGCCAATCAGGACAAACAGGAGTTCCGTCAAGCCCAACAAGATGAGGCGGCGACCAGGCAGTTTATCAACAATGTTGCGACGGGATATCAGGCGACCCCGGAGCAGGCGAAAACCATCTCGGACGCCACATCG
This sequence comes from Gammaproteobacteria bacterium, assembly GCA_041690535.1. Lineage (GTDB taxonomy): Bacteria > Pseudomonadota > Gammaproteobacteria > Thiohalomonadales > Thiohalomonadaceae > JAWLHA01. The sequence continues at coordinate 139,793 of JAWLHA010000001.1, read as the reverse complement.
CCCGAAGCTGTCCGGACTGCCGCTTTGGAAGCAAACCTGACGCCGCAACAAGCTGATCATCTGGCGAACCTTCGCGCCCGCGTGTCCGATGGCGACCTCCCCACTGACGGCAGGGCAGCACCCAAACCAGGGGAGGAATCTCCTGTCGTTCAGACGCCGAAATCCGAATCCGGTTATAGCCCCGCTCACGTGAATGGCCCCGCTTTCGTCGCAGCAATCACCGGCCAACCGCTGATGCCAGAATCCAGTGGACCGATGATGGTTGATCCGAAGTTGCCAAGCATGGGTGGAGACCAAACAGCCCCCGCCCCCGCAGGTGGTTCGGCAGCGGCGGCAGCCGGTGAGCGTTCGGAGGCCACCGCCCCCGCAGGTGGTCAGGCAGCGCAGGCAACCGGTCAGTCCTCGGAAGCCACTGCCCCCGCAGGTGGTTCGGCCCCGCAGGCAACCGGTCAGTCCTCG
>JAWLHA010000001.1:0-139234 GCA_041690535.1 Gammaproteobacteria bacterium | reverse complement strand
CCGGTGAGCGTTCGGAGGCCACCGCCCCCGCAGGTGGTCAGGCAGCGCAGGCAACCGGTCAGTCCTCGGAAGCCACTGCCCCCGCAGGTGGTTCGGCCCCGCAGGTAGCCGGTCAGTCCTCGGAAGCCACCGCCCCCGCAGGTGGTTCGGCCCCGCAGGTAGCCGGTCAGTCCTCGGAAGCCACAGGCCCCGCAGGCGGTCAAGCAGGTCAGGTAGCCGGTGAGCGTTCGGAGGCCACTGCCCCCGCAGGTGGTCAGGCAGCGCAGGCAACCGGTCAGTCCTCGGAAGCCACTGCCCCCGCAGGTGGTTCGGCCCCGCAGGCAACCGGTCAGTCCTCGGAAGCCACTGCCCCCGCAGGTGGTTCGGCCCCGCAGGTAGCCGGTGAGCGTTCGGAGGCCACCGCCCCCGCAGGTGGTTCGGCAGCGCAGGCAACCGGTGAGCGTTCGGAGGCCACCGCCCCCGCAGGTGGTCAAGCAGGTCAGGTAGCCGGTGAGCGTTCGGAGGCCACTGCCCCCGCAGGTGGTTCGGCCCCGCAGGTAGTCGGTGAGCGTTCGGAGGCCACAGGCCCCGCAGGTGGTTCGGCAGCGCAGGATCGTGAACAGACGGAAGATTCACGCCACGACCAATCTTCGACAGACGTGACGAGCCCAGATCAAGCAAATAAGCGGTCTAGCTCCGAAGAGGCCGTTCAACCCACTCAGCGAGCGGTCCAAGAAATGGCCACAGAGTTTGGGGCAAGCAGGGCAGACGCAGCGGCTATCGCGGAAGCTACCTCTCCCGAAGAGGTCAAACAGGCAGCTCTTGACGCGGGTCTAAGCGAGGAGCAGGCCAATGCCTTGGCCGAGACGTGGGGAGGTCTGCCTGGTGCAACACGCCAAGGAGAAAGTGGCTCTGACCGGTCGACGGGAGGCCAATCAGCAGCCCCCGATCAAGCCAGTGCCGTGACTCAGGGGACCCCTGATCCAAAGAAAACGGATTCGGTGGGCCAGGATTCGGACGATCCACAACCTCCGTCTCAGGAAGAAGAGGGTTCGGCAGGTATGTCTTCCGACGCCCCCGACAGCCCGAGCGCAGCAGTGGCCGTTGCTCCGCCGGCAGATGAGCTTCTTGTAGAAAACGCGAAATCGCAACAGCGCTGGATTCGGTGATCGAGGAGGTGAGCACCTTTCCCGCATTAGGGGGAAGGTGCTCAGACGGTCAGTTAAGTGCCGCTTCGATGGCGTAGTGAACTAGGGGGCAAGTCGGCGCGAATGGTTAAATCGAGGCGTTAGCGTCATGAAACGTAATTTCCGCATGATCATCTTCGCCAGTGGCAATGCACTGGGCTATCCTTGCCGCCTGAGTCATCTTTTCACTTTCTTCGGCAGCACCGCTGGCCCGTTGGCCGCTACCCGGCCAGTTGACCACGATGACCAAACCCAACAGGAACAAACCACCAAGTATGCTGAAGATATCCATTTTTCCTACTCCTTACCAATTTTCATCGTTGCCAGCGTCACGAACTTTCATCGTTGCCAACGTCTCTTTCGCCAGCGCTAGCGCCTCGTCCACAACCGTCTTGATCTCTGGCTTTTTGAGAAGTTCATCGTAGTTGTAAGCATCCATGTACGAGGAGCTTTCCAATCCGCGAAGCAAGCCATCCGGAGTCCATACCTTTACCGCTTCCGAGTTGTAGATGGTCCGGAGTTCATCTTCGGATAATTTCTGATGTTCTTTCGGAAGGAGTACATACCCCATCTTGTTGACCAAACCATCTACGCCGTCTCTCAGCGTGATAATGTAACCATCCAGATCAGCCATGTAGGGCTTATAGTATCGGGTCAGAAAGCCTCTATAAGCCGCCATGATCATGGCATCGTCAGCATCATTCTCCGCTGCCCGACGTGCATCAAGAAAGGGCAACGTACCTGCGCCGATGTACGCCGCATAGGCCCGAAACGCCTGCTCCGCTCGCCGCTGCTTCAATTCTTCTTGCATCACCTGTTCTACCTCAGCCCCCGTAAGCGAACGGGTGTAGTGGATCGTCTCTTTCACTTCGGCTTGGGCCGTCCCTGCGGCCATCAGAGCCAAAACCACGATTATTCTTTTCATTTCCCTTCTCCTGACTCTTTGTTTTGCGGGGACTTATTTGTATCCCTCTCACTGTTGATTATGGTATCAAAACCATAACTGTCTGTCAAGCAACTTTTAACTCGAACGACACTGCGCCGGGAGCGGCCAGCACTCCCAGCGTACTTGATTGTCCTCTCGTTTGCAGCCTTGGAGCAGCGGCTCTCTCGGCCCCTGAGCGCCTATCTAAGCACTCCACCGCCCACTTCCCTGCCGGACGACTCGCTAGAGGGCGAGGTCTATCCTGATGCGCTTCCAGGCCACCCGGATGTGTGAGTTACGGGCTGCTGGGTCCACCCGCTCCACCAGACCCGCTTTGATCAACGCACTGATGTCGGTATGGACGTTTTTGTAATTGCGTTTGGCAACCCCGGCCAACTGGAGAATGGTGGTCTCCCCTTCTTGGGCCAATGCCCGCAACAGGTTTAGGCGGAGACCAGTGAGCACCTCAAGCAGTCGGTCGCAATGATCCTGATCGTCAATATTGTAGATTTTGTGATTAGCCATCTATTAGTGACCTTTGACGACTTCAGTCAAAATCCTTGTCGCGTATTCATCGACCGAGAGCCCCAGACGTATCGCCGCCTTGCTCAAGTCGACCATAAGCCCCGCAGGCACGACCACGCTGGAACCGCGCCTAGATTCGGGATCTCGGCCTTGAACCGAAGTGGAGACTTCCGGTTTCCTGCTGCCCCCTTGGGAGCGTTGGGACATAGCCCCCCGGTTGGCGACCTCTTCCGGCAACCCGCCCGCCGCCTTTATTCGAAAAAAATCCCGAGCACAACGCAGGGACAAATGAAGCGCTCCTTCAAAGCCGCCAGTATTTAGCACACTTTGAGCACGGGTGAGTGCGACATAGATCAAGTTAGCCTCTTCTTCCTCGAAGGTCGGTAACCCCCGGTCGTCCGCCTGGTCGGCAAAGGGTCTAAAATCGTCCGACAGACGCACGGAGGGCCACTCCATCCCCTTCGCCTTGTGGGCGGTGGAAATGGTCAGTTCCGCCTCGCGCTCGTTCACAGTATTGGCGCGGAAGGTCTCGGCCAGTTCCGGGATGCGGTCCTGGTACATATCGACCAACCTGACCACCGGGGCATAGGCGTGTCCCTGGTCGGTCTCCGAGAAGGCCACCAGTTCTTCCCAGTCGTTGAAGGGACGCAGCTCCGGGTGGGATGTCGGCTCTCCTTCCGAGAAGGCGTAGGCAGCTTCCATGAACTTGCAGGTTTCATCCACCCCACCCAGCACGGCGGTGCGCACCCCGCGTTTCAGCGCGCTCTCCAGCTCTTTGACCACCCCCACGTTGCTTCGGCAGAGCACTGCATCGGCATTCAGATGCTCGGGGTCGTCGTAGACCACCCCCTCGATGCCCTCCAGGCCCCGGAGCGCCAGCGTCTCGCCCTTGGCGGCCAACACGCTGTTGGCGATCTCGGCAATATGCGGGCCGAATCGAAATGACTGGGTGAGCGGGAACTCGGGCAAGGCGATCTTGGTCATGGCATTGACCGCCCCGCGCCACGCATAGATTTGCTGGTTCTGATCGCCCACGTAGATGCGCTGGGCCTCTTGCGCCTCCACCACGGCCAACATCACCGCGTTGGCATCTTGGGCTTCATCAAAGAGGATCACGTCCGCATTGAGCTTGGCCCCGGAGAGCTGCCACAGCTTGAGGTAGGTATCGTGGGTGACCGGAAAGGTGCTCTGAGGCTGCGCCATCTCCTCCCACACCTGCCGGGCCACCGTTGCCAACTGCTCGGCATACGGCCCCTGAGCGCCGTCTGGGACGAGCATCTTGGCCCATATGGGCACATGCTCGGGGAGCAGGACCTGCGCGGCCGACTGCTGGAAATTCTCGATGGTCCCCATGAGTGCCCACACGACCGTGTTCGGATCGCGGGCGAACTCGCGGGCGACCCCCCGGACTTCCTTGGAGTAGGTGTTCTTGAGGGGGTAGCGCCACATCATCGCGCTGCCCAGGCGGCTTCGAAACCTGTGGCCCAGGTCACGGAAGGCGAGGCTATGCGCCGTGGCCGAGGTGACGTTACCGGGAAACTTCTGCTTTCCCTCAACAGCAAGGGCCTTGTTGAAGGTGATGTACACCATTTGGCGCCGGGGCATTGCCCGCGCCACCATCACCTCGGTTGAGGTCTTGCCCGTGCCGGCCAACGCCTTCCCTTTCAGGCTCTCCCCCGCAACCGCACGGTCGACAATGGCGAACTGCTCATCCGTCGCTTTCATCAGATGAGCCCTTTCGTTTTTGTTTGTTCTTGCACCAATCTGGCTCCCTTGCGTTCTTTCTATGGTTTATAAGCCATAATATACGCTCAGTCAAGTTTTACCGATACCGACTTTCACTCCCTCCGGTATGTGAAGTGTGAAAACCGCTCATAGGGACGCGGCTGGTGAGAACTGCTATAGGAGAACTGTTATGAGCATCACGGCAACGTGTGACATTGTGCTCGCAATGTCTGGGACCGAGACGACCTTCGCTCGCCAGAAGATATGGGGGGAGATTTACACCTCACAATCAGAGGCGTTCGGTGGCGGTAAGGTTCGTGTCATTGACATGCGGGCGCGGAACTATGCGAGCCTGTTGCAGGTGGTCCGAAAATCCGCTCGGCATGGATGGCGGCAATACCTCAAGGCAGATCCGGATGATCTGCGGGCGGTGCTCTTTCGGCCGCTTTAATTCCACCCCCCTTCACATGAAGGGGGGTCCTGGCACCTACGCCGCCTCCCCTCCTTCCTCGTTGGTACCCGTCGACATTAAGAATTCTCGGTAGCGCGTCTCAAAGTTCAAAGGCTCTTTGTCCGGCTGCATCTTCTTCTTGCGCCGGATCACCTTGAAGCTCGGAATCGTAGGGAATTTGAGCATGGGTGTGGAGAGGTGGAACACCCGTGCGCCAGAGATGATGACGGCCTCCCCCTTTCCCAGGGCCCGGAGCTGGTCCGGGGTGACCCGGTAGTCTTCGTCTTCGCGAAGCGACTCAGCGATGCCACTGCCGTCGCTCTCCGATCCCTGCGGGGTGGTGCGGATGGCCTGGGCCGAATCCCCCTCGTTGCGGCTGACCGATAGGCTCCGCATATACTTCGTAGTCTTCCCGAGCAATTCAACCGCCGTCTCGGAACTGTCCACCGAACCGAACTTGAAGAATACCTTGTTCCAGGTGTTCTGGATGAGGATGTCGGCGAAGTCCGGAGAGACCTGATTCAACTGCGAAAACGACTGGAAGGCGGGGAACATCATGATCTGCGCGGAGCGGGCCTGTTCAAAAAGGGTCTTCACTTTGTCCATGACATAGGAGCCCATCTCGTCGGCGAGCACCTTGAAGGGCGGGTTCGGCCGCTTCCACTTCGGCTGGTCCTGAACGTAGGCGACGGCGGTACGCAAGTCCGACATGATCATCTTGCCGAGATTCAACGCCGCCGCATCGCGCCCCATGGTCGGCAGCATCACATACAGCATCTTGTTGTTCATGATGATGTCGATGAGGTCGATTTCCGGCGCGTAGGTGTTGAACACCTCGCCGAACTTGCCCTGGGCGAACAGCGCGATACGCCCGGCCATGCCCCCAAGAACCTCTTTAAGGCGCTTCACATCGAGGGCCGCTCCGTTCTTGTTCCGGATACGGTATTGGTCGAGGAAGATGGAAAGAGAGCGCCGCTCCGGTCCATCCGGGGTTAGGCGTTCCAACTGTTCCATGGCCTTGTCCGATTGGAGCAAGAGCGCCAAGTCGCCGAAGTGGTAGAGCTTTTTGGCCGCATCGAGGGCGCCGAAGATGACCGTCAGGGCGTGGTTGGCACTTTGGCGGTAGTAATCGGAGCCAGGGTTCTCTTCGGAGGCAGGGATGAGGTTCAGGAGCCGGGAGGACTTTTCGTCCGCATCCCCGTTCATCACCGGGTTGTAGGTATTCGAGTTCTCCGGCTCAACCACATTGAGGACGTACAGGTCCTCCGAACGGCCGGCGGCATACGCCATGTACGCCATCTTGTCGCGGGTGTCCTTGTCGAGTTTCGCGTCGATAAAGATCCACCCGCCCCCCCGCATGGTCTGTTGCCACAGCAGATACTCGGCCATTGTGGTCTTACCGACCCCTGACTGCCCGATGATGGCCGTGTGCCGCATCGTGAGGTCATCTTCGATGTCCACCGGAAGGTGCTTGTCGCGGGTGATCCCAAACCGAAGCCCCCCGGCGCCCATGCTGCGGGGGAAGGTTTCGTCCGAGGGTAAAATGAAGTTTTCTCGACGGGATGTGTCGGTAAAATCGAGAAGCGGTTCCAGGCCGCGCCACGTCAACCAGGAGCTTCCCAGCGCCCCCAGGGCGCCTGGAATCAGCAAAGGACTCCCCAATGCCCAGGGCAGGCTCAGCCCCAGTCCTGCGGCCAACGATGACATCGCCAGCGCATCTGCTCTGCCTGCAATCATTCAGTGCTCTCCAAATAGATTCGTTCAGAGAGGACATATCGGAGGGAGTGAAAAGGGAGGGGTCGCTTGCGGCATCCGTTCCGCAAGCGACGTGGGGTTTCTACTTAACCTTTACGTTCTGGGTGGCGAAGGCTCGATTGCCGTTCCGATCCGTCGCGGTCCAGAGGACCGTGTAAGTGCCCCTCAGGTAACAGGCCGATTCGTCCCAGGGATTGTTAATCACTATCGGGTTAAAGATGTCCTCCGCCATCGCCTCTCCGATGTCGACGGAGCACGCCGTTCCCCAAAGCCAGTGGGCAGAGACCTCCTTGTTTGGCGGTACCCAGAGTACCGGAGGGGTAGTGTCGACGACATTGACCGTCTGACCAAACGTTACGTTATTGCCCGACGTATCCGTGGCCGTCCACATAATTGTGCTGATCCCAAGGGGCAGCCCATTCGGGGCGTCGTGGGTCACCGTAACCGCCGCGCCCTCCGGGTCGATGGCCATCGGCACAGGGATCGTGACCACCGATAAGGGATCGGCGTTGGCCTCCATAAGGACTTCGCTGAAGGGCTCAGGGCTTCAGTACGGCGCGGAATCCGTAATGATCACCTGCTGAGTGGCCGTGACGGTATTGCCGTAGGCGTCGGTGGCGGTCCAGGTCACGGTGGTGGTGCCCAACGGGAAGCCAGCGGCCGGTGCGTCGTTGGTGACAGTCACCGGCCCAACCAGATCCGAGGCGGTGGCCATGCCCAGGTCAACGGGCGTAAACTGCCCTGTTGTCTCGACTGTGACCGCACCGGGCATAAACGTCCAACTCGGCGCGGTCGTATCCCGAACCGTAATCGTCTGGGTGGCCGTGGCCGTGTTGCCGCTGGTGTCGGTGGCGGTCCAGGTGACTGTGGTCCTCCCCAGCGGGAAGCCGTTCAAGGGCGCATCATTGGTGATGGCGACTGGGAAGATATCGGTGGCGGTTGCCTGGCCAATATTCACCGCAGTCCGAAGCCCCGTTGCTTCCACCGTGATCGGACCTGGCGCGGTGATGACCGGTGGGGTGGTATCGACCACCTTCACCTTCTGAGTTACCTCGGTGACATTGCCGTAGGCATCCATCACCTGCCAGGTCACCACCGTCGTTCCCAGCGGGAAGCCGTCGGCTGGCGCGTCGTTGGTGTACGTCACGGCCCCGGAGCGGTCGATGGCCTCGGGCGGGGTCAGCGAGACCGGCGTCAACACGGCGGTGGCCTCCACCGTAAGGGTCTCAGGCGCCTGCACCTCGGGCGGGGTGTAATCGGCCGCATCGTTCGGACCGGTGTATGCCTCGGCATCTCCCAAGGGGGTGGTCACGAAGATGAGCACCCGGCCGTGTTCGGTGAAGATCCCCCCGGTCGTATCGAAGGTCACCCGCACCTGATAGAAGGTGTTCTGGGGCACCTCGCCGTAGACGTGTGCAAAGCGCAGCGGCTGTCCGATGATACCGTTGGGGGTCTTGGTCTCGCTGACCCCATCGCCCCACTCGACCTTGACCGAGTTGATTCGATGGTCGATCAGCGCCGCGTTTTCAAATGCCGGGAAGAACTTCTGGGCGGTGCTGATCTCCACGGTCACGTTAGGAGCGGTGCTGCTGGGGTGGATCTCAAACACCTGCTTGCCCGTTTCTTGGCGAACATCGTCGGGGGCGTTACCGCTCCCCTCAATGAGGGCAGCATCAGCAAGAGCGTCAGCCATCTGCTCCTCGGGCGCGTCGAGCAACTTCTTCTCGGCGTTCTGCCGCAAAGAGGCGATGTAGTCGTCATAGTTCATGGCTTCCAGGTCAAGAGATTGAAGCTCCTCGACCGTGAATCCCGAGCAGTCCGGAATCCATTCATGGTTGTAGTTTTTGTCATACGGAAGACCAAGACACTTGCCCGCGAATTTCCCACCCATGCACCAGTGAACGCTGTCGTAGGTCAGCGTTCCCCAAGGCTTGGCGTTGACATGTGTCTCGATCATCACCCGGTAGTCGCACGCCGACTCGGAACAGCCTCCGAACAGCGTAGCCGTGGGATAGTCCGCCGCCAGCACCCAGTTCACATCTGTCTGGGGCTCCGCCAGCGTCACCTCTTTCCAGTCGGTGTAACCCACCCCGGCGGTGGTGATGCGCCGCCAGCGGATCTTGGGGACCGCATCAGCCGGCGGACTGCTCAGGTTGTAGCTGTATGCCTCAAATTCATAGATCCCTTGCTTCCATGCAAAGTGCCCCCACCCGTCCGCGTGGAAGAAGCGAGGCCAGTGCAGATCCACCGTCTGGTGCAGCATCCCGCCAGCGCCGGCCGGCCACGCATGGACCTCATAGCCGCATTGGCCAGCCTCGTCACACTGGCCGGCGGCCACCACGAATTTGCTAATTGCCGTGGGATCGTTCCTGTCCGCCGCCAGCGGCACGACATTCCAATAGCTGGAGGCGGCGCCATAGCGAGGGTCGGAGGGCAGTGCCCCGCACTCGGCCGCATCCTTCGAGCAGGCGGCCACGTACACCCGAGGCAGGTCCGAACACACCAGGTTGGCAGTTTGGGTAGCCTCGGCACGGGCCTCCGGCTCAAGACAACGGCGGTCCCACTGCCAGAAGTGGACAGTGTTGCCGTTTATCGCGATAGGGGGCGACCACTGGTTGGTGTTGGCGAAATAACCGAACTGCGTCGTCGTGCCCACGGCATCAGCCGCATCCTGCATCGCCAAGTCGATGAGCTGCTCCCGGCCCTGCTCCTGAATGATGCGCGCCAACATCGAGTCGAAGTAACACCAAGTGTCCCGCATATCCACGTTGAACTGCCATCCATCGCAGAGGGTCGCGCAACTGAATTCCCACTCGGTTAGGGCGGCGGAAAGCATACCGTCCCGGTAGCCCGGCCCCGAAACACCGGTACATACACACCGGCCGGTGTCGGTCGGACCGCCTATATGGACCGCTCGGTTCGCCATGCGGGCTGCCGCCAGTTTGACATCCTCCTCCTTGCAATAATTGGTCATCAAGTTGATTTCGGAAGGGTCATCCTCGCAACACTTCCAGTCGGAGATATAGGCGGTCACCGCCCCAGCCACCATGGCCCAGAGGCCCATAGAGAAGATGGTTAGCACTACCGAGACCACCTGCCCGAACGTGATCATGTCGTCGGTGACGTAGTAGCACGTATGGCCCTCCCCGGAGAACATCCGTACCTCACCGGCCGCATCCGGCTCGGCCTCCCGCGATACCTGGTTGGCAAAGGCCAGCGATGCCGCTGCCTCCCCGAACCCGTTATCACCGCCCGGCCACGCCACGGGGAGGGTATCCATTGCGACGCAGGACTGGTTGTCCTCGGGGGTACAGCGGTAGGTCTGCTCCTGGCGAATGCACAGATTGTCTTGGCTGGCCATGCAGCGCGTATCGGCAATCGAGCAGTTCTCATCGTCATTGCAGCGTGGAGTCTCGCCGGTATAACAGCGCTTGGTCTCCAACTCGCCGGTCATGACCTCGACTGGATTCCCGTCGGCGCCGATCACCGTGCCCACATACGGGGTCACCGAAATAGGGTCACCGCATCCGAAGGAGGTGTCCCCGTTGCACTCGGTTTTGGTGTAGTGATCGTCCCAGGCCACAGGGGAGAGGGTTGTATCTCCGTCTGGGTACGTCCAATTGTCGGCGTAGCGGTGGGTCCACCCAGTCATGTCTATGCCATCGCACGAGTTGGTCTCGTCGTACGTGTAGCAGTCGTAGGTGGACTGATAGCGCCAGCAGTTCTGGAAGGGAAGCTCAACCCCTTGTTCATACTTCGGGTTTTCGCTATCGACGCAGACCTCGCCCGTCTTTAAGCAATACTGGTACTCCGACAGGTCGGTCGCATAGGCCGCCATGGAGCGGCCCAAGGACTGGAACAGTATCAGGAGGATGAGGGAAAAATGCAGAGCTTTACGTGTCACAGCGCTTTCCCCTCTAGGTCAGTGCATTGGTCGTCCCAGGTGAATTGAGGAACCTGAGGGCAATTCCATTCAAAGATGAATTCGGCCCCCCCGTGACCAAGGTCGACCGTCTGTACTCCGATGTCGATCCGGTTCGGCCCCTCAATTAAGTAGGGTTTCAGTTCCAGATTGGGCTCCATGCGCGTGGTGTGTGCTGTCTCAGCAATCATCACGCGGGGGAACGACAACGTCTGTTTTTCCCATTTCGTGCATTTCTCTGAGTCTTTCCAACATCCACACAAATCATCCCAAACCGGGTCACCTGGCACCCAGTTCAAGCAAGTATCGACTTCTCTGTCTTGGTGACCTATCACAATACCAGTGTAGGTTTGCGACACGCCGAACAAAAAAGATTGCGTGTAACTGAACTCTTCCGGAGCAATCGGGTCAACAATGCAGGCTTTGTCTTCATGATTTTGGTTGTAAAATAGATAATTACTGTAAAACGTCTCAGAACCACAGTGCCCCGCAAACACTAACTGGTTGTTCACATAGATGGCGATCCAGTCATCAGCGAACTCCTTGGCCAACTTGAACGACTTGATGGAATTCAACTTTTCGATATTGAACTCGGCGCTGTACCAGCCGTTTCCGCCGGCACCTTTGGAAATGCAGAGGCCGCCTTCTTTGCCGTATTCATTGGAGCACAGCGAGAGCCAGAGCCCCATCGACGTTTCGTTCAGGTCTTTTTTTTGCCAATCGTTAGACAGGCCGGTGATCACCGGGATCGTGCAGTCTTCGACCCAATTGGTTACCAGCACCTTGTCGCAGCTCTCCTGCACGTAGGGGCGTTCCCGGTGGCAGGTCAACTCGGCCGTGTCACACTCGACGATGCGGGTGGGAATGTCCACCTGACAGCTTTCCTTCCAGGGGTTGACGGGGATGCAGTCTTGAAAGTCCCCGAACTCGGCAGAGGCGCCACCATCGCAAGTGGTAATAATGCCGTCCTCAACCAGTTCATTTAGCTGTCCTCTCGCACACTCGGCCTGGGTTCCCCCATAGACCATGGCATCGGAATACTCTGACCCTTGGGTGGTTTGCTGGATGGCGTTGACCAGCCCGGCTTCACCATCGGCGGCGAGAATTTCCGCCGCAGCCTCGTCCATTTTGTTCGCGTCCACTGACAAAGAGCTGGACTGGCGCAGGGTCAGCTCGCATTCCAATCCGGCGCAGGTCGCAGTCAGCGTGTAATCGCCAATGGTGCTTTCACTCCCCGGAATGACCGTCCCTTCATCGGTAAAGGACTGCGGGGTGTCACAAGCGAGCCCTCGTTGGGCGCCCGAGCAGATGGCAATCTGGGCCGATGCAACCTCCCCGTCGGGAGTCAGGATGCATTCCTTGACGAGCAATACAACCGCTCCCACGTAGGCTCGGCGATCTGCTTCACACCGAAACGAGCCATTCGTTTCGCGAACGGTGTTGGAGCCCCCGACGGAACCATAAACACCTGTCACCTCGCTACTCTCAATGCCTAGCAGGAATTTTGTCTTCGAGTAGGAATCGTCGAGGCTATAGCTGCTCCCCAACTCCGCGCCGACGGTCGCGCCAGTAGTCTGGGTGGCTTGCGCGTCGGGTTCGAGTTCGGCAGCGACCTGAGTGGGCAGTAGTAGGGCAAAAGGGGCAAGAACCGCCAAGGCGGCGAAAATGGGGTTTGGCTTCATTGGTCTCTGCTCTTGTGTTCGGTCCTTAGGCGCTCAGGCTCGCGTGGTTGCATCTATTTGGCGGATGCCGAAGGCTCAGGCCCGTAGATGTCCATAAATCTCTGCGCGGACCGCTTGATTAACTCATCGGCCGTGGCGGTCCAGTCGCTTTCAGAAAGACCGCGCTGCTCCACCCCACTTACCCGGAGGGGTGAAAGGCGAAACGCCTCCAGTTGCGCTTCGACCGGTGCGCCGTCCTGCGCGAACTGTTCGACCGCCCACAATGTCGTGACCGCCCCCGCCACCTTCCAGTACGTGCCTTCAGGCGCCTGCTGGCAGGCGTCATAGGTAAATACTCCCTCGACTGTCTTACCGGTCCGCCGCACCAGGCTGGAACACAGGTCCAGTGAGTTATTGACGGTGAAGACAATGCTGGGGACCGTTTCGATGTTGAAGGCGTCAAACAGGCGGGGGTCGATCTGCACCGGAACATCCCGTCCCACGGGATTGACCAGCTTCACCAAGTCGGTCTTGATGAACTCGGGCACCGTCTTGCCTTCGGTAATGCCTCGAAGCACAAGGATGCCGCCGACCCGGTGGGCGTCATCGGCGTAGGCTCGCAACAGCTCCAGGGGCATGGAGAAGGAGACGAAGATGTAAACTCGGCCATTCACATCGGAGAGGCCCATGTCGCGCAGAAGCCGCTCCCTCTGTTCGGCAAGGTCGTTATCGGCGATCCCGTTGGCCCGCTGGATGGCGCTGATGATCTGGGGTCGATCCACGAGCTTTTTCCCTTGCTCAGTGGCCATCCCAATCCGGTCGGCGATTTCCTTGGCCTGTTGCTCCACTGTGCTGATGTCCGGCAAGGAGCGTGGAATGTCCCTTGTTGGCTCAGCCAAGGCCGGCGCCACAGAGGACAGGAGCGTGAGAAATGCAATCAGAGGAAGCAGCATTGTTTACCTACCCAGATGACGAAAGCGTTGTCTCGACGTTTTGCTGTGTTGGAAGGGGGCATCATGGCCCAGAGGAACTCCGTCTCTCCGAACACGATGGGGGAGCCTTTGATGGGGACCGGGGCGACCGGGTTGACGCGGTACTGGCTCTTGAGCCACACAGGCAGGTAGACAGAATTGCACTCCGCCCACGGGCCGATGGTGGCGAGAAGTCCGATCTGGCGTGTCTTGCGCTGCATGTACTTGCCGAGGATGTGCATGTTCCCCGAGGGCGGATCGATGTAGTTCTGTGACCGCCCGGTAAGGGGATAAACCACCCCTTGATTTCCGACGCACCAGTAGAGAAGGTCCAAAGGGAATCCGACGGCAGATGCTATGGCATCGGGGATGCAGGACAATTGGCCTAAGATGTTCCCGAAGATCGTTCCCTCCGGCATGGCCGAAGCCGCCCACAGATCGTCCCCCCATGTGGAGTCCACTTCGGTGAGTTCGGCCAGCGAAAAACCCGAGAGGTTCATGCAGCCAAGCCCGGAGATCACGTTCAAAACCGCGAAGACGGGGTAATTGAACCAATGCACCTGCCTCAATGGGGATGCCGCCTCCCCTCCCGTCTTCTCAGACGTAAGGTGCTCGTACCCTGACAGCAGCTCTACCCCACCCATGGTGGTCGAACAGCCTGGGGTCTTGGCTATCTCTACGAGGTAATTGGGCTCCCAGTAAGTCATGCCGATCCCTGGCACTTCGGTACCGGTCATCGGATTGGGGCAGCTACAGACGGCGGGCATGGACATGAGCGGCGGATCGGAGTTCCCCCCGGTCTTTACCCCACCCACCGTGATCGGAAATGAATTGTTCCAGTTCAAGTCATTGATGGGGTCAAACCACTCCCCTTCGCACAAAGCGGCGGCATAACCATGGGTAGTGGACAGGGTGGCGAGAAGGACCACTAAGCGGATCGCCAGCGTTTTCATGGCATCTCCTTCAAGGCTTGGTCGAGGGTTTCCAGTGTGTAGGGCACGCCGAACTCGTAGATGGCCAGCTCCGTGGCATGTGCGCCCGCTCCAGGGCCTATGAGCGATGGGGTGTGGGTGATATTGAAGCGCCCCAACTCCCACTCCTTGGCATAGGAAACAGGAACGCCGAAGAGTTCGGTCAGCTTTTGGGGGTTGCCGGCCGTAGCGATGGGGGTAACCAGTGGGTTTGTCTCCACCATCGACTGGACGAACCGGACTTGCGCCTCGGATCGGCCGTCGAAGTAAAGGCGACGGGTGATTGGTCGAACATGCTCGAACGGGTTCATCGTGGTCCCAGCCGGAGCCAGCACCTTCTCCCGATAGTGCCCATCCTCCCCCTGCTCCAAGTAAACGATGTCCTGGGTGAGGGTAATGCTCAGGTCGTACCAGCGAATCCTGTTCTCGCTGGCAGGGGGGACCTCGAAGGCGGGCAGGTTCTCGGCATAGTGCTTCCCCTGATCTTCCAACCCTTTATGGATAGCCTCCCAATCCACCTGCGAAGCGGAGGCGGTCAGAGCAAGGCGCATATCCACTTCGTCGATAGAGTAAATCCGCCCTTTTACCCCGAGATTGGCCCCCATCACCTGGGAACAAACTAATAGACTCACCCCTCCAATTAAAATATACTTAAACACAGGTTTTACCTCGCAAACGCTTCAAATGGTTGAAAACCGTGCGTTTGCTAATGCCAAGGATGGCTGCGGCCTCCGCAGGCTGTAGTCCATTGGAAAGCAAGGACACGATGGATTTTTGGGTGTTCTGCACCTCTGGGCTGCCGGTAAAGGTGATTTCGCCGGCAGTGATCTGGGAAGACAGGCTCTCCCAGTTGTCATCGGAGGACAGGATGATTTCCAGGACATCGGCGGTCACGGCCGTGGGGGCGCCCCCATCGGGTTCTTTGTACTCCACCGTGACCTCGCCGTAGCCGTGGGACTCGGGTAGAGTGACAACATGGGCCATGCGATACCACATGGAGGCGGCCACACTCGAAGCGATCTTCTTGGCATAGGCCATGATTTGCGAGTGCTGGAGCGTGGTGTCGGCTGTAACCAGGAGCCACTTGATGCGGATTTCCTGCGCGCAGTCCTCATGCAGATGTTTGGGCATGTTGACCTCGCGAACAGCCGTTCGGACGAACGTTTGCTCAGCCTCGGGCTCATTACACATTATGTATTCGTAGAGGTTCATTGATGACTCATCGGCATTCGCAGTTTGACGGTGACACGGGAGCAGTCTCCGTGCCCCGGCGGCGCACCACCGGTCGCACCAACCAGAAACAAGGCCCCGAAGGTGAACTTGGCCAACGGATCGAAGCGGTTCGCGAGCGCTGCGGCTTGCTGAACCGGGACATGGCCCAGGAGCTTGGCAAAGAACTTGGCACCAACCTACCGCAACCCACGCTGCTGACCTGGGTGCGGGGCGCGGAGCCCCGCAGGATGTCCAAAGAAGAAATCATGCAGGCGCTCGACCGCATTGACGCTCGACTGGGCAGCAAGGACGGCTCCACCTGGACCGACAAGGATGAGGTCGCCAAGCAGGTCCAGCTCTGGCTTGAGGAAATGACCCACAAGCAGGTGGCTGTCGCGTCCGGGGAACTCGTGCAGACGATCTCCCTTTGGGCGGAGGGTCGGCACAATGTTCTTACCCGCAAGTGGCGCCCAGTGAAGGAGCGGGTCGATTCCATGCTGGAACTTTTGCGCAAGAGCGGCGGTACCAAGAGCACCAAGCAGCCGCGCACCTAAGCGCGGCCTTCCCCAATGCCGGCGGCAGCGGTGTCGCCGGCACTCGCACCTTCCCCAGTCCCCTCCCTCACGTCCTGCTGGCGCTTTTGCCATGCCACGAAAGCCTTATCCAGCGACGTAAACGCCTTCTTGAGGATTTGATCCACGACCTCGGATTTATCAATGTCTTGCCCGGTGCGGTCCTTATAGAACTTGCGGTAGTCCTCCAGCAGGTCCACCGTGGATTTCCGCAGAGAGAAGCTGGACGACACTTTCGGGTCGTGCTTAATAGGCTCAACAAGCATGTATCAAACTCCAGACTCGGTCACATTAGAGACCTATATTTTAATGTCAATCAAGCTTTATTCAACTGTAAAACGGAACTGAGTCATCGCAAACGCGGTCACAGAAACGAGCAGGCTATTGACCTGCAAGATAAAACTTGCTTGACGAATGGATTTGCTGTGCGTATATTATGCTGTACACGGCAACCGTATTAGGGAATACACGAGGTCGCCGGCAAAGTGCTCAATAAAAATGTCGAGGAATTTTGTGTGGCAGGAAAAAAGACTGGCACCCCCAGCGTCAAAGCGGTAAGAGATGCGGGAGTGGACAAGCGCTCCACCCGAAAAGTTGGCGCTCGCCCTGAACTCAAGGTGCCGAAACGCCGCAATACCATCGTAGAGATCCCCTCGGACAGCCCAGGCTACCGTCTGCTGGTACTGCTCTTTCAGAGAGCGTCCGAGCGCAACATGCTTATCAAGGATGTGGCGGCACAACTGAACGTGACGCCAGGCTACCTGACGCACCTGCGCAACGGTACGCACGCAGCCACAAACCTCTCGCGAGAAGTGCTGGAGCGAATTGCTGCATTCCTTAGCATCCCCTATGTTGTGGCCCTGCTGCTCTCTGACCAGTTGAGCGCCAAGGATTACTACCTGTCCGAGTCGGAGCGACTGGAGGAGGAAGTATCCAATGCCCTCGACTTCATTCGGCGCGATGCGGACTGGGGCGGTTTTCTGCCGCCGGCCGTTGAAGAGGCTGACCTGCCAACCAAGCAGTTCATAGTGCTCTGTTATGAGAAGGCTACCGGCAAGCGCCTGGTCAGCGGCAAACTAAACCTCCCGGCACTGCTGGAAGAACTTCGCCAGGCCGAAGAGGAGGAGGCAGAGCAGGTTTAGCGGCAAACGCCAACGCTCTGCATACTAAGACCGCTCGAAGGCGACGCCAAGCGGATGAGGAGAAGCCCCCCTCCGGAGCGCCGGAGCAGGGCCTAGACCGAGGCGCAATTGAACCTGACTCAATTCGATACCCGCCCCCCGGACCGAGCGTGATTTAATTAAGAGTTCAGCAAGGGTCAGGTTTGCTCAAGTTTTAAGACCCCACCTCCCCCTAATAGCCTTTCGCCCCGCAGGGTCTCTCTCTCGGGCCGGCACCACCCCATTACCCAGCCGAACACTCCGCAGCTTCGGGCGCAGGCGCGCCCTTCGTCCCGCCCTCGACAGGCGTCGCGTGCGGGCTTTGCATTAGCCTCCCAGTGCGCTCGCCCGGCCTAAGGTCGCTGCCCCAAACCGCCGCAGAGGCGCTGCGCAACACCTGCCCCTTCCCCTCCCCGCGCCAGCCAAGGCTGTCTGTCGCGGCATGACTTCGCGGCTCCTGCCCCTCCTCGGCGGCGCTTGCCGAGCGCCGATGAGCCCCTGCCCCTCGCCCAGTCGAGGCCGCCTGGCCGAGCCACGGAGCCGAACGACCCACCGGTCCGAGGCCGGCGCCGCCATGCGCCGGACCACCACAGCCTCTCCCCCGGCGCGTCCAGTCGGGCCGCCTGGTCGCGAGCAGATCGCGCTTGCCGAGCGCGCCCCGGAGGGACCGTTGGCACCCCGGCCGGTCCGGCGGGTGGCACCGCCGTCCGGAGGCGTCCGCCTCGTGCGCCGTGGCCGCGAGAGCCCTCGCGTGAGCGCCCCGGTGGCCCGGTGAGCGCTGCTCTTTTGCCGTTCTCGTTCACACCTATTGCGCCTCTTGCGCGCCCTTCGGTGGCGTGATGGCCAGTCCGGGCGAGGCCGCCCGGCCCCGGCCCTTCGAGCCGCAGCGTGCCTGTTGCGCGGGGGTCCCGGAGCCTATTCGGAGGTGTGCGGTGGCCCGCGCCCGGTCGCCCCGGCGGTGCGCCTGCCCTGTTCGCGTCGATGAACACCCCAACTGTTTCGCGGGACTGCCAGTGGCGTTCCTGACGAGTGCGCGGCCCGCGCCTCTCCACCTGTCCCCAGGGGTCTACCCTCGGGCCAAGACCCTCGGCACAGCCTCATCCCACGCGCCAGCCGGACGGCGCCGACTGTCTCGCGGGCTGCCCCGTGCTTGGCCTGCGGGTGCGATGGTCGCGCCCCTCCGGCCGTCACGGGCCATGGGCTGTGGACTCTGTGGACAGCTTCCGAGCGAGGGAGAGAGGATGCCAAAAGGGCGCGTGGCTTCCTGTTTGCAGGGTGCAACCTCCCCTATCGCGAAGGCCAAGGCCCTGGTTCGATTCGTTGCCAATGCAGTGCCCCAGCTTCGCGAATGGCGGGCCTTAACGTCGGTGCATTTCCGACTGGGTACTTGCAACCTCCTCTATCGCATAGGCCAAGGCCCTGGTTCAAGCCGTGCCGAACGTGGTGCCCCAGCTTCGCGCTCGCGGCTCCGATGCAAGCGCAATCCCCTCTTCTCGCACGCTTCGTTGCGGGTGTCCGCGCCTGTCACGCCCGCTGCCTGAACTGCGCGCTTCCCCTTTCCGTCCTCTCGTGGTCCGGCCTTGGTGATGGGGCGCTGCATTGGTCCGGTGGCCCGCCAATCCACAGCTCGGGTGCGCTCTGCCCGGTCCAGCCCACGCTCATCCCGACCACCGCGCCGGGTCCTCGAACCCTCCCTGTTCCGTTGCGTGGGAAGCCCCTCACCCTTGCGGCCGAACCACCACTGACCGGTGCCTACACCCAGCTTCGGGTGGATGCCCATGCCTCTCGGTTGAAAGGCCCGGTGCGCTCGTGCCCGGTGCGCTCGCCCCGCGCTCGACCACCCCTCTGCCCCTCCCCAAGGCTTTGCTCCGCCCCCTCGCTTCGCGTCCCATCACGCCACGGTAACGGTCCGTGAACCGCCTCACCTGTGGAGCGGGCGTCCCGCCCCCTTGCGGCCGGAGCCACCCCTGGCCGACGAATGTTCCCGCCCTCGGCATAGGTGCCCGTGCCTTCCGGTTGAACCGTCTGCTGCGCCCGTGACCGCTACGCTCGCCCCCGCTCGACCGCGCCCTCGCCACGTCTGGCGCCCTCGCCACGTCTGGAGCCCGCACCGCGCTCTTGCCCCACCCGAGGTATGCGCCCCCTGCCTGGCGGCTCAACTCCGCCCCATCCCCCGGCTGCGCTACTGCCGCCCTCGCCCCATCGAGGCTTCGCCCCAAGCCCGCCGGCTCAGGCCAACGCACCCTCGCTACAGACCCCCAACGGGGCGGAAGGCACCACCTTGCTCGCGAGTGAGCCACGCCCTCCCAGTCGATGCGCTCCCCTTGCTTTCGCACCTAAGCTCCTCCCCCCACGGGGCATCACACACGGCGAGCCTTGGCGAGCGCACATCCCGGCCCCGCCGGGATTGTGCCCCCATGCAGCCACCGACTCTCCCTCGCCGAGTTCGGGGAGGAGTTGGTGAGGGCGGTGTGGACCGGGCTTGCCCTTGCTTGCGCTTTAACTTCCCTTGTGCTTGCGGAAGGCGGCGAGGAACGTGACCTTGCCTCGGGCGGGGAGGGGGCGCGGTCCCCCGAATATCTCATCGAGGATCACGCACTCGACCGCGACGTGCGCGGCCAACCGACGGTTTATCGGTCCGAGACAAAGCGGGTCCGTTGGGTCGAAGTCCCGGTGCAGGGACAGTGCGGATTGGTAGCGCGTGGCCAGAATGGTGTTGATGGCCCCGGCGTGGCGCTCGAAGAAGGTGGCGTCCAAGGGGAAGGTGAGTTCTCCCCGCTGCGCCGCATCCATAACGGCCGCTTCGCCGTGCATCACGGTCAGGGTATGGAGCAGGAGGCCGGCCTCCACTGCCAGCACATCGGTGGGCTTCGCCGTATCGGTTCTCATTGCTTTTCTCTCCGGTTCTCGTTGTCTCGGCGGCGTGGTGCGCCACCGGATAAGGGTAGTGTATATCCATACAGTATGTATTGACACACCCCAGCCGGGGGCTCGCGAACGCACCCAGAGGTTTCGTTGGGTGGACGGAGGGTGCAGATCCTGCGGGACGCGCCCCCCTTGCCTAACCCCGACGGTCTTTTCGTTGCCACGGTGCCAGTGGCCGGCTGGGGCCGGGGGTTCGAGCGTGCCGCCGCGAACCGACGAAGGCGTGCTGTGCTCGGCACGCCACTTGGATCATCTGGTTGAAGGGGGGCCTGCTGCCCAGGTTCACCCCCTGGCCATCAGGTCGGTTGGGGGTGGGCGGGCCACCCCGAGCTGACGCAGATGCGTGCCCTTTGGCCCGCAATGTTGCTCCTCTCGTCGAGGGGAGCGGCGGTGGAGGTTTGACAAAAGCTCTAGGTCGCTTCGCCGTTTTGCAGAGGGCAAGCGCTCTGCGTGGGTTGCGCTGGGGGGGGGTTGGGGGCTCTGGACTGAAACGTGCTACCTGGAACAGGGCGGCTGCCTGCGGATTCGTAAGCGCAACGTGGGGCGCTTCGCGCCAAATGGGGCTTCGCCCCCTCCTCTATCGCATAGGCCAAGGCCCTGGTTCGATCCGTGCCGAACCGATTTCCCCAGCTTCGCGTCAACGGGCGCCGAGCACAAAGGCGTTAGGTCGCTTCGCCGTTTTGCAGAGGGCAAGCGCTCTGCTCTTTGCGCGTACTTTTCGGGGACGTGCCCTTATCAGGATCGGGGTTACCTGCGC
The DNA here is from genome assembly GCA_041690535.1 of Gammaproteobacteria bacterium. GTDB lineage: Bacteria > Pseudomonadota > Gammaproteobacteria > Thiohalomonadales > Thiohalomonadaceae > JAWLHA01. The sequence continues at coordinate 118,536 of JAWLHA010000001.1, read as the reverse complement.
TATGTGCCCTTGAGCGTTACCACGCGCAATGTGGGGGCGCTTCGCGCCCATTGGGGCTGCGCCCCCTCCACTATCGCATAGCCCAAGGCCCTGGTTCGATCCGTGCCGAACCGATTTCCCCAGCTTCGCGTAAGCGTCTCAGGGCTCTCGGGCAGGCTCGGGAGCACCTTTTCGGACATTGGACGCCCCATGGGCGCCACAGAGGCCGGGAGGAGTGTTCAGATGGCGTTGAAGGGTCGTGCCCGCGTGACGGCCGGTGGACGTGGATACGTTCGCGCCTTGCTCCCGGCGTTTTTGCCTGTCCTGTATGGACAGCAATTCCTCCCCCTTCGCATAGGCCCAAGGCCCTGGTCCGATCCGTGCCGAACGGGGTTCTCCAGCTTCGCGTCCAAGGGGATCTTTCCTGCTGCCCAGAACGTATCCACCTCCTTTCCACGCCATGGCAAGGGTGGCTCTGCTGCGGCCCGAACGCCCCCGGTCGGGCATGAAGCACCCACTGGTTTTCCCCGTCCTGTGAGATTCAGCAAGCCCCCGCTTTTCCTCTTGGACATCCCTCCATGGATTCACGGAAACGCCTTTGTCCAAAAGGGTGCGCCTGCATTCCCGCCGCCCGGCCCGAAGCACCTCCTATCCCTCGCTTTTCCGATAAACCGCCTACCGGTTCCCTGGAGGAATTTCCGCCTTTCCGGTGGGGGCGGCAACGCCCCGGCAATGGCTTTCCAGCTCCGCGTCGGTGCAGGGCATTCAACCGCCTAACCGGCCTCGGCGGATGCTTCGAACCAGTCCTCGCAGGAACCGCAAATGAGGCTCAGGCCGGGTTTTCCCCAGACGTTCACGCCGCACCCACAGGTGTATTTGACCTTCTGCTTGGCCTTGCGCTCTTTCTCCCGCTCAGGGGTGTTGACCATCACGTCCGGCAAAATGGTCATCAAGGGGGTCGAGAGGACGGCTTGCGCCTTAATGGTGGCCTCGTCCCTTCGGGTCGGAGCATTCTCTTCGATAGGCGCGACCGCCGCCTCCTCGGCCGGGCCGGGTGCTGTCCCCTCTTCCACCCGGTCCGTGCCGAACCCGGCAAGCGCCGCCAACGCCTCCCCCGCCGCGAGAGCGAGATCGCTCCGGGGCTTCACCGTGAACCGGTCCACCCAGGCCAATAGCCACCCGCTGCGTACCAGGTCGAGCGCTGCCGCCTCGAACCGCCCACCAGGGATGGGATAGTCGGACATCTTCTGACCGGTGCGCCGCCCACCGGGCCGTCCGGTGTGCGAAGGCATCAGCCCAATGGCCTCCATCTTCTCCGCCCACTCCCGGTCGTGATAGCTCTTGCGCGGTGGGGTACCGTGCTCGAACTGCCAGATGTGGGCCTGCTCGTGGACCAGGGTCTGAAGCACCTCCCGGATGGGACCGGTGCCGAAGTAGCTGGGGTTGACCGCCAGCTCGTGGACTTGCTCCCGTGAGGGGTTGCGCGCCCAACGCTGGGGCGAGAAAAACCCGCAGGTGTTGCGTTCCCGTTGGACGGTCAGAATGACCGGGGGCAAGCTCCTCTCGAACAGCGCCTCGTTGAAGTGGTCGTAGGCCCGTTGCAGTAGCCCATAGAACTCGGTCGTGGGCTGGGCCGGTGGGTCTTGTCGCTTCATGGGACGCGCCGACTCCAGCGCTCGATGGTCTCCGCCTCGGTGGCCGCTATGGCATGGGCCGCCCCATGGCACCGACGTTCACAGAAGGCCCGGTGCGTCCGCCCCCGCATCTCCCGTTGCACCACCGCCGGGCCATTGCAGAAGGGGCAGCCAGGGCGGCCGTCGATGAGCCCGATTGCCGCTGGGCGCCGATTCCACCGCTCCATCGCCTCGGCCTTGGTATCCCCCTCGGCGATGGCATAGCCGTGGCAGTAGTTGTTGGGCGGATTGGCGGCGTGGACATACCACTTCTCCCGCCCGTACCGGACCCGTGTGCAATGGACATACCATCGGTGTTGGCCGAACCCGTCCTTGAAACGACGGACCCGTGCCTCGGCCCCGCAAAAGGGGCAATGGGTCAAAGGTGTTGTTGATGCGGTCACGCTGAACCCTCCGGGGCATCCCCTCCAATATGCGGCGCGAGCGGTTGGCCCCCTGCACCATCTGCGGCAGTGCCATGACAATCCGTCGGTTAGCTGACGGGAGGTGGCGCGATCTCCTGCCGGGTTTTTCGCTCTTCTCGCCCGGTACGGGCCGCGCCTTCAGATATGTGTATCGTACGATACAATTGTAGAACAGGGGACGGGAGTGCGCCAGAGCGCCCGACGCTGGACTGGTCGGTCGGTGGAGCTGGCGAGATCAGGCGGGCGTGGCGAAGGTCAGCGGCAGGAGGGCGAGATTCTCGGAGGGTCGGCTTTTCATCGACACAGACAAATGGCGGGGCGGTTCACACCTGAGCCTCGCCCGTCCCGTTGACCGGGTCGCGGTCGGAGCAGACCAACCGGAAGAATCCGTAGCGCTCTTCGACCACCTCACTCCAGTCACGGGGCGCCCGGTACCGCAGCCGGTGCTTCTTGGTGCAGGGATTGTACCGGTCATCCGCATCGGTCTTGGGCTCGAAGTTTTGGCACTCCTCGCACCAATGGCGGATCTCCTCCGGCTCGGCAGCGTTGGCCCGGCGGGCAACCTCCTCCAGAAGCTCGGCCGTGGTGAACTGTTGCAGGACCTTCCTGGTGTTCAGGCGGAACTCTCTCACAAGCTCCCATCCGGTGCCGCTCTTGTGCATCCGGAAGATGGAAACCTTAATCGCACAGTCGAGCGCGAATCTTGTGCAATTGCTCCAATACCACGTCCACACTGGCGATATTCGAAAACGTTACGGTTGCGAGCACGTCGGCGTCTGGCATCTCTCCCGGTCCGTGCCGGGTGGCACTGCCGATATTGCCGTTGCCCTTGGACCCGAATATCAAGGCCGGGACGCCTTGGTGTTCGCCATGTCCCACTTCGACCCGCCCTTGTCCCAGCTCGATCAGCGGCCATCCACTTTTTCCGTGCTTCTCACTCATCGCTACCTCGTCTTGCAACCCGGCGCGCTCCAATTCCGTCTCGTACCCAGCGGCGCACGTACAGTTCGCAACCGACCATCAGGCAAACGCCGTTTGCCATGCCTCGGTGCATCGCACGGCGCCGGCACCCGCAGGAGCAACGTTTGCGGCTCCGTGGCGCTACCGGCTCCATATACCGGCGATGAGAGGTCGCCGAACCGTACTGTCCGAACCTCGCCATTCCTATCAACTCTGCACTGGACGTACCTGGAGAACGTTGCCTGAAGGCTCATCAATACCTGTTGGGCGGCATATTCACAACTTCGATGTAGTCCGCTGTCCCATGCTTCCACCGAGGGTTGAACCGTGGATCGTGAAATTTCTCGGCGTACAGTTCCGGCAGTTCGTCATCCGTGCAATCCCCAATCCATTCGCTTGGCGATGACTGCACGATCAGCGATTCCCCGCCGAGCCCGTGCTCATGGCAAAGGTCGAGAAGCCCTTGCGCTGCGGTCACGTTGTTCTGTCGAACCTCAGCAGCGATGGCGGGCATTTCGTAGCCGTCTGCCCCAACAATAGCTTTCGCCACGACCTTGCCGCCTACCACTATCGAAAGAATCCCTTGCGTTGCCATCTCCGTCTCCTTTTCTCGCTGCCGCCTAACCCTACGTTGCAGGCGACAAGCAAAATGCCGCCTGCGCCTGAACTACACGTTGGGCCGCAAGTCAGCGGTTGTCCCAGGCGGCGCACTCTTCAGGTGTCGCCAGCCTGTATTCGTCGTGCGGCACAATGCCGACACCAGTCATCTTCATTCCTTCCCGTGCCACGCGCTCAGCCGTGCAAACCTGCCCCCGGCATCGCGGGTCGAGGAGGATGCAGCGCTGCCCAACAAGGCGCTCCACGTGACGCTGCGCGTCAGTGGCGCGTTCCGCCTTCGGTGCCGCCATAAATCCAGCCGGTCCAATCATGCCTCCCCCTTCGCGCAGCGCGCGTGATCTTCGTCGTTAGATGCGCCGGTACTCCGAGCGCAGACTTTGCGGAAATTCGACCTTACAGCAGTTCCACCGGCAGGTAGCCATTCTCGGTGAGCACCTGAGCCATTTGCTCTTTCGTGCACGGGTCTGTGACCATGCCGTCCTGGTCGGATACCGAGACGTAGCGAGCCGGCCCATCCAGGTCCGCGATGTAGCCGATGATCCACTTCTCGCCGATGCCCTTCTTGCTGTAGCGGCGGCCGGGTTTGATGTCGTCCGCTTCCCAGGTTACTTTCATGCTTCTCTCCCTTTCAAAAGCCGGGCATAACCCGACCTGCAAGCCAACGCCTGCGGCGCGACCTCACTCTGCGTTATGCGCTCACATTCAGCGCGGCCTTGATTTCGTTCGCCTTGCGGATCTCACCGAAATCCGTAACGTACCGTGAGCATTTCCGTTATGTTGCCGGCATCTGAATCTCCGGCCCCCATTCGCCTGCCACCTGCTCAACGGCCGTGCTGTACTGGTCACGAATGCACGCGGGCCATGATGCAGTGGCTGGCTCCACATACACCGGCTCCCAATCTTTGCCGGGCCGCCGCAGCCAGTACCAGCCGCCCGCGTCGTCGGGAACTCGCTTCGCCGTTGAACTGTTTCCAGCGGCATAGTGCCTCCGTTTGCAACTCCAAGCGCCCGTGCCGGCGCAGCGAAACTTATCGTTAGATTTCCAGTCCGGCCAGAAGCGTTCCGATGAAGCACCCCCCTTTCCGGCCTTTCGTGTGCCGCCAGCCGGAGGAGCACTTGTCCTTGTCGCTGCCGTTTCCGCCACGCTCGCATTCCGAGCAATCGACAAACAGTTTGCCCTTGGTGTCTTTTTCGCTGTACTTCGCCTTATTCATGATCGTCTCCAGAAAACTCTACCCAGTTACTCAGCCGGACGCCGGTAAGCGTGGCGCCCTTTCTCTACGTCGTAAGCGGCGCCGGGTACCTCCATCGCTGGCTACCAGAGCGTCCAAAGCTCAACTGTGCGCTGCCTTTCCTCTTTCGGCAGCGAGTCAAGCCAGTCAAGATCGGCCTGCATGGCGGAAGGGAGTGTCTCACTGCGTTCCTGGCAGCTAACAGCGTCGAGATCCGACCGGTCTACTGCGACGGCATTTCCGCTCTGTTGTTGGCTCATCGTTCGTGGCCCCCTGTTGTTTCGGTCGTCATCTGCGGCTGTTCTCCGATGCGCTGCAACCGAATCTGGTTGCTGGTGCCCTGCACTACCGGGTAGTGCATCAGCGCTCGCCGCCGCAGTGCTTGTAGGTCCATGCGTCTATTTCGGCCCAAAATCAGCCATTGTTCTTTTCTCGAAGGTTTCAGTTTGTGATCGCCGTTCTACCAAACGAACCGTCAAACGGAGACGGGACGGATGCCCACGATTCGACTCCGCGTATCTCTCTCCCGAGATATTCGTCAAACCACTTCCCGTCCTCGAACCACGCATCCGAAACGCGACCCTCTGTTTTGCTCCAGCAGTCGTAGTGCCCCCTGATATCCGGAGACGCCTCGCTAACGGGTACGAATGCGACATTTTTGGTGATCGGCATAACGGTGGCTCCAATCCTATTTCTTCGACACTATTGGCTTCTCTTTGGCGACCGGCTCGCCGGGGAGCAGGTCATCCGGCGCCTGGTACCGCTTCAAAATGGACTTCAAGCCGCGCACTGACAGGTACAGGGCCACATCGAAGCTCATCCGGGACCACGGGTTACGGAGCGCCCAGGCCATGGGGTCGATCCGGTTGAGAATTGCGTTTCCAGCGTAATCCGTTTTCCTGCACCAGTGCTGGAGCACATCCGGTAAGTCCTCAATGCGGCAGTCCAGCAAGTAGGCAAGGTCCGTCGCTGTTTGCGGCTGGAACAGCACCCGGTAGCTCGAAGCGGCGCCCGTCACATGGCACAAAAAGGTGCCCCCACGCTGCCGGTAGCCCTGATGCAGCCCAACGCCGCCCTCCGACATGTAGATACGGTTTTTCCGCCACTCCTCATCGCTCCAGCGTTTCACGAACGGGAACATGCCCTCCCGGTACCAGCCGGAGACGCTGATCTCGGCCTGGGGAAAACGCTCGTGGTCGAGCGGGCGCCAGGACTCCGTTACGGTGGCCATGCCATAGATGCGCTCGATCTTCCGGTCGAGCGCAGTGCGCCACCATTGCTCTATCTCCTCCTTCCGCGCCTCGTACTCTTGATCAGCCAAACGTTGAATGGCCTTGGCCATGTTGTGCCGGGCCAGGAATGCCCGGTTGTGCTCCAGTTCCGTGCGGGTACCAAACGAGGCGCCATCGAGCGCGTGCAGCCCATAGCGGCCTTGCTTATCCCAGGAAGGCAGTTGCTTGTCCTTCCTGGAATCGACGGATACCACCTGATTGGCCGAGACAATGGCCGTGGGATGGTTCTTCGCCCCCCGCCCGTGCTGGTCCTTGGCCGGCGGCAGGTAGTAATCGACACCGCTTCGGCTGACGAGGTTTAGGACTTCATCGGTTATGCTGGAGGCGTAGCGCTCTTCCAGCCAGCGGTTGGGGGAACCGCCGAAGTCACCCAGGGCCTCTTCGCTCACCTGGTCACCGCTGACCTCCTCGACCGTCAGGGCAGGCAGCGACAGCGGTTGGTACCCGATCACCGGCAAATTGGCACGTTCGGCCATCGCAAGCAGCGGGGTCTCTTCGCGGATCATCTGGCCGGTATAGGAGAGTGCCGGGGCTTGGTACCCCTGCCGCCAGAAGCGCTCGACGATCAGATCGAACATCATGACGATCCAGACGATCTCCTTGGGGGCCAGTTCAGCCAACGGCTTGAGCTGATCGGCCTCCTGCTGTAAGGGGATCAACCCCCTCTGCGCGTCCGCGTCGAAATAGAGCCGGTTGGCGTTCTCATCGTATTTGATGTTGAGCAGGTCGTATGGGAACCAGTTGCGGCTGGAGCGCCGGTCGAAGTCGCGGTCCGGCCGGCGAGTCATATAGCGTTGGAGCGGATGGGAATGGACCGGCACATCCGACAGCACAAAGAGGTTTCCGCCATTGCGGATCGCGAAGGCGAAGTAGCTCTGGAAGCAATCCGGATCGCGTACCAGGTTCAGTGTCACACCGGAGGGCTGCCCGCACGCGGCGTTGATCAGACTGTTGATGTTCCAGAACTGATGCACAATCCCGTTGTAAGCCGGCTTCACTCCTTCGGCCTCGGGCTTTCCACTGAGGAACTGGTCCACCCGCAGCCGCTCCATCGAGCGCAAGGCATCCCGACGCAGGTAGGCCAGTTCATGACGGTCTTCAATCACCTTCAGGACCGCCTCGGAATCGGCGCCGTAGTGGCGCACCGCTTGGCGCATCGCCAGGGCGAACGACTCGCCGATGTCCATGATCTCCGGGGACTGGGCCAGTGCCCGAAACTGCTTGGCCTTGGCCGCATAGGCGGCGGCCCGCTCCGGGTTCTCCAGCAACTCTTCAACAGAGAAAGAGCGGTGCTTGAAGTAGTGCGAGGAGAAGGCATCGAGCAGCAGGTGGGCGGTGATATTGCTCGGGTCCAGGTCGAGGGCCTCCTTGAGGGCCTTGTGCATCTGGGACACCGTGTAGGAGTCCATTCCGCCACTCAGGCTGATTGTGAAGCTATTCGCCCCCGGATCGACACCGGTAAGTTTGACCCACAGATCAAGGGCCTCGGTAAGCTGGTGGGCTCGCTGTTCGGCGCAGGGAGTGTTCATGCTGTCCGTCCTTGTCCGCTGTTGGGCGTTAGCTGCTACTGGGCTTTTGCTCAGCCGGTCCATGTCCCTTTCTCTCCAGACGCGCAAGCATTATGGACATCGCGTAACTGGCGCACCCCTCGCTGGCGTCCGTAAAGCCTCGTGCGGCAAACCCTTGTGCCATTACAAGCGCTTGGCGCGGGGAGAACTTGGCTGCCGCACACACGCGAAATCCTGCGGCGTGGTCATCTGGCCGCGCATGGATGCCCGCCTGACTCATTCAAAAGCCGCCAAATAGGCCATCGCCGAGGAGAGACTTTCGCAGTGGTTGCACTCCGGTTGCCCGAGCGGGACGGCGCGAAAGCGCGGAATGCCGGTCCCGTTCCGGGGGTCTGGTTGATACCACTTATGCACGAACCCAACTGTCCGGCCATTGTCTCCAAGGACTTTGTACCGATTGTCGCCGTCACGCACGCTTTGCAGAGCCATGTCCCACTCCCTCCCCTATTTGACTGCCACTATACCATCAAACATCTTTTATGGCAATAAGACCATAATGGGGGAATTGGGCTCGTCTGCTTTTTCTTGCGTTACTGTCCTTCGGCGGCTGGGGTGGCAACCCAGTCCGTCGCCCGCTCCTCATCGCCCCGTGCCATCCAGAAGGGCGAGGAAAGCGCGTGGTCGCGGAACACGGCGATCTGCCCGGCCACGGTGGGGTTCGGGGCAAGGAATTGCCCCTCCGGCCAGGAGGTGCGCCGGGCCGTGCCACCGGCCAGCACCGTATCGAGGGCGTGGATGAACTCAGGACTACAGGCGTTGCGGTTGAACAATTGCATTAGGGTTTCTGCTCAATCACTTCCAATTCCAAACCGGCACCGTGGGCTTTCGGTTGACTCAGGCGTAGACGTGCCCCTCGTTTGATAGCTGAGACACTATCAGCCATGGTCTCGTAACAGCCTACCCATGCAGATTGGCCTTCGAGACGAAAGACCCAGGCATATACCCAATCGCCTCGCTGGCGAGCATAAGTGTGATATGTGCGCTCCAAGTCCAGTGGAACAACGCCCAGTTGAGTCTTGATGGCGGAGCATAACAACTCAGAGTACCGAGGCATCTACTGCTCCTTTAGTCGCGATACGAGGCGCAGCCTCAGCCGCGTGCATCGGTCGGTGCAAAACGCATCCGTGACGGTTCTTCGCCGGGGAGCTTCTCCATACCTACCTCGCTATTCACTTCCTCGGTGCCGGCCGGTCGCTTTTCCCGGCCAAGAGGTTGTATCGGTCTTTCCAGAACTGCGCTTTGGCTTCACACGCCTCGGCACGAGAGAGGTTCCCGGCTTCTCGGGCCTCGTTGGCATCAGCAAGCCACTGCGATGCGCGGGTGTCTGCTTCCAGGATGCGCTCTTGAAGGGGCTTCTTCGGCATTACCGAATCATCGCAGGGGCGAGCCGAATCACCTGGGTCGAGCGCTCCAACTCGGCCGCGAATTCGTTGATGGCCCCCTTGAGAGCCGGATCGTGGGGCTCGATGATCACGATGGGCTCTCCACGAGCCGCCTTTGCCCGGATCAGGTCCATCAGGTCCACCACCGGCCGCTCCACCAACTCGTCCGATTCCTCCCCTTTTGGAGGAAGCTCATCCCGTTCCAGCCAGGCCCGATACTCGGTCGGGTCCATTCCCATCCAGTCCGCAGGGTTGGCGCCCATGCCATCAACGGCCTGTTGATGAGCCAGCTTGAACGCTCCCATGGCCTGCGCCTCATTGGCGAAGTGGCCGGCGCGGTACCACTCGGTCACGGTGGGCAGGTTGTGCTTCGAATCCGGCATTACCGTTCTCCTTACATTTTCCGTCGCTCGCATTGCGCCGACCATGGCTCCAAGCGGCTTCTACGTCCCGGCTTTAGCGGCCAGCAGCCGCTGATCGAAGGTGAACGGTTCGCACCGCACCGTCTTCACTACCTCCGCGAACGCCGCATGGCCGGGGTTCAGGAGGATGTTGTTCTGCATGGGGATGATGGTGCTCGGGACCGCCAGCGCCAAAGAGTCTCCCCCCGCGACCCAGTCATCCCCGATACCAGCGGTAGACAGCGGGGCCGGGTCGAGGCGCCAGTCATCGGGCAGCGCCTCTTCGGCGAGCACCAGCACCTCGTCGTCCGGGATCTCCAGGGCGCAGAGGGTGTACGCCTCCAGGATGGCCGGGTTGTGGAGGTGGACCAACACTTCGAGCGCCGCAAGGGATACCGTGTCCGAGGTGTAGGTCACGGCGACCCCCTTGCTGTTCCAGCGCCCGCCGTATTTCTTGGCGCCATACCCGTCAAAGGTATTCTCGGCGTACCTGGTCTTGATGATGCGATAGACCACCGGCATTTAGGTGATGACCCCATGCTCCAGGCGGCCGATCAGGTCGCGCACCGCATCCGCACCAACTTCGGTGTCGAGGTAATCGAGCGGGGCCACGCCCCCAAGCGCCTTGGCGGGTTCTTTCAGCCAGCGAAGAGCCGCCTCGTGATCGCCCTCGAAAAGCTGATCCGCCGCATCAACAATGGTGGTGATCCGGTAAATGCGGTCGCTCTCATCAGGATTGAGCCGAGGTCTTGAGTCCTTACTTCCCTGCGTGACCTCCTTGTTGTACTTCCTCAGAGCACTAACCCTGTGTTCCCCGTATGACCCCTTCGCCCGCTTAGCGGTCTGCTTGCGGCGGGAGAACGTGGCAGGTGAGACGTGGGCGAGCTTGAGCACTGTGGCCTGCGGCGTGTCGAGTTCCTCGCGCAGCCGCTCGACCACCGTGATTGGGAATCCCTGGCGGACATACCCTGTCAGCTCGTCAGGCCGCATGTCCTGGCCGAGGATGCGCTTGAACGCGCTGTGCCGCACCGCCGTCTTCTTGGCGGTCGAACCCTTGGGGTAGTAGACTTTGCTCATAGGGACCTCCTGTTCAAATGAAACTTTACTATAGCTCATTTGAAACAACAAGCCGTCCCGAGTTCAGCTCTCCCCTCTGCCCAATAGCCACTGGCCGACCAGGAATCCTGTGACGCCCGCCCCGGCCGCAACAGGTCCGGCAAAGAGTAACGCTATCGGCCACATTGTCGCCCCACCCCCTCGGTAGGGGGCCAGGTAGGCTTCGTACAGCAGAGAGGCCAGCAGGCCGGTCCATGGGAGGATGGCCGCCACGGTGAGCCCAAATCCCGTCTGTCTCTTAGTGCGAAGTCCGCAGATGAGCCCAACCAAAGCCGACGGGAGTAGCAGAGCAAGCCACCCCCCTTGGTTACTCGCTCCGCTGCCGGCGACCGGCCACGCTACCCACCACTCCGGCCATTGCGGGCAGCACGACCAAGGTCACGCTCGTCATCGCCCCGAGCAGCGCCCAGGCCCGTGTTTCGGCACTGCCAGCGAGGTAGGCATAGCCGTTCAACCCCAGGTAGCCGCCGAGGACGAAACCACACGCCGCGAGCAGGCCCCGTTTCAGCCCAAACGCAAACGCCGGGAAGGCGAGCAGCGCTTGGATCGTGAGAAAGCCCGTGTCGCTGTCAAAGGGTTCGAATTGGCCGGAAAGCAGATGGGACAAGGCCCACCCGACGGCCCCGAGCAGAATTCCGGCGGCGACGAGCATCAGCCAGCACCTCATCTCCATGCTGAACCTACCGGTCTTCTATGCCTTCGTCCGAGAAGAGGCAATGAACCGCGCTGCGCCAACCACGAAGGCGACTAACGCCACGATGGCCACCATCGTCAGTTCCCGAGGGGTCACAAGGAAAAATTGCGCGCTGTCTTGCAGCCACTCCAGCACTCCAGTAAGCCAGAGGATAGTGAGCGCCACGACCATGATGAATTTTGCATTACCCTGTTCCATGACTGATCCCTTTGTTCTCTCTTACCTATCGCGCCTATGCGGCGCGCTCGTACACCCTTTGGCTCGCTCCCTTCTCAGGGTCAACCGAGCAGCAAAGACTTTCGGGGTACACGCATTGGAGCGATAACTCCCAGCGCTCCAGGTCGAACTGTGTCAAGCGGTCAAGGAGAGGGGTCAGCAGACGCACCTCCTCCTCGGCCAAGACCATTGCATCTCGCAAGGCCATGGCGTTGTATTCGGCGACCACGGCGTTGTAGGCAGTAATATTGCGGACCGCAAGCCGTTTTGCTGCACCTAGCGCTGCCGCATCAGACTTGAACTGGTGGCATCTGACTTCCCGGCTGGTCTGCTTGCCGGTAAAGAGGTTGCGTAGACGCACCCCGAAGACATCCAGAGTTGTGCCGGACCTTTCAACCCGCTGTTTCGCGCAAATGCCGAGCCAACCCGAACTGGAAGAATCTGATTTCACCGGCAGTTGCAAGGGTGTCAGCAGAATCCCTCGGGCAGTGGTACCGAATTTCCGCCAGAGCGCATTGCGCTCCCGCAGCACTTTGCGAAGCGATCTCTCATCGAGCCCGCCCACGTAAGGCTGATGCTCCACCCCGTCAACGGTCACCTTCGCCTGATAACCGGTGTAGTTCGCCCCCACCACCTGGGTGATATTGAGGAATTTCGTTTCCGTTTTTCTCGTCATTGCTCACGCCGTTCCGCTTTTTCGTTCCACTCGTTCCGATGGCTAACTACTGAAGGCAACGTCCACCAGGGCGAAGACGATCCCCCGGCAGTACGGTTCGCCCTCCTCGGTCACCTCGAAGGTCTCGTGGGGGATCGCAGTCCGGTAGGTCCACGAGTAGTTCGGTTCGGCGCACCACTGCGCCTCGATGGGCCGGGCGAGCTTCTTGCGGGCGAAGTACCGCTCCAGTTCCTCATCGTCCTCGATGTTCTCCCGGAGGGGCAGGAGCCCCTCGGCGTCCACCAAGACGGTGCTGCCCTTATGGGCGCCGGCCTCGTCGTGGATAGCGCCCTCGAACTCCATCAGATCATCGGAGCTGCCATAGACGATCACGAGTCCGGCGTCTTTGGCCGCCTTAGCAAGCTCCCGGTCCACCTCGAAGGGGTATTCTCCGCCGTTGAGCCTCGCGGCCAGCTCTTTTGCATCCATCGTCAGCTCCTTTAGCAGCACGAGTTGCGCTTTTGGCGCCGGGGCTTCGACTGTTCTCCCGACGGCATCCGCTGAGCCTGGTACATATCCATCCGGACGTTGTAGCGGAAGTGGGGGGAGATATTTGGTGCCGTAGACATCAGGTTCAGTCGTCGTCGGGTTGAAAGCACTCACCTTCGTCTTCCCGGTTGATGAACCGGGCCAACGCACGAAGGTCCAACGTCGGAGCCTGCTCGAACCCCTCATAGGGCTGACCGTGAACGTATTGGCGCCCCTTGGCGACCACGACCGAAGTCAGTTCGGAGAGGGAGAGTGCGACACGGCCTGTCGCGACGGAAAAGCGCGCTTGCATTTGCTCTGCCTTGTCGTCCAGATGCACCTTACCTGTAGCGATCCCCATCTGGTTGAGGGTGTCCGCGATCACGCCCGCCATCTCCAGCAGGTGGTGTTTATCGAGCCGTTCGAGGTACTGCAAGGCGATCTCGCGGGGCAGGTGAACCGCTTGGGTCCACGTCTTGGTTTCAGCGTCAAACCGTGGCGCCCCCAGCGGGGCACACCCGTTGCGGACCAGCCGCCCGACCTCCTGCTCGACCACCTGCGTGGAGCCGATCACAATGCGATAGGGCTGGTTGAGCACCTCTTCTAGCCCCGCAATCTCTGCTTTCTGCAACAACATCGTTCTCTCCCGCTGAATGCTTGCTTAGGCCGGTTCCGGCGACCGCTGCGCCAGCGTCGCATCGAGCCAGGTCAGTGCCTTTTCGTACACGCCCAACTCCTCCTCGCTCAGTGTGCCCTTGGAGCGGCCTCGCTCCAGGGTCGTTGCGTGCTGCTCCCTAATCGCCTGGAGCGAACCGACCGAATACTGAGGTGCCGTGCGCTTGAGCACATCCACCGCCGTGGCGGGGCTGCTGTGCCAAATCTGTCCATCCATCGACCAGAGCGGCTGGCCGGTGATCTCGCCGTTTTTGGTGTGCATTTGTTTTCCTATCGCTTGGGTTGAGCGTTCAGCACCCCAATGCCTTCATCCGCTCGTAGGTTCGACTTGCCCGACCACCGCCGGTCCGCCACTCGGGGCTCTCCTCGTCCATGAGCGCGCACAGGGCATCCCACTCCCCCACCAGCCGCGCCCAGACCTCCGAGGCGCCCGCCATCTTGACCAGGTGCGGCTGCAACTCCGGGCACTGCTCCAGCAAGAGTCGGCAGCGACGCAAGTCGTCCGTGTCGTGGGGATGGTGGATGTCGTTGAGGCTCGAACCGGGGACCGCGATCCCCAGCAGACGTTGGGCCATGCTCAGGCTGCTACGCCCCTGTTCCCCGATGGCCAGCCAACGGATCACCTCCTCACTGAGGTTCGCAGCCGCGTAGCAACGGCGGGTCTTCTCCAGTGCCTCCGGTCTCAACTGACTTCGCAGACGGGTCAGGTCTTCGGGCCGGCCCATGGCAAAGTTTGCTCCGGCCATCCGGGCAAGATTCGGGTCCAGCACCGCCCCCTCGGGCTGACGGCTGGAGATATGGAGAAAGGAATCCATCGGTGCTGCCCCGTAGATAAGGGTGCAGCCCTCGCGCTCGATCACGCGGTAGTCGTTCATCAGTGCTCTCCCGCTTGGTGCTTTTTCGCACCATGACGCCGGTTGTAGAGGTATCCCCCGCCCCCGAAGGCAACGAAAACAGCGCCGACGAGAAGACCGAAGCGCGTCATTTCGGTGGCTTGGGGCCGCAACACCGCCTGGGCCGGGTCGTGGGGGTGGTAGTAGACAGGGACAGATTGACCGGAGGTGTACCCGGCGAGACAGCCGGTGGTGGCTACACGCAGCCCGAAGTGCTCGCGCTCGCCGCGATAGGCCCTGCCCTCGACGGTGTAGGTGTATGCCACCGCCGAGCACGGGTGCGGCTCCCTGCGTAGTGGCACTCCGCCGTCAGGACGGTACCGGTCACGGTGGGCCATTGAGCCGCCCCGGAGGCATCTACAAGCGCCGTGAGGTTCACCGCCCATACGCCGATGCCAATCGCGGCAAAAAGGCCAAAGAGAGCGGTCATGATGGTGCCGGTCAGCCTGTCCATTCCGGTGCGGCCCTACGCCGTTTCCTGTTTCCGATCCTTAACCAGCGCGATCATCACCGGGTCATGGGGGTGGCGCTCCCGAGAGGCAACCAGTTTGTTCGTGGCGTTGGCTTCCCGAAGGGCCGTGACCTCGTCCGGCTGGGGCAACACGTCATCGGAGCCGGTGATGTGGATCACCCAATCGTGCTCTTCTGCGGGGGCCGGACTCTCGCCCGGCTCGGCAAACACGTCATCGAGGTCCGGTTTGAGCCCCTTGACCCGCTGAATCCAGCTTTTGGCAAAGGCGAGGCATTCCACCGAACTGCCGATCATGGCCCCGACCATCATGTCCGAAGCATCATCTGCAATCAGCTCGCGCAACTCCGCCGCCAGGGTGGCCATACCTTCGACCTCGGTGGCCGGCCAGTTGTGGTGAGGTGTGGTGTCCGACATGGTTCTCTTCCTATGGCTTCATGGCTCTTGGGCGCATTTTACTGTCAAACATTTTTTATCTGCAAGCCGGAGCGCGGGAGGGTTGTTCGCGATTGTCCTCCGCCATCGCCTCCATCAGCGCCAGCAAGGCCGCATGGGTCTTGGGGCTCCTGCCCCCGCCGGTCCCCGGTATGCAGAACTGCACGCTCGCGCCGTTCCCCACCAGGCCATCTTCCTCCGGGAGCACCTCGACGATGACATCCCCGTCGTCTTCCCGCCAAAGGCGCAGGCGGCCCTTGGCACTCATGTCCTCCAGGCGCTCTGCCCGTTCGAGCCAGGGAACAGCCGGTTTCAGCCCGCCGAAGATCCCGCCCTGAACATCGAGCTGATTGACCCCTGGGGCCACCTCGGTGAATTCGGTGAAAGACGCCGCCGGGCCAACGACCGCCCCACTCAGAAGACTTTGCAACCCCTCCAGTTGCCCTCGGTCAAGCCAGTAGAGCCCTTTCCCTGCCTCCGATTCGAGCAGATGTTTGAGGGCCTGCGCGTAGTAAGCGGCGTTGTCGCCTCGGATGAACACCCCCGGCCAGTCCTCCCCGAACTGTACCGGCCCGGTCTCGACCCGTTTGTCCTGTTCGTGTAGCTGGCGTATCTCACGCATCGGTTTTCCTTCGGTTTTTGACATCCTCCCCGACCTGAAGGTCGGGATTGGCGATCCGCGAGTGGAGAAACGATCCCGACACCACGGACACTTGTGGGCCGACGCCCTATGCCATTCCCGCCAAAAAAGCCGATCTGTTGCGCTGGCTGAACAACAACGGCATCACTGGCGAGTGGTTGATCTGAGAGCGTTCTATTGCACACGCCTACAGACGGACCCATATCACCGCCCCCTTCGGATGGGTGTACGGGATAGGCGTCTCCAGCCGCCTCGCCCCTTCGAGCGCCCAGGCATGGTTCCACTTCTGCACCGCCCGTCCCGCCATCTCGAACGCTAACCGGTGCTTGGCGAAATGGCGCCGCAGCTCTTCCCCGGAGAAAGGCCCGAGGCTGTCGGTGAGGTTGGCCGTGCCGACCACCAGTCCCGAACCGGCCTCGATCAGCCCGATCCGGCCGCGCACGGTCGTATGGCGTGTCCTCATCTCCCAGGTCTTGCGCCCGGAGAGGATGAGATCCAACCACCTCTTGCGGATGATCAGAGCGCGGTCAAAGTCCATTTTTCCGTCCGTAGCGGCTGTCGCGGTCCAGAGGCGGTAGTCTCGAATACCTGCTGGTTGTTGTGTGGGGTAATGCCTCGGGCTTGGAGGAGGAAGTCGAGGATCGTGTTCCGCATAATGGTGAGGTCGCGGGCATCGGCCACGGCGACCTCCTCGCGCCACCAAACGGGCATGTCCAGGTAGTGCTCCCAGTCGTCCTTGGAGATACCCTCGGGGCGGCCTTTGGCAAGCCACTGCTCGAACTCTGTGACCCAGCCGTACAATAGCTCGGCTGTGACTGGAGCATCCACCAATGCCCAATAAGGGTGGGTGATGGGGAGAACATGGTGGCTTTGGCACACCAATGTTCCGGCCGGATAGCGCTCTCCGGTATAGAGTGCCCGGAAATCGACCGTAGCCGGATTGACATGCAGCCCATGCTGGGCGCAGATCCGGCAGGTCGGACTTGCAGTGAGCAGCTCAGGGGGGTAGTTCAGATAGGGCCTGACATCTTCGTCCAGCTTGTCGAAAAGGACATCGAGAGCCGTAGCGAAGTCTGCGCGAATATCTTTCAGAAGCCGGTTCCGGCCGCGAGTGCCGCAGTGGTTGGAGGGGCTCACCGGACTCCTCCACTGCGGCTTGGTGCTTCGTAAGGACGATGCGGGTCCGGCCAAACAAATAATGTGACGCACCCTGCATCAGCGCAGTAAGCGGCGTGGTCGTCAATTAGGAGGTCTATTTGGTGCTCGCGAACGAGTACCGCTTTACATCGATCACCGTGCGTTTGATAGTCCGCACATAAGAGCCTTTCCCTTGAAATCTCAATACCATGTCGTGCCAAGATTTCTGCTGCGGTCTCATAGCTTGGAATGTCCGTAAGTACAAACACTTCGGCTCCGCCCCGTTCGAGAATCGCGGCGAGACCACCTAGTTCGGTCGGGTACTTCCCAAGAGTGCCGCCGATATCAAAAGCCACTTTCATTGCACACCTGCCTCAGCGAATGATTTCCGACTTCGTCCTGAGCGTGCTACCGGTATCGAGCAACTGGCAGACTTCCCGTGCCCTGGCGTAGACCGCCTCGGCGTTATTTACGGCGCCCTTCACCCGGTACTTCACTGCTGAGCGCTTGAGTCCCGTCCCGCCCGTTTTCGGAAGCCATTGGAAGATACCGACCGAGAAGGTCGCTTGGCTGATGTGATCAGCGCCCCCACCCGGTTTGCAGTGACCGTCGAAGCCGTGCTTGTACGCTTGCCCCTTCATCTTCAACTGCCGTAGGGCGTATTCAACCAGTCGGCATCGCGGCGGCTATCGCGGTATCGTTGCAGTTCGCGGATAGCAGTTTCCATCCGCTTGCCTTGGTCGTTATACAACTCGATCAGTTGAATTAGTGCCGACTGCAATTCTTCAACCGAGCATTGGCGGGATTTCAGATCCGCAAGCGTTAGAGCCTTCGGCGGGTCTTCTTCCGTGCGGCTCTCTTCCTGTTGATTGCTCATCATCCTTTCTCCGGTGCCAGT
The DNA here is from genome assembly GCA_041690535.1 of Gammaproteobacteria bacterium. GTDB lineage: Bacteria > Pseudomonadota > Gammaproteobacteria > Thiohalomonadales > Thiohalomonadaceae > JAWLHA01. The sequence continues at coordinate 100,650 of JAWLHA010000001.1, read as the reverse complement.
GCGTGAAGGTCCATCAGGGCAACCACACGCGGTTATCTTTGCCGCGACGACCGCCCATTTCTCGCAGCCCTTTGCCGAAGGTCATTGCGCAACCGGGTGGCCCCCCGTTGCTGGAATAGTTCCATGCCTTGGGGTAGTGCTCCGGCGGAAAAACGCGACGCATCAACTGGTGGTAGTCGATCCCCGGCTCATAGGCTTCTTGGATGCGCTGTCGTAGAGGTGTTCTCATGCCCCGGTTGCCTCGCCACTGGACGCCCCCACGGCAACGTCGTGTTGCACTTCACCCGCCTGAGGGAACTCGTCGTTATCCCTGCGGATGGCCTCGGCAAGCACCAGAAGCGCATTCCGCACCCGAGGGGACTGTCCGCCGCCCAATCCGGTACGAAAGCGCAGAGTTTGGTATCCGGCTTGGACGACCCACACGTCCCCGTCGCTCCCTACCCCGACGGTCAAATCATGCTTTGCCTCCGTCTCCCCGTCCGTGTCATCGTGTCGGCGCGCATAGAGAACATGGGTCTCCAGCGTCTCGGGCCAGTACGCGCCTTCAAGCAAGGTGTTCATGGCGCGCCTGACCGCGAGAGCGCTGGGGGCTCGGGCTTTCACTTGGCGGTCCAGGCGTCCTGGAGGACCAGGACGTAGTTCCCGGAACCCCGCTCCTGCGGATTGATGGGCACTCCCACCAGTCCCTCATCGTTCAAGACCGTTCCCCGGACCTCGAAAGCGGTTTCGTCACAGCGGATCTCGTGAACGTTGATGTGTTCACGTTGGTCCTCATCGACATACCGGCTGACGCCCTGGGCCACGCAGCCTTGCTCGACCGCCCAGGCCGCCGCACCTTCCAAACGCCCGAGCGAGCTACCGTTGGAATGGGGCTCCGGCTTGGTGAACTGCAACTCCACCGGCCACTCACCGGGTTTCGGCCCGAACAACTCGACAGGCCCTTTCATGTGGAAGCCAGTACCAGCCGGCGCAATGACCTCGCTGGCGTTTGCCCCGCCCCCCATCAGAGCGCTGATGAAGAAAAGTGCAACCCGATAAATACCTGTTCTGCTCGTCATTCTCTTGATCTCCGTGACCGGCTTAAAGTCTGTATTTTACCGTCAAACAGGTTTTAGGTTCAAGATGGAAGCACGGTCAGATCGGACACTCAGGCCCTCTTGCTGCTGTTGCAGCTCTGCACGCCTCAACTCGGCCAGCAAAAAGGCATCGACCATCCAGACCGTCGCGCCGGGGGCGCGTTGTGCCTCAACCAAGAGACAAAGCATTTCCTTGCCCCCCTCCCAGGTGATCACAGCCATGACCCAGATCCCGCACCAACTCGCGGCAAGGAGGGTTGCATCGTGCATCCCCAGGTAGACCATTCCGACAAACCACGCGAGGGGCATACCCACTGCTTCCTTCGGGTAACGTTCGTATCATGTTCGCGTAACGTTCGCGCTGCATTGGACGAACAAGGGCGTAACCGGGGCGTTCGGCGTCATTGTGCGTAAACCCGCACCGTAACCTCAGCGCCGTCATGCGCCATTCCCATGAGCGCAGCACGGACGGCTCTCCCGATCATCAGTGATTGCGATAACTCTTCGTCAAAGTTACCTACCGCCGTGTTCATATCAACCTCCGTTTCGTTCCCGTTCTCGTCAGTGATGACGATCACGGTCTCAAGCAGCGTCTCTCTGCCCATTCTTTATCTCCTCGCCGAACTTTCAAGCGTTGGTAGCCGCTTTTGCAGTCGCCTGAGCCGAGGCGTTACTGCGAGCCAGTCACCGTTTCTGTCGTAGGGGCAGGCTCCTTGCCTCCGAAGAGCTTGAGTACAATCACCCGCATGGCGGCGATCAGCATGGTCTCTCCCGTGGCCAGCCAGGGGGCCATCCCCTCATCCGCCTCGGCTATCACCGCCATCCATTTCCCGCTTCGCCGGTCCCTATTCAGGGCGACGTAATGGTCGTGAATGAGGGGCTCGGCCAGCTCGTAGTCGGTGGACGGGCTGTATCCGGGGAGCGTCCCAAACGCGCAGCCCGCACTGTATCGCTGCCCATCGAGTTCAATGGCCCAAAAGGGGGTGCCTGCGATGGTGATACAGCTTATCTCTCGGGCGCCCCTTGCCTTTGCCACCCAGTAGTCCAGGCGCGGGCCGGCAAGAGACTCCACCCACTCCCTCCCCATCTCTTACGACCCGGCAGTCTGAGGGGCGCGCAGGCGTCGAATGATGACAACCGTCTCCCGCCTGTCTACCTCAATGGCGCCGGCCGCGACAGCCAGGCGACGCTTGCTCATGCAAATGTCGCAATGCGGCACCCGCTTGTTCTGGAACCATTTGCGCTGTATTCCAATCCGGTCAGCCATGGCGTGCAGTTCTTCCAGGGTATCCGCCAGCATGTGGCACATCTTCATGCGCCCGCAGGGATTGGCTGCGCTGTCCACGTAGACCGCCATCGGACTCAGCCCTGGAAATGTTCTTGCAACAGCAACTCAACCAGCGCCCGGCCCATCCGTTCGCGCTCGATCCGCATTACCCGTTCGGTCTGGTCGCAGGTCGCCTCATCCATCATGCCGATGTGGCACTCTTTGACCGGGATCTCCAACTGTTCGGCGAGAAGCCGGTAGGCGCCGTTGCGCGCCTTGTGCTTGGCGACATTCGGGCAGGTCGTCAGAATGTCCTGCCAGAGGGGGTCAAACGCGGCGTGGGCGCGCTTTCGCCACTCGCGAAGCTCCGCGTTGGCGAGGGTGCCCTTTGGTTTGGTCGTGCCCCGGTGGACCCCCACATAGGCGTCGCAAGGGGCGCACAGGTAGAGGAGTCCATAATCCCGGCCGTAGACCTCCTCGGAGGAGGTCAGGACGGCCGGTTGCCCGCAGTAGGGGCAGATCACGGGCTCAGCGGCCATCGGTTTGCTCCACAACCGCGACGAACGCCTCCTCCGCCCCGAGCTTTCGGCTCTCCCAGGCTTCGTCGGTCCCTCGGACTTTGGGGTGAAGCGCCCGCAGAAGCGTCTCACGCCGCTCGCTCTCTTTCCGCAAACGCTCCCCCAGACGGATCGGCCAGAGGAGGAAGAGCGGCAACACGCGCTTTAGCGCAACCGCCAGCCTTGGACTTTCGTCCAAGCAACGCCCCACAGTGAACCCGAAGCCGATCACCCAGATGCACAAGGCCAAGTCCGTCATCAGCCCCCTCCTCGAATCATCCGAAGAACTGGCCCGCCACCGCCCCGAAAGACAGAGCGGCAACCCACGCGAGGATCTGATACCGCACCCTGCCACCCGGCGCTTGTCGACGAATCGCTTGAATGAACTTGCTACTTCGCATTGCCAGGTTCTCCCGCGCCCCTCTCAGGGCTACATTGCCCCATCGCACCGACCTTCGCGCCCAGTCCGTCATAGCGACTGGATGTCTCATCCAGTAACGGTTCGAGGGTCGACAGGTCGAAGTAGGTGATCTTGCCGCGCTTGATCGCCTCGGCCAGGTGGTCTTTCACCGCCTGAGGGGTGCAGGGCTGCTCCATTCGCTGTTCCAGCTCGCGCAGATGTGCCGCGCTGATTTCGCGACCAAACCATGTGGTGAGCCCGGCCCAGATCAGAAACCCAAGGATAAGTGCCGTACCGATCCCGTTCAGCACACCTTCTTTACGTCCCAGACGTTGGGCCGTCTGAACGTAGGTCACGACAAAGGCGGTGGTGCCAATGCTGCTGGCGACTGTAAGAACAATATCAGGGCTCATTAGTACCTCGCCTCGCAAAACTCTCTTGCCCACGACTTTTGCCAGCCCGCTCGTCGGCCGTAGCGGCGGTGAAGCCGGTGCATCTGCGGCAGGTTATCGGCGGTGATGTGATCCCAGATGTCGTGCCAGACGACATCGAACCGTACCCCTTTGGGGGGGGTGTAGGTCAGGGCATCGGCGTAGATGATCTTGACACGGGGATCGGCCATGAATGCGGGGCCGACCAGCGCGATCACCTCGGCGTGCTTCTCGACCACCCAGACTTCGGTGACCTCCGGCTTTTTGAGGACGGCATGGAGGATCATTCCGAGCCCAAGGCCGTTGATCAAGACCCGCCCCTTCGCCTCGGCGACGATCTCGTGGTTGGTGATGACCTCCATGCGGGTGTTGCTCATCACCACCGTGTTGCCGCGCATCAGGCGCTTATAAGTGCCTGGCAGGACCCGCAGCAGGGCATTGCAGTTCTTCAATGCCTGGAACTCCGTCTTGCGGGAGGCGCTCTCGTCGACCTCAAAGGTCTCGATACGCCACTCGCCGCACACGCCATCGGGGACAATCACGTCCATTCGCTCTCACTCCTTCACGAGGGCTTGCGCCCGTCCTTTGCCGGCCAGTTCGTCGGCCAGTTCGTTCTCCGGGTGGCCGTTGTGCCCTTTCACCCAGTGCCACTTGATCCGATGCCGCTGGCACAGCTCATCAAGCAGGCGCCAGAGCTGTTGGTTTGCCACCGGGCCATTGTTTCGAGTCCGCCAGCCGTTGCGCTTCCACGCACTGATCCAGACGGTGATCCCCTTCTTCACATACTCGGAATCGGTGTGCAGGGCCACGGTCGCACCGGGCGGCAGCATCTCCAGCGCCTTGATGGCGGCCATCAACTCCATCCGGTTGTTGGTCGTATCGCGAAGACCGCCACAGAAAGTCAGACGCCCCCCGGCATGGTCCAGTACGACGCCCCACCCACCGGGGCCTGGATTGGGATTGCAGCCGCCGTCGGTGTGGATGGTGAACGGCCCGATCAGCTCCTGCATACTGTCTTCCTCTTCTCGTGGTCACACTCGTCGGCGGCCCGGAGGATCTCCGCAACAGCCGCCTTTTCGGTATCGGCACCGAAATCCTTGATCACCAGGTCGTAGACCCACGCGCTGCCCCAGTTGCGTTCGACCTCGGCCATCGCCGCAAGGCGTTTGGCATAGGTGGCGGTCAGGTTGACTGGGCCGGCGCCCGGTACCTCTGTCGCATGAGCTACGTCAAAGCAGTAACGCTCAAGCAACCGCCGGTACCGCAGCTCGGCATTGGTGTCGAGGAAGACCGACAGGAGATTCCAACCCCGCGCCCGGCAAGCATGGTCGATCTGCCGTGCCCCGTTGGGCTCAACCACGGCGATGGCGAACTTGCCAGCAGCGGTGATCCGCTCGGCTTCCGCCGCCGGCCAGCCGTAGTGGTTGCCACCGAACTCGATGCGTTCGAGCAGGCCGCCGGCCGCTTCGAGCACGTCAAAGTCCTCGCGGTTCAAGAAGGTGTAGTGGACCCGGTTGACTTCCCCCGCCCTGCGCTCGCGGGTGGTGACGCTTACCCCCTCCTCGCAGCGGCCGGTGGCCGCCAGACGGCTGGCAAGGACCGTCTTCCCAGAACAGGAGGGACCGGTCAGGGTGATGATAGTGGGTGTCACGATTTGTCCTTATCGGTAGGGACGGCGAGGTGACGGGCGCCTGCCCGATCACCCAACCGTTCGATCATCGCCGGGAAGTCTGAGGGCCGATGCGGACCCGAGCGCCCCGCCCGCGAATGGATGTAGAGCCAGGCCACCCCCCGCCGCTCCAGGGTCGGCTCGTACCCGTAAACCTCTTTGAAGGCTTCGAGGTACTCCGCTTCAAGATTTCGCTCGCCCATTCTCTCAGACAATCCACAGCAGAAAACTTGCCATATCGTACTGTCAATCAAGTTTTACTGTCAAGGCATTATCCGCCGTGGGCGTTGTAGTTGCGCGGCCTTCCTTCTGGTCGAATGCGAACCCGACAACGATTCCCGATAGCAGGACAGCGAGCGCCAAAGACGTTTCGAGGACAGTGAGCTTGTTCTGCCGGCCCCCCTTCCCGCGTCTCATCATGCACCGCCCGCCAAGGAGGGCTCATCTGAGCGGGTGATCTCCAGAAGCGCCGCCGCGTTTCTTACCCGCTCCATCGCCTCCTCCCCATACCCCCAAAGGTCGCCGCCGCCGACCCGATGCGGCCACGGGCCGAAGTAGGGTCCGAGGGGCTCGCCCGTTCGCACATAATCGCGCAGGGCCTCCACCAGCGACTTGAGGGTGCCTCCGTTGGTAAACCCGCGCCAGCGCCCCTCTTTGTGGGTGTAGATCCGGACCCCGCTGTATTGGTCTGTCCACCAAAGGCATCCGCGCTCGTCGATCTCCATGCGGGCCACCCGGTTCTTGTGCTGGAAGAACTGTCGGCCACAGGCGGCAATGACCACAACCAGGGCGTTGACCCGGTCGACTCGGTCCTGTTTCTCCAGTAGCCGGCTCATTGCGGCCCCTCGCTTGGGTTCGCAAGGAGGGGAACGTTCCCCGGAACAACAATTCGGGCATCTTTCACCCAAGACTTGCCCGCCAAGTACAGGGCGGTGATGAAGTAGTCGTTGCGGCGCCGGTTGAAGACGATTTCCTCGCCATTCGAGTCGTCGACTACGCCAGGCCGGATGACCTCCTGCGCATTGACGCGGAGCACCCGACCCTTCGCGTCTTCCAAGAGGAGGATGTCGCCTTCTTGGACTTGGCCCACACGAGTGAGCGGTTCAATTTGCATTGCCCTTTTACCTCGGCGCTATGCAGCTCAGAACTAACACCCCGACTGTCTACGACAGGCAACTTACCCGCAATCCAGTTCACTGCTCCACCGCTCTTCGTTGAGCGGGCGTTACCGCAGTTGCCGTATCAGTTGTTGGCGCGCCTCTTTCAGAATCTCTGCCTTCTTGGAGTCAGAGAGCTTCCAGTAGTAGTAGTCGTCAGCGGAGCAAACCGTAGTCCACCACCCGGTTCGGAGCGGAAAGGTGGTGAACTGGCAATATCGTCCTTTGTACTCCACGGCGTGGTAGAACGAAACGTGCGTGTAACCCACAGGCCATCCACCAGTCGCATCAATCGCCCGCATGAATTCGTCCATTTTCATGCCAGGACTTGTGTGGACCAGCTCCCGCCTAACAACAGGCTCGACTCGGGCCGCAGCACGCGGCGCGGTTTCAGTGCTCATATCATTGCGCCTCGCCTCGATTGCTCTGCCCCGGAAGTGCCTAGCCAGCGTGAGCCGGCAGGTGGGTTGATGCAGGTGCGGTAGGGGTTTGGGCCGCCTGGTGTTTCTCAGCCGCCAGGATGGCCAGTTCGCGGTAGCCCGTTTTGTCGTCCCGAGCGCTCTTCCAGCCTTTCAGCCCAGAGTCCAACTCCTGGCGCCGGGCCACCGTCTCGCCCTTGAACGTCACCACATACCCCCGGTCATCGGAGGAAATCTGATACCCCGCCCCCACCAGGTTGATGTAACGGGTCGTGAAGTCAGGGGTTACCCCGTAACGCTTGCCCCAGGGTTTGTTGCTGGTCCGTCGTGTGCGCCCCATGATCACTCCCCTTTGGTAGAATCGTGCGAGGAAAGAATTCCTTTGCTGTTTAACTATACTACCAAACAAGTTTTAGTTTGTCGAGTTCGTACGAGCGCGTTAGCTCTTCTTTATCAGCCCATCCACGACACCGTCGAGCCCCTCCCCGTACAGCTCCACATCCTGCCCCGGCTCCACCACAGTCAGCAAGTCGGTTGCGCGAAGGAACTGGTACCGAGCGGCATCACGCTCCCGCTCAGTCAGGTCATGCGGCGCATTGTCCGTAAACGGGGCGTCGATCCGCTCGCCACAAAATGGGCAGAAGTTCAAGGCGAGCCCACGGTCTTTGTGATCCCCGCTCTTTACCCCGAAAAAGGTGCGGGTTGGCCCTTCGGGCGTGCTCAAGACCCAGGCGTAGATCCCTTTCTGTTTGCCCCGAGGGTGGCCGACCTCTGCCGCCGAGGCCAATGATGGGCAGGGTCGAACGAATTTGCCCTCCTCCACTGTGCATTTGGTATTGGCATCCAGTGCGGCGGTTGCGCCTGATTTTGTGTCCTGGTCGTTGCTCATCATCCGCATTGCTCACAGGGCGCGCTAACTGGCGCAAACGTGCGCTTCGCCTTCCAAAATGAAGGTGAGACAATTGTCGCATTCACCGACTACCTCCCTGCCTTCAGCCGTTAGCCCCGCTGCCACGCTTTCAAGCAGAGCACCTAGCTCCTCCCTTGTCTTTGCTTCAGGCGCAGAAAACTCCAACATCGAGTCGCCAAAATTCAATCTGTAACGGACATCGCTAACCAACAACGCCTTCGAGTCCGGATTTGCATTCACTTCGCTCACCGCGCAATTCCTCCGTCATACGCATCCAATGCCTGACGCCCCTTCTCCGTCAGGCGATAGGTCTTGTACCGACAGAGCACAGACCGCTCGGTCTGCGCTGCCAGAAGTCCCCGCCGCACCAGAGCCGCATAGAGTGCCTCGCGGCCAGGAAGCGGTTCTTGGTTCAGGTAGTTGTGCGCGGCGAGTATCGTTTTCTCGTCAGGCGTCATGCACTCACCTCACGTTCTCGATGTCCGTATCAATCCATTTGGCCGTGACCGCATACCGAGGATCAATCCCCTGCAACTCCTCGTCCTCCTCGATCTCACGCGCCAACCTCTCAATCTCGCGCAGCTTTTCATCTGCCTGTTCAGGCATCATTGCCGCGCCTCCGGTCTTGGACCATTTTGCCCCCCTACAAAAGCCCCATCTGCGGTCCCTGAGAGGCCGCTGGGGCGGTTTTCTCCGCTGCCTGCTGCAAGTGCTCGAAGGTGAACCCCTCGCCGTGCTCCAGCAGCATGGCAATGACAAAGGCGTGCCCAAGGGAGCGCGCTGGGGTGTTCAGAACGTCCCAGTGGTTCATCCCGAGCGCTCGGTGGTCGTAGCCATCGTAGTCCCAAAGAACGATCCGCCGGCCCTGGGTGTGCAGGGCCTTGAGTTTCTGATAAGCACGGGTCTTCACCACCGCGTCCCGGTAGAGGGGCACGTAGATCCGCTTGCGCGCCTCGATGTAGTCGAGCCGCTCCCCCTCCCAATAGGCGTACAGGGGCTTGGCGCCCTTCCCCATCGGGTAACGGTGGGCCTGCTCCGAGCGCCACCCCTCCTTGGCCCACGCGAAATACTTGTGCGCCGGATACCCGTCGGCGTCGGTGAAGCCCGGATAGACCTTCGCGTACTGCCAGGCATTTTCCATGCGCTGGGCCTGCATCCCGGCATACAGGGGCACCGGCCCCAGGAAGAACGGGGAGAATTCCCGACCGAGCCCTTCCGAGCGGGAGGTGGTGTTCACCACAACACAGTCCCCCTCCGGCTTGCGCTCCCGAGGCCCGATGACCAGAACGGGGTTCACGGGGAGACCCGGATCTGTACGGCCCCGACCCGCGCCGAGACCGCCGCCAGCGCCTCGTCAAGACACTTGATCTTGTCCTTGCGGAGATCGCCACCGGCCGCGTTCGGGTGCCCCCCCCCATTGAAGTAGCGTCCCGCCATCTGCTGAACATCCATCTGCCCACGGGCGCGCAGGGACATGCCCCCGTTGCGCCGGACGTTGATCATGAACTTGTGGCGGGGGTCTTCCTGCAACCAGAAGTGGGAAACGTGCTGGAATACTTGCGCGGGCCAGTTGTAGAAGAGCAGACCGCGTTCCCCCTCGATTTCGACCGTCGGGATGATCCCCGACGTGGCCGTTTGTTCATACACGTATCGAAACGCCAGATACTTCACGGGGATGTTCTGGTCATTGCGCGCCTCTTCGGAGAGCCCGGCGCTCAGGAACGGCGCCCGGATGGCGCCCTGCCGCGCTTCCAGCTCCCGAGCGGACACGCCGGCACGGATCAGATCGAAGTAGCTATCCAGCAGGTGGTCCACGTAGGCCCGTCGCACGGCATCCAGATCGGCCGGCACCACATGGGTCGCTTCGAACACTGCATCGGCCATCAGAATCGCCCGATAGAACAGGGGGTGATCCTCCAGCCACAAATCCTGGGTGTTGACGATCTCCACAAAGGCGGCCAGCTCGCGTTTCGTCACCCCGTCCATCCAGTCGTCTAAGAACTCGAACGTGAGCTTGGTGGCGCACGAGTCCACATCCACGTACATCCACGGGAACCGGGCAGCGGCCCTGCGGCTGCTCTTGTGGTGGTCGATGGCCACCAACGTCGCCTGACGACCCGTCGCTCGGTACGCCTGGAAGGCTTTGTTGACCTGTTCGGCCTCGGCCTCCCCGAGACTGATGTCGGTGATAAGGAACAGGCACGGCCGGTCGCCCGCGTCGCACTTGGCCTGTTCCAGTAGGCCAGAGAACACGTCGATGGCCTCGTGGTAGTCGGCATTTGCCAGGGTGATCTGGGGGAACAGCCGCTTGGTCACGTACTGCGCGCCATAGCCGTCCAAATCGGTGTGCGACAGGTGGAAGACCGCCAGATCGTTGCGGTCGAGACATTCGTGAAGGTTTGGCGTCATGCTCTTGATCTTGTACCCTTTTGATTGATTTAAGTGCTGCCGTTCAGTAGCTCGACCAGATGTCGCGCCTTATCGAGTTTCCATGGTTCGACCTTCCAGCAACCTGCCTTCGGGTCAAAAACGCCGCTCCACGATGCAATGACCCATGGATAATCGGCATGACATCCTTGAGTTTTTTCCTGGTACTCAGGGTGCGCGGTGTCGTAAACAGCAACGATCCAGCGCTCTTCGAGCCGGAATCGAGGCGCAACAGGTGCAGCTTGCACCGCAGGGAGCGCCGTGGTCTCTGCACTCATCGCAAAGGCATTTTGCAGAAAGTCCACGATCTCCCGCGCCTTTGCCGCATCAATGTCGAGACTGGTATCGCTATCGCCGTGCCAGTGGCTTTAAGAGTGTTCGACGTAGTCGAGGCTCACATCCTTGATGCCCTCGCCGTAAGTGGTCTCCACCAGGTGGCATGAAGATCCAATCGCAATCCTTCTCTCGTTCATCGCTCAAAACGCCTGTTCCATTTCCCGGACCGTCAGGTCGTCGCTGGCCAGTTGCGCGGCAAACCGGGAGGGCAAACAACGCTCAAGGGCACTTCGCTCCGCATCCGAGGCGCGCAGCGGGTCTTCGAGGAAGGGAGCCGCCGTCTCCCGCAGCGCCCTTTCCGCTTCTGCCGCCTCACGCCAGACCTCAATCTCGGTGAAAGTGGGCGCCTCGGTACCGCCGCGCATTTCATTGCCTTCCCTTACCTCATGCCCGGCGTCGTGAAGGTCGTTCAGGGCTTTGGTCAAATGCCCCCGCACCCCCTCGGCAGCTTCTGCACCATCAAGGCCGTGGCCGCACAACCGGCGAAGGCAGCCGCACGCCGCCTCGATGTTGTGCTGGGCATCCCGAAAGGGGGTGATTGAACTGCACATGACCGTCTCTCCATCTACTTGCAGAGGGCTCGTCGCTCCGCACTTAACTTATTTGCTATACTATCAAACAAGTTTTATTTCGTCAATTTCACCGCCGATATGTCTCCTCGAACCCCAGCCTTTCGCTGGTTTTAGAGCCCCGGTTTTTTGCCGGTACTAAGAGGAGAACCGATATGGTGAGCCCTGGCGATATCGTTCTGTGCCATTTCCCTCGGGAAGAAGGCGGGACGCTTCTGCATCCCGCGATGGTTTTAGAACTGGTCGATACGTTAGGAGGTGAGGTGTTCGCCCGCTTGGTTTACGGGTCATCCAAGCGCACCAACCCGAGCGAGCTGCATCCGTGGGAGTTCGTGATCGCAGAGACTGAGATGAGAGCTTTTGCTGAGTCCGGCCTGCACAAGACCACGCGCTTCGATTTCAAGCGCCTTGCGCGCTTGCCCGCCTCCCGTTTGAAGCTCATTGGCACATTGCACATGAGCTTGCACAAGCGGGTACTGACTGCCGGTGAAGCTGCCGGCCTTTGATCGTTGATTCAGAACCCCGGTTTGCCTTTTCGGCTCCGGGGTTTTTTCTTGACGAAACTTATATAATAGTTATATAATTAGATACGGTTTGCAAGGAGATTCAGCCGTGTCGAAAACCGAGAACAAATCCCTTCTGCTCCACTTCCGCGACCGACTCTCGCCGAGCGGAATCACCCGCCAGGAACTCAAAGAGATGGCGGAAATGCTGGGCGAAACTTCAGAGACCAAGGTCGCTCATCTGGCGCTCGCACGTCTTTACTACTTCCTCAAACAGCCTGAGAAAGAAATGACCAGGGAGGAGTTCGTCGCCGCTTCGGTGCCGGAGATCCCGGAATCGGAGGTCAAATCCCGAACCTCCCTGCTTGATGTGTTACGCGAGAACCTTGCCAAAGACGGCGCTCGAAAGGGTCCGCACGCCGACTTGTCCCTGAGTGCGCTAAGTGCCCTCAAGGATGAATACATGGCGACCCTAAACGACTCCTTTGAAGATGAGAAGTACACCACCGAACGAGGATTCGCGGCACCGCCACTGGAGGAATTCTTGGAGTGGCTGCACGAGCGCCTCGGCGAGGGCGCCCCCGACCATGGCTGAGGAAAGGATCGCTCAGGCCGAAGCGCACGGTGTCGTGTTGTCGGAGCGTGATAAACAGGCCATTCGCGAATCGCTGACCCAAGCGGAACGCCTGAACGCCCAGGCCCGTCGCCTCAGCGTCTCTTCCAGTGACCCGATGGGCAAAGGCAACGCATTTCCCATGGGGGTCGGCTTCGTTCGGATGACTCGGCGGAAAGAGCGGGCGATAGATGCCTCGGTGCGTAAGGCGGGTGTCGCCGTGGGCCTGTGGAATCGGGCGAAGCAGGCGCAAGAGCGGGCCGAGTCACTGCTGGCCGGAAAAGGCACCGAACAGGACAGGGCCGAAAAGGCGGCGCGGGCGAAAACGGCAGCCATGGACAACCTGCGAATGCTGATGAACGCCAAGCGGGGCGACAGGGTCGCCGGCTTCGCTTTCCAGCGTCTTTACCGGGATAGGGATGGTTACCCGTCGAGCTTCACTTTCGCAGGGGAAGGCATCATCCGGGGCGTCAACGATAAGATCGAGATCGCTAGAGCCTTCTTCGGTGGTAGCAAAACCGCATTGAAGCAGGCTGTGGACGAAGTTCGGGCAGAGGCAAGAGCCACAGCTCTGCCAGGATGCGAACACATCGAAGTCTTGCCCGAAGCCAGTCTGGCCTTTCGTGATTGAAGGAGCCCCTATGCAGCCGAAGAACCCCATGACTACCCGCCAGGCACCACGTTGCGTTGAGCCTCGGCCTTGCCCCACTTGTGGCAAGAAGCCCGAGTTCGTGCCCAGCGAAATGCCGGAGTTCCCCTTCAAGCTAGAGCATTTGGGTAACGGCCGGTGTTTTGGGGCGACTGTGTACCGCACCACAGAGGATGACGCCATCGACGAATGGAATGACCACGTTGCCTTGACTCTGGATCGAGGTCATCGGCGGAGAGATAGGCGCGGTCGGTTCGCCTGATAAAAACCGTGCAACCGAAACCCTGCTGCGAGGCGAGAGCCAAAGCCCAGATGGCCTGAAGGAGAAGAAGTGGACCCGGAAGGCAACTGGGTCGAAGTTGGGGATGCCGAACTACTGAAGGAGCACTACCATGCCGACCGTGCAACCGAAACCCTGCTGCAACTGTGGCAAGCGCCCGGAGTTTCGTCCCAGTGATGATCCGGAGTTCGCCGTCCTGCTCGCACACGATAGCCGTCAATCGCCGACCTGCCCCGCCGACTATGCGTTGCTGGTCTATCACGACAGCGAAGAGAAGGCGATCAAGGTCTGGAACGAAGAGCGCCAGAAGGTGCGGAGGTTCTGATGGCGCTCAGGGTTCAGGTTGCCCGTGGTGCCGGCCACCCGTGGTTCGGTGAGAAGCGCCCTGGCTTCGATCACCTCTTCATCGAAGGCGATTCCGAGACGGAGCGCGACGCGGCCGTGGCAAGGGCCGAGCGCAAATTCTGGCGACCGTGGATTCTTGGCACCAACGGCGCCACCGGCAAGCCCGGAGGCGTGCTCTATAAGCCCTCCGGGGCGACAGCCCCGTGGCACGACTCTCCAAAATACCCCCATCCTGGGGCGCTGGATACGAAGGAACCTTGTTCATGAGCGACTTAGTGTTGGGTGCAACAAACGCCGAAGAGCCCTTCAAATCCGGCGAGCGTATAGCTTTCTCGGGCGACCAGTACACCGTGGTCAAAAATCACGGCAACACAGGGACAGTCGTCGAATTTCCGAGCGGAGACGGACCTCTGGCCTTCCGCTGGTCTTTCGAAGGCGAAGAGTGTCGGCGCGTGATCGACGGGGCCGCCTCCGAACTGCAACGCCTGCGCGGTGCGCTCGAAGCGATCCTCGCACGTACGAACGGGACGAGCTTCGGCATGGGGCAGGCAGTTGCCAAGTTAGCCACCGACGCGCTCGATGGGGTTCCCGAACAACGCTCTTCCGAGGGTCGGCGCTACAAGACTTCGGCCGAGATCGTGGCAGTCTGCAACAAGCTGGCTCGAATGTATTATGCCAGTCAGGGGTATGAGGTCGAGGAAGGTTACCGTTTTGACCGGGCACACCACCCCCACGAGCGGGGGATGTGGAACCAGGCGGCTCTGGCCTTCGAGTTTATCGAAGGGACCGATGTTGAGAACGCCTTGTGCGAACTGGAAGACGAGGAAGACGAGCGTGGCTAACGTCAATACCACCCGAAAGGAGTTTGCAAAACTCCGCATTGGCGCACTGTTTATAGCGCATGGCTGTCTGTGGTCGAAGACGGCGGGGGACGCGGCCTACTGCATTGGCGGCCCCAACCACTACGGCTCGTGCAATTTCACCCGCGATCCGGCTGATGCCTTTGTCGAAGAAGTTGATGGGGATCAAGCGGCCACGTTACTGATCGGGGTGGTTGCATGAGCAAAGAGCACCAACCGGAAGGAGAGAAAGCGCTGATGGAGTGGAAAAACGACACCAAGCGGTATAGCGCGGGGGAAATTCTTTACTTGGGGCATTGGCCGGTCGGCGGGGCGCACCACGATACCACTGTGCCTCGTGGCACCAAGGCGAAGATCCGGGCGAGCTGTTCTCTGCCGGGCCTCAAGGATTGTCAGGGTTACTTCGAGACCCTAGAAGAGGCAAAGGCTCGGGTGGAGAAAGCCGTTCGACACTGGATTAAAAAAGGGGGCCTTGCCCTTGCGTCACAGCAGGAGACTTCCGCGCCGTGACCACGGAATCGCCACAGACGCGCCCTACTCGCCTCCGGCCATTAACGGAGCGGGACTTCGAAGTGCTGCGCTATCTGGATGCCTGCCACGAGGCGAAGTACGGCCACGAGAACGGCTGGGCCACGCCAATGGACATTGGCGGGCATGATGGAAGCCATCACAGCACCACGCTCGCCAAGCTGGAGCGACACGGGCTGGTCGAGAGCAAGGCCCGTGGGGGATGGCTCAGGGGCTCGAAGAAGTACCGGACGACAGAGACAGGGCGGGCGCGGGTGCGTGAGTGGAAGGAGCGGCGGTAAGGACCTCTGCTTCGCCGCTACTCAAAAGGCCCACTTACGCACGAAAATTCCGTTCGGCATCTTCGACCGACTCTTCTCTCAAGATGCGTACGTGTTCTTTGTATTTCCTGATGGTCTCAAAGATCGCGTCGATCATCTGGGGCGCGTTGATCACCACCAAGATCACGGCTTGGACCAATGGAACGATGAACTCTGGCGGGAGCGTCTGCGGCCTCATTTCGCCAGTGGCCGCTGAAACTTCGCTTACGACGACTTCGCCGCCTAGCTGCTCCAGCTCTTCCTTGATCTCCAAGGCAATTTCCGGGTCGTTTATGACCATTGCGAGATTGTCCACCGGTCCGCTCCCCCTCCCTGGCTGATCTCTACAGAGAGTCAAGCAAACGCGGACGAATCTCGCCATTTGATGGTCAGCCGCAGTAATCCACCAGGATCTCTCGCGCCCAGTCCGGTATGGTTGCCGGGTGGATACTGAGATTGCCACGATTGAGGTCGGCGACTCGCTGGAATGGCTCATCACTAAAGGAGTTGTCGAGCAGTACGGCCTGGTCCACCAGCGGAAGCGCCTGGCGGATGTGTCGCATGGTGCGCGGCAGCCGTGACCTTACCTTCTCCTCGGGGACGCTGTGCCCTCCTCCCGTGACCCGCTGCGCCACACGCACCAGGTTCAACTCGATGCTGTCGAGGTGGATATAGAACAGCGTTACCTCGTACCCGAGACCCTTGGCCTTGGCAATCAAGTCGATCTTCGACGGATGGGAGAACACAGTCTCGGCGCAGAACGACTCGCCTTTTTCCAGGAAGCTGTCGCGGAGCTGGGCCGCGAGCTTGGCGGCCTCATAGCTCGCTTCCTCGGGGGCATCGGGGCTGATCTTACGGGCCAGGATGTCGGCATTGATGAAGACCACCCCTCTTGGCGCCAGCAGCGTCTCGTAGAAGGTGGTCTTCCCTGCCCCATTGGCACCAGTGAGCACCCACAGCTTTGGTGTGGTAGTGCTCAAACTGGAATAAACTCCCCGTTTTGGAAGCGCCCGGTCCGGCGGCCCTGCGGCGTCACCTGGTCGATCAGACCGGGGTGCGTCCGACTTGCCTCATAGTAAACGGCGGCCCCCTTGGTGACATTCAGGCGAGTGCGATCACGTTCGAGTTGCCCGAGCACATCATCAAGGTCGAGCGCGGGCGTTTTGCGGGTTTCCACCCGGACAGTGGCGATGCCTTGCAGCAACGCGACCACATCGGTCGGGGTCATCAGGGCGGAAACGCGCCGGCCCAAATCGGCCCAGAACTCGATCTGCCGGGGAGGACTGCGGTGGAATACCCGCCCCTCGGCTTCCGCCTGGTGGAACAAATCGTCGTCGAGCCTCACTGAAACGGACATGGCGATGCGCCTCCGTGTTGATTTGCATCAAATGTAGCAAATTGCCACAAATGAGACAAGCGACACGCTGCTCGGTTCGGTGAGCCTACTCGTCCAGGATCTCGGCCGCCTGTTGAGTCGGTGAACGGGTGATGGGGACTTCGTTCACCTCGAACTCGGCCAGGCTTGCCAACATCTCCTCGCGCTGGCGCGCAAGTTCGTCAAGGAAGTTCTTGCTGCGGTAGACGTGTTCGGGCAGGTCATAGACGAGCCGGCGGCTCATCACAACCGGATGCGGGGCGCCACGAAGGCGTACTTTGAGGGTAAAACAGCGCTCCATTTCAGTTCTCCAACATAGCCCGGCGAGCTAAGTTGTTGGATATACTGCGTATCAAGTTTTACTTGGTCAAGAAAAAGTTGAGGGATGCGCTTCGTTTCTCCAGCCTCCCTTATGCCCTATCGCCACTTTTCGCATCGCAAGCCCTTGTTTTTACGCCTTCTTCGACTTCGTGACAGATCAAGACGGAGTAGTTCAGCCAGTCGCGAAGCACTACCGTTGCCGCGACCAAAACACCATCCTTCCAGGCGCTCCCGGTTCGCCCGTCCCCCTCGTGGTTATGCCACTCGATATGGTTGGCCCCTCGGCTAAGCGCCCGCTCTTCCAGCCAGCGGATGGCTTCCCTGTCGGCGTCGATCTGGTCGATAAACCGGGGCGCGGCACGGGTCGGGTCGAGCCTGTTGTCGGGGGCGTTCGAGCAGGCGGTCTCTTTTTCCATGTTCATTCCAACCCTTCGTAGGGCCGCCGACGGGGCGCGGCGTAGTCCAGGGCCTCGACCGCAATGCGATTGACGTGGGTGACATTGGTCGGCGAGATATCGTTCGTGTGAATGCGGCAGCGTTCGATCATGGCGGTGTCGTTGGTGGGGTACCCACAGATCCACGCCCCGTCCGTGCCGGTGAAGACGTGCTCCTGGATGCCCCCGCCGCAGACCTTGTGTGTGATCACATCACCGGGGGTGAGCTTCTGAGTGAGCCCCTGGTTGCGCTCTTTGTCCACGAAAACGATCCCCGCCGGCTGGGCCGCCCAGCGCTTCTTGCGGTGTTCGTCAAAATTGGTGTCGATCTCCCGCACCAGGCGGTCGACCTCGCGTTGCAGATGTGTGGACCGAACCCCAAGGGCGCTCGCTGTCTTCGAGATCCCCCACCCGAACTTGTCCAGCAAGGCGGCGGCCAAGGTGGGGGTTTCGTTGCCCCGTGCCACCGCATCGTTTCGGGTCTTCGCTTCCTCGCGGACTTGGGCGAGCAAAGCCGCTTCGATGCTTTGTTCCATTTCAGGCTTCAGTCCGCCCGGCACGTCTCTCAGGTCCATATCGTAGTAACCCATGAGGAGAATTTCAGGTGAGACGAAGGGGAGCCGATGTCGACTCCCCCTGGCACTGCGGTTTGTCTGCCGTCAGACGATTTGTTGTGCTTTGCGGCCAGTGTTCTTACGGAGAAACTGTTTGATACTCGCTCGGCTCCAGTAATCGAGGTCCTTCGCACCGGAAACCTCGATCAGCACTTCCTTCTCCACGCTCTCAAGGTAACCCCAATAGGCCCGCTGCTTTTTGCTCCAGCCCGAGGCCAGCCAAACTGCCCCCACAACGCTGATGATGAACAGCACAGCGCCAATTGACTTCACCCACTCCATGCCCTCACCACCAACAAGAAGCAATCCCAACCCGGCAGGATAAAGCGCTATCGTCAACAGCATCGGGTGTGAAAGCTGTTTGGAAGGACCGGAAGGGGGAAACTCCTCAATGGATTTGACACCAACGGTCGACTGGTTGGGTTTGTTGTTTCGCTGTTCCATTCTCGCACCCCTACTTTTTCATTTTTGCTCACAAAACATCAAAACCCCGGCATTTGGATACGCACCCGGCAGTTTCAGCGATGCACTTACGTCTCCTGCGCCTCGACGAAGGGGAGCCGATGTCGACTCCCCTGGGGGTTAGGCGTTGGACTGTTGCGGGTTCATGATCTTGGCCAGCCCGGCGACGGCACCGCCAATGTTGGACAGTTCGGCCGGCAGGATCAGGGTATTGGTCTTCTGGGCCAGTTGGCCGAATTCCTTGACGTACTGCTCGGCCACCCGGAGATTCATGGCCTCCGTACCACCCGGTGTCTGGATCGCTTCGGCGATCTTCCGGAGCCCTTCAGCAGTTGCCGTGGCGATGAGCTGAATTTCCTCGGCCCGACCCTCCGCCTCGTTGATTTGGCGCTGCTTCTCGCCTTCCGAGCGGTTGATCATCTCCTGTTTCTCACCTTCGGAAACGTTGATCATCGCTTGGCGCTTCCCCTCGGATTCGGCGATGGTGGCCCGGCGCTCCCGCTCGGCCCGCATCTGCTTTTCCAAAGCATCCTTGATGCCTGCGGGCAGATCAATGTCCGAAATCTCGTAGCGCAACACCTTCACCCCCCATGGGCCGGCGGCCTCATCGAGCGCGTTGACCACCTCGTTGTTGATCTTGGCGCGTTCCTCGAAGGTCTTGTCGAGATCGATCTGACCGATGACCGAGCGCATGGTCGTCTGGGCAAGCTGTGCGGCAGCATAGCGATAGTCCTCGATGCCGTAGCTCGCCTTTTGCGCATCCACAACCTGGAGGTAGAGGACACCGTTGACGCCCACCTCGATGTTGTCCCTGGTCACGCACTGTTGGGGCGGAACGTCAATCACATCTTCTTTCAGACTGTGCCGATAGGCCACCCGGTCGACAAACGGGACGAGGATATGGAACCCCGAGTCCAGCGTCCCCGCATATTTCCCCAGGCGCTCAACGATGTAGTGGTACCGCTGGGGGACGATGACAGCCGCCCTGAAAACCGCCGCGATGATGAAGACGGCCAAACCGCCGGTCAAAATGAGTCCGATATCCATGTGCATACTGGTTTTTTCCTTTCCTCTGTTGGTTTAATGCTGAACCGGTTCGGTTTTACTGACGCGAAGCTCGATACCGTCATGCCCGACGATCCACAGAGGATCGCCGGCACTGATGGTTTCGCTGGAATCGCCCGCTCGGGCCGTCCAAGAGACGCCGTTGAGCATCACCTTCCCCGCCCCATGGGCGAAGTCGGTGATCGCTGTGGCGCGCTGTCCGAGGTAGTCCTTGAAGGACTTGTGGGCATCATTGGTTTCCACTACATCGCCAACCAGATATTGCCGGAGTCTGTGGCGTGTTGTGACCAGCAGTGCAATGCTCGTCACGCTGAATGTGAACCACTGCGCTGAGGGGGTATCGAGCAACCCGGCCCACATCAGAAGGCCCACGAGGATGGCGGCGATACCGAAAAACACCGCCACGATGCTGGTCATCAACACCTCTGAAATGACCAACAACAGGCCAACAACAATCCAGACAGCGGGAATTGGGAAGTCCATTCAAAGCGTCCTTATGCAGATTCTTTGTCGCAATATACCGTTAAACTGGTTTTAGGAAAACGGCTCATTACCGCCCTCCCCCCCCTTCCCTTCATTCCCCCGAGGCCCTGTAAGCCCGGCAAGCGCCCGCACATACCAGACGTTTTGGATATCGTTGTTCGTGATCGCCCGCAGGTCCTCAGGGGAATCGATTTTGTTCCACCAGGACTCGCAGCCCATCACCACCCGATCCAGATCCGGCACCCACATGGCCGGGTTCCCAAGCCCCCGGAAGCCCACCAGTAGGCTTTGCGAGGCTTCGTGGTAGCGAATGCTCGGGGACATCACCAGGTCGCCCAGCATGATCCCGAGGTAGGTCTTGCCCTGCCCGTCCTCCCCGCAGGGCCGTACAGCTACGAAATCCCCCGGCATGGCCCGGCTAAGAAGGGGTTTTTGCAACGGCAGGCCGTCCTTGAACAACACATGCAAAAAGGTACGGGGCTTGCGCTCATGTACCGGCTCCTCGGCCACCATGGTAGCCAAGTCCCACTTGCTGTCGGACACCCCCTCGGGCGCCTCTTCACCGAAACGCGCCACGAGTGCAGCACAGAGGTTGTGATAGGCGCGTTCAGCGTCGTTCTTGGCGCGCAGCCCATTGGTCAGCAGCGCGGAAATCGCCTCGCCTGTGAGGTCTTGGGGAAGCGGGCCGTTAGGGAGAACGGTATGGACCCGCAGCGCCTGGACCGCGAAGGGTGGTGTCGGTTCCGGCTCAATGCAGGTGACCAAGCCGTCGCTCAAGCTTTTCTCGACCCATTGGGCCAAGGCTTCGACCGCCGGCCGGGCAGCTTCCGGAGCGATACTCCTGTCGTCGTAGTCAATTTCAATCGTGATCCGTGCAGTGGCCATTCATTGCTCCGTTCTTGCTATTCAGGGAATCAAAATCGGGCTCGCCGGGTCGTGTTGGGCGTAGCGGGCCTTGGCCTGCGCCAGCTCGTCGGTGGCGTAGCAGTAGACGCAGCCGTGCAGGCAGGTGTTGTACTCCCCCAGATCGACACTCTTGATGCACCCACACGCCTTGCGCTGGCCGGGGTCTTTGCGCCCGGAGACGGCGGTGCCGAACAGTTGCGCGATGAGATCCGGGTCGATGCACCGGGTGTTGCGGACATTGGTCCCTGTTAGGTCCATGTCCTCGGCACACATTTCGAGGGCAATGCCGTGGCCGGCGGCGATGTCCGCCAGTTCGCAGGCGAATCGCTTGGCCCGCTCCTTGTTGGCGGTATCGGCTCCGGGGTCATTCAAGAAGGTGACCGTCTGCACCCCTTCTGCGGCTTGGAGGTTCTTCTTCGTCTTCTTGTAGTCGTCGGCGAAGCTGATCACCACGCGCCGGGTTGAGCCCGCGAGGGCTTCGGCGAGCTTCTGGAACAAGCGGCGGTGCTCTGCCTCGTCTACCAGGTTGGTGAAGGCGATAGGGTCAAAGCGCCAGATCATGCGGTCGGGGCCAATTCGCTTGGCCAAGGTTAGGAAGGTCTCGATGGCCTTGAGGGGATGGGGCACTGAGCGCTCCAGAGCACGCGGAAGGCCGGTGATCGTGTACTGGAAGTAGTACCGGTGCCCCATGGCGTCCAGCTCGTCCAGATGCGGCAGGAGGGGCTTTCCATTGCGGGTCCAGAAGACGATGGCATCCACAGCCTCTGGACGCAGGTCCACCTGCGACTCGGCCCCGGAATAGGGATTGCGTTTGATCGCGAACCCGGCCCGCAGACGATTCATGAGCCATTGGGAGTAGAAGGCCGGCAGATCGGTCCGGCGGGATGCGGAGATGATCATCAGGAGTGCTCCTCGCCGTCCCCGCCCTGACTCTTCACATCATCGAAAGTCTCCAAAACCTTTGCCACAGTGACACCGACGGCATCCATGCAGCGGTCGAGCCCGCACTCACCCTTGGGGTGCGGGCGCTCCGCGTAGAACGGGCAGTCGGGCTGGCAGTGTGGGCTCGTGGCGAGGCGATGGATCTGCTCCAGCACGGCGCGTTCAGGGCGGCCCGCATTCAGGCCCTGGTTGAACACCATCCAGGCGAACTCGCTGACATCGAACGGCCTTCCGCCATCGACGGCCTGCTGCCGGTTTTCGAGGAAGTCTTTCGAGAAGACAGCCGCAAAAGCTTCTCGAATGGCTTGTTCGTTCATGGGGCGGAAGGTATCGCCAGCCACCTTCCCCGCCGCATCAGGCCGTTTCCGCTCCGCCTCCGCCACGAAGTCGGGCATCAGCAGTTGGCCGCTGCAATGGCCCCGCCACACGTTCCAGGCGTAGGAGGCCGAATGCACAAGACGGTCTCCGTCGTAGGCCGAGAGACGGTAAGTGCCACAGCGCCCGCCGGAGTGATGACACTCGATCCGCAGGCTTGTCTCCGGCCCAGACGGGGTTGCTCGTTCATACCATTGCTTTTCTTCCCCGTACTTAAACATCCGCCGCCTCTTTCTTGCGGGCAATCACGTTGATCCAGCGGTCTTTGTTTCCTGCGATCAAGCTGCCCGTCACCCACAGTTCGAACAGTTCCATATCGGGCTGCCTCGCCACCAGGGCGCAGACTTCCGCCGGCATCAGGTCTGTGAACGTCCGACCGTCCTGCTCTCGCTCGCCATGTCCCTTCTTGAAGTTGAGGTACATCACTCCTTGGGGTCGCAGAGCCCGAGTCAGTCGGCCGAATACCTCGTCCAGTTCGTCCAGGGGGACATGGACCAGTGACGAGCAGGCCCAGATCCCGTCGAACGACCAGTGCTGTTCAAACTCTTGAAACCGAAGGTGCCGAACAGGGATTCCTGCCCATTCGGAGGCCAGCTTCGTCAGCTTCTCCGAAGCATCAAAAGCGCTGACACGATACCCGCTCTCAGCAAACGCTTTGGCGTCGCGTCCGCTTCCGCAACCGGCATCGAGAATGTCTTGAGCATGGAGGGGGAAGTAGTGTTCGAACCGTTCACGGATTCCGGCCATGTCCACCAAAACGGTTTCGGCGAAGTATCGGGTTGCGTGCTCGTCGTAGTATGAAACGCTCATGGCTCAGACTTCGATGCCGGGAGCCAAAGCCAAGGCAACGCCTTCGACCTCCCGACCCATGAAGGCGCAGGGGTGCGCCCCGGCGCCAGAGGCCGGCCCCGCCTCCAAGAACAGCGCCTCGCCTTCGGGGGTGATCAGGAAGTCGAGCGTGGCGTGGACCTCGCGGTCGGAACGGCCTTGCTTGCTGTAGCTCGGGAAGGTCATCCACGGGAAGCGACCTACGCTCTTGCAAGCCGCGATGATGGCCTCGGCGTGTTGCCGGATTTGGGCAATCTCGGCCTGGGTCTGCGCGTTGTCAGGCAGGGCACGTTGGACGTAGTAGTTGGCGATCCCCTGGATTTGGCTGTCCTTCACGAAAATACGGTATTCGACCGGAAAGCCCTCGTGATAGCGGGCCTGCACCCACGGCCGGTGCCAGAGCGCTACCCGCTCCTGGGGGAATTCGTAGAGAATGTCGAACGCTCGCGGATCATCAGGAGTGAGCATGGACATCAAGACGGATTCGACACCGCAATTTGTGGGCCGGCCCATCATGCCCTTGACCATGAAAGAAGCGCAGCAGTCCCAGCGGGCCATATTGCCGGGAGGGCACGACTCGTTCACGCGGCGAAGCGTTTGAAATTCCGAACCATCCTCGGGACGCCCTTCATCGAAGCGGATCATGGCTTCTACCGCTACCTCCCCAACTTGTTCGGCGGGCACAAAGGGGACGCCAGCGGCCTTCACCAGCTCAAGCCAGACGGCGAGACTTGGGGCTGGAAACAGGTGCGGGTGGGCAGCCATGAAGCTGACCCACTCGATACGGGGACTTTGCTTGGGAATGGTCGGCGCGGGGATACTGATACGAGATTTGTCGGTCATCGTTTGTGGGCTCGTGAAGAGCCCCTCCGGGGGCTCAGTAGGAAATTGGGTGCCCACGGGAACCAACCGTGGGACTAGCCTTGCGCGGCTTCTGCGGGGCGGAGAACCCTATTTGTCTTTGTGCCGGCGCTGGAAGCGGCCTGGCGGGATTAGGTGCCCACGGGAACCAACCGTGGGACTAGCCTTAGCGCGGCTTCTTCGAGGGAGGAGACCCTATTTGTTCTTGCCTGCGGGAACCAGCCGCAGGACTAGCCGTTTATGGTGGCTTCGCCCGAGGAGAGAGAACCTCTTGTTCATGCCCAAGGGAACCAACCTTGGGGCTAACCGTTAGGGCGGTTTCTTCCCGCGAGAGGAGAACTCGCTTTGTCCGTTTGGGCGGCGCCTTGCGCCTGCCTCCTCAGTAGTTTCTATAGTATCAAACAAGTTTCATCTTTGTCAAGAGATTTACAGCTTCACCCCTTTGTCTCCAGCGCCCGCACTAAAGCCGCCACCGCAGCCTTACGGGTGGTATGGCGAGCACGGGCTTGGACAACACCTTCACCCTTTAAGTAGGCCACCCAGTAGACCACCCCATGGGATTCCTCGCGCTTCGTTACCCGGCCCACCATCGCATCCCCCGCCATGACGTTGTAGACGCCAATCGCGGGGGTATGCACTACCCGCACCTGGCCCGTCATGGCAGCGTGCCCTGCTCGTGGTGGTAATCGCCCTCGGGCGCCCGCTCATCAGCTTCGTGCGGCGTACCGCCGAAATTGTGGCGGTTGTAAGCCTCCCGAAGGAGTGCTTCATCGTTATACCGGGTCAAGATCCAAGGGAAGGGAATGCGATGGAAATGCGCCCTCTCCCCTTCCGTCATTTCACTCCAGTAATGAGGTTTACCATCCTCCCCCGCCACCGGGAACTCATCGTTCAGGTAGCGCTCAATGGCGCGGAGGCGCTGTTGGCCGTCGAGAAGGATGTCATGGAACTCCTCCTGCATGGACTGGTTGACCATGAAGGCGCCGATGTTCGCGCCGAGCCAGATCGACTCGATGAAGTTGATACACTGCTCGGTGGTCCACTTCTCCGGACGTTGCCACTGCGGCAGCTTGTACCCCATCACCCGGCGTCCGGTGAACTCGGCAGCGTCCAGAATTTCATCCATGCGCGGACGTTGCAGGATAAGGGCGTGCATGAACGTCTGCATTGACTCGCCGTAGAACCGACGAAGCGGAAAGCGGGGTTTGGACATCGGAACACTCCAATTATCTGACTGCACTTATGGTATTTTAGCCATACTATACTGTCAAGATATTTTCAGGCAACAACTCGGCCGCTTCCTTGCGCAGTAGGGCGTAGTTCAGTTCAGGACCACACCCGAGAATGGCCGCGTGTCGTGTGCTGTTCAGAACGTCGCTGAAGAACTGGCGAATCCTCGGCGGGAGATCACCATCCTCCAATGCGGCGCAAGCCGTGTTGAACAAATCGCCAGGGGCAAGGTCGTTGCCAGCAATTCTGCGTAGTTCTGCGTCAATATCCATCGTCACAGCGCCTGCTTGCTCTTCTCTTCGCGAAATCCAAACAACCAAGCGTTCCGCCACGCTCGGGACCACGACAGCCGGCCGTTCGGTTTCCTGTGGTCCTCATAGGGGCAATCCGCCTCGGTCAGTCCGTCGCGGGCCGCCTGCGCCCCTTTTCTGCGACCCGTCGTCATCCTCCTGGCTTGCCCACCGTTTCGTGGTTGCTCATCGTTTATTCCTCTCTGTTCGTTCAGTGTTGGCCGGCGGGCATTCAGGAGTCCTTCAAGTCCGTGAGCACCTTTGAAGACTCCTGCTTCGGCCAGAGCATCGGCGGCAGTACGTTCATTTTCCATTGTCTTCGCTCTCTTGTTGCACCACTACCAGCACTGGTCCGGCGTGGTCTGGTATTCCGGCTGCCCCCATGCGGCAAACCGTTTGCGGTCCTTCGGGGCAAGCGGAGCCAGCAGGCCCTCCAGCGCCTTCGCGATCTCGTCTTCCGTCATGCCGTCGATGCTGCGGCAGTTGTCCACCGTCTGAACAATCTGCCGGCAAAATTCATGCTTCGTCATCGTCGATAACCTCGCGGTACCACCTGCCAATCAATGCGCCATCAACGGCGCGCTTCAGCTTCCAAGTTCGGCGCAAGCCTGGAATTCACCATCGTCAATCCCACGCTCAACGCAGTTGGCGAAATACACGTCCCCATCAGTCGACCGGACAAATCGCCAACCATGAAAAAGGGAAGGCCCAACGTCTCCGGGCAACGCTTCAGGGAAAGCAGCAACATTTGCGACAAGCCATTGCTTTGCCTGGTCCCGTGTCGGCCTTGTGCGAAGCCGAAAACCAAGCACCTTGCCCATGCTCGCCTCTGATTCATTCGTTATCATCGCACTCTTCCAACAGGTCGAGGGGACGCACCGGAAAGGTTGGGGGTGCCACTTGCTCGGCCCTCGCCCCCTTCGTCCAGCGCTGTCGCGGCTGTTGCAACAGCCGACAGGCCCGATTTAATTCGGTTTGCGGGTAGCGGGCCAGGATGTCCTCGGCAAAAGAGTCGTCCCCCCGCAGGATGTTGCCTTGCCCGTGATAAGGCGCAAGCCCGCAATAGCGGCGAATATCCTCTTCGACGGACCGGGGGGCGTCATTCATGGCGGCTCTGAACCGCACTTGCTCGGCGGCCAGCGGACCTCGATGGCGCTCTTTGCCTGTGCCATCACAACAGTCACAAGGCGGCGAACCGTTATGGTCGTATCTGCCCGAGCCATTACAGGCGCCGCAGGGGCGCAGTCGCCAACCATAGGCGAAGGTGAAATACACGCGCCGCCGGGCGGCTTTCTCTTCGTGATATCGGCTCTCGTGACTCATTATGGTATTTCTGCCCTTGCGATAACCCCTTCGACTCCTGAATCGTATCTTCCAGGCTGCGTGAACGAACTGGGCCCTCTACCGAGTTCTCCGACCATCCCGGATGGCTTTGAGACGCGCAGCGTGCTGCCCGACATGTTTAGCAACCTCGCTAATCGACACACCGTAATATTTCGCGGCTCTTGCGTGCGCCAGTTCCGGGCGCAATCCGTCGGAGATCATTTTCCGCGAAAACATCACAGCGCGGTACACGTCGCGATCCGCGATAAAGTCCATGGTGTGTTTGTGTCTCGCACCCATCAGAGTTCTCCGTTCACTAAGTTCTACTTAATAGCCGTGCTGTATTGCGGCCATCACGGCAACAACTGTTACCGGCTCAAGGAAACTGTTGGTTTTGAAGGTCAACGGCGCCCTGAACCTAGCCTTCATCGGCCACAACAGCGGTACCCCGCTGGGGGTGAAGAAGTCGCCGACCAGGTGGGAGAGATAGCCCACGATCAGCGCCGCTGCCCACAGGTGAGTCGCGCCCAGCCAGATCAGAACCCCCACGAGCGCACTGATGGCCAGCAGCGAGTGGGTGATCCCCCGGTGGCCAAAGAGGGCCGCCAGAGGGTACGAGAGAAACGGCACGGCCCGCCCCAGCTTGGAGCTGGGGTGGTCAATGTCCGGCAGGAGGCTGCCGGCGACGGCCGCGCCGACCTCGAACCCCGGCGGGATCTCCAATGCCCGGCAGGTCGCCATCCAGCAGGCTCCCCCCAGGATCATGTGGCTGGAGGCCATCATGCCGCAGCCCCTTCCCGTTCGGTCGGCTCGAACACCCCGAAGACTTCCCCGAGGCGGCGGATGGTGCTGTCGGTGGCCGTGCGCTTCTGCTCTTCGAGGTTACGGCGGTGGTTGCGGATCAGCGACAGGTCCCGCTGGTTGAACCCGTGCTCATCGGCAAATTGCCGGGCCGACAGGCCGTTGCTGGCCAAATGGCTGACGAGCTGGTTCGCAATCGCTTCCACAACTTCCGTGGGAATTGGCCCCTCGTCCCCTTCAATGGCCGGACTTGCTGCCTCCTGCGGTGGCGTTTCCTTCGTTTCCACGACCTCGACCGTTGGAATCGCCTTGGAAATGCCGGGGATCATCGGCATCGGCATGGATGCCACCGACTGTCTCGGAGCGGCCCTTTCCACTGTTTCCGCTTCGGTTTCCGCCTGCCCACTGCTCGTTTTCGACTTGTAATGTCGACGAGAGAGCGTTCGAATTGCCCTAACCACACCAAACTGGAAGAGGATCAGGGCAACCGCTTGCATGACGATCACCGCCTTGCGCTGCCATGTCAGCACGGTCGCGCTATTGTTGGGCGTGGCCAGCAGCTCATCCAAGCGCCTGTTCCGGTCATCCAGACGTTTGTGGGTGTTTTCAATGTATTCGGCCCACCCCCCCCGTTTTTCCGAGTTGCCGTCGTAGGTTTGCAAACTGGCTTCGAGTCGGGCGATATCTTTTTGCAGCAAAGCGATGCGCTCCGGCCGGCTTTCAGCTTCCTGTGCAGCAAGTTCATCACCTTCAATGAGAGGTTTGGTGATGTAGTAAAATGGCCCCGACAACAGTACCGCCGTCACCACAATGGTTTGCAGCGAAACGCGAGGGAGCGACCAGAGCCAAAGGGCAAGCAGTTCAAGCAGCACCGACCAGAAGATGCCGGACGATCCGACGTACTCGCTCCAGAACATGACACCATGGTATTGCAGCAGGCCGATCCCGCCGATCAGCACCAGCCATGGCAAGTAACGCTCTACTAGCTCCATCGTTGCCCCCCCATTGCGTAAGCCCGGATGGCACGGACCAGCCCGGTTCTGCGCGTACGGTTCATTTCAGTCCGGACAGCGGTCTGGATCGCTTTCATAGTGCCGAACAGTCGGCACCCCTCTGACGCACGGGTAATGCCGGTATAGGACAGGTTGCGATTCAGCATCTTGTAGTGGGAATGGCTGATCGGCATCAACACTTCCTTGTACTGGCCCCCTTGGCTCTTGTGGATGGTGGTGGCATAGGCCAGTTGCAGGTACAGCAGGCCAGCGCGTTCGATTTCGACGGTCCGGCCGGAGAAGTCCACCACCAACTTGAGCTTGTCATCGTCCACAATGACGCGGATCGCCCCCAAGTCGCCATTGACGATACCCAGGTCATAGTTGTTCTTGGTCTGCATCACCCGGTCGCCCTCGCGGAAGGTGTAGTCCCCGTAGGCGACCTCCCGCTTCGAGGGGTGCGGCGGATTCAACACCGCTTGCAGGCGGCGATTCAGTTCGGTGACCCCGATAGGCCCATCGCGCATGGGCGAGAGCACCTGGAGGTCGTCCAGTTCGACCAGTTGGCTCAGCCGAGCCACCTCGGCCACGATAGCGTCGGCGATCTTCACCGGTTCCTGGATCTCGGTGAAGGTGAAGTCGGAGGCGAAGGTGGGGATCTCGCCCCGGATCACCTGCCGGGCTGCCGCAGCGACCCCCGAGCCCTCCCCCTGCCGGAACACCTTGCTCAGACGCGAGACCGGCACCGCCCCACTCTCGATGAAGTCCCCCAGGACGTTGCCCGGACCAACCGAAGGAAGCTGATCCACGTCTCCCACGAACAGCACCGTGGCATGGTCCGGTACCGCCTTGAGGAAGGCATGGGCCAGGGGCGTATCGGTCATGGAGGACTCGTCCATGACCACCAGATCGCACTCCAGCTCTTGCACCGGAGTGGGCGAACCCCATCCGAGGGCACGATGGACCGTCATCGCCTCTTGGCCGGTCGCCGCCTCAAGCTGTTTCGCCGCCCGGCCAGTGGGGGCCACGAGGATGATCCTCGCGTCACGCTCTCGCGCTAGTTCGACGATAAACCTGACGATCTGGGTTTTTCCCATCCCCGGCCCCCCCGTCAGCACCGAAACCTTCTGGGTCAAAGCCGTTTGGATGGCCTTGATCTGATCCACATGTAGAGGAAGGTGGAAATTTTCGAAGCGACGCGGATCGATCTGTGCAAACAGGCCGGCCCCCTGGCGCAGCCGAAACAGATTGCGGGCAATACCCCGTTCGGAGGCGTGGAGGAATGGCAGCATCAGCCACCGGTCCCACCCCTCAGTCACGCCATACTCGGGTACCACGATCTTGTCCGGGTCGTGGAGCATGTGATCCATGACCGAGACGATGATTCGCTTACTGGCCTTGGTCAGCTCGTAGACTTGCGCGCCGACCTCCCGATAGGGGAGATAGGTGTGTCCCTCACCGATAGCGTTCTCCAGCACGTACCGGGCACAGGCTTCGATACGAAATGGCGAGTCCTTCGGAACCCCCAGCTTGAGGGCTGCTTGGTCGGCGCGCCCGAAACCGATGCCGCTCACCTTGGTCAACACATAGGGGTTCTGCTCGATGAGGGACTTCACGTCCGCCCCATCCGGTCCGCCCAAGGCGACGAAAGCGCGGTTGGCCAGCTCCGGACCGATACCGATCTTGCGAAGCAGCACCATGACCCGGTAGGAGCCCCGCGCTTCGTGCCAGTCGGCCTTGATCCGTTCGAGCTTTTTCTTGCCAAGGCCCTTGATGCTCAGCAGCTTCTCTGGCGCCTCATCGAGGACGCGGAAGATTTCCTCGGGGCCATGGGTCTCCACCATGGTCTCGGCCATCTTCATGCCTACGCCGGTCAGTGTCTCCGAAAGGTAGCGGGCAACCCCCGCATTACCCTTGGGCAGGGTCTCGATGAGAGCGGTGGCGTTGAACTGATCACCGTACTTGGGATCGGTGATGAACTCCCCTTCGCACTCCACCGTCATGCCCTGGCGAGCATTGGGCAGGATTCCTTTTACGATCAGCGCCTTGTGAGCCTTGGACGGCGCCAGCAGGAGAATGCAAAACCCCTTGTCGTTGGGACCGTAGATGATGCGCTCGATCTCTCCGGCGACCGGGGCATTGGCAGCCTGGTCTGCGGCGAACAGGTCGGTGGTCTGTTCAGTTGCTGGTTGGGCCATTTCCAAAGACATCCTTTTGTTTCCCTGCATATTATACTATCAAACAGCTTTTATTACGTCAAGAAATCGGGGAAATGAGGGCGTGGAAACAGTGGAAACGGGAAGGTAAGCGCGCTGGAAATGATTGATTCACAAAGGGAAACTGAAGGAAATGCGGAATGTGGATAAGGAAAGCGCCCCTCCGAAGAGGGGCATGAATCAGCTATTGGTCAGAAGCGTTTCCACGAAGCTCAGCCAGGCGGACCCGGCAGTATTCCACAGTCGCTTCAAACTGCTCTTCCAGTTCCTTCGCGGCTTCTGAGGCCATCTCATCGAGGGCCTCGCACACCTTGTCGTAACTGGCCCGACGAGAGAGCGAGCGCTCTCGTGTCGCGCAGTTGTCCTCTCCCAGCCCCATGATTTCGGCAATCTCATCCATAGTAGATTCGATAGCCTCCTCATCGAGCCCGAGAGACTCCAGCACTTCCCAGCCTGAGTCGGCGCGCTTGCCGTCGGCTACCCAGAAGGCGGTGTCGATCAGGCCGGGGGCATCGTCCATGCAGGCCGAGACATCGACCTCAATGGGACCACCCCGCTTCCATCGGCGAATCCACCCGCTCTAGATCTCCTTCTTCACCCCGTACCAGCCGGTGTCGAAGGGGGCGCCTGAGCCGATGGCATCCCGCAGGGCGGTCTCGTACTCCTCGTAGAAGTCCGAGACACCCCACTTGGCGCCATCCATCCCATGCAGCCCCTCGAAGATCCGCAGAGGCTTCTCCGGTTTGGGGAGTTCACGTAGGATCGCCACCGGAGCGCGCTTCAGGTTGCCGCAGAACTGCACGGACATCCCGTTTCGCTCGGCCGTCTCCCGGATGAGGACCAGGCCCTGCTCCAGGCTTTCCCACTGACACGGGTCGGTCACCTTCCAGTCCTTCCCCTCCTCTCCTCTGTCCTCCCCGTCCTCATGGAGGCGGGAGAGCAGCGGGTGGTGGTTGGGGTCGGCGGGGATGGTGAACCAGCCGTTGATGCCCTGCTTGATGCTGAACTTTTCCATTGATGTTCTCCTGTGCGGTTGGGTGTAAAACCCGGACCGCGCAGGGAGAACCACTCATGCGTTGTTCCGCGTTGCTTTCCCCGGAAACCGGAGATCGACCTTCTGAGGGGTCGGAGGCTTGCCCGTGAGGGGTCGCCCGAAACGCTGTGTCACGCGCCCCGTACTAAGCGGGGTCTGTGCTAACACAACCCGGCGCAAGGCCGGGCGGAAATCACTGGAAGTTCACCTCTTGCGACTTCATCAGTTCTCTCCTTTCGTACCGTGGGGATTCCACGGGTTCGCAGGATCATACCGGGGGCAGTGCAAATCGGCACAGGGAATCGAAAAGCCCCTCACGAGGAGGGGCTGGGGAGTGGTTTTGGAGGGGTTTAGCGTTGAGTGCTTAGGGAGGCGATGGCCTGCTCCAGCTCCTGGACCCCGTTGCTCGTGGCTTCGAACACGACCTGGGCATCGGCCACTAGCTTTGCCAAGGCATCCCGGTGCTTCGCGATCTCGGT
The DNA here is from genome assembly GCA_041690535.1 of Gammaproteobacteria bacterium. GTDB lineage: Bacteria > Pseudomonadota > Gammaproteobacteria > Thiohalomonadales > Thiohalomonadaceae > JAWLHA01. The sequence continues at coordinate 68,325 of JAWLHA010000001.1, read as the reverse complement.
CTTGTGGAATTCCAGTTGGGTCAGCAGATCGCCGGGGGCCATAGGCGCCTTGCGACGCGATGCTTTTGCTTTGGTCACCCGCTTCTTGGCCGGCGCCTTCTTCATCGAGGCCCTGGTCGTCGCTTTCTTGGCCGGCGCTTTTGGCGTGGTGGCCTTCTTCTTCGCTGCCATATCCTTCTCCTTCATTCTGATCTAGAAGAGGCCAATTTCGAGGGCCTCCCATGAGAATAAATCAAAAACTTAGGACTGGCAGTTCTGAGCCTTATTTTCCAGTTCAATGAGTCTCGCGAGCTTGTGCGCGGCCATCGCGTGTGTCCTATCGCCAAGTGCGTTGCTCACCTGCTCCTGGCGCAACGCCTCCAGCTCTTCCCACTCTTCAATCAGCAGGCGTGGTGTGCAGGTGTTGGACTCGCCTTGGGCGAAGTCGATGACCTCCATCGAGGCCAAGGCCGGGTCGGCATCCAACGCAGCCTGAACAATGCTCACGACCGCCTCACGGGTCAGTTGGGGGGCCGCTGTCTGGGCAGCCGCGATCATCGCGTCAGTGGCTTTCATCGGTTTTTTCCTCCAGTCGCATGGGAAATGCCTGCCCAGCACAGTACAAGCTGGCGGTTACATGGAGAACCATCAGGGAGAGCCAAATTACCAAGCTCCATGCGAGCGAAGGCAGGCCAGAGGTGGCACTGATCCCCACCACCAGCACGGGCGCGAAAATCTCAGCAAACATCAAGGCGCCGAGATACTGAGCCAAGACGGGATGGCTGGGGCGGAACATGGTGGCAGCAAGACCAAGGGCCACAATCGCTGTGCCCCATTTGATGCCAAAGGATGCGCCCCACAGTCCACCGAGCGTTTCGACGAACTTGTTGGCGCTCTCGGCGAGCGGTATGCCGCTTGCGACAATCCCCACCCCAAGGAGGGCCGCTGCCACGATCATGATCGGGTCCAGTCCCGGACGGATAGGCGGGAAAATACGCGGAAGATTGACTTTCAAGGCATCGTTCCTTTTTTCAAGGCTACCGACGCAAAAGCCCCTCCGGAGAGGGGCTCTTGAACGCGGCATGACGGACCGGCGATCAGTAGTTCATGGACACGCCGAGGTTGACCTCGGTGTAGTCGGCTTCGCTGGCGGCGCCAGCCAGCACGTTCACCTTACCGCTCACCGCGTAGGAGCCAAAGACGCCGACACGGGTCTCACCGCCGGCATCGTAGTTGCGGTAGCCGACCTCCACACCCGCCGATGCCTGGGGGGTCACGCTGTAGGTGCCCCGCGCCACGGCACCCGCGTAATGCTCATCGCTGATGTCGTTGTTGTTGATCCCGCCCATCACGGCTCCGAAGAGGTTGAATCCCTCGGCCAGCGGATAGGTATGGCCGAGCGCCACTTCGGTGACCAGGAAGTTGGCATCGCCCAGGGTGTAATAGTCGAAGCGGAAGTTGGCATCGAGGGCGTTGTCCAGATACGACTCGCTGGCCTGGACCCGGACCCCGGTTGCGGTACCTGCCAGGTCGGCATCCACATGCAGACCGCTCACGGAGATGTCCTGCGCGGCAGCAGCACCTGCGAACATCAGACCTGCGGCCATGGCCAGTACGGTTTTCTTCATCCAAGGACTCTTGCGCCGGAAACCTCGCCGTTCACGGCGGGGAGGAGGCGCTGTTGGTAGCCGTAACCATCGGCTCGTTGCACCAATCGGCAGTGTCGGTGCGAAATCCCCTGAACCACACCCGCCGCCGTTTGAATGTTGAAACTCCCTGAGGCCCGGACCGCCACGCGCCCAACATAGATCCCTGTCTTCTTCCCGGTCGGCACCATCGCTCGGACTCGATCTCCGGTCTGAAAACCCCTCACCGCTTTGCAGCGCATCAGGTAGCCCCGAGGAAATCCGTGCCGCGTCAACCGAGTGCGCTGATAACTGCCCCGCCCCATAGCGGTGATCGCCAGCACCGGCCGTTCCCATCTCTCGACCCGCGCCACCTCGCCGACGCACGCCGCATCGAGGGCGTGCCCCTTAGGGATGCCGAGGCGGGTGCGGTTCCACTTCGTCCGCCCGCCCGTACCGGCCTCCACCGGCAGCCCCGTGACTTGGAGCCCGTTGAACAGCGCCCAGCGGGTGGCGTTGACCGCCGCCGCATCTTTGAGAGGCGCTTTGGCTTGGGCCAGCAGGCGTGCGAGCCGCTGGGGCTCCTTCGCCAGAAACTCCTCCACCGGCCGGGTGCCTTTCGCCTCGTTACAGGGTCGGCACGAAAGCGTCAGGTTGGATACCCGGTTGGAACCGCCCCGCGCCTTGGCCAGGATGTGTTCCACCTCCAGCGGAACGCCGCTGGTATCGCAATAGGCACACCGTCGACCCCACTTCTCCAACAGGTACTCCCGGACCTCGTAACCGGCCAGCTCCCCCTGCTGGTACTCCACCCCGGCGATCTCGGGGTTTTGGAGGGCTTGGGTGTCGAAGCGCACCAACTCGGTGCTGATGGCGCTGACCGGCGCCCAGCGGCAAAGCCGCTTGACCCAGGCCGTGGTGGTACCCACCCGATGGTGCAGGCTCGGCGGCAGCCAACCCACCGGCCGGGTGCGATTGTCGAAGCGCGGGGCTCGGTGGCGCAGATTGCCCCGACGCCGACGGCGAAAGCCCCGGCGCTGGGCGAGTGCCTCACGAATGGTATGGCCCCGGTGGAACAGTTCGGCGAGCCACAATACATACTGGGTGTCACCCGCCTCACGGACCAGGGCCAGACCGGTGGTCTTGCTGCCGGGGTCGAGTTTCACCCGCAGGGGTTGCACCGCTCCGCCCACGCGATCTTTGAGACGGATAGTGAACGGAGCGATGCGCACCACCACCGCCCGGCCGCGCTCCAGCAACAACCGCGCCCGCTTCTCCGAGCACGGCATCAGCGGATGCTTACGTTTGTCCAATACGAATACGGCCATGGCCGAATCCTCCCAAATAAAGCCCTTACGGGCCTTGTAACGCGCACCTTGCGGTGCATCTCCCCTCGGGAATGTCACGAACCGGCTCCTGCTTGCGCGGCGGTCAGAACCTTCGGCGCTTTGCCTTTCACCAGCATGATCCCAACCTTCCAGGGTCCGGGACTGAGGAAGCATCCCGGAGTGGGTCTTGACGACCTGTTCGTAACGTAGCCGGTTGGTTACGGCGCTCCCTGGTCAACCCAGCCTGCTTTCACAAGCTCCGGCCTTTAGGCCGGGGTAGTTGACGCCTCGGCGGTTCCTGCAACGTTCCGCAACGGTTCGCGTAACGTTTGCGTAACGGCCCCTTGGATGGTCCGAAGGAGTTTCTTTCGTGCTGCCGTCGCCTGCGACTCGGTGATGAGTCCTCGTACATACAGGCGGCTTATCGCGTTCGCATCAAGGTCGAACACCTGGAGTTTCTTGTGGTCGATCCCGCTCCCGGCAAGCTGCTCGGTCAGTGGTTTCGCCAATGCGCCAAGTTCAATCTGCATCGTCTTGTGTCCGTTCAGCATCGCGTCTCAGCATCTTCCCAGGGGCGTCCATGCTCCCCGCTCGATGAGCAGCGTTTCGTTCTTGGTGAGAAGGGACGGCCACTGTGAGTGCATTGGGCTCGGCAGTTTCTCCGGCCGAAACCAACCCACTGCATCGAGCTTTTCAGGCTCAGCGTTCCGCACCTCCCCATGGAGGCGGTCCGGGATTCGCACAACGAAGTCGAGGACCAGCCAATGACTTGCGCCGCCGGGCTCTTCCCGCAGCGCCGTTCGGTAGCCGAGAAATGCCATGACCTCAGGGGGCACCTCGACGCCATATTCCTCGCGGATCTCGCGGATGACGGTCTCCTCTGGCGTCTCGCCAAAGGCCACTGCGCCGGCACCAATGTCCCAGCAGCCCTGTTCGTCACGGGCACTTGCCCCACGCTTGCCAAGGACCACGTTACCGTTGCCATCATGACACAGAAACGTAACACACACCTGAGGGGCGCCTGTCACCTTCTAACCCTCCCTTCGTATAGCTCCTCGGCCTGGCGAACGAATTCCTGGAGTTTGGCCACGGTCCCTACCACGGACTCCGCCGGGTCGAAATGGATGATCGGGCGGCCGTATGCGAGCGCCGTCTCATATTCGCTGTCCTCGCTGGTGATCAGACCCTTGCTCTGCTTCCAGCCATCCAGTTGGTACACGCCAAGCCCAAGCCCGGCCAAGAGCATGGTCTTGTTGTATCCGCTCCAAAACTCGTACTCTCGCGGCAACTTGTGCCGTTTGGCCATTTCGTGGCAGTGGACGATAGGCGAATAAACATGCAGGCCAGCACAGAGCAACTGGGAGGTGAAGTCGGTGACGGCTTGAGCCCGCTGCTCCATCACAGCGAGATCGGGATGGGTGTAAGGTGAGCCAAGGTACAGGTACATGGGCTCACCCTGAGACCGAAGGTCGTTCAATGAGTCGGATGTCGTAGTTGGCCAGATTCAGATCCTCGACCGGTACGGGCGCTTTCCCCATGAACCGTACCCACAGGCGAAGCTCCCTGTCCTCGATCCGCGCCAGCTCCCACTCCCCGCTCTCCCGAGGGACCATCCAGTAGTGGTTGCCGGGCGCAACGGCAAAGACGGGAGTGGTCTCCTCAACAGGCGCAGGAGTTGTGGGCGGCACCTCGGCGTTCTCAATCGCCCGTTTCACGCTCATCGGGTCGTCAATGTTGACCAGGATGACATCGCTCACCCCGCGCCCTGTGACCTTGACGGTACCGGCGCCGAAGATCCGTTGCCAGAAGGTCTGGCTGACATCCACCGTCTCGATGGAGGACAGCCGCATCTCTTCGGTCTTGCGGCTCACGATGCCAGCCTTGCGGATCACACGCTTGTTGGTCACGCCCTGCTCCAGGGCGCGCAGTTGCAGCCACAGGAGGAGGGCCACGGGCACGGTGACCACGAGGATGGTCCAAAAGAAGATGGGGATCTTGGCAAACCAGTGCGGCTGGAAGAGTTGCCGGATCTCTTCACCCTGGGAGAGCGATTCCTCGATGTATTTCATATCTTTCCCTTTTCTTGTCTTGTGGGCACAACCAACCAGCTTGCCCAACAGACTACCAATCAGATTTTACCACGGTCAAAGCATTTTCAGGCTCAAGACGCCTTTTGCGTCCACGTCTCACTGCTTGGGAAATGGCAGGATATCGGCTGATGGACCGAACCAGTCGGGATGATTCTGCCGATCCATTGCGATGATCTGCCCGCATCGTTGGAGCGCTACTTCGGCTTCCAGCATCTGACCATCCGCACTCTTGAGGCCGAACGGGCGAAGGATGTGGTCTGGGAATCGGTAGACGAGCACGAAGAAGTGGCCATTGATCCAGTTCTCCTGCGTCGCGTAGGTCTGGGTCATGCCCGCGTATTCGGCCGCACAGGTTCCAATCAGGTGGATCGCAGCGGTCCGGTCGACCGGCATCAGCCGTCCCTCCGCCAGATCGGCCACGGCACTGGAGAGCGCAGAGCGGATAGCCTCCGCCTTGTGGGCAGGTGCCGCAGCCCCGGCGCTCACCGCCCGCTGGAACTCCTCGTGGCTCAGTCCGTAGGTCTGCATGTAGCCGGTCTTGGCATCCACGACGTAGAGGTAGGTGGGATTTTCCGGATTCCACTCCGGATCAATAGCCCGCACGTCCCACCCGCGACCGGAGGTGGCCTTGAGAAACTTTTTGAGGCGCTTGCGCGCTTGCAGGTTGGCAACACTCATTTTCGAATCCCGCCTTGGCTACTTGGTTTGGACACCGTGTCTCTCCAGCACATCCGTGATGTCCCGAAGCACGCCGAACCCGAGCTGGCGCCACTTGATATCTTCAAGGGCACAGGCCAGGCGCTGGCGTTTCTTCTCGTCCCTCACCATTTTGACCTTTGTGGGGTCGATGGAGTGGAGAAAGCGACGATGAAAGGTGCTACCGCTGACTTCCCAACCATCGGCCCGCCTGAAGCGGTATGTTTGGCCCTCGCTTTCAACGACAACTTGGGTCTTCGTCAGGCGGGTAACGACGCCGATCTGTTCGGTGGTCGCGGTACCGAAGACGATTTCGGTCCTTTCGGTCAGCGCTTTCAATTGCTCCTTGTCCAAACTCATATTGTTCTTTCCCGCATTGGCCTATCTTGAACTCGGCTCCGTCCCCAACCTAGATCCCCAATCGGCGCATATTCTCAAAGGCCATTCGTTCGGCGATCCCACGCAGCCGAGGGTCTGCCTTCCGCAGCACTTCGAGCAGCGCCACCTTCTCCCGCAGGTAGACCCGCGCAAAGTTGGGGTCGAATTCGGTGATGCTACAGGTGTTGCTGATCAGATCAGCCACCTTGATCGTCTGCACGTCCGCCGGCTGGGCGGCACTGTGCGCCCGGTCAATGGCCTTGCGTTTGGCCCGATTGCCGTCGCTTGGCTTGGATACATCCGTTAAACCGTCCACATAGCGGGCGGTCCGGTCACCGAAGTGGCACGCAATGGTGCCGACCACAACCAGCCCCCTGGAGTCTTCCACCGTATCGTGGAGAATGGCGGCCTCCACCATGCAAGGATCGTCGGTGACCGATAGCACGATCTCCGCGACCTCGACCGGGTGGACGATATACGGCTCCCCAGTGTACTTCCGGCGCTGGTTGACGGCCTCGTGGGTACGGGCGGCAAACCCCAGGGCTCTGCGGCGACGACGGGCAAGCTCAGGAGGCATGTGCATTCTTAGTCCTTCTCGTGTTCCCCGGCCGCGATGGCGCGCCGCAGGCTCATCAAGGCCCGCTCGGGGACTTCTCGATACCTTGGGCCGTCCGGCGCCGCGCACCACCCCTTTACGGCATCCAGGGAGTACCCCACCAAAGACGCGACCTGTCGCTGGGTCAGATCGTGCGTGGCCATCAGCGCCCGCAAGGCCCTGCGACGCCGTTCCGCCCCCGTTTCCGCCAGTTCTACGCCGGGGGCCATACCATGTCCTCAAGGCGACGGACGGAGCGCCAACTAACGTGTCGAGCTACCCCGCCGGACCACTGCACGAGCCACTGGTCGAACCGGTCATCCTGTTGGCCCGAGCCGGTGCTGTAGCTCAGACTGTCCCGATAGTGTTCGAGGAACAGCATCCGTGCCGGCTCAACCCCTTCCAGGTAGGTCTTCAAAACATGGGCGATCACAGCCTCGGGGTCGTTGGTGATGGACGTGCCGGGGTTCTCCGCCAGTTCCGACACTACGACCAGGTAGCGTCCGTCCGGATGCCTCATCAGCGTCAGCCCGGAAAGCGATTCCCCCTTGCGCGAGCGCCAGGTAAAGATCCCGCACCGTACCAATTGGAAGCCGGCCGGCTTTGTCATTGCGAAAATGGGGGCGTTCAACATACCTGCCTCGCGTCATCATGTTGGTCCGGCAACGGCCCGAGCTGTCTGTCCGCGTAGCAAGAGCTGCGGGAGGCATAAAGAAACCCGTCCGGCCGGAAGGTGTCGTCACCGTCTACGTCAGAAATCTTGCAAACAATCCGACCGCTTGGCGTGCGACGGGCGACCTTGGTCTTGTAGACGAGGCGGGTACCGCGCAGTTCGTAAACGCCGACCTCATCACCAGGTTTCAAATTCGACAGCCATTCTTCTTTTTCGGTGCTCATCTCTTCCGTTCCCATCGGTGCATGGTTGACCGTGCCCTCATACCACCCGAACCGGCTTTTCGCTTCTGTCGAATTGCAGCCAGAGCCCCCGTTCCGGGGTGACCCCTTCCATACCGTTGCCCCAGGCCCCCTCGCAGAAATAGTTGCGAAGCTCACTGTCGGGCGGCATCCGCCCGCAGTATTCGGCGATGACCCGGCGAGCATCTGCGCGTGAGTAGGCGCAAACGTAGGCGTGGACCCTGCTTGGATGGGCCTTTGCCTTCCAACGGGGATCAGCACGGTTGATACACTCCGTCCCCCGCCCGTTCCAAATTTTCAGTTCTCTCTTGGCCACCCGGCCACCCTCCCACTCAGGTGTGCTCAGTACACTTTTTCAGCCCGAGAAAAGGGAGGTCCCCCTCCCTTCTCAGGCCGCACCTTGCGGCTCCTCGTTGGTCTGTCGGTCCCAAATGGGACCAAGCTCGACCGTATCCAGTGGGACAAACCCCTCTCGGACCAACGCTTCTTCCAGGTCTTCCCACTCGAAGTCCTTCGGCATTTGCCGTAGGGTAACCTGAACAAGCCGCTGAGCGTACTCCGTGCTCAGGCAGGTGTCGTAGCCGATGAACCGAGGTTGCCCGCCAGTGCCCGAAGGCAGAATCAGCAGCTTCATGGGGCTCTCTCACCGGGCGTTGCTATTGGTCTTGGACGCCCACCGTTCATCGCAACCCGAATCATCCAGAGGATATAATACTATCAAACATGTTTTACTCGGTCAACCGGCAGCTTGAAGTTTCGCAGGGATTTGCAGGGTCCGTTGCCGTAGCAGGTGTTCCACTTCGGTCACCGGAAGCGGCCGGCTGAACAGGTACCCCTGGATATCCATACCATCGTAGCGGGAGAGAAATTCCAACTGCTCGACTGTCTCGACGCCTTCGGAAACCACCCGCAACCCCAGGCCCTCCCCCATCGTGGCGATGGCAGCGGCGATGGCCTTGTCGTTGGTGCTGCTGGTCACGTCCTTGACGAATACCCGGTCGATCTTGAGCGTATCGACCGGCAGGTTTTTGAGATGGCTTAGCGAGGAATACCCCGTGCCGAAATCGTCGATAGCCACATAGATCCCGAACCGCTCGTTGAGGGTTTTGAGGATAGTCGGGGCGTCTTCGCAGTCCATGAGTGTGCTTTCGGTGATCTCCAGCTCCAGACAGTGCCGCGCCCGGTCGTACCCGGTCTCGGTCAAGACCTTTTCCACGCATTGGAGGAAGTCGCGGCGCTTGAGTTGGCGCACCGAGATGTTCACGCTCATCTTGATCCGAGGCAGCCCCGCTTGCTCCCAAGCCACCACCTGGGAGACCGCCTGGGTGAGCACCCAGCGCCCGACCGGGACAATCATCCCGGTTTGCTCCAGCACGGGGATGAACTCGCCCGGACTGATCAACCCCCGTTCGGGGTTGTTCCAGCGCAGCAGCGCCTCGACCCCCACGATCTCCCCGGTCCGCCCGTTGACCTGCGGCTGATAGTGCAGCTCGAATTCTTTCCGGTCGAGGGCGTGATGCAACTCGGTTTCCATAATCAGCGTCTTCTCCGCCTGCGTGCTCATCGCAAGTTCAAAGAAGTCGAAGCTGTTACCGCCGCGCTTCTTGGCATGGTACATGGCGATGTCCGCGTGCTTCATGAGGGTAGGAAGGTCGTCCCCATCCTTGGGGTAGACGCTGATCCCAACGCTCGTGCCCATGAACACTTCGCGACTGTAGATGGTGATCGGCTCGGTCACCGCGTGGATGATGCACTGGGCGGTCTGTTCGAGGCTCTGTTCCTGCGCATCTTGAAGTACCGCCAGAAACTCATCGCCTCCCAGGCGCATCACCACGTCATTCTCCCCGAGCACGCCGGTCAAACGGGTGGCTACGGCTTGCAGCACCAAATCGCCGGCCTCATGCCCGAGGGAATCGTTCACCTTCTTGAAATCGTCCAGGTCAAGGTAAAAGACCGCCAACCGGCGCTGGTCGTGATGCGCCCGCATCAACAGGCTGTCCCCATGGTTTTCGAGGTAGGCTCGATTGTGGAGCCCGGTGACGCTATCGTAATAGGCCATCACGTTGAGCCGGGCTTCCAGTTGTTTGCGCGGGGTGATGTCGTAGCGTACACAGAGAAAATGGGTGGGTTGGCCATTTTTGTCGAGGACAGGATTGATCGCCACCTGGTCCCACCGAATTTCGCTGTCGTCAGTCCTGTACCGAACCTCTCCCATCCAGGGCGATTGGTTGGCCATCGCATTCAGGAGCACGGAACAAAAGGCGTTTGGCTCCTCGCTGGTGATATCCAGGTGATCGCCGATGACCGTGTCAACCCCCAGCCGAAGCGTCTCGGCAAAGCGTTGATTGACGTAGATCACTCGCCCATCGCAATCTGCGATCAGCACCGATGTCTTACTGTTATCGAGCGCGGTGGAGAGATGGTGGAGGCGTTCGTGGATCTCGCCCAGGGAGCGGTTGTTGTAGTAGGTGCGGACAAGGAAGTGAAGCGTGAGCCCCGCCCCGATGGGAAGGCCGTAGCGCATAAGATGGGCAAACCAGGACTCAGGATGGATGAACAGGTGGTTGCTGATACTCACCGCCAGTAAGACCAGGGTAACCAGGAGAGGGAGCAGGTAAAGCCAAATTTTCGGTTTATGGGTCCACTCGTTTCGGTTCTCGCGCATTCTTTTATCCTTTTCGCGCCACTTACAAACGGTTTCGTCTCACATCGAGACAGAGCGAAACCGCGCCAAATCAACCTGGACCCTTTCCACCGCAGGCCGGGCAATGGCCCCGTTTCAGCACCGTGCCACCATGAGGGGGAGCCCCTCGGCCTTGGCCTGCTCGATCACCGACTTGGTCCGCTGGTGCTGACCGTCCCAGAAGGCGACGACGTGGGTGGCATACCAAAGCATCCGGGCGGTTTGGCCGGCGATAGCCGACCGGCCCTCCTTGCGGTGCAGGGCCGGAAACCGGGCCGTATGCAGTCCTCGGGCTTCGGCATAGCTCTCGGCCACGGTCTCCGGACCTTTGGAGGCCCCGGAGACGACCTCGAACCGGCCAACCTTCTCGGCTACCCGGTCGGCCACATCAAACAGACGTTCGCGGGAGACACCGGGAACCCCTGTGATCAAAACCCGCGCTTCGCGCTTGGGGTTCACTGCCCTCACCCACTGCCCCGGCAGGTGGATGTTCGCGGGCGCTGACTCAAACAGCGGAATGATCTCTTCATCGGCATAGCCAGCGAGCCCGCATCCAAGCCGGGTCACCTGGAAATGCTCCTGGGGCAGCGCCCGCGCATCCTCGAACAGCCGACCCACCTCTTCACCGATTGCGAGGATCGGTAGCACCCGCAGTCTCTCGTCCTTGGTAGGCACGCCGTAGGAGCGCCCCTGCATTCCCCGCCCTTGCCCCTGGACGGCGCCCCAGTGAGTTGCCGCGTAGCGGGCAGCTCCCTTGCCATGGCGCCCAGCCAGGTTCGAGCCGAACACAAAGACGAAGGCCGGCGTGTCGAACTCGCGGTAAACGTCCCCGTGACACGCCTTAGGGGCGCAGTGACAGCCGACGACACGGCCCTGCAACTCCCAGTAGGCAGCGTCACGAAACCACGGCTGGATGTCAGCCCAACGACGAAATCGACTGATGACGCACTCGCGATCCGCTTCCCGATCCATGCGGTAGGGGTTTCCCCACGGACTCGGCCGCCCGATGTAGTCATCGAACGGGTCGCGCTTACTGTGAACGACGCCAGAAACCATGCCTCACAAAACCCCACGAGTGATCGGTTATCGTATCCTCTGCATATTATACCTGCAAACAGCTTTTACCAAAAAAAGAGCGATGGGCATAGAGCGCCTCGGTTCGCCAAGTTCTTATTCCTACATCATTGAGCACCTTGTTGAACGAGGGCTCCTTTCCCGCGACCGGGTTGGATCACATCGTCATGCTGAAACTTGTTGAGCAAGTTGTGCGAAACCCCCAAGTATCTACGACCGGTCGCGCTGCGACGGGCCGTAGTAGTCCCCCTGACGCGGGGCAAGTGGCCTGCTATCACCCTCCCAACGGTTCCGGATGCCGAGGCATCTCAGGCGGCCTAGCCGCCGGGATTCTGTGGGGTGTGGCTTTGAGCAGAAATCCTCTTCGTTCAGGGAGAGGAGGCGTCAAAGCATCACGGCACGTTCGAGCGCAAAGATCCGGGCTGCGGCGGCGTCCTCCGCGTCGTTGGCCTTGGCCTCAAGCGCTGCCATGCGCTCAAGACGGCGCTGGAGGGCCGGGGAAGGGGCGGTCGAGCGCGTCGCAAACCCGGCGACCACATCCAGGGTCTCTTTTCCCACCTCGACCAACCACTTCCCTATTCCTGATAGGACACCGAACACTAAGATGGCGGCCACGCCAAAGATAACCGTCCACGACAGCCCACCAATCGCATCTACGATGCTTGGCCCCTGCCATGGCTTGTTAGTAGCCACATGTGTTAGTTCGGCGTCACTGAACCGTGGATCGCTTCCACGGCCCGGCATGCTCGGGCCGTGCAATGTAGTTGGTGGTGCCCTGCATGCGGTCAACGGCGTCTTTCTGGCCGGCGACGGCGCACATTGCGAGTCCGCACATGCTGGCCAGCTTCATCAGCGCGTTGGCTGCATCTTCCGTGGTGTCGCAACGGCAGGCGTTCACGTACTCGGTAATCGTCTTGTTTGCCAACTGCTCGGCTTCTGCCGGTGTAATCATCGTCGTCACTCCGTAGTAATGGTGCGCCGAACAAGGCGCTGCACTTGACGGCTCACTCGCTGGCGCTCTTTCGTAGCAAGTGAGCGCAATCGCTCTGCGGCCCAGTTGCCGACCTGATACAAAACGAGCGCGGCAACCACGAGGACACTCAGTCCGAACAGGCCGTAGCCTACTGTCTTCATGATGCGTTCCTCCCCTCAAAGAAGAAGGCCGGCCGGTCGCGGTGTTCCTCACCGCGCAGGCGCTCACCCGCGAGCTTGCGCCCTACCCTCTGCATGTAACGGTCTTCCCCGCCATCGACCTCGGCCAGGTCGCGGCCGTTGCCGCCACTTTCGGTCAGCCGTACGCAGGGCCATTTGGTCGCCTCCGGGTCCCAGTCGCTAGCCGCGTTCCCATCGGTCATCAGGTCACCGATGCTGCGAGGGAACCACTCGCCCCACTGCTTGAAGAAAAACGGCACGCCCGCCTGCTCAATCTCACTCTTGAGGTTATTGACCCAGTTTGGGTGCATGGGGCGGGCGTTCGGTCCCGACTCCCCACCGACGATCACCCAGTCGAGCTTGGCGGTCGGGCGGATTGAGCGCAAAACGTGGTGCTCACCGCGCAGCGCATCCCACCGCTTGGCTCCGCTCGCGGCGAGCCGGGTCAACGACACCGCCCCCAGCAACGGCTCACACGAGACGAAGTGCATGGCGCCCTGGCAGTCGAGCAACAGGGGAACGCGCTCCTCGGCAGTCGCCTGATTCTCGGCGGTCACGCCCAGCCCCACATTGGGCAGCGGCCAGGGCATGGGCAGCGGGGGCTCCACGCCCATTTGTGCGCGGTAACGGCGACGCCAAATGCTCTCGATGCGGTCGCGGGCTTCCAGGAGGTAGTCACGCATCCGGGCCGCCCGTTTGGTCAGCACCAGGAAGCGGTGCTGGATGCCATGGCGAAGGCCGGCCGTACCCATCACTGCGAACACCTCGTCGATGAACGAGTCGGGGATCTCCTGATGGAAAAGATCGGACATCGAGTTGACGAACACTGTGCGGACCTTGGTCCACCGGAAGGGAACTTCCAGCCGTTCCGGATGACACTGGATGTCCGAAAACTCACGATTGGCGTAGACGGTCGCTTGGTTGCCGGCGAGGCGCGGCCAGTCGCGTTTGGCGTAACAGTGTTTGCACGCGGCCGATTCCTTGGTGCAGCCCGTGGTCGGGTTCCACGTCTCCCCCGGCGACCCGTCGGGGTTGGCTGCCCACGCTATTCCTGTCTTCGCTCCCACTCACTCACTCCTTTTTCCGTCCGTTTGCCTTCTTGCATGTCTCGGGCAGTGGTTGGGGGCACCCGTGGTATTCGCGGCGGATGCACCGCCAGTCCTCATCTTGCCCGCGCTGGAGCCCGACCCCAGGGATCAGCGCCCCTTGCCACTCCCGTGGCTGGTAACAGAACCGGCGCAGGCAGTGTGCATCCCGCACGGCCACCTCTTTCTTGAGCGCCCTATCCCGAACCTTCACAACCGACGCACCTCTTTGGTTGCGTTTTTATAGTGTCAAGACGTTTTTGTTCCACATGGAACAATGCGCTGGCTTGCGCTCACAGTTGGTCAGCGAAACCTTTGGTATAGCTTGATACATAGTCTCTACTACCAAGCCGCAGAGCAGGCTTTGAAACCATCCGGCGACGTGCGCCTCGAACTCAAAGGCGGGCGTCTCTACTACCAGGCCGCAGAGCAGGCTTTGAAACGTGGTAATCATATTGAGGTACATGAGGATAACTAACCGTCTCTACTACCAGGCCGCAGAGCAGGCTTTGAAACGACTAATCTGTCTTGACCTCATCATCGACAGGTCTCTACTACCAGGCCGCAGAGCAGGCTTTGAAACCTCGTACTTCCGCGCCTCTGTGACGCAACTTGGCCACGTCTCTACTACCAGGCCGCAGAGCAGGCTTTGAAACGAACAGTCCGGTGCCGTGTATATCAGACTTGATCCCGTCTCTACTACCAAGCCGCAGAGCAGGCTTTGAAACAAGCACCGCCAGCGCCTCGACCAAAGGCAGGTCCGCCAGGTCTCTACTACCAGGCCGCAGAGCAGGCTTTGAAACCATACGAACCAAGGTTCGGCGACGGCCGATATCACTGTCTCTACTACCAGGCCGCAGAGCAGGCTTTGAAACTGGGCGAATCGGCCACACCTCGAAGCCGGATGGTGAGTCTCTACTACCAGGCCGCAGAGCAGGCTTTGAAACCGTGACCATCCGCAAGGCCGACGAGAAGAATGTCTTGTCTCTACTACCAGGCCGCAGAGCAGGCTTTGAAACCTCAATGGTCGGCGCGGCGAGTTGGTGGAACGGGCCGGGTCTCTACTACCAGGCCGCAGAGCAGGCTTTGAAACAGGGTTGAGCAAAATAGCCCGCCAGAACAGCCTCACGACCCCGCTTTGCGAGCGGGAGGCTGATCGCCTGCTACGGCAAAACAAAATCCTCGCAAGATATTGATCTATCAACCGCGAGCGATTCTCGGGTCCGCCGCACCACCGGACCGCTCGCGAACCGGCGGCGGAACGTTCGATTTCGGCGTGATCGTGGCGAGGAGGTTGGAAGCGGCGTTCTCGTCAACATCAAAGACGGCGCCGCAACCACCGCAGGTCTTCACCAATTCGCCCGAAAGGTCACTGGAACCGCAGCGCTGACACGCATTGATCTTGCCGCCGTATCGCTCGATTTTACCCCCTCTCTTTCCAAACGATTGATCAATGGCCAGCCGCAGCTCGAAAGGCGCCACCAGCACGCGGTTGCTGCGCGCCTGCTCGGTCAGCGGGTTTTCCTCGCCGTCGGCTTTCGATAGCCGGGCCGCTTCACGGTATGACGTGTCATCGAGGATGACCATTCCAGCCTTGTCGGCCAGCTCCTTGGCGAAAACGCGGTAGCGATTCTTGCGTTCGGCCAGCAATTTCTCCCGCAGGTGCATCATCTCCAGGTGTTTGCGTTTGGCCTGCTTGCGCCACGCCTCCATGCCCTCCGCCAAGGGATGGAGAAGCGCCATGGCATTCGGCTCCTCCTCCCACAGCACCTTGATCTCGAACAACAAGCCCAACAGCGACGCTGCGCTCAATCTGGGTGCCCGGAGAACACCGCTTAGCCGTCTATGCAGCATCGAAGGGATGCCTTCGACCTGAATCTCTTCGCTCCAAAGCGGCATCGCGTCCAGCGCCGATTTGAGCGCGGGAAGAAAGTCGTTCACGGCTTCGTCTAGCTCTGCCTGCAAAGCCCTTACGCGCTCCATACGGGCGAGCCAGCGGTTTTCGAGGACGAGGTGGTTCACCTCGCCGGTGGAGAAAACGGCCGTGGCAACACGCAGCCCCTCTGTCACACGCTTCCAACCGAGATTGACCCCGGCGGCAGCGGTACCGGTAACCGGCTCATCGCTTTGGTCGGCCCGGCAGGTGAAGGTAACCGCATACCGCTTCTCGCCGGCCACCTCTGAAATCGAGACCGCGACGGACTTTACCGAAGCACCCTCCGGGAGGGGGCGATGAAGCCGGATGGGGAAGCGCACGTTGCGACGATAGGATTTTCCATCGGAATCCCTCCCCGTGAAGGCCGTCACGGTCAGAATCCCAGCGCAACCGGCCTTGGCCCGGCGCCCGCTTCGAAGCGGGCCATCAATGCGGAGGCTGACCTGGCTGTGCTTGGCATTGAGAAGGTCATCGACGCTTGGACCGCTTTGTAATTGATTGACCAGGCGTCCGCTGCCATCAAATCGGCGAAAGCGTAGCTGGGCTCCTTCCTTGAGCGCTTTCGCCCGCGCCGTATCGTAGCTTGCTGCGACTGCGTTGTAGTTGGACCAGAATAGCCCTTTGGCCGAATAGGCTTGGCGCGCCGCTTTCACCTTCTCGCGCCGCTGTATCTCCAGAGCCTTTAGCTCGCCCACACGACTCTTCCGGACTTGCGGCATGAGCTTCTTACGGGCCTCGTACAGCGGACGCAACTCCGACCGCAGCTCGCCAAGCCGGTGTTCGAGGGAACCGGTGTCTGCTTTTGCCTTGGAGCGGACCGCCGCTCGGCGGCGCTTTCGCTCAGCGATCAATTCTTCGCGCTCGGTTTCGAAGACGGCGATTTGCGCGGAAAGGTCCGCCACCTCCGGGCTGCTGTTCACGATTTCAGCATACTGGCGCCGGTTCTCACGCTCGATCTCGACCAGTTGGTTCCAGAAGTCGTTTGCCAGGCGCAGTTGGAGATCAATGCCCTCATCCCAATCCAATGGCGGCAAGAGCCCATAGTGCCGAATGATCAGTGTGCGTTCGTCTGTTGCGCGAGGCATTGATGTTTTTACCTTGTCGACCAATAGATGCGAGTGTACCCAAGACCAATTTATACTATCAAGTGTTTTTTATCTGTAGGCGCTCGTTTGCGAGAATTTTATAGTGTCAAGAGGTTTTTGTTCCACATGGAACAATGCAACTTACGCGGGCAAGGCCCGCGTCGGAGCGCGCTGAACCTCATGGAAAGCCGCTCGCCCCCTCGCCGTGATCGTCCAGACCCGCTTGCTGCGCCCGCCCCGTGGCCCATCAGCAGGAGTTGGGACCAGCTCGCCCACGATAAGGCCCGCGTCCTCCAACTCGGTGGCGACTGAATAGAGCTTCCCGAAGCTCACCTCGTGCCCGAGCCGTTCCGACACCCGCCGTTGGACCGGTACGCCGTAGGCATCGGGCAGTTCCGCTAGAGCGGCCAGCATTTCGATAGCAACCTCGTCCATCGGTCGTTCCCATTTTGGTTATGGATGTCGTTCTTCTGAGCCCGCGTCGAGGACGTGAACCCGACGGCGCAAGCGGCTGTTCTCGCGGCGGATCTCCCGCAACTCCCGCTCCAGCTCCACCACCTTGGCGCCCAGGCGGTACTTCTCCCGGAGCTGCCGATGGGTCTCTTCCACATCCCCGATTCGCCCGAGCAGCCGCACGAGGATGAAGCGCTCTCCATCGAAGTCAGAGTTCTGCCTCATCGCCCTCAGCGCCGCCTCCCGCTGGCCATGGTGCGCGGTGAGCATGGGGCCGACCACCGGCTTGATGTGCCCACGGGTATTGGCGTAAAGCAGCCCCCACTTGGGCGGCAAGTCGCTGGGGGTGATGATCCCCTCCGGGCACAGGTAGTAGCGCCAGTTCCCGAGTCCCACAGAATCCCCGTTGCGGTGAGGCTTGCGGGCGTCGGCCAGAAAGTCGGACCGGCTGACCTTCACCTCCACCACCACGCTGCCATCGAGGTGCCCCGAGGCTCGCCAACCAATGGCGTCCGGGATCTCCCCGGTCCAGCCGCTGCGGCACTCCGAGACCGCCAGGCGGCACTCGGCTCCGTTCCGGCTGGCCGGCCGCTGTAGCCACTTCACCGCCAAGGCCGTGAGATTGGCATGGGTCAGCTCCATCGCGGGCTCAGGCGGCCTTCATCGCCGACTCGAACTGGGCTTCGACCTGCGCCAAGGTGTCGGCGACCATCTTGTCGGTGCGGAATTCCACGAACCGGGGAAGGAACAGGGAGTAGAGCCCGCCGGGCTTGGAGGGGCGCATGAGCGCATTGGCCTTCACCGTCATGACGGTCCCGCGCAGACTCTCCCGTTGAGCATTGATCTCGCGCCGCAGCTTGTCGGAGATCCCCGAGACCGCCACCTCCAGCAATTCATCGGAGGTGCGGCACAGGATGGAACCAAAGGTCTTGGCGTTCTTTCCGTTCCCTGGCAGGAAGTCCACCACCATCAGGTCCACCTCCACTTTGAGCTTGAACTTGACCTGATGCTTGCTTCCAGAGCTTCCGGTGTCCCGCCAGATCCCGTCCGGGTGCTTGAGCACGATGCCCTCTTTCCCCTCCGCCAGCAGGACGCGGTAATGCTCGTTGGCCTCCTCCAGCGAGTAGACCCGCTTCCCAGGAACCAGCCGGAGGATGTCGCCTTTGGTGGCGGCCAACTGGTGGGCAAGTGACTCCAACCGCTCCTCATAGGGCACGCTGTACTGCCCTTTGGGGACCACCGCCTCCAGGGGGATCTGATCCCATACCAGCAGCACGAGTTCCTGGCCGGGTTCGAAAGCGCCCCCTTTGTTGACGCTGTTGATGATCCCGTTGGACTTCTGGCGGGGGAGGAACTCCCCGTTCACGCGAACCACCAGCTCGCCCTGGGTCTGGGTGGCGGGACTCAACCGGGCGCGGGTCTCCTCGTGCAGCGCCGCGAACGGCTCGACCACAAACGGTGTGCCTTGGCGGCTGGTGATCTGAACCACGCCACTGCCCTCGTGATTGAGGTTGACGTACAGGGCGTCCACTTTCTCTTGCGAGAACACGCCGCGCTCCCACGGATATTGGTCCAGTTTGACCTCGCTCGGCAGGGCGCAGCGCATGTAGGGAAATTCGGGGAGGAGTCCCTTGATAGCTTTATTGATGGTGGACTCGGAGAAGCCGGCGCGCAGGTCTTTGGCGATGATGCGCCGCAGCAGCTCGGCCGAGGAGGAAAATAGCGCGTTGACTTCGCGTTGCACTGCCTCGCGGGCCGCGTTGCCGGTCAGTGCGCGGGCGGCCAGCGCATCGAGCAGCGCCCAAGTGTCCGCATCGAATCGCTTGACACCCTCGTTCCCGAGGAACACCTGCTTCTCCGGTACCGTGGCAATCCCAAAGGTTCTGAACGGGTTGTAGGCATATTCCAGTACCTTGACGAAGGTATCGCTGGCCGCGCCCTGCACGATCAGGGCTTCTTTTTCGGTTTTCTTGGGGCTCTCTGCGATGGTCTGGATGGCACGGAATATGGACTCACTGTCGTTCATTTTGGTGATCTCCGCTTCTTCTGTGGGGCCTGAGGGGCACACGTTTATGCCGCCTTCGCCTTGGCAACTTTGGTTTGGGGCGCCCCGACCAAACCGACCGCGACCATTGCCGCGTAGACCATCACGTCGTCCTCGCTCACCCGCAGCAACATAAACTCCGACTCGAAGGTGTCCTGGTCCCTTCTGATCCGGCGGATCTCGCTGCAAATGCGACGGAATCGCTCCTGCGCCGTCGTGCTCAATGGGTTACGCGCCCGGCCCCTACCCACGGCAGGACGCCGCACTGGCCCCCCAAACCGCCCATGTCGGCGCCGCAGGCCAGAGTGCCGCTGAGAAGACGTACCGAAATCATGAATTGCTCCGTTCAAAACCAAGTCTCTTGCCGCTAATTCGTTGAAGGGGGGTGAATAGGGCTCGTGTCACGCTGCCAAAGGGCGCTTCTACGAAAGCCACGAAAGCTGCTATGGTAGTTCAGCCATAATTTACGGTCAATCAAGTTTTACTTATTCAATAAATTGCTTCAGCCGGGTAGCCGACACGGTGGTGCCGGCTGGGCCTCGATCCGGACCTCGTCGGCATCGTTCAAGCCCGCGAAGAAATCGATCCCGGTCTGCGCCTCGATGGCATCGACCGAGACGACGAATTTGAGGATATCCCGCTTGGAGAAGTCCCTGTGAGGGATCAGAAAGGCGACGGCACGCCCTTGCCGGGGCGCCAGTAAGACCTTGTAGAAGTAGTCGGGTACTTCAACGCCGTTGCCGATAACCGAGCGCTGGGCATCGTACAGCGTTCCGGTCACCACATACATCTCCCCGACCCGTGTGGTGCAGGCGCGCACATACTGTTCCAGATCAGCCCACCCCTCGCGATTGAACCCTGGGCGCTGGGGGGCGATGTTCGAGAGCAGAAAACTCTCCTCCATGGCCTCGTGGGAGAAGTCGACCGAGGCCCGAGGTGCCAGGTGACCCCGGTCAAAACCGCTTCGCCGGTAGTCCTCCAGGTTGGCCCGGTAGGGGGCCGGGATTTCTTCGTCGGCCCGGAAGTTTTCGGTACGGCCACTGTTTATCCCCACCGAGGTGTCGGTCAGGTAGTAGGCCACCCAGTCAGCGACTTTGGTCCGGTAGTTGTAGCCAACGGCAAATCCTTGGCGGCAGAGCACCTGATGAGCCGCACCTGGCGCACCCAACGCTAAATGCGCTTCGCAACCAGACCCCGTTGGCATGGAGGTAATACCCTGTTGCTGCGGTCCGCATCCCACCGCCAAAACGAGCGCACAAGCCCCCAGCAAGGCGCGAACTGCCGCTCTGTTCGTGAGCCTCGCCTGCTCTGCCCCTCTGTTTGCAAAGTCCCCACTCATCACCGGCCCTCCCCTCTGCTGTCCAATCCTGCTTTCAAACGGTCGACCCTAACGCATTGTGCGGTTGCGCGCCCGTTGGCTTACACGTCGGCTCAGGTGCCTTGGCTTCAATTGCCTGAATGAACTCTTCTTTGTGCTCGCGCAAGTGGGTGATATCCACCCGGCCCCTTGGATCAGCCTCTTGCAGGGCGGTGTAGAGTCGCGGCTTGGCCCACTCACAGATCCGTTGAATGATCTGCTGAATGCGCTGGCGTGACAGGTCCCCATGCTCCTTACCGAGTGCCGAGTAGCTTTGTCCTTGCAGTGTCGCGATTGTAATTCGAACGTTGCGAGCCAAATTGGCATCGCGTTTCATGTTTCCCGGTCGCCGCATGAGCTATACCCCTTCGTTGCTCGTCGTCACGGCTTTTTGCAGCCGGAACTCTTCTTCAAGGACGGGCTCTCTGAACGTCACATCCACCATCCCGGCGCCGTCGTCAACCCAGGTCACCACCTCTGGGAACTTCACTTGGGCCGAGGCTCTCGGATCGAGCCGCTTGGCGGCCTGGGCGGCACTACCCTGGTGTGCTTTCACTTCCAGAATGAGGGCCGTCAACTCCCTCATGCACGGCTCTACCCGCTCCGTTGGCACCTTCTCAAAGACATCCTTGATCGTGGAAATGTCATATTTCTCGGCCATGTACGAAATCACCTTTTGTCTAACGCCACAGTTCGAGCCGTTCAATGCGGCGCACCGACTTAACCTCCCGTTGCTGGTGCGTTCCGCAGTGCCGGCATTTACGGGCATTGCGGTTGATTGCAATCCAGTTGTGTGACAGATCGCCAAGGACGATGCACCGGCCCTTGTTTTGGTACTCCCTCCAGAACCACTCGGTTATGTCGGCATACTCGACGGGCGTCGGAAAACACGCGGCGGAAATGCCCCTGCGCCCCAAGGACATGATCCGGCGCACATCGCCGCCAGTGATGAGACTGCTCGTGCCATCGCCGTCAGGAACCACCTCGTGAGCCATCCAGATCGCCGGGGGCTGCGTGGCATCCAGGATGGGTATGGCCCCAGTGAGCGTGTTCCAGCCGACCGCGTAAAATCGAACCAGCCCCCCAAACCGCTTCATCTGCCAGTAGAGGTTCCAACTAAACTTGTCGGACCGTTTTTGCTCAGCCGGTCGGACCCGTTCGCAGTCGAGCCGAACCGGTACACAGGGTTTGTAGACTGTCGTAATGGCCGGACACGCGGCCTCCCCCGTGAAGATCATCAGCTACCCCTTGATGTTCAGGATGGGGCGAATGTGGGCCACCACATCCACCAAATCGCGCTGGAGTTCCATGACTTCGAAGATGCTCTTGTAAGCAAAGGGCGATTCATCGAGCGTACCGTTATCGACTCGCGCCACGATCCCTGCCTCAGCCATCGTTTGCTCAAACTCCTGAAACGAGAGCTTCTCCTTGGCCTCGCGGCGCCCGAGGACGCGACCGGCCCCGTGGGAGGAGGACCACAGGGAAGCGGGGTTGCCCTTGCCGCGAACCACGAAACTGCCATCCCGCATGTTGCCCGGAATCACGCCCATCATGCCTTCCTCGGCATGGGTCGCTCCCTTGCGGTGAATCCACAAACCGTCCTTGAGTTCGGCGTGGTTGTGGTTCCGATTGATCAATTGAGCGAAATGCGCCTGGCCGGAGCTGCCCAGCACGCTGGTGCAGACCTGGAGAATGCGCGCCATCATTTCCCTGCGGTTCTCCAGCGCGTACTGGAGCGCCCAGTTCATGTCATTGATGTACGCCTGCCCTTCGGCAGAGTCCACGCGCAAGGGGAAGTGGCCCTCCGATGCCTTTCGGTTCGGAGAGGCGAGGGTCATGTAGTGTTGTGCGAGGCCGTGGCCGACGCCACGGGAACCGGAGTGAATCACCGCCCACAGTACGCCCTGCTCGTCCTGTCCGAGTTCGATGAAGTGGTTACCGCTTCCCAGCGACCCCCGAGCCTGCTCCCATTTTTTCGCCTCGGCGATGCCCCGCCCCTCTTGTGACAAATCACTCAGGGAAAGCGCCGTTTCGGTTACGCTCGGGCGAGAGGCTTCATTGATGTTGAACCCGGTCGGGATGCGCTGATACAGCGCCTCGAAGATGGCGTTAGCGTTCGCCCGGACCGCCTGAGCATCAAACGGTAAAGGCAGCGCACACATCCCGCACCCAATGTCATATCCAACCCACGCAGGAATTACCACCTCCTCGGTCGCAACGACAGCGCCAATCGGTAGGGAGTAACCGGCGTGAGTATCGGGCATCAGCGCGCCTTGGACCGCGAAGTCCATTTTCATCGCGTCGTAGAACTGGCTGAGAGCCTTCCCTTCAACCACTTCGGCAAAGATTCTGTAGGGTTTTCCCATGCTCACGATTTCCTTCTGCCGGTTGCTTTCCTGTAACGCCCATCGCCGGTTTTCTCGGCGACACGGTTCTGCACAAGCAGGTCAAGGAGTTTTGCGGTTTCGTGTTCGCTCGCGTGGATCTGGAGTGCCAAATCACACGGGCGATAATCGGTCCCCGGCCGCATAGACCGGATCAACGTATTCAGCGCGCTCATCGAAAGCGACCTCTCGCTGTATTGCTGTTCTAAAACTTGATTGGTACTATGTTTTAAGCGATAACCAGCGATTTGTCAAGAGATTTCGTGATAGAGGCCAGCATTTATTTGGGTTTGGTTCTTCCCGGCGCGGGCGCAACAGGCGCCTGGAGCGCCATTCTCATCGCCGGAACTCATGAAAAGTGCCTAAGCGGCACCGTCGCGAACACCACCGAACCTGCACTGGCTATTACGGGGCTTACCGCCGCTCTCGATCTGTTCAAAGAGCCGGCGCGGCTTTCGATCTGCACCCGGTCCTCGGAGGTGATCACCCTGGTCGAGCGGCTCGCTGAGTCCGCAGTTGAGACGCGAAACGAGGCGAAGTGCCGTCTGAGCACTCTTCTTCGCGCCCATGAGGTGCTCGCCGAGGTTGGCGATGAGGAGCTATTGGGCCGCGCTCAAGCCATCGCCCACCAAGAGCTGGCGACGATGCAAACGCAGGCTCAGCCCAAACGATGCCCTGCCTACGAATACCAGCTTGTCGACGAACACCTCCCCACCGCCTCCCCGTCTTGGCTCGTGATGATCAGCCAGGACCCCATCGACGAAGCCGCACGCGAGCTGCGGTTGCGGTTCGGTCCAAAACGGGTCCGCGCAATTCGCCCGATGGGCCGGCCCGACGAAGCCATTTCATTGAAGCCCTCCTAAGGAGACCCTCATGCGGATCTACACCCTGGCCGAGAAGCGCGAACAGGCCGAAAAGATTGCGGCCGGCTTGGGCCTGTCGCCCAGCACCAACTGTTACCGGGGACGTTTTGCCGGTCATGATGTGACGGTCGGCTGGGCCTCTGGCCACCTCTTCTCCCATGCCGAGCCCGACAAGGTGAAACCGGACATCGACTGGCGCTCCCCGAGCAGCCTGTTGCCGATGCCGACCAACCCGCCACTGGTGCTCAAGGACAAGCGGGCGAAAGACCGGTACAGCGCCATCAAGTCGCAGCTTGAAGGCCAAGATGCCGTATGGCTGGCGACCGACCCGGACCGGGAGGGAGAGGCCATCGGTTGGAACATTCTCCAGGTGGCAGCGTACAAGGGGCCGGTGTACCGAATGTGGCTCACCGAGTCCCTCGAACCGCCTGACATCCAGCACGCGGCGAAGAGCCTGCACAAGGCCGAGCAGCACAAGTGCCTGTGGCGCGCCCAGGAGGCCCGCTCGGTCTCCGATTGGTTTTACCAGTTCGCCACCCGTGCCTTCACCATGTTGGCCCGCCGGGGCAAGCTCGGGGCGGCACTGGCGGGCGGCTCCGGCAAAAGCAGTGTGGCCAGTCTCGGGCGGGTCCAGACAGCGGCCTTGGCTCTGGTAGTCGAGCGCGACCGCGCCATCGAGTCGTTCGTACCGGTCACTCACTACATCCCGGTTGCCGTTTTCCAAGGCGGCGGCGCGGAAGTCCGGGCCATCTACCAACCGAAGCTCGAAAAGGGCGAGGAGGTGCCGTACTTCACCGACAAGTCGGTGGTGGACCGCTTTCTTGGCCAGGTAAGGGGTGTCGGCAAGGGCGACGTTGTTCTCGCCGAGACGAAGCACCAGGCGCAGAATCCGCCCCTGCCCTACTCCATGACCCAGTTGCAGCGGGCGATGAGCCGCAAGCACGGGATCTCTCCGTCCAAGACGCTGGAGATCGCCGACAGCCTGCGACTGCGTGGTTTTCTGACCTACCCCCGTACCGAGCACGGCGAGCTGCCTGCCTCGATGTACACCGCCGAATTGGTGGGGACCGTGCTCAAGACCTTGAGCGGGGTGAACGCGGTGGCGCGTCAGGCCCAACAGGCATTCGACCTGCACTTCGGTGCCGGGGCAAAGGCCCCCACCCCCGCCTGCTTTACCACCAAGCCCATGGAACACCATGGCATCGTTCCGACCCACAAGAAGGCGCCACTGGACGAGTTCACTAAGCAGGAGCGGGCCATCTACGAAGCCTGCGCCCGCCAGTTGGTGCAGGCGATGTTCCCGGCAGCCAAGTTCGAGGCGCGCACGCTGTTGTTCCAGGTTGCGGCCGAAGGGTTGATGGATGAGTCCTCGTCCCTGTTCAAAGCGACCTCCAAACGGCTTATCGACAAGGGCTGGAAAGCCGCATTCGGGGGTGATGACGAGGAGGACAGCGGCTCGGCTGGTCCCGGACTGCCAAAACTGGCCAAGGGGGCGGTTGCCCCGGTGGTGGGCGTCGACTCGCAGGAGAAGACCACCACCCCGCCCAAACCCTTCACGCTGGATGCTCTGCTTGCAGCCCTGCTGCACGCCGGGCGCCACACCAATGACGCCAATGCCCGAGCGATGTTGAACAAGGTGTCCGGGATCGGTACCCCGGCGACTCGTCACACCATCATCGACACACTGAGGGATCGGGAATTCATCAAGGAAGAGAAGGGACAGGTGGTCCGCTCCACTGAGCGGGGGCGCGCCCTCTACGATGCGGCGCCGAAGAGTCTCTCCTCGGTCGTTACCACCGCTGAATGGGAGATGCGGCTGAAACGCATCGAGGCGATGACCGACGATGCACAGGCCCGGCAGGAGCGCGATGCGTTCATCCAGGCGCAGGCGGAATTCGTCACCTCTCTCATCAAAGACGCCAAGGCCAAGCTCCCTGACCACGAGATTTCTGCCGAGCGGATCTCTGGCGCCAAGAAGCTCGCGGAAATCCATGGGGTGGAAATTCCCCCTGAAATCGAGAAATCGGCTGAGGCGCTGAATGAGTTTGTCGCGCAGTTGCGTGCGCGGGGGATGCCGCCAACCCCGAAAATGCGCGACCTGGCCGATCAGATCGCAACTCGCAAGGGCGAGACACTTGACCCGAGCGTGCTTTCGAACTTCGACGCCTGCAAACGCTACCTGGACAACAACACCCAACGGGGCGGCAATGGCAAGAAAAAAGGGGGGGGAGGCAAGCCGTCCGAGAAAATGGTTGGTGCCGCTGAGGCCATTGCCAAACGGAAGAATGTGAAACTGCCGCGTGGGTACAAGACCAACTTCGAGGTCTGCAAGCAGTTCCTGGACGCCCATCCGAGGACGTGAACATGAACGCAAGGACACTGCAACGCCGGCAGATGGCAGCTCTCGGGTTGATGGTCATTGGTTTTTCTGCGCCCTCCCCTCTCCTGTTGACGGCAGGGATGGTTGGGAGCGCCCTCAGTTATGTGAGTCTCTTGGCCTTGGCCAGGAGTCGCTATGGCTAACCATCGGCGTAAGCACGCCCCCAAGGAGATGCTGGCCGCGACAAAACTGCGTCGCCGCACCTTGTTAGAGGAGGTTCTAGCGAAACTCGACACACTCGATGACCGGCTCGTTGTCTTAGACGAAGCGATCCGGGAGGTTCAGCCAAAAACCAATGGCGCGATCATCATGCAGTTCAAGATGTGTCAGCGCGTCTGCATGGGGTGCCCGCACATCGAGTGGGTGAAGTGGTATGACCCATCCAAACAGCACAAAAGTCGCACCAAGGGTTGGCACCGAAGCGTGGTCACCCACCCGCTTCGCTACACCTCAAGTCGGGTTGCCAATCCGGCAAAATCGTTGATCGAGGAGGCGGTCGGTCTTTTGACCCAACGCGAAAAGGTAATTGCCCGGCTGAAAAGCCTGGGCGCCGTGGCGCACCATATAACTAATGCGGAGTCTCACCATGACCATGAGTAGCACCCCTTTGACGCCAACTACCGATGGACTGGTCGCACTGTTTGCCAATATTGAGGCGTGTGGAGTGCGGATCGTTCACAAGCCCGGTACCGACGAAGGGCAACACCTGGCCGCGTTGATGAAGTTGATCCGGCGGCACTGGCCCTTTATCGCCGATGCGGAGATGTCGCGGATTCGCCAGGCCGTCGAGCAAGCCGTTCGCCAAGCCTGGGAACCCTACGACTGATCTAAGCCGCCCCACCGGCCCAGCAGACCGCCCCACGGGGCGGTTTTCGTTTCCACCCCCTTTTCCAATTTCCACCTTCCACTCGCTCGTTTCCGGCCCATGGGTGCGCCGACACATCCTTTTCCCATCGCCCATCCAAAACCCCGCGCACTGCTGCCAAAAGAAGGCGCGGAACGATGGAGTGGAAACGCATTTCCCTATGTGAATCAATGCTTTCCAATGCGCATATCCACGCCCGCGACGTTTACATATCCAGCGTTTCCCGGCAACGAAGCACCCGCACCGGAGGCAGGAAACAGCCTTTCCTTAATGCGGCGCACAGGCAGGCAAAGGGAATCACAAGAGCGGCGGTGAGCGGGGGATGTGTCGGATTGCGCGACCGGTCCGCTGACTCAGGGGGTGAACCGGCGTTGTTCGAGAACATGCAGCAACCGCTCGACCGCCCCCTCCGCGTTCCCGGAAGGACCAAAGAAGCGCCCGGCATCGTCCATGTCGAGCATGACTGCGTGTTGCGCGTCGGAGGCCACCCGGACCATTCGCGCCCCGAGCGGTTTTAGCTTCCGGTTGATGGTGGCGAGATGGGTGGTGTCAAGTTGGTCGAGCAGTTCGCTCACCTGTCGGAGCTTGCTCTGCTGGCGGCTTAGGAACTCTCTGCGGCTCTCCGCATAAGTCACCTCTCGGCGGTTAAACCCGTCCACCAATTCAGCCACCGTGGCGCGGCTGTAGAGGAGATCCCAAAAGTCGGGGAGGTCTCGGTAGATGTGTTGGAACGGAACCCCGTGGACCACCTCCAGGACAGCCTTCAGGAAATACTGGCCCTCGGCATGGCGATAACGGTTCACCTTCTCCTGGGGGTCAACGGCGGGGTCATAGAGAAAGGGGTTGGAGGCGACGTTCATAAAAACGACGATGTTGTGACAGCAACGCTCCACTTTTTCAAGGTATGCTTTCAGGGTGTCTGGCGTCCGGTATTCGGGCTCCTCGTCGCGCATACACACGGCGAGGGATTCGATCCCGTTGAGCAGTCGGGTCCGGGGGTGGTCCGAGCGAGCCTTAAACAGCGCGAGGAACTGATCCTGCCCCAGCAGATCGCCGATGCGGCCTTCAAAGGTCAGGATAAGGGCCAGCGCCGAGCGCACCGTGGGGATGGTGCTCAACGAGTAGGACACATGGAGCCACTCGTTCTGTGAGTACCTCTCCCCCCTCGTCGGCAAAGGGAAATCTCCGGTGATGTGTGCTCGCACCAGCTCGGCGACCACGCTTTTGTCGGAGACCGACAGCCGCGCCCCCTCCTTATCAGTCTCCAAGGCCACCCGCAGGGGTAGCTCATCGGTCAGCCCCGTCGCGGCCAGGCGCCGACCGAGGCGAACTGCGAGCCGTCGCAGATCCGGCCGATAGCTCGGCAATTCAGTGCGAGGTAGGCGGTAGGGGTTGCTGGAAGAAGAGTGCATGGGCTTCATCCGGCGCAGCGTCGGCTTCGGAGAACGAGGACTCGGCATTGCGTTGCAGTCCCTGGTCGTTCGGCGAGCGGTCCATCATTCGCACGGCCAAGGCACGGGCGTAAAGCAGCGTGCCATCGAGAACCAGGTCCGGCGTGAGCGGCCGACTCGCCTTGGCGGCCATGTTACCGAGACAGGCACCTAGCACCGCCATGCTGATCTCCTGACTGGCGCGATAATGCCGGAGCAAGCCAAAGACTTTGGTGTACAACCTTGCGAAGGTAGGTCCGCTGCGTTTGCTGGCCGCTGACAACTCCCCCTGAAGCGCCTCGGCCGTATCGCCCGTTGGGGAAGGACTCGTTTTGGCGGCTTTGGCCATGTACTCCATCACTTCCACGAGCCGCCGCAGGCGCCCGTCCGTTGTCGATTCGGTCTGCGCAATGCGCCTGCCAAGCAGCTCGGCGAGCATCCGCAGGCCGTCGGCGCTTTCCGCCACAACCGTCAGAGCGCATTCCAAATCAAGTTTGTCAGATTGAGTGTCAGGCATTTTACGACTCCTTCCGGGCCAATCCCTCTGCATCCATGAATAGCCGCTCTGCTAACGCATACGGGGCCATGTGCAACATGCAAAGGCGTACACTCGTTA
The DNA here is from genome assembly GCA_041690535.1 of Gammaproteobacteria bacterium. GTDB lineage: Bacteria > Pseudomonadota > Gammaproteobacteria > Thiohalomonadales > Thiohalomonadaceae > JAWLHA01. The sequence continues at coordinate 39,312 of JAWLHA010000001.1, read as the reverse complement.
TATTATGCTATTTTCTCCATACCGTCAATCAAGTTTCATGTCAACTGTATCCGTGATCGTGTCTGGCGAAATTGGCGAACTTCGAGATGTGCCCCTGGAAGGCAACGCGCACCATGCCGATCTCGCCGTTACGCTGCTTGCCGATGATCACCTCGGCTGTGCCTTTGTCCGGGCTATCCGAGTTGTAAACCTCATCGCGATAGATGAATACGATCACATCTGCATCCTGCTCAATCGAGCCTGATTCGCGCAAATCCGACATCATCGGGCGCTTGTCCGTGCGCTTCTCAAGGGAGCGGTTCAACTGGGACAGGACGATGATGGGAACACCGAGTTCCTTCGCGAGGGCCTTGATGCCCCGGCTGATCTCACCCACTTCCTGGGTGCGGTTTTCGGTTTTCTTGCCCAAGCCCATAAGTTGCAGGTAGTCGATCACGATGAGGCCAATCTTGTGATCCCGGTGAGCACGCCGAGCCCGCGCCCGCAGCTCCCCTGGGGTCAGTGCGGGAGTATCGTCGATGTAGATCGGCGAGTCGGCCAACATCCCGGTGGCGCAAGTGATCCGGGGCCAGTCATCATCGTCCAGCTCTGCCCGGCGCAACCGCTTCATTTCGACGCGACTGTTGGATGAGAGCATACGGTAGGCCAATTGCTCCGCCGGCATCTCCATCGAAAAGACCAAGGTAGGGAGCTGTTTGTGGACCGCCGCGAATTCAGCAATGTTCATCGCCAACGTGGTCTTGCCCATGGAGGGGCGGCCCGCCAGGATGATCATGTCGGCAGGCTGCAAGCCGTTGGTCATCTCGTCGAAGTCTTGGAACCCCGTGGGTACGCCGTTAATGGGGTTATCGGACCCAAGACGCTCATCAATCTGTTCGACCACTTTGAGGAGGCTCGACTTGATGTGCGTCATGCCTGTGGTGCGCCCAGTCTTCTCAGCGATTTGACTGACCACCCCGTCGGCCTCGCTAAGCACTTCGTCAACCGTCTCAATGCCGACCCGTGCCATCTTGTCCATCACCGCTTTCATCTGGTTGATGAACGTTCGCCGCGAGGCACGGTCGGCGACAATGGCGGCATACGCTTTAACGTTGGCGGCGCTCGGGGTATTGCTCGTCATGTCGGCGAGATAAGCCAGACCGCCGATCTGGTCCAGCTTTCCCTGCTTGTCTAGCACTTCGGCCACGGTGATGACATCGGCAGGTTGACCAGCGTCCAACAGCCCGGTGATGGCGCGGAAAATGTCTCGGTGCTGCACGCGAAAGAACTCGTCACCATGGGGCGAGAGAACCGCCAGCACATCGTTGATCCGGCTGTTGTCGAACAGCAGTGCTCCGAGCACAGCCCACTCGGCATCCTGAGAATAAGGAAGTTCGATCATGCTAGTGCTGGGCCTTGACAGCGGAGCGGTACGCCTTGGGCAAGAAAGCCCCGAGGTTATGCCGGTTGCACCAATCGCGCAGGGCCTCGGGAGGCACATGCCCCATGCTCACCTTATGGAAGAGGACCTGCGCGATCCATCGTGACAGGTGCCTGATGCGCTCGCGCATCACTCTTTGCTCGTTAAACGGGATACCCTCGCCTACCCCGTCCAGTTCTTTGGCGATGGGGACTAGGAAGTAGGGATTGTCCCCCTCCTGATGACACGCGGACGGCCCATCGGCCTTGGTAAATGCACAGGGCTGTGCGACACACCAGTGTCGATATGCCTCTGGACTACCGGCGGCCCGAAGCACCTGTTGGGCCAAGAAAAAGCCGTTCCTGTAGAGGTCGGCTGCGTATTCGCCGTAAGGCGGCCTCTTTTCTTCTGGCGCCCTGTTCGCCACGGGTTCAACCGGTGAGCGTGCGCAGCCCTCAGGGACAACCGGCAACTCACCCGGTCCGATCTCCACGAGTACCGCCATAAACCGCTGGCCAGCCTGATTCCCTTTCTTCGCAGTGAGGCCCTTGAAGGGTTCCAAATCCTCAGAGTTTGGCAACCAGAACGATACCTTCGCACCCGAGTTATGGGTTTCCGTCCATCCCGCGAGCATCAACTCTCCGCTGTAAGTCGGCGTGATTTCAGGTGTTTTTTCTTCTGCCATCGACCTCTAACCCCGGTGTTGCTGAAACGTGACTGGCATTATATTATCACCGACGACTTATGAAGCAAGGGGAAAGACAAGCCCATGAAAACGTTGAAAGTGGCTCGGGAACAGGCTGGATTGCGGCAAGACGACCTGGCTCGCATCCTCGGGATGAAGCAGTCCCAGATCAGCCGAATCGAAAGCGGCCTGCGTGAGACCACGGAAGAGGAGCGCATGAAGATCGCCAAAGCTGTCGGCGTCAGCCCGAAGGAATTGCTCATGAGCAGTTCCGAGGCACTCGGCGCGATGGAGCGCATGATTTTGACCAGTGCCTCCAGTGAACAGCGGAAGGTTGCGGCAACCATGCTGCGGGAGCTTTTCGGCTAATAGCGCTGTTCGCGCATTGTTACGCGAACATTCCGGTGACGTTCAAGAACGTTCGAGAACGAGAAAACATGTCTGACAAATACATTACGCTCCCTGCCCCGATGACCGACCCCGAGGCGGACCTGCGCGACCGGCCCTATATGCCCCTATTCGGGCGTCGCCTGCTTGATTCCGACCTGTTCAACCTGACCACGGGCGATGAATTTAAGGCGGCCGTCAAGCTGTGGATCTTGGCCTTTTACCAGAGCCCGCCCGGCTCTCTGCCCGATAACGACCGCATCTTGGCCAATCTCTCCGGTGCTGGCCCCCAGTGGGAGCAGCTAAAGGAAATGGTCCTGCACGGCTGGGTCAAGTGCAGCGATGGCCGCCTGTATCACCCTGTGGTGGCTGAAAGCGTCTCTGTGGCCTGGGAAGCGAAGAAAAAGCACATCGAAGTCAACGAAAAGGCGCGGGGCCGCATGAGGTCGTTTCGCCAGCGCCAAAGGGAGGGCAGTGAAACCGAGGGTTCCGAGCCCGAATCTCTTGACGTTGCCGGCGCAAACCAGGACTCCGGCGTTTCGCAAACGTTACGCGAACGTTCGGCGCTAGAAGTAGAAGTTGAAGTGGAAGTAGAAGAGAAGGGGAAGAAGAAGGGGGATCAATCCCCCCCTCCCCCCTTGGCGGGGGGAGCCCCCCAGGGGGCTGTGGATGGTAAGTCCCCCAGGAACTCTCCTGCACCAAAACCGAAGCCCGTCTCCAAGCGGGAGCTGAGCGCGAGGGAGGTTCAGCAGGCCATCCTTGCCCTGCGCCCGGAGTGGTTGCCGGAGAGCGCCTGGATCGCCTTTATCCAGCACCGTAAGGCCATCAACAAAAAGCTGACTGTCGATGGCGCCCGGTTGGTGATCGGCAAGCTCGATAGCTTCCGACCGCTCGGACAAGACCCGGTGCTGGTTATTGAGCAGTCCATCGAACGGGGCTGGACGGGGGTATTCGAGTTAAAGCAGACGGCGATGGTTGCGAAGGGCAGTGCTCCGTATGGTCCTTATGGCCTAAATCGACAGGAAGCCCTGGAACAGCGGAACAAGCACACTGCCCTAAAAGCCGCTGAACTGATCAAGCAGCGCGAGGGGGTGGGTCGTGAGGAAAGACCGGTAACCGGGGAGGTTGACCGTGACCAATGACCAGATTGACGAGTTTGTCGCCTATCTGTCCGAGGTGATGGCGTTTCACCAACGAGACTGCTCGGCCTTCACAACGAATGTCTTTTGGGAGGCGCTCAAGGGCTACGATCTCGATACTGTCAAGCGGGCCTTTGTGCTGCACGAGCACGATCCGGTCCGAGGCCGTTTTGCCCCGATGCCAGCCGATGTCTTGCTGTACCTCAACGCCCATGTCGCCCACACGGCCCGTACCGCCTGGAAAGTGGTGATCGAATCACTGGGCCGGCACGGCGGCTGGCGCAGCGTGGTATTCGACGATTCGCGCATCCACTACGCCCTCTCGGCCATTGGGGGGTGGCAATTCCTCTCGTCCGAACATAGCTCCGAGGCGGACAAACGATTGTTCGAGCAGTTCGAGCGCCATTACAACGCCTCCTTGGTCCAACAGACCTTCGGTTACCCGGCGGTGATGGTGGGTCGGTCGGATGCGCCGAAAGTGGCTAAGGGGTTGGCGCCCACACCCGTGTTGGTTGGCGATCCGGAACAGGCCAAAAGAGTCCTGGATCAAGGGGAGTCGGTGCTCGCCTTGAGTGTATCACCCCAAACGTGAAAACCCGTTGAAACTTGTATGACAGTCTTTTACCATCACAACCATGAACAACGAAAAGCTGAATTCCGAAAAACTCATTCAGGCCCAGCGAGAGGTGCTTTCGCTGATGTCTCGCGCCCTGTTGACCAATGCTGCCGTGTCCATCCAGGACTCCGTCGCCACCGTCACGACTGACCCGGACATGGAGTTCACCGCCACAACCGCACTGGTGACCCGCGAGGTGACCCAAGCGCTCCGGAATTTCGTCGACGACCCGTCGCTTACCGTCAAATTCATGGTGCAAAAAAGGGAGGAGCCCAGTGCCAGTTAGCCCGGCAACCAAGGGGGCCACCCGTGGCGCCCGCGTGCTGGTGAAGCGTCTGGCACGCGACTGCGGCATCGCGTGGCCCGGCGGCCCGGATAACGCAGAACTGCACCACGTAGGGCATGGTAAAAAGCACGGGGAGTCTCGCGTGTTTGAATTGCGTCCGCTGGATGGGGTAACGGCGTACCCTCGGATCTTTTCTTGTTACCCGGCAACCTACCTGCTCCGCCATGGTTTTCGCGTGCAGGCCGATGGCGCTGAACAGGAATTACTGCCGGCTGGGATGGATGCGCCTATTTAGCACCTGAGTATTGACTACATCAGGTTTGATTGTTTGCCAAACCTTGCGAATAACTGGGTTGGCATTTTTGATGGTGTAAAGCGCAATTGCGCACGGGAGAGTACATTGGAAAAGCTGAAACAAGAAGTAACGGAAATCGTTGGAAAAGCGGCGAATAACGTTGGCTCCATGCAGGCCCTCGCCGCCAACTATTTTCATGGTGGATTGAGCTTTGCGGTGCCGGCCGGTCTCTTCGATAGACACTCCGACGCGATCAACCAGGTGCTTGCCAAGCACTACCCCTCGGGCTTGTATGGCGTGAGGGACTGGGATCGCAACGACCCCTTGGTGCTCGGCGCAAAAAACCGCCGGTTGTGCGCCAAGTTGGCCGTGGATATGCTGATTTCCGAAATGCTTGTGGACCACGACAGCACCCCCATCGGAAAGATCCGGATCGAAAGATAAAACTTGTTTGACGCTCTGTTCTAAAAAGTGTAAGATTGCCCGCTATCAGTCCAGAACCTTCTGTTGTCTGGATGTTCTTTGGCAATCTGGAATGTTCTAAGAAGCCGGCGGCTTGTACCGCCGGCACTTTAGCGGGTGTCCGTTCGTGGGTTCGAGTCCCTGCACCCGCTCCAAATTTACGAGACCATGCTTACGCATGATCGCTGCCGACGCGGTAAAAATCGGGTCGGCGCCGGTTGGTCTTTGGCTTGGGGGAGCGTTCAGCCCCCGCCCGACCACCGCTACAACAAGATGGTAGCGCAGTACGCTTCGTTCTCATCGAAGTTGCTTTGACGATGGTGCGAGAATCCTGCCTGGTTTTCTTCCGCCGATCAGGTGGCAAACAAATGCCCTCACGGGGGCTGAGCCAGAGAAAGCTGACCTCGATGGTCGCACCATCGAGATTTTCCACGGAGCCTGTAAGGTCAGCATGGCGGGAACAGTTTTTGGCTGGGAATTCGTTTTAGTGGTGTGTAGCTCAGAGGGCGTGCGAATCGGGCTGGCCAGCCTGGGGTAGCGCGAGCGTTGCAGGTGGCGGAACCTCGGTCAAGTGGCCATAGACCGAGTGGAAACTGCTGGACAAGGCGGGAGCAGCCCCCGTGGAGGGGAGCAGGTCGCTGGTTCGAAGCCAGTCACACCACCAAAGCGAATACAGCAAGCCTGATACCTCTGTAGCTCCAACTGGATAGAGCGCCGGACTCCAAATTCGGTCGTTGGCGGTTCGAGTCCGTCCGGAGGTGCCAAATGACAGAGCGCGACTGCAAGTCTACAGACCCTCGGGCGCCCTCCCCGGTTCGTGCAGTGGGCAACTTTGGTGGTGGCTTTGTGCAGCGTGGTGAACACGCGACTGCAAGGTGGACCCAGATACGAGGCCCGCCGCTATCGAGCAGACGTGTTTGGTATGCGGGTTGAGCGTCCTTACGAAATCTGGAGCCGGCGACTCGTCGGCCACAGAGTCACCAACCAAAGTTGAATCCGAGAGCATTTCTGAAAGAGCGGTCGGTCGTTGAAAAACTACGATCCAGCTTGCTGCGGGGAAGGTCCGCAACGAAAGACCGGGACGGGCAAGGGGGGCGCAGCGGTACCGCTGCGTTATCTGGGTCGATGCTCTTTCAAAAGCGTTTTCGTGAGCGGTCGAGGTCCAAGCGTGGATGTGAGATCGGGCTGACGGCCGATGGCGCACCGCCCTTGGGTTGAGAGCAGCAGCCGGTAGGCATACCGATGGGGTCGCCTCCTTGCCGGAGGCAGTAACGGAACACCGTCATCCGTGGACCCGCCTCGCTCGACCGTTCACCGAAGTGCTTTCTCCAGAACTAGGGCGAGCGGCAGCGCCCTCCTCCCCTGGTTCTCCCGCGCCGGCCTGCCGTAGGCGGAAAGTTGAAGGGGTGGCAACCATTTTCTGAAGGTCGATATGCCGAGTCAGCACGCAACAGCAGAATTACCTCTTGTTTTCAACGGCAGAGCGACGCCGAATATCAATTCACTTTACTCGAAGTGCCTGAAACAAAAGACTTTTATGGTCTATGGGGTAGAGGCACGCAAGTACGGGGAACTCCGGTGGGATCGCGGCGGAGCCGATTGGATCGCTGATCAGCTTGCTGCAAAAGTACACGACGAAACACACTGTCTCGTGCGTGCCCTGATAGCTGACCATGGAAGGACGGTCGAATACAGGTTTGGTGCGTCGTACGGTTGGATTGGCGGAATCCCAATTGAACGCATCCTGCCTGACGTGACTTTGATGCGACGCTACTTCGACGCTTTGGCAGGTTGCGTCAACCGTTGTCGTATTGAAGGAAAAACCGACGAGCAGATTTTTGCGGAATTCGATTTACTGATCACGGAAACCAAGAAAGTCGCTCTGTCGCTAAAGGAACATCTAAAACGCACACGTTCTGGAGAACCGCACCCCACGATTTAGACACTCGCGCCTAGCGGCGCCGGGTGCAATCGAGGCCGAGGCGGAGCCAGCGTAGCGAATCCGCCTTTCTCTCTCCGGGTGTAGCGCAGTTTGGTAGCGCGCCTGCTTTGGGAGCAGGATGTCGGGGGTTCGAGTCCCTCTGCCCGGACCAAACAAGACTAATCAGGGGATAAATAGCGAGTCAACCACCCCCGCCTCCCGGCGGGGGCTTGTGAGGCAACTTGCAAGCCCCTGGGTTGACCAGACCACGCCCGGAAACGGGCAGCGTTAGCGCGGAATCCGGCGCAAGTCGGTGTGATAGGCGCCCTTGGAATGCTTCCTCAGTTCCAGGCTCTGCGGTCGGTGGTTAAACAGGCATACGGGGTCGACGCCAGTGCTGCCGCCAGGGATGGACCCGAAAGGGTGCAAAAACCTGCGCATAACACGGTCGAGGGGAGATGGGGTGAAAGCCCTGCGTCACAGGCCCTTACGGGCAGAGCCTCACGGCCCAGCCGGGTGGAAAGCCCGGCACCTATTCCAATGGGCATACTGAAACGGAGAACCTGATGAAACTGCCCAAGCATCAAGCGGGCATGGCATTTATCGGCTGGATGCTGGTGATCCCGATTGCCGGACTTGTCCTGTTGGCTCTACTGAAAGCGATCCCGGTTTATCTCCAGCACTTCAAGGTCCAAGCGACACTGACCTCCATCCAGGAGCAAAGCGAGCCCTTCTCTGGTCCATCCGCTATCGCGCAAGCGATCTCCCGCCGGTTATCGGTCAATGATGTCACCAACGTTTCGCGTGAAGACTTCACCATCGCTCGGATGCTGGGTGATGGTTATGACATATCGCTGGAGTACGAAGCGCGTCTTCCTTTCATCTATAACGTCGAGCTGGTGTTTGTGTTCAGCGAGAACATACAGGTTCATTGAATGGGCTTCGGGAGGAGAATGCCCCCTTTGCGATGGCCAACTACTTGGAGAAACAGCAATGAAACGAAGACAGTGCGAGCGCAATCCGGTTGCCCGTGTGGCGTACCGGCTCAATCGTGCAGGTCCGCACGAGAAGCCCAAGAAGGTCGGACGATTGGCAATCCGCAGCGCTCTTCGGGCAGGGAAGTGGGATGTTCAGGCAGTCGGCGCGTCCGGTTGCGCGACCATCCCATTTCACAGCCACGCGGTCAAGGCCATTGGGATCGGCCGCACTATCCGAAAAACGACCAGAGGAACTGTTTCATGTCGAACAATCCCCCGATCAGGACTCTAAAGGACTTCAATCATGCGTTGGAGTCGCTGGGCTTGCCCGCCGTCAACCCGCAGGAGAACGCAGCCCTAACGGCGCAATCGAGCCGGGAGGATGTTCTGAACCTGTTGAGCCAGGCACAGAACGGCGACGAACGAGCCAAGGGTAAGCTCGGGGCGATGATCCGCCGTGCTCAGGGCAAGCAGTCGGATGAGGCTCCTGCATCGAATGAGGCTCCGGCATCGGGTAACGGCGCGCAGGGCGGTTCTTCGGGCGCTGCCCGGAGCAACAGTGAGGATACACCGAGCCCCTCGAACACGGACGAGGATGGGAAGAAGGCCAGCCTCCATGCCTACGGCACCAAGGCGGCGCTGACGTTCGAGACGGACGAGTCCCGAGCCGGGATGCCGACGATCTTCATCGACGCTGCCGCCTCGGTTGGCGAGCGCAAGTACGACTGGAGCAACAAGCTCCGCCTGCAACTGACCCGTCAGGAATTGCCGGTGGTGGCGGCCGTGTTCCTCGGGATTCTGCCCAAGTGCGAATTCAAGAATCACGGGGAAGGGAAGGACAAGGGGTTCTCCATCGAGAACCAGGGCAAAGCCTTCTTCATCCGGGTCTTCGCCAAGGGCAAGAACTTCCCTGTGCCGGTGGACCCCATCGACGCCTTCTACATAGCCTCCCTGGTGCTGCACCAGCTCCGGGCCGCGATGCCGGTCCCCATGGAGATGAATGACCTCATTCTGCTCATCCGCTCCATCGTCAAGATGAAGGCGCAGCCAAAAGTCGATGCCTAAAGGTGGTGGCCTGGGGCTGTCGGGGGAGGTTCGGGCCGGGCGCAATGGCGCTCGGCACAAGCGGTACCGCATCGCGCACCGCCTGATGACCGAGGGTCGATGCCTCGGCGCACTATTTTATCCTGAGTTGCCCAAGGTTTTTCGGATGGTGTATATATATCCATTATGCGTGAGTGTAGATGACTCTCTAACGAGGGAGCGCAAGAAGCAGTGAAGCGCCTGCAAGCCTTCAAATTCGCCTTGCGCCCGACCGGCGAGCAGGAGCGGCAGATGCGTCGCTTCGCCGGGTCATGTCGCTTCGTGTTCAACAAGGCGCTGGCGTTGCAGAAGGAACGCCGTGATCAGGGCGAGCAGAAGCTCGGCTATGCGGGGCTGTGCAAGGAACTTACCGGCTGGCGCAACGGGACGGAAACGCCATGGCTGGCCGATGCGCCGGTTCATCCGCTCCAACAGGCCCTCAAGGATTTGGAAAGGGCCTACGCCAACTTCTTTGCCAAGCGGGCCGACTTTCCCCGATTCAAGAAGAGGGGCCAGAGCGACAGCTTCCGCTATCCCGACCCGAAGCAGATCAAGCTCGATCAGGCCAACAGCCGCTTGTTCCTGCCGAAGCTCGGCTGGCTGCGCTACCGCAACAGCCGCGATACGCTCGGCACGGTGAAAAACGTCACCGTCAGCCTTTCCAGCGGCAGGTGGTTCGTTTCGATCCAGACCGAGCGAGAAGTCGAGCAGCCCGTCCCTAACGGCGGCGCAGTCGGCATCGACATGGGCGTGGTGCGGTTCGCCACGCTCTCGGACGGCACGTTCTACGCGCCCCTCAACAGCTTCAAGCGGCATGAAACCGCCCTGCGTAAAGCGCAACGGGCGATGAGCCGCAAGACGAAGTTCAGCAGCAACTGGAAGAAAGCGAAAGCCCGCGTCCAGCGCATCCATTCCCGGATCGGTAATGCTCGCCGCGACTACCTGCACAAGGCCACGACCACGATCAGCCAAAACCACGCGATGGTGTGTATCGAGGACTTGCAGGTGCGGAACATGTCTAAGTCGGCGGCAGGCACCACCGAGCAACCGGGCAGGAACGTTCGGGCCAAGTCCGGCCTAAACAAATCCATCCTCGATCAAGGCTGGTTCGAGTTTCGCCGCCAACTGGACTACAAGCTGGCGTGGAACGGCGGGCATCTCATCGCCGCGCCACCGCAGAACACAAGCCGGACGTGTCCGTGTTGCGGTCACGTCTCGGCGGACAACCGGCAGACCCAAGCCCGGTTCGGGTGTGTAGAATGCGGCTTCGAGGAAAACGCCGACCTGGTCGGCGCGATCAATGTGCTAAGGGCGGGGCACGCCCGGCTAGCCTGTGAAGTGAGCGGCGCAGTAATGCCGCCAGCAGCAGGAACCCACCGAAGCGACTCGGGGGCGGCTCAATGCCGCGCCTGAGCGCCGTAGGAATCTCCGGCCTTCAGACCGGAGAGGATGTCAACGACTTCGACTGGCCCCATGGCCACCGACCGCAGCGCAGTTGGAAGCGCCACCGCAACACCCAGCACAAGCCTCGTCGCCCAAAACCGGGCCGAGGGTAGCCGCATTTCCAACCCATAGCACGGAGTCCCTGAGTGGAGAATACCCGCAGCGATGCTTATGCGCCTGGAGCCCTTCCTATCCCTCATCTCCCCTCGATGAGAACGGCGCGTCCGACCTTGACGCTGGCTGACCTTTGCCGCGTGATCGAAGCAGCCGGTTACTCGGTCCATACGCGGCATGGCCGCATTGATGGCATTGACGGAGTGCCCTTTCAGATCCGGCTGATCAACCCTCGCGGTCGCAAGAGTCGGGCCGTTGACCAGCTCGTTCGGTTCACCCCGTTTGGCAGGCCCCGCGTTCGGGTCGATATGCCAGCACTCGATTCTTTATCGCCCAGTGGCGTGATGGTGAGCTGAAGAACTCGACGGCGCACCTACGCGAAGGCCAACGAGCTGCTGGTGAAGCCGAACGGGGTGGTGCCCCTGCCCGAAACGATCAAGCTGGTTCCAAAATCAAACGGCCGTATCGCTCTGGAGTTCCGGGAGTTGGCGTCAGACGAATTGCACCGCATTACCCAGCTCGTGCTCGCCGGCCCCGTCCTGATGAACTACTAGGCGCCCTGGTGCGGCCCCTGCGCGATGTTAAGCCTTATTCTCGATGAAATCGCCGAGCAGTATACCGGTGATGTCAAGGTAGACATTGACGAACACCCAGCACTGTGCGCGGCATCCCCACGCTCATGTTGTTCGAGGGTGGGCAAGTGCGGGCAACCAAGGTGGGAGCGTCCACCAAGGCCCAGCTTTGCGCATTCGTCGAGAGCGGTCGAAAACGATAGCTATAACTGAAACTTGTTTACAGGTATGTTGCATGAGAAAATATCACCTCTTAGTTCGAGGAATTAGCGATGGACATGTCGGAGCCAGGGGTCCTCTTTCTTGCCTGCGTGGTCATTGAGACGCTAGCGACGGTAGTGATCTCCAGATTTTTAGCCGGAGCCAACGGTGCGGATCGGTTCGATGACGAGGTAGACCCGACAACCGAGGTTGTTACATGACCTACGGGCGGGAGTAGCAGGCCAAAAGTTTGCTCTAAGCGGCTCTCGGGCGGCCGACGGGAAGGGATGGTCTCGCGGCTTCGTCAGGTCAGTGCCGCACTGTATTTCGGGCCGATAGCTCACCAGGTCGAGAGCGGCCGGCTCATAACCGGTTGGGCGGGGTTCGAGTCCCCGGCGGCCCATCATTTCGCCCCTCCCTGTGGGGTGTCGGATTCGATTTCCGTGCGGCCCATCTCTCGGCAAGAGAGCAAGGCCAACTCGGCACCTCATCAGCGGGTTGATGAGGTGAAAGATCAAGGATCACTCATGAGTGTTGAGGTAATGAGCGCGGCCCGACTTCGCCGCGAGGTGTGTTTTGAAGAGCGCGGGGCGCCGCACTTTCCAATCACAGCGGCGCTGGCCCAATTCCTTGATCGGGGTACCCGTTTTGGCGTTTATGGGTGGCTTTCATCCCTTCCTGAGACCCTCAACGAGCAGATCGCTATGGCAGCGGAAGTGGCTCGTCATCGCCCGGAAAATTACGCGGCAGACGACCTTCGCTACGCCGCCCTCCTCGCCTACTCGGCCGAAACCGGAGAGCAGGCGATTCGGGCCAAGGGCAAGGCGCGACTGACGCGCAAGCTCGACGAGGTCGTGGCGGCGTTCGTGGCCATCAACGCGGTGGTTATGCTCCAGCGTGAGGGCCGGGTGGCGCTGGATGCTACCCCGTCGTTTCTGGCCAAGCGAGTTGCGGTACGCCCCCTGCCGCCCCAGGGCGCACCGCGCCGAGGGCCGGTTCTAGCGAGACTGTGAGCGCTTGTTCATTGCAGATTGTTTTCTAAGAGTCGGAGAGACGGAATGCAGGACGAGCTGAAGGTAAAAGGTCCGATGGATGCGCGGACCTCGGTGATGGAGTAGTTCCCTGGGCTGATTGATGAGCCCGAAGAATTGCTGGCGCAAGCCGATACTGCCTTCGAGACCAACCGCGTGGGGCTCGGCTTGGAGCTGTTGGGTGCCGGGCGGATTCAGTACCCCGATGATCCCCGTTTCCGCAAGCAGTTCGAACAACGGCTGACGGTCGCGAGGAACGAGATTGTCGAGCGGCAGCTACGGGCGTCTCTTGCAACCACCGCGGATTCGCGTGCCATTGCCTTTCTTCGAACGGTAGACGATCAGGAACTCCTTGAGCTGATTAGTATGGGCCGGTGGGTGGAAGTGGGCAACGAGCCGAGTCCGAGCCATGAAGAGTTTGCCTTTGTGGCCTACTGCCTCGAAAGGCTCCCTGATGCCTCCACCATTCTTGAGCTGGCGAAGGACCAGGTGTTTATGCGCGCTTTATCGATCCGGCTTGGCGAGGTCGCCAGGTGTATTGCCGCAGAGCGCCAGCAGCGGGTCGAGTGCGTGTCGCTTTCGCTGGACCCGGCAGTGCCAAACCGAATCAAAGAGATTGGGGCGTGAACGCGACCAGGTATGAGGCTCGTTGTGGGGTTGAGGCTGACGGGGTGCTCCTCGACACCTTGCTTGGCTATCTCCCCGGCATCTTGGGCTACGGATTATTTTGCCTGTTCATCGTGGCGCTTTATCCCTAAGGAGCCCCGATGGAGTGTTCCAACTCGGTCTTGAGCCTGGAGTTGCTTTTCGAGGAGTGCAGCATGTGCCACCGCGTCGGCGGTGAACGGCTTTACGAAGCGAATGTTCTGCTTCTCCAGGGCACGTCCGCCCGCGTTGAGTATCAGCGGCGACTGGAAGGGAAAAACGGAATGTTCACCAGGCGGGAGCGCCCCATGCTACCTCCTATCGCGAACACCGAGCAGATAGCCCTGGTGTAAGGGTTGGCGTCGCTTCGAGCGCCGTTTGGAGGAGCTGAAATGGCTGAAGAATGCAGGATGGAAATGATTGAGGACGCAAACCTTCGGATCACCTGGAGGTGCTCCGCTTGCGGAAAAGAACGCAAGGCGACTGCGAAATTCGAGAAATCGACGAAGAACTGCCCATCTTGTGACGCAACCATCATCGGGTGGGATGGGCTCTACGACAACGAAGAGAGCGCCTAACGTGACTGTGTGACTTGTGGGGCGAACGGGCGAGGCCACCCACACGATTGGTGAGCGCCATAAATCTGAATGTCTCGGCCATTTTGGGGATGGGAGGCCGGCAGTACGGTTTTTTGCTTGTGGCACCTTGCGGCACCGGCAAGCTCTAACATGCATGTACGCTCATCCTTGACCGCTTCCGCTTCGGTGAGCCGGTCACCATATTCGATTGCGGTCACTCGTACGAGCGTTTGGCCCGAGCGCTTGGCGGCACCTGCATCGCGCTCGATCCCGAGGGCAATCATGTCGTCACGCACTACGGCGATGCGCCCTTGGTGGTGTACGACTTTGAGGAGGTGCAGCACGGCAAGTGGAGCCACGCCCTGCCGGAGTCGGTCGTGCCGGGGCGTGCGGTCCTGACCAAAAAGGGTTCGTGGTGCTGGATGAGCCCGCGCTGATCAAGAGATGCTGCCCAGAGATCAATGACTTGCTCGCTCGTCGCGTCAGGACCGGGGCTTCGTTTTGCGTTACCGGGCAGACCGACGCAGAGGTCGAGGCGTTTCGTTTTTTGCCCGCGTTCATTCGTTTTATCCGTATCGCGCCGCAGTAGTTGTGCTCCTAAGCAGTAGTTGAGCGGCCACGCGCTCCAGGGCGCGAATGCAGGTCGCAGTTTTCACCACGTTCCGGAGTCTGCGTCTTGACCTGGTCAGTCGTAGGGCTCCCCTTTGGTTACAGAACGACTTTTCCTTTACTCAAGCCAGAAAAACGAGAGGTTCTTAGTGCGGGTTGCAATGAACGCGATGTTGGATAAAACGATGGGGTCGCCGGATTGCCGCCCATGTGCGATTAACGGGGTTGTCTTCGTGGCGATCTTTTCGTTGGCAGCAGGAGCTGTCGCCGGGCTTCCCCCGGTGCAGGATGCTGGGCTGAGCGCGATGGTGGTTGCGTTGCTGCTGGGGGCCTTCTACTCGAACACCCTTCGCAACTCCATCCCCGAAGAGTGGGTTCCTGGGATCGTCTTTTCGGCCAAGAAGGTCCTTCGCATTGCCATTGTGCTTTATGGCTTGCGGGTGTCCCTCCAGGAGATCATGACCTTGGGCGTTGAGGGGATCGCTTTTGCCGCCACAATGCTGGCCTCGACCATGGTGGTGGGGGTGGTCCTGGGGCGGTTACTCGGTATGGACCGCGATACCGCGACGCTGGTCTCCTCCGGGGCCTCCGTCTGTGGTGCCTCTGCGGTGCTGTCGGTCGAAGGCGCGCTGGGCTCCTCGCCCTACAAGGCCGCTGTGGCTGTTGCGACCGTGGTCATTTTTGGGACGCTCATGATGTTCTTGCTGCCGGTGGTCTACACTCATGGCGCCTTGGGGCTCAGCGACCATGCCTTTGCGATCTATGCGGGGGCCATCACGCACGAGGTCGCGCAGGTGGCTGCCATCGCCTCGTTCCTGCCGCCTGAGGCCGCCTCCTCGGCCGTGTTGGCAAAGATGGCACGGGTACTGATGCTGGCGCCGCTTCTGCTGGTGATCACGGCGTGGGTCTCCTACTCTGCTCGGACCGACTCGTCGGGAGAGGGAAGTAGCAAGGGCCTGCTCAAGTCCATCCCGTGGTACGCCTTCGGCTTCCTGGCCATGGTGGGGGTGAATTCGGCCGGCATCCTGCCCCAGGGCGCGACCCAAGTCCTGACCGATATCGACACGTTTTTGCTGGTGATGGCAATGACGGCCATTGGCATGGAGACCACAGTCGCCAAGGTAAAGAAAGCCGGGGCGACACCGTTCAAGCTGGGGCTGTTGCTGGCCGTTTGGCTTTTTGGTGGCGGTTACCTGCTTGCGAAAATGATGCTGATGTAGAGGGACGGGCTTGCGGGATGCCACAGTGAACCAACCGAACCGGCGATAAACCGGGACTGAGGAGAGGGGGCGTTTTCGCCGATGCTCTCCGTAGGGTGTCTGGCCCGGACTTGAGCGGAGAGCCCGCAGGGCACGAACAGCGCCAACGAACGCACGAGGCGAAAGGGCCTCGTCGAACCCCACGTCAAATAACCCGCTCCCATTCTTGCGGTTGGTCAGCCCCTTGGTTCAGCCAGTGACCGAGGGGCGATCCCCGGCAGGGGATGCCATGCGCCATCGAACGGCACGATAGAAGAAACGGAGAACTGAAATCAGGAGAGACAAAATGATGTTGATGCACATGATCACTGCCCCAGAGAGCGCCTACGGCCGGTTGGCCTTCGCGGCGACGCTCCTCACCTTGGGGATGTATGAGAAGGCACAGGAGGCGCTTGGCGCCGCGCTCGACCGCCTCGACCCGGAGGATGTCGCCGGGCAGGAACAGGCGCGAATTATCCGCGACGAGCTGGAGCGCCACGGCGGTTCGGCCGTTGCCGCCGCCTAAGGTATGGCGAGCTGTTGGAGGAACCAATCCCCCGGCACTAGAAAGTAACGAAGAAGGAGCACGTCATGGGATTGCTGGTTGAAGCATACAGCCTCTTTACGCCTGACTTCGCCGCGATAGGCATCACGGATGTCCCCGGCCGAGCGCATGTTGCCGCGAAACAGGCCGGGTATAACGCTGTGACCGACAACTTCCTGCGCCGCTATAACTTCGCAACCAAGGCCGAGGGGCTGGAGGCGATGGAGATCATGGAGGTGCTCGGGATCAGTGCGAAGTGGATGCATCTCTGTTCGGAACACGAGCGTCCGGCCCGTCCGGGCTGGATCATGCCGCTGCATTGCCGGGTGGAGACGCCGGCCGGGGAGCGAGAGATGCTCATGTGTTGCCATAACAATGAGACACCGCAGCCGCCGAACCTGACCCTCTTTGGCTACCCGGAGCAGTTCGCCGGCTGGCGCGTGCGCCTCGTGAACGGGAACCTTCCGCCCCTGCGCTTGGTGATCGCCCCGCCCCAGTCCCCGACGCTCGGGCGGATGAGCGCCGCCGCCATGGTCGAGCGCATCCGTGGAAACCTCGCCGCCCCCATTCAGATCAACCGGCACGGCGGTTAGCGGGTCGGGGCGCCTGCCCCGGCCTATCCACTCCCTAACCCCTAACCCCTAACCCTCAGCAACGGAGCAAGGATAATGAAGCTGATGATCGAGATTCGGGCCGCCGAAGGCGGTGATGACGCGAAACTCCTGGTCGGCGAAATGGCCGGGATCTACCTGCGTTACGCGAACATTCGCGGAACGTGCGCCGAAGTTTCGGAGCATGTTCGCCTCGATGGCGCCTGAAACCAACTGACCCTGGTGCTCGAAGGGCCAGCCGAGCACCTCCTGCCGCTTCAGGCCGAGTCTGGTGGACACCGCTGGCAGCGGGTACCGCCGACCGAGCGCCGGGGGCGCGTTCACACCTCGACCGTGACAGTCGCTGCCCTCCCCCTTCCTGAGACCCACGACTTCACCCTCAAGGATTCGGACATCGAGGTCTTCACGACGCGGGACACCGGAACGGGGGGCCAGCACCGCAACACCACCGACTCATGCGTGGTGATGCGCCATCGGCCCAGCGGTATCGAGGCCAAAGCCGCCGGGCGGAGTCAACACCAGAACCGACGGGTGGCCCGCGCACTGCTGGAAGCCCGCGTCACGGCAGAGCGCGAGGAGCAGAAACGCCGTAGGCGCGAACTCATCGGTAGTGGGATGCGGGGAGATAAAATCCGCACTTACCGGCAGAAGGATGACCTCGTGACCGACCACCGCACAGGTAGTAAGGCTCGCTTGAGCCAGTTGGTGAAAGGACGAGGGACGCAAAAGGCATCCGGGGGGCTACCCCCGGCGGTCCCGCGTGGTGTAATATGCTAAAACTTGTTTTGTTGTATATTGCATAGAGAGACCTCTCGCATCATGCCATCCAAGCAGACATGTCGTGTCTCCCCTAAGCAAGCAGTTCAGAGTCGGATCTTGTTCTTCTGCCCGGCTCGGCCGATTCGATTACGAGAAAAGCAAATGGCTGTGTTCTACGAACCGTTCAAGTCGGTGCTCCAGTGCCTCTCCTGCTGGATGTATGGTCGCCCCGATTTTGGCAGATACCTCGCTGATAACTGGGGCCGTGCCGCGCTGCGCGTTCAATGAGAAAACGCACCACGGTTTTCGTCTTTCCGGACGCCCCCGATCCTGTGCGGAGGCTGTGCCAAGACTACTGGGCTACGACACACCCGGAGCGCAGTTTTCCGGTCTTCGGTTGTACGACTTCCGTGTTGATAGAGCGGTACCGTGGCGTGCTCCCCAGCGCGGGAGCAAGCCTTTTGCCCATCGTTCGGCAACACAGTTATCTGGAGGTCAGTCGCCCCTGCGTCGTTTGCAAACGGCATTTGGTCGCCAGGCGTTACACAAATCGAGCCGCCTATTTCTGGGAAACGGTCGAGGGTGGGGCTAATGCAGCGGCAAGGCGCCATGCCAAATTGGCTATGGCCCAGCAGCCCGGTTTCGATTCCTGGGAGCGTTTGGCTGAGGTGCTTGAAGGTTGGAGTTGCATCGGCTGCTTAGAGCGGGTCGCGGATATGTTTCGGACGTGCGCAAAGAGTGGGGTTCACTCCGAAATCCCAGTAAACGACCTGTGTTCATCGGCCCGGCCTGCCGTTACTCAGGCCAACGGAGACCACGTTCAGTTGAGGGCAAAACCTTGAGCATCGTTTTCCATCCCCTGTGGCCTAAGCTCCACCGCTATTTCCGGGTAGAGGTCTACGACAAGGACGGCGGTCACCGCCAGCCCCGTATTCGCATCGAATTGACCAAGATGCCCGAAAAGCTACGGGAGAAGGCGCTGGCACTCCAGATGCCCTGTGTCGCCTGCGGGCAACCCATGCACCCGATCCGGGCCAGGGGGGACGGGGCGCTGTATTACGCCGCCGCCTGTCCGCTCGATGTGAACATTGGCTGTTCGCGGGGCAAGGCGGCCAAACTGGAATACAACCGGATTCGTGCGGTGTTTCGCCCAGACCTGCTGCCAAGTCCGCCGCGAACGCACTCACCGTCATAGCCCCGTGAAGGCTCGTACCTGTTTTGTGATCAACTAGGCCGCCCCGCTGGGGCGGTTTTCCTGCAACCGAAGAAGAGGTGACAACATGGCTGTATCTCCGCTGGGTAAGGAACTGCGAAAGCTCCGAATCGACCACGACATCAGCGCCGCCGCCGACATGGCAAAAGCTCTTGGCATGGGCACCGCCCGCTTGTCCAAAATCGAGAACTTCGGCACCAATATCACCGCCGAGGAGCTGGATCGGGTGATCACCACCTACGCTGCCAACGACGCGGATCTCGCAGAAGCGATCCGCAAGGCCGCCGCTGTTTCGATGCCCGAGGTCGCGTTCGACATGCGCGAACTGTCCGACGAGAACCGGTCTCGTGTTTACGCGCTGTGGGAGCAACTGTTCTCTGCCAAGGGCAAGACGCAGGCCGAGCCCCAGGGCGAAGGCGGTTTCGAGCGGGGCGTGGCGCCGGCCAGCCCCGAAGGTACGGACCAGGTCCCCAATGCCAGCGCCGCAGCCGACCAGAGCGATGAGGGTGCCGGTTCCGAGCCTGCTGGCGAGGCTGAGGGCAATGACGCATCCGAGACCGGTAGCGCCGCGACCGGCGAGGCCCCGGAAGCGTAAAGTCCGCGAACGGCATGACGCCTCTCATCGAGTCGTCATGCCGTTGAAGGCCGCTCCGTTACCGGCGTAACGGCCCGGCCTTAAACCTTCGGTGCCAAGGGCGGAGGCCCGCCCTCTCAAGTGCCGAGCCCTAGCGATGAGGTGACCTTGCCGCCAAGCTCACCTCATCGCATTTCCCACCGGAGATCGCCAATGGAAATGATGGTATGGGACGACAAATACTCTATCGAGGATTCAGGAGATCGATGAGCAGCACAAGGTGCTCATCAATCTCATCAACAAGCTGTACGATGCGCTGGCTCGCCGCAGCCAGCGCGAAGAAGTAGCCGAAGTTCTGACAGAACTCGTCAACTATACGAAGACCCACTTTGCGGTCGAAGAAACCCTGATGCGGATCTTCGGTTACGAGCGGTATGAGGAGCACAAGACCGGCATTAAAAAGCACTGGTTGCGGAAGTTCTGGTAACCCCCTGCCGGTCGGCCCCGCCCCGAGTCCTCAGGCGCGGGGCCGCGCCGCAGCGCGGCTGATTATTGGTTTTGCGCCGGCCCCGGCGCCTAAGCGCCGCCCGGCGCTGATTATCACGCCTTGCTGATTATCTGATTCCCCCCGTGATTATTCCCCCCGTGATTATTTGATTCGCCGTGATTCAATGGCGTGATTAATCCCGCCGCCAGGCGGGGTGTGGCCAGTGATTCGGCAGACAGGGGGGCTCCGAAATAGTATCCCTGGGCCATATCCACCCCGAGCCGCCATGCGTAGGCCAGGTCGCCCGCGCTCTCAATCTTCTCCGCGATGGTATGGACACCCATCGTGCGAGCCATATCCATCAGCGCCAAGAGGTCTGGGCTCAACTCCCGAGACGCCGCCCGGAAGTACGCACCATCCAGCTTTAGATAGTCCGGCGGCACCTCCAACAGCATCGACAGGGTGTGGTGGCTGTCGCTCGCGCCGTAGTCATCGAGTGCCACGAAGTAGCCTTGGCGGTGAGCCATCGCCACAAACGCGGCATAGGCCCGCTCATCACCAATCGGCGCAGTCTCCGTCACCTCCAAGATCAGCCGCCCCCTCGCACCGCAATCCCGGCGCTCCAGTAGGCGGTGAATATCCGGTGAGGCGACGGAGGCCCCCGAGACATTGACGTTGAGGCAAATCGTAGGGTCGAGAGTCAGCGCGTGGATGGCCCAGTCGAGCATAGCCACATCGTGCCCCACAATCAGGCCGCGCTGCTCCAGGTTCAGAATGGTCTGTTGGGTGTCGGCGGCTGCGAATCGCGCCAACACCTCGAAATGGTCAATCGTCTTGCGATGTAGGTCATAGATAGGCTGCAAAGCCCGGTCAAGATGGGGTGGCACAGTCATCAGTCTTATCAGCTCCTATTTATTAGCACAGTTTGCATCAATACATACCGGACTGAGGGAAAGCCGTCGGGCCGTCGGGCCTTTGCCCCCTCTCTCTGCCCCCCTCGGTACTGCCTCTGCACACAAAACTGACCGGACAAAAAAATTTACTCAAAATCCAAAAAAACCCTGCTTCACCTTTCACTCCCCCCGGTATGTCCCCCTGAGAGCAGATATCGACCGTGAGAACCGAAGCAGGACACCAATAGTGGGAAAGACATTCTCTATCCTCACGTTACTGACCGCATTGTATGTTGGTTGGATCTTCATTGCCGACAATTCCCAAGTCCGCATCGAACGGGCCTGCGCGCCGACGCTGTGGTTCGGTAATGTGTCCACCTCTCTCACGGCCCTCACGCTCTCCGAATACCAGCAAAACGTCGAAGATGGTTTCAAGACAGTTGATTACGCCTGTCGCTTCACCGTTTGGCGCCTCTTTTTCGAGCAAGAGTACCTCGACTGGATGGCTCAACAAGAAGCAATGAAACAACAGCAAGCGCAAAAACCCGTCGATGGCACTGAAATGGTTGCCCCCTCTTCCACCATTCCGGCGATCTTGCAATGAGCGGACACCCAGCCATGGGCAGCTTCTCTCTAAGCCAGCGTTGCGGAGCAGCGCACAGCCTGAAACCTCGTTCGTTATCTCGGGGCAACCAAGGTTCGACTTCCGCTTCCCTGCTTCGTCGGGTCGCTCGCGCATTTCTTCGGCTTGCCCCGGCCAGCGTTCTCGTGCTCTCCGGCGCGCTTCGCGCAGAACCATTGACCATCGTTGAGGTTGCCAACTTCGACTGCCCCGCCTGCAAAAAAGCAGAGGCATGTCATAAGACTATCGCCAGCATGGTCGAACGTGAGAATGGGCGTTTTGTATTTGCTCCCATTCCAACCAGTGGTGGTGACGGCGGACGCGAATCGCTCTATTACGCATCCAGGTACGAGGAGAGATTGGAGCGTGAAGTGCGGCATCTGCTTTTTGCTTCGCAGGGAATGCCCGAGTTGCCGTCGACCGCCAGTCTGGAAGGGGCAATCTCCTGGATGTCGATGCAAAACGATTATCCGTACTGGGATCAGCTCTCACTGCTGGCAAGAAGCAAAGGCACGGAGGCGCTGGAGCGCGCCATCAGGTTGGCGGCGCAGGCAGGAGTCACCGCATTTCCTTCCTACCTGGTGGTCAAGGCCGGTATTCCGACGCTCGTTCACTCAGGCGCCCCTGAGAGCTGTGCGAGCTTAATCCGAACATTGCGCGAGACAAACAAGTGAACAAGCAAACGCTTATTTCTTCGGTCCTGGTATTGGCGGCTCTCTCTGGTTGCGCCACCTCGCCTCCTCCCAAAGAGCCGCCCCCTCCGGTGCCCGTGGCGGTTGCAGACAGTCGGCAGGTGGGTATGGCCCCTTACATCACCAACGGGATCATCGTTGCCCCCGGCACAAATTGGTATCTAGGGCAAACCGACGGCATTAGCGCCTACGCCGCGCTAGGTGGGATTCGTTACGTGCAGATGGAGCTGCCCCCTGAGCCCGTGGAGGAAAAATCCACAGGCGCCGCGCAGTTTGATGACGGTGCCACGAGCCGGGAGGTTTGTGATGCCTCGCTCGACTGCGAGTCTGGCATGGCCAAGGTCGGCGCCTTCACCCTTCAATACGAGACCAACGCCCACCAGCCGACCGATGCCCACCTGAACGAGATCGCAAAGCAGGCCATCCAGGTCATGGCAGATCACGGGCCGGCCGAGCGGCTGTTGTTCAGTATCGCAGGGTTCACCGACAGTCGTGGCTCAGACGCCTATAACCAGGCGCTAGCCGAGCGTCGTGCCACCGCAGCCGCTCAAGCACTTCGCTCCCTGGTCCCCAAGGCCGTTATTCACGCCAAAGGAATGGGTAAGTACCCGCAAGCCGCGACGAACGACACCGAGCAAGGTCGTTCGGCAAACCGTCGTGTCGAAGTACGTGTATTCGAGGAGAAACAATGAATCAGTTTCAAATCCAAGTGAGAGTCCTTCATTGCGAACCGCCGAAGGAGGCCGGTCGCTCTGGCGTGATGCTGGTGAAGATTAACCCGTCCTGTGCTCGTTCGATGAAATCGGAAGGAGAAAAGGATGAATCGCAGAAGATCGTGGACAAGGTGATGCTTCGCTATCCGCATCACCTGCACGAGAAGGTCGAACTGCTGCTTCGAGAATCCCAAAACGGCACCCGCAAAACCGTTGAAATCTTCGGAAACATCGGGGGCATCGCCAAGCGCGGGATGCTCGGTAGCGAGCCGTATCTCCATGTCGAGCTGGTGGCGCAACGGATTTCCGACTTGGTAGTGGCTCCTGCGTTTCGCTCCAAAGACACCTATCTGGCCGATAACCTCCTCTACAACACCGCCGGAGCCATCGGCTTGGTCGAGGCCACAAAGCCTGCGGAAAAGGGTCGCCCCCCAATGCTGTATGTCCGTACCGGACCGCGCCGGGCCGACCGAGGACGCCAAGTGGAGCACACCAATATCCTTACCTTTGCGCTGCAAGGGCCGGCGGCGACCAAAATTGCCGGATTCGAGAAAGGGGATGCGGTCGTGGTCAACGGCTTTGTGACTGGGATGCTGCGACGGATGAAGGGCGGTGACATGGTTCAGGAGATCCTTGAACCGCGCCTCGTCGGCGTCGGTATCGAAGCGGTAAGCCACATTCCGGCCAGCGTCCTGTACGATGGGCGCAAGCGCGAGAATGCCGCCTGAGCGGCCTTGTAAGCAGGAGAGATAAGTGCCCGCTCTACCCGATTGCGTGACTGAACTCGCCGCCTACTATGACGTGCCTATCGCCGTTATTCAGGCTGTCAAGTCGGTGGAGAACGGGCGCGTTGGTGAAGAAGTCGGGCCTAACAAGAACGGCACGTACGATTTAGGCCCAATGCAGATCAATACCTACTGGTGGGATAAGGAGAGGAACACCCTTCATCTCGACCAGTTCGGTATCAGCCAAAGGGATGTGCGGGACAACGAGTGTACGAACTACGCCGTTGGAATGTGGATTCTTCGGCTGAACTACGGGCAGTACGGCAACTGGTACGAGGCCGTGGCTGCCTACAACGCGGGCAAACCGAATAGAGCAGGGCGCGCCTATGCGGACAAAGTGTTTGCCAAGAGCAGTTATGTAATCGCTTCTAGTGACAACCGAAAGGAGAAGTAAGTAATGCAGCAGCAAATCGAAGCACAGTCCCGCACCAATGCGGTTACCGCTGGCAAGATCGCGCTCATCGTCGCTTTGACCCTGGCCGCAGGTTTTGCCCACGCGACCCCAATCGACAAAAATACGGACACGTTCTGGGCCTTTTATAACACGTTGAACACCTGGCTCTCCTCAGGGCTCGGTGTGGGCTTGGCCATTGCCGCGCTGGCCGTCGGTGCGATCATGGGCGTGGCCAAGACCTCCGCCATGCCGGCGCTGGTCGGTCTGGGTGTGGCGGCCGTGGTGGCTTGGGGGCCGGGCATCATCCTCAAGATCGTGACCGGCGGTGCGGTGCTGATCTAACCGCAACCCGAAAGCTGTTTACAGCTATATTCCGCCGGCTGATAGTCGCGGCCGGCGGAATTAAACAACCGCCACAGCAATGTACCCAAGTAATGAATGTGCCGAAGAGAAAAGAACGGTGGCTGGAACACCATTGGAGCGGTGCCCTTGCATTGCCGCTCCTTTTGGTGCTTTCGAGCGTTTGCGAAGCCTCGGATTTTAGAATGCGCGGCCAAATTGGAGTTGTTCGGTGGGACGACCCCTTCTTTTTTGGCATTTACCAACTAGACAAATTCTTAGGTAGCGGTTTCGGAGTTGGCTTGGCCATTGCCGCACTAGCCATTGGAGCTATCGTGGGCATAGCTAAAACATCCGCTCTCCCAGCGGTCACAGGCGTCGCAGTGGCATTTGTCATTACAGTGGGCCCGGACATTGTGCTGCTAATTTTTGGAGCAACGATCTAGCACGCCATGGGTACCATCTATCATATTCCACGTGACATTGACGCCCCTACACCGCTGTTTTTCTGGACGGTGGTGGAGGTGATCATCGCTATCTGTTTTGTTGGTTTCGGGCTTCTCATGGGGAGTCTTGGCATCGGTCTGTTGCTCGGAATCGGCATCCTTTCGGTTTCGAAACACATGCACAATGACAGCGCCAAACGTGGCGAGGCCCAGCATCTTATGTGGCGCTTCGGGCTGAAGATTGACAAATCCATGAATTGGTTCCCCCCCGCCCTACGCATGGAGTTCATCGAGTGAACAAACAGTCCACCTACACCAGCCTTGCAGCCAACCTCGCTCAGAAGCTGAGTTCGTGGTTTACCGTTGCCATAGTGATGCTGGGAATGAATATCTACCTCGGGATTCAGATGGGCGTGAACGCGGCGAATCAGCCCGTTCGCCTGGTCCCATGCGGTTTTGACCAGGCGGACGGCCCGGTGACCGTGACCAATAATGGCTCCGGAAACGAACAGTATATCTCGCTGATTGGTCAAGGCGACATCGCCCTTTTGACGACGTGGACACCGGGTACCGTTTTTGACCGCTTCTCCCGCCTGCTGAATCGCATGACCCCAGAGATGTATGCCGCCTGGGGTACCACTTTGCTCTCGGATGCCACGCAGCACGCGAGTTCCATGACATCTCAAGCCTTCTTCGTATCAAGCGTCTTCGCTGACAAGGCCAATGAAGTCGAAATACGCGGCAACTTCAGGTTGTGGGAAGGAAAAGAAGAAATGAACAACGAATCGAAATGGTTCCGGATCAAGTACAGGTATATCGGCGACATGCCGATGATAGCAAGTATTGAAGATGTGTCCCCCGGTACTCAGCGTCCAGGAGGGCAGAAGTGATGCGAAAGCTCAAGAAAACATTGCTGTTGCTTGCAGGGGTGGCGTTGTTTGCTCAAGCCGCGCAGGCGGAGACAGTTGAATTTTCTACAGAAGGCTACAACCGCATCGTCTTTCCGGTACCCTACGCAAAAATCGTCTTCACCCCAGATTCTCCGGTAGACGGTCCGATTGTGCCGCTGGCCGAGAAACGCTCCTTGCTCATTCGTCTCGAAAAGAGCAGCCGTCCCGCACAAGCGTTTGTTCAACTCGTCACTGGGGAGGCATTCCCCTTGACCCTGAAAGCGGTCGCTGGGCTAGCCCCGCAGACCTGGCGCTACAAACAGGCCCCCGACGCCATCGCCCACGACCGCCATGTATTCGGTCGTCCCGACGACAGGTGGATGGTGGAGACCCTGTTCGCCGCATTGGGCGGCAGCACCCCAGAAGGATTTGACCCTGCCAACGTCGGTCACATGGCGGTGGGCGGTTCTCTCTCGGCGCGCCCGACAGCCAGTTACATTGCGCCGGGCTACCGCTTGAATGCCTATCGTCTGGAGAGCCAGATGCTGCTGCCAATTCGCGAACGTGACTTTTACCGAGAAGGGGTTGTCGCCATCTTTCTTGAAAGTGACGTAGTGAGCCCGGCCCACCAACCGCACTTGCTGGTCCTGGAGCGTACGGATGACTAAGGAAAATAAACCCCTGTCCCCGACGATTCTGGAGAGGGAAAGCAAGAAGAAGGTCACATTACTGGTCGGCGGCGGGGTGGTGGTTATCACCGCGTTGGCGATGTTCTTTACCGGTGGCGATGTCATCACCTTTGCTCCCGAAGAGCCAAAAATGGTAAACACGGCTCCCCCTGACCTTTCCAAGCAGTTGAATTTGCGACTCCAGGGAGACTTGAACCAGACTCGCGAAGAGTTGGCGGCTGAGCGGGCACGCAACGAGGCTACTGCCAAGGCCAATGCCAAGGCCATTGCGGAGTTGCGCCAGATGATGGAACAGCAACAGCAGGCTCGGAGCCTTGCTGAGCAAGCTGGTTCGTCTCAACCACCCGAAGCGGATGCGGCTATGGACAGCTCATCTGCAAGAGCCAATTCCCCAGTGCCTCCGCCACCTGGGGCTCAGCGTGGTGAGTACAAGGCACCGCCCATCAAGGGTACCGTAACGCCTCCGCCCCCTGTGCAACGCGGGACTTACAACACCCTTGGTGGCGTGCCACCCCTTGCAAACGGTGGTGAGACTCTGTCGGAGCGCTCGAACCAGCCCATCATTCTCGAAGGCGATCAGGTGATTGGCGCGGAGTCCGACGAGGACGGTATCCCCTATCAGGAACGCTCCGAGAAGAACAAGTACGCCGGATTCCTGCCGGCCGGCTCGTTCGCGGACGTGGTGCTGTTGTCGGGTGTGGATGCCGGCGCCTCCGAATATACCCGCACCAATCCCCAGCCGATCTTCATGCGCGTGCAGAGCGATGCAATCTTACCGGGTGATGCGAAGTACGGGTTGGCCACTTGCTTTGTCGGCGGGACCGCCTACGGCGATCTGTCCTCGGAGCGGGCCAACATCCAGTTGACCCGCCTCTCCTGCGTGGACAAAAAACGCAAGCTGATGCTGGAGGCGCCCATCACGGGCTATGTCTCGGATGCCGATGGCAAACAGGGGTTGCGCGGCAAGGTGGTGCGCCGCAACGGGGCGATCATGGCCAAAGCGGTCCTGGCGGGTTTTGCCTCCGGGGCAACCGAACTGCTTTCGGCCGCAGGCCAGACCCAAACATTGACCGGGTCTGGAATGGTGACCCAGATCGACCCAACCACACTCACCCAAAGTGGGCTCTATACCGGGGCAGGCAAGGCGGCGGAGATCCTGGCGGAAATGTATATCAAGGAAGCCAAGTCCATCTTTCCGGTCATCGAGATCCCCAACGGGCGCAAAGCCTCAATCACTGTCACGGTCGGGAGTGCTTTAGAGTGGCAACCGTACAGTGGGCAGTACCGCATCATCAAGGTTCCGGACGTGAAGTAAGCTTCCTACACAAGTCTTGTTTCACAACTTATTCGACAGGAAAAATCGAGAGATGAAACGTTACTTCAGCCTGACACTCCTCGCCGCCTTCACCGGCCTAACGCTGCTCTCCGGGTGCGCCACACCTTATTCATGCCCCCTGACCAACGAAGATGGGTACTGCACCAATCAGCGCCAAGCGTACTTGGCAGCCAAGGCCAACTCGGGGGATAAGGAAAATGTGTTTGCCGGTACCGGTGATCCGGCCGCCGGGGCTGAGCAGCACCCGGCGGCGGCAACGGGGGACGATGATATCATGGCGATGGTCGAACACGCCGCTGCGCCGAAACTGCCTGTTACCGCCCTGGCCTACTTCAAGACGCATCACGCTATCGAGGACCGCCCCGTCTACGCCCCCCCGCGCCCGGCCCGCGTGTGGGTTGCGCCCTGGACGGACGAGTATGGCTTGCTGCACGGGGAAGAACTCATCTATGCCCTCCGTCCGGGCGGGTGGGCCTATGGCGAACTGCGCACACCTGGGGCGGCCTCTGGCCTGCTGGAGCCGCTCGACCCGGACGACATTGGTTTCAAACTGGCGCCTAAAAAGGATGAGCAACCAAGCGGTCGCGTTCAGCCCAGACAGCCCCTTTTCTCAACCACACCGCTCCAAGCCCCCACCACTGCCCAACCCACCGGCACGGCATCAGAAGGCCCCTGGGTCAAGAACGAGGTGGGTTACTCACCCTCGCGTAGGTAACGGGACTGAAAACGAATCGAGGAGCTGACCAGAGATGGGTTTGAACATTGCCAACCGGATCAGCAAAATGATCCGCAATTTGATGCCCAAGATCCCAATAGAGGAGGCGTTGACCACCGAAGCGGCCAACTCCATTGTCGAGCGGTACTCGTTCGGCGCCTTGCTGCCATACCGCTACTACGATGAAAGCCGCAAGCTGTTCGAGATGGACGACCCGACCGGGCAGGATCTTCGGGTTGGTTTCGCGCTCCAGTTCTATCCGTTGATCGCGGCCGGATCGGACTCCGAGGCAGCCATTGAGGCGGTCATCAATAACGCCCCTGCCGAGAGTGTCATCATGTTCGGCTCTTTGTCGAGCACGGGGGTTGGGGAGCGGCTCGATAGTTTTCGGGTCGGGCGGCAGGAGCACAACGATGACCCGCTCCTCCAGGAGCTTGCCGAGGCCCGTGCCCGCTGGCTCCAGTCCCGAACGACGGAGAGCATCTCCCAGCAGCAACGCCTCTTTCTGCGCGATGTAGACTACTACCTGTTTGTCACCTGCACCTATCAAGGGGACATCAAGGACAAGCGCGATGTCGAGGACTGGCTCGAAGAAGTGCAGGAGTTTCGCAACTCCGTGCTCGGCAACTTCGATGCCGCCGAGCTTGCCCCCCGCGTCATGGGTCGCACCGACTTTGACCGGCTCATGGCGCGCCTGTGCAACCCCCAAGCCGATGCCAACCGGTTTAGCCACCCTGACCTGCCAGAGGAAGGATGGCCGCGCAATCTGGCCCTCAAAGAAACCCGAGTTCGTGTCCTCGGGAACGGGGGGATTCGCTTCGCCGATGGCGAGGACAACAGCGTGGTGGCGGTGCCACTGACGGTGGACAGCTACCCGGAGGAGTTGCGCCTGTTCCAGAATCACGCCCTCATCGGCGATATGATGAGCGGTGAGGACCGCGTGGCCCCGCCCTACTGGCTCTACACCATCGTCTACCGGCCGGACAAGACCAAGGCCCGTGATGCGGCGCAAATGCGCCTTGGCTGGATCTCCAAACAGTGCCTCTCCGATTCGGAGTGGTACCGGCAGATGGTCCCCCATCTTTTCCAGCGGCGAAACGACACCCAGAAGCTCGTTCAGGAGACCGGCCAGAACCATTCGGTGGTCCGCATGATGACCGGGATCACTCTGTTCTGCGAACCCGAGCGTGCGCGCCGCGATGCCGATTATGTCGCCTCGCTGTGGAGCAAAATCGGCTACAAAGCGTCCCGCGAGCGTTACATCTCCCTGCCCGTCTACCTTGCGACGATGCCCTTCGTCTACGACCGGGCGCTCGATGGTCCTACCACGGGCCTGCAACGTGGCCACATGGTCTCCAGTCTCAACGGCGCGACAGCGGCTATCGTGCAGGGCGACTGGAAGGGCAACGCGCCCTGGCGTGATTCGAAAAGCGGCCAGGTCCACCGGGCCGGGCTCCCCCTGGTCTCGCGCCGGGGTCAGTTCGCGCTCATCGACATCTTCAACTCCTCCACCTCCTACAACTTCGCGGTGGTGGCCACCTCCGGGGCCGGTAAGAGCTTCTTCACCAACGAACTCGTGCTCGATCTGCTCTCGCGTTCCGGGATCGTGCGCCTGTTCGATGTGGGGCGCTCCTACTACAAGCTCTGTCAGCGCCTTGGCGGGCAGTACATCGAATTCGATCCAAACAATCCGATGTCGATTAACCCCTTCTGGGGGCTCACGAACAAGCAGTACCACCCCGAGGGTTTTGATGACACCGAAGAGGGAGAGCGTCAGGACAAGGGCGAGTTCAATGAAATGATTGGACTGCTCAAGGAGGTGCTGGCGCAGATGGCCTATCCCCTCGGCGATGTGCCCAACTACCAGTACCAGTTGATCGAGGATGCGCTGATGGAAACCCATAAGCGGGTCTACGACAAGATGGGCACGAAGGACATCTACGATACCCTGCTCGCGTACAACGAGCCCCGCGCCGATGATTTGGCGCTGCACCTCAAGCCCTTTGCCGTGGGCCGCTATGCGGCCTGGTTCAACGGCCCGGCCGAGTTGCACTTCAACAACCGCTTCGTCGTGCTGGAGATGGAGGAGCTGAACCAGGACCGCGAGCTGCGCAGCGTCGTCCTGCTCCTGTCGATCTCTGCCGTTGCCCGCGACCTCTACCTGATGCCCCGCTCCATTCGCAAGACGATGATCGTGGACGAGGCATGGGACCTGCTCGGCGATGTTCGCGGCGGCAAGATGATCGAAACCGCCTATCGGCGTATCCGCAAGTACGGCGGGGCGGCAGGGATCATCACCCAGTCCCTCGCTGACGCGGAGATTAGCCCAGCCGCCAAGGCGGCGTTTGCGAACGCCCCATGGAAGTTCCTGCTCAAGCAGGCGTCTTCCTCAGTGGCTTATGCCCGTGAAAGCGGCATCATCGGCACCGATGAATGGATGCTGGGGATGCTCTCGACGGTTACCGCCACGCCGTTCTACTCGGAACTGATGGTGTTGAACGATGCAGGCGCCGGGCTGTTCCGCTTCCCGGTCGACCGCGAGAGCTATTACACCTATACCACTAACCCCTCCGATCTGGCCCGCATGGAGGCGCTTGCCAAGCAGGGGTTGGACGATGCGGAGATTGTTCACAAACTCGCCGAGGAGGACTATCAGCGGGCCAAGGCCGCTGCCTGATGCTGCAACTGGCCCTGGTCTTCGCCCTGTTCATGATTGGGTGGAGCGCTACAGGCGGCATTCTTGTATGGGCCGGGCTGGTCATGGCGGGCCACACCATGGCCTCGGCGCTGGTTATCGCTATCAGCGTCGGGGTCGCCAGTCTCTCCCTGTTGCGCCTCTTGAGCCACCTGGTACCGCCCTCGCTGGTGGCCCGCCGCATCTTCCCCGGTGCCCAACCAGTGAGTCTGGGACACTCTGTGGCGGACCGCCTCGATGCCCTGTGTCACGCGGCCGAGGCCGAGCGCCCCCGGCTGTTTGTCTATCCGGGCGAAGGGGTGAACGCGGCAGCGGCCCACGTCGGTGGCGCAAATGGGGTGTTTGTCTCCGCCCCGGCGCTTCGCTTGCCGCCTAACGAGCTGGCTTTCCTCCTGGCCCATGAGTTGGCGCATCTCATTCACCGGGACCATGGTGTCCTGACCCTCCAAGGGGGGATGCTGGGGGTGTTGCGCTTGGGGGATATGCTGTTCTCGGCTGTTCACACAGTGCTCGCGGGTTTGCCGGGGGTCTTCCGCGGTTTCGTCACCCTGCTTCGTGCTTGGCATTGGGCATCTACCTACGCATTTCAGTTTGCCTCGGGGATGTTGTTCCCTATCTTCCGGGCCTTCTCCCGCGCCAGTGAGTACCGAGCTGATGCCTTTGCCGCTCAATTGGTCTCACCTTCCGCTGGTGTCGCATTGCTCAGCCGATTCTCATCCACCAGTCGGTTCGCGTTATTCTCGACCCATCCTACCATCGAGAACCGCATTAAACGGCTCCTTGAGCTTCCTCCCCCCTTTCACCCGCCCCGGTAGGTAGTCCTGAGGACCGATTACAGGAATCCCAATGCGCGCCGCTCCCCGCTCTACGCTTTTGCCGTCCATCATCACCCTGGTCTCGTTCTACGGGGCGTTGGCCCTTTCTGCCTGGTTCTTCTTGCCACCTGAAATGCTCTCTCGCTGGTTGGCCAAGCACGGGGTAGTGCTAGAGATCGACGTACTGAACACCTTGTCGGTGCAGACCGAAATCCTGACCGTCTGGGGCGCCCGTGCGCTCCTGGCGTGGGGTGTTGGTGTCGTGGCCGGGATCGCGCTCATCGGACTCCTTGTGCTGTTCCTGCGCCAGCTTTGGAAACGGCGCGGCGCGCCGGCCAAGGATACCTATCGGGGGGTCGGTATCACCCTGGACCGAATGGCACGCCCCGCCGTCCTGCCCGCCAAGGCTGTTCAGTGCAAGCTGCCCGGTACCAAACTCGGCGGCACCCAGCAACGGCTCGCGGATGTCTTGCTCGGCATCCTGGCCGCCAATCGAGGGGCCTTTGCCGGTGATGGCCACGGTGTTGACCTGTACGATCACACCATCAATGTCCTGACGCGGGCGCTCAATCTGGAGGGGGCCGACCCGCTCCTGCCGCTCGCCGCCATCGCTCACGACATCGGCAAACTCACCGCCTACCAGGTGATCGGCGGCAACCATGTGGCAGTGCGCCACCACGACCGTGAGAGTGGACGCATCCTCGCCAACCTGTCCGAGTGGTGGGATATGCCACTGCCGGACCGCCACGTCTTGCTCCTTGCCGTGCGCTACGAGCACGCCATGGGCGATGTACCCAGTTCTTACCCGGACCTCAGTGCCGAAGACCTCAAGCGGGTCAATCTCCTCATCGGGCAGTTACGTGAGATCGATGGGCTGGCTACCCAGGACGAGAAGAAAGAGGTCCTGGCCGACCTCCCGCTTCCCGAAATGGTGTTGCGCGCCTTCATGGACACCATCCCCGTCGCCCCCTTTCAGGTTCCCCAGCTCGCCCCAGGGATCGCGGCGGTGGGCTGGCGCGTCGGTAACCGGATCTGGGTCATCGAACAGGTCTTCCGCGAGCTGGCCATCAAGCGCTTGCACCCGGACGTGGCCGCAGCGCTTGGGGGAGAGCATCGGGCCTCCGGCCGGCTGCACCCGTTCACTGAGAACCTGCTGGCCGTCCTGCAACAACGCCGCTGGCTGATGCTGGAAGCCGAATCCGCGCCGTCCGAACAGGGTGAGATCCGCCACTGGACGCTCAAGCCCAGCAACGCTCTGTGGGATATCCGCTCGGGCAAGAAGACCTTCAAGGCTGTCTTCGCCGTGGACATCCCTCCAGAACACCGGCAGATCCTCCCACGGGAGACCCGCTATACCCTCGAAGTCCTCAACCCCCACTTCATGAAAGCGGTGGTGAAGACCTCCACCACGACCGCAGACGGAACGGTTGTCCCTGAGGCGCCTGCCAGCGAAGAGAGCGCCCCCAAAGAGCAGTCGCGCCCCGACAAGGGCAAGGAAAAGGGAAAGCGCAAAGGCAACAAGGCGACTCCGTCCGCCGAGCACACCGTCCCCCCTGGGCTGGCCTTGTCCCCGGCCATGCTCGCAGCGATGGACGAACCCGAACCTGCCAGTGCCATTGCTGAGCCCGCCGAACCGCCTGAGGCAGCCGAGCAGGTGGTTGCGGTGGAGGAGAACAGTATCGACGCCCTGCTGGGCCGTCTCGGCGGCTCAGAGGAGCAGAAGAGCGAACTGGAAAGCGAAGAGCAACCAACGGCCCACCCTGACGCTAACGAGGGCGTCTCCGACGCGCCTCACCTCGAACAAGAGGCAGAACTGGAACATACCGAAACGGTGCCCGAGGCAGAGGCGGAGACTGCGCCCGACGACCTGCCTGCCGCCATGGATGAGCCGCAATCGACTTCTGTGGAAGTTGTGGAAGAGGAAATCATCGTCGAGGAAATCGACGCAGACGAGGACATGATCCCCGATGGGCTCGACATCTTCCGCTGAGTATTTCGCCCGGCTGGCGGTCTTCTGTTTTGCGCGGCATTTCCGGCCCGAAGAGGTGATGGAGCGCGCTTCTGCGGTCATGGTCGGCCTCGATTCTGAGCGGACCATGGACGATTTGGTACGCGAAGTGGAGACCTCCGTTCCGCCCTCGATGATCTACGAGCAATGGGAGTTTCGGTTCGCCACCGCGCTCCACGCGAAAGCGGCTCGCCTCGGGGGCGTGCGAGGTGAGGCCCTCTTATGCTGCGCGGGTTATGACGATGTATCTCTTGACAGTATTGCCGCCGATGCGGCGGACGCAGTAGAGGAGGCGCGACAGGCGCTCTACGGCGACTGAAAAACTTTTCGAAAACCCTGTTTCACCTTTCACTCTCCCCGGTATGTGGGTAGTGAACCCCAGTAATTTCACTGGATCACAATCGGAGAACACTCCAATGGCAAAAGGTATCAACAAGGTCCACCTGTCCGGCAACCTGGGTAACGATCCGGAAGTGCGCTACACCAACGGTGAGAAGCCCATGGCCATCGCCAACTTCTCCATCGCCACCTCCTACGGGAGCGGCGAGAAGGAGAAAACCGAATGGCACCGCCTGGTGGCCTTCGGTAAGGCTGCCGAAATCATCGGCGAGTACGCCAAGAAGGGCAGCAAGATGGCCATCGTCGGTCGCCTCCAGACCCGCAAGTGGGAAAAGGATAGCGTCGAGCGCTACACCACCGAAGTCGTCGTCGAAGAGTTCGATTTCTCCTCCCCGCGCAACGCGGAAGGTGGCAACGGTGGTAACGGTGGTCACGGTGGCGGCAATGGTGGCGGCAACGGCGATGCCGGTGGTCAGCACTACAGCGGCTCCGCCAGCCCGGACGATCAGTGGGATGACGAGATCCCGTTTTAGGAGTGGTTATTCCGGCCCCTCTTCGGAGGGGCCTTCCTATCTCTCCCTCTGTCTTTTCCTAACGCATTCAATTTGTCATGGTCGAAGCCAAAAGGTTCACTTGATGGGATTCGTGTCGCCATCGTTGACGAGGCGGAGACGATTCGCCGCACGGCGGAGACGCTGTTGAAGAAGTACACCACAGAGTTCAACAAATCACTTTGACCCCCAATAGGCGCGGTGCGAGCCGTGCTCCCTTACCGACGAAAGGAGATGTGCATGAGCAATACACCCG
This sequence comes from Gammaproteobacteria bacterium, assembly GCA_041690535.1. Taxonomy (GTDB): domain Bacteria; phylum Pseudomonadota; class Gammaproteobacteria; order Thiohalomonadales; family Thiohalomonadaceae; genus JAWLHA01. The sequence goes on along the minus strand of JAWLHA010000001.1, from coordinate 4,265 downwards.
AGCCCCAGTCGGGACAATCTACTGTCGCAACCGCTGCCGCCAAGGTAGTGGCTGTCTCACGCAAACCGAGCTTTCTGCCGCTCGTGCTGATCAGCTTGATTGCTCTTTTGGGCGGCGCGTTGATCGGTTCGACGGGCGCTTTCAACCAAATGACCGGGAACGGTGACGCCACCGGCATGGTCGCCTTTGACACCGTGAAACTCTTGAACGCCCAGCGTGCGGTGGCTTCACGCATCATTGGCGCTCCGAACACCCCGGCGGCCAACGATGCGTCCGTCCTCTTGGCGAAGGTGAGCAAGGAAGCAGCGGTGGTGGTTCAGAAGCACGCCGCAGGACGTGCCGTGGTTGTCAAGCAGGCGCTCGCCCTGCCCGCCAGCGTTCCGGACATCACCGACGAGGTGCTGACGGAGCTGGGGCTTCCGACTGACGTACCGACCATCACGCCCCCGGCAGATGGTGTCCTCGGCGACACGGCATTCAGCACCTCCGAGTTCTACAAAAAGCTTCAGGAGGAAACCCGGAACCAGCGCAAAGAGCACAAAGAGTGGCTGAAGGACGCTCGGGCGAAGGCCACCGAAGAGGCATTGCCCTAAGCCGTTACCCTTCTTTCAAGGAGCCCCGCTCAGGCGGGGCTTTTTTTGCCTTTTCACTCCCCCCGGTAGGTCTCTCCGAGCCCCGGCCGATACGCGCCGTTCCCATGGAGAGAACTGATGCCCAACCCCAACGGTAACACCTTTCGCACACGCACTATCCCGTCCTACTTCCTCGCGGGTCTCGTGCTCCTCGTCGCCACCTACCTGGCCCTGCCCTGGCGCATTCTCTACAACGGCACCCCGTCGGTCCCCACCGGGTGGTATCTCCTACACAAGGACCAATCCCCGAAGCTCGGTGATCTCACCACGGCCAAGTATCAGGAGCCCGCGTGGGCGCGCTCCCAGAGCGTCCCGATTCCTGACGGCCTACTGCTGCTCAAGCATATTATGGCCGTGGCGGGCGATGATCTCAGGGTGGATGGTAATCTCGTGCTGCGCTGTATCGAGGGGGCCTGCACCCCCATTGGGAAACGCCTCCCCGATGGGTATAAAGGAATGCACTTCCCCTCTTTGGAGCTGCCCGCGCAGGTGCCCGAGGGCTATGTCTATCTAGGAACCGACTACGAGAAGGGATGGGACTCTCGATACCTGGGGCTGTTCCCGGTCGAGGCGTTGCAAGGCGTCGCAGAGCCACTCTTTACCGATTGAACTGCATTTTGTTTGACTGTATATTGACACCAAGACAAACAGGAGTGATAGAGTGAAACGACTGATCCTTGCAACCGCCCTGCTCGCCACCGAGCTGACCGCCGCAGCCGCCGAAGCGCTGCCCCCCGTCGTGAGCAAGCTCGCGGACTCCAAACAGGTGGAGATCATCAAGACCTTTGCGGCGCCCATGGGGCTCACAGGGTGGGCCGTGAGCGTCAATGGGCTGCCATCGCTGTTCTACACGGACCAGGCCGGCGAACATGCCTTCTTCGGGGTGCTTGTGGACAGTAGCGGCCGAAACCTCACCGAAAAGTATATGGAGGAGCACGCCCAGTCCTCGGCTTACAAAGATGCCCTCACCACCCTGGAGAAGGATGCGGCGTGGTTCGAGGAGGGGACTGGCAAGCAGGTGATCTATGCCTTCTACGAACCGAACTGCGGGTACTGCGCCAAGCTCTATGACATGACCCGACCGGAATTGGCGAACCTCCGCATCCGCTGGGTACCGGTGGCGTTCCTTGCCGCCGAGTCGAAAGACCAAGCCGCTGCCATGCTGGCCAGCAAGGAACCGGCCAAGACGCTGGCCGCCATTCATCAGGCCCGCAAGACCAAGAGCGCGCCGGATCTGCCCTCCTTCACCGAAAAGGACTCGGCTCGGGTGACCGCCAACGGGGCCATCATGCGGCAGTTGGGCATCACCGGCACGCCGGCCATCATGTACGAGCGCGACGGCAAACCGACCCTGGTCAAAGGTCTGCCCAGTCCTCACGATTTTGCATTGATGGCAGGTAAAGCCAAGTAACGACTTCATCCTGACCTGGCTTCGGTTATGAAGTCAGTTTTTGCCCCGGCTCTTCACCGGGGCTTTTTTTTTGAAAAGGGGTTCACTCCTCCCGGTATGTCCCGCTATCAGGGCTCATGATGGCTTGCCCGGCACCTGCCGGGCTCTTTTTTGCCGCTTCCCCTTTCACTCCATCCGGTATGTGCAGGAGAACCCCGGCAAGTTCGCCGGAACTCCATGGAGAAACCCAATGTGTGACAAACAGTGCGAAGGTGGTCTGCCCGAAACCAAGGCTGTGAAGGTGCCTGAGCGGACGATGCAACCGGGGGGCATGAACATGACCCCAGGGCTCATGGCGGCGCTGGTGGCTGTCCAGGCGGAGATCGTTCAGCCGGTCAAGAACCGGGTGAACCCCCACCACGGCAACAAGTACGCCGACCTGTCGGCTGTCATCGACGCCATCAAGTCGGTCACCGCAGGGCATGGAATTGGCTACACCCAGCCAATCAACCCGGATGAGCAGGGCGTCATGCACCTCGACACCTTTGTTTTCCATGCCGAAAGCGGCGGCTACATCAGCAGTCACTACCCCATGAGCCCTTCCAGGGCTGGGGAGCAGGCCCAGGGCAGTAGCATCACCTACCTGCGCCGCTACAGCCTCCAGGCGCTTCTGGGGGTTGTGGGTGACGAAGATGACGATGGCAATGCCGCTGAAATGGGGCAACCGAGCGACGCCCGTGGTCAGGGTGGTCGCGGTCGTGGTGGCCAAAATGGCAGTGGCGCTCGCTCGGGCGGTTCCGGGAAACCGGCCAACCAACCGACACAAGCGTCCAGTCCGGCAGGCTCCTCCGGGGCCACAGCGGCTTCGGGTGGCGGGGATGGCGAGTATCAGCCGACTCCGTTCATCCAGAAGATCGTCACTCGCATTAACAACGCGAAGGACATCGCTGCGCTGCAAAAGGTGGGTGACTGGATCAAGGACCAGGCTGAAAGGAAGGGACCGAACGGTGAGCCCGGCTTCAAAGAGGTGGAGCACACTTACCTCAAGATGGCGTACAAGGCTCGTCTGACAGCTCTTCCGTCCCCTCAGGCCGCTGCTTCGTAAACCATTCAAGCCCCTCTTCGGAGGGGCTTTCTACTTGAGCAACCTTATGCACGATTTTCTCTATGTTCCCGCCGCCGGTCGGCGGCCCTCCGACTGGGTCGAACGCCTTTGCTCTCTGGCCGCCAGCTTCGAGCGCGGCCGTCTGGTTTATTCTCAGGAACTTCGCCCCGTCATGATCAATGGCCAAAAGCACTTGGCGGTTACCCCTGCCTTCCTTCGCGACCATCCGGTTGGCCCGACCGTGGCGGCCTTTATCGGTGGCGATTGGCGGCATACGGAGAAGCAGGCGGCCTAGTGCTGCGAACGTTACGCGAACAACCCCGTTCGCGGCGGTTTCACTGTTGATGGTATGTCCTTGTGAACCCTGGAGTCTTTTCCAGCAACGAGGAGAACTGTCATGACACTGGTTTGCATCGAGGTCCGGCCAAGTCGCCGCGAGGCGATGGCGCTTGCGAAAGAGAAAGCGGCGCTTGGGCTGCACTGGGCAGTCTGGCAGCGGGACAATGGCCTTTGGGCCGGAGGCATTGTGAAGCCGGCGAACATCCGCGAGGCGCTCGCAAGCATCCCCTCCGATGGCCACCTGCTCTACTTCGCCCCTTGCTGTCTTACCGAGCGGCCCGTCTCTCGTCAGGCAGCCGAACATTACCTCCTTCACGGCCCCACCCCTCGTGGGGCCTTCTTTCGCCCGCCTGTCGTCCTTCTCGCGTCGAGCGAATGCTTCCGCCACACCGCCTGACTTGCACTGGGCCTCGTATGTCTCCCTGAACCACGACGTTTCGTCGTATGAAGGAGAGCTGCACGATGTTCACTCGATATGTCTATCCGTTGGGCCGGCGCTATGAGCGCTATGACTATTATGACGGTCTTTCCCGCCACTGTTTTGGCGGCCCCAGTCCACAGGAGAAGGCGCAGGCCGCCCGTATGGCCTGGGCCGGCTTTCACTCGTTCTCGGGCCGCAGCGGCACAGCGCGCCCTCGGGGCCGGGGGAAAGGCAGAAGCTCCAGAGGCGCTTAACCCCGCCACGTTCCCAGCCCCTCTTCGGAGGGGCTTTCTCTTTCACCCCGTCTGGTATGCCTCCTCGAACCCCGGCATAACGCCCGGTCAACAGAGAAGAATCAGATGAGCAAACAACCTAAAC